>JAABSO010000045.1 GCA_011390335.1 Desulfotignum sp. | reverse complement strand
AGTGCGGATGGAAGCGTGACGGTCGAGACTCGTTGGATGGAGGGAAAGGATAATTCGTGAACGAATTTGTTCTTGACATAAGCCTTCTCATGGAAGTTTGCCGTTCTTAACGCTGAGCATGCCAACACCATGTAACAACCGGCTGCAAAATATTGCGCAAACAGTAGGGACCCCCCGGCACTAGTCCGTGGATTCACATTGGATTACCCGGCATGTGACGTAGCAAAAAATATTCCGATTGCTTTTCACTTACAGGGAATACAGAACACTTTGCAATCCTGTGATGAGCCCCTGGGGGTGGGCTGTGACAGGACCGTCAGATCCCAAGGGGGCTGGTAAAAACAAGTCAGGTGTTTGTGCTTTTGCCATAGCCTGTATTCTGATGGTCGGTCCGGCATCTGAAAGCCCCCGACGATCTCGGGCCGGTCAGAGCCCACCCCCAGGGGCGGGTACCCTGCTGGGCCGTGTATGCTGTTTTCCTTGACAAAGCCGCATGCATCATCATAATGTTAGCATAACAATTATTTTGGGAGTCAATAATGCTGCTCAAGCTTTTTTTATGCTTCACCCTGATTCCGGTGGTGGAGTTGTATCTGCTCATAAAGGTGGGGACCCTTATCGGCGGGTTCAACACCATTCTGCTGGTGATCCTCACAGGATTTGCCGGGGCCTGGCTGGCCAAAATGGAGGGGATGCACACCATGCTCAAGGTCAGAATGAACCTGCAGCAGGGTATTACGCCGGCTGAAGAGCTGCTGGATGCCGTGATCATTCTGGTTGCCGGCGTGGTGTTGATCACACCGGGACTTATCACGGATTTTTTCGGCCTGCTGCTGCTGTGGCCGGTCACCAGAAATTACTTTAAACGGATTTTACGCAAAAAATTTGACGAGATGCAGGCCAAAGGGAACATCAATATCACCCGGTATCCGTAAAACCAGCAGGAGGCCATATGTTTTTAGACCAGATTCGCGAACGCAGAAGCATCCGCAGGTACAGGGACCAGGCGGTTGAAAAGGAAAAAATAAACGCCCTGATTGAAGCGGCCCTGCGGTCTTTTTCCTCAAGGGATATCAAACCCTGGCAGTTTGTGGTGGTGGATAAAAGAGATCTGCTTGAAAAACTCGGGGCTGCAAAACCCCATGGGTCTTCCTTTCTGAAAAACGCACCCCTGGCCATTGTGGTGTGCGCTGATACCGCTGCCAGTGATGTCTGGGTGGAAGATACGGCCATTGCATCCACCTTCATTCACCTGGCTGCCCAGGATTTAGGTCTTGGATCCTGCTGGATACAGATCCGCAAACGGGACCATTCTTCCGGCAAATCCGCTGATGCCTGTGTCAAAGAGATTCTGCACATACCCCAAATCCTGCAGGTTGCATCCATTATCGCCATAGGGTATCCTGAGGAGATCAAGCAGGGGCATGCAAAAGAAACCCTGGCCTATAACAAGGTTTTCTTTAACCAGTACACACCTTTGCGGTAAATGGACGTTAAAACAAAAATCCTGCAGATGATCCAGAAACGGGGGAGCGATATTCCCGGTCTTTCTGCGGTCATGGACAATATCATCAGTGTGACGTCAGATGATAAAACCACCACCGAGGAACTTGCCGATATCATCTCCCATGACGCGGCAATGACCACAACGCTTTTGAAGCTGGCCAATTCAACTTACTATCCCCAGAAGAACCAGGTGGAAACCGTCAAACGGGCCATTACCGTTATCGGATTTGATGAAATCATCGGCATTGCCTTAGGGATGGGGATACTGTCTTCCGTTGCCGGGAAAAATGGTTTGCGCCTGGACATGAAAGCCTTGTGGTTTCACAGCATCGGGGTGGCCACCGCAGCAAAGTCCCTGGCCTTGAGAACCAACCCGGGCATTGCCAACAAGATCTTTATCCCCGCCCTTCTCCATGACATGGGAAAAATTGTTCTTGCCGTGTATTTCCAGGATGAATATACCAAGGTGCGGCAGTCTGCCATGGAAAACAAAAAACCGTTATATCTTGCTGAAACAGGGCTGCTGGAAATGGACCATGCCATTTTGACAGGATTGCTGATGAAACGGTGGAATTTCCCCAAATCCATCGTCCTTCCCTGCCGTTTCCACCATGCACCGGATGCGTCTCCGGTCCAGTTCAGGTACCATTCTCTGATCATAAATCTGGCTGACTACCTGACCCAGAAAGCCGGGATCGGCCACAGCGGAAACCCGGTGCCTGTGACCGTCAAAAACTGCACCAGAAAAATCGGTATCAATGAAGCCGTGCTCAGGCTCACCATTGAACAGCTCAACCGCAAGGAAGCCGATATCAAAGATTTCTTTGATATCACCACCAGATAAATTGTCCACACCCCGTTCAGCAATCAGATCTCTTTGAGGTACCGCTCCCCGGAAGACTGTCTGGCAGCTTCTGCAAATCGTTCCAGGCTCTGTTCCAGTGCTGTCAACTCCAGGGTGTCACCCAGATACGGATCATCTTTTCCCATATTTTCGAAAGCTTTCACAACATCCATGACAGTCAGGCATTCAATGTCCCGGGCCGGGGTAAAACCGGGTTCAGGGGCACTCACTTTAAAAAGAATGCGGCTGTTTACCAGTTTTTCCAAAAAAACCGCTGTAATGTCCCCAGACAGGTTCAGATGGGCGGCTACGGATAAGGCTGTCACCGGTGCCCTGCCCCGGGCAAACCGGTTCACACAAAAAACCGCTATTTTGAGGATGATCAGTTTTTTCACCCGGATACTGATGTGCTCATATTCCGGGCCATCTGTCTGAAGCGTATCAAAATTTTCCCAGACAAAGGAGATCTCAGCGCCGAACAGCACAATGGTCCAGGAAACCTTCAGCCACATTAAAAACAAGGGTATGGCAGCAAAACTGCCGTAAATGGCATTATAGGCGGAAACACCCACCTGGAATTGGACATAGGCTATCTGGGCCAGCTGAAAAATGGTGCCGGCAATAATACCTCCGGCCAGAGCAGCCCGGACATTCACATTTTTATTGGGAATAAACATATAAAAAAAGATAAATACTATCCAGACAGTCACAAAGGGAAATATATTCAAGCCAAAAGAGATCAGACGGCCCAGGCCGGCTGGAAGGTCCAGGATTACCATGAATTTTTCCAGATAACCGGTTATAAAAATAGTGGCACTGCCCGAAAAAATAACCAGCAGCCCGGCTGCCATGGCAATGGTGAAATAATCGGTGATTTTGCGGATAATAAAGCGATTGCCCTGAACCCGCCAGATTCTGTTGAATGTATCTTCCATGTGGCCCATGAGTTTTATCAGCGCATACATCAAAAAGATGATGCCCAGCACCGCCATGAGCCCGCCTTTGGTTCTTTCCAGCAGATTGATGGAAAAGTTCAAGACATTCTGGATGACCTGTTCCTGGCCGGCAAACAAAGACAGCATCCGATTTTCAAGATATTTCTGGAAACCGAATCCCTTGGCAATGCCGAATGCCATGGCCATGACCGGCACAATGGACAACAAAGTATACAGGGTCAAGGCCGATGCCTGCAGGCTGCACCGGTCCCGAACATATTCCCTGCCCGAAATCCGGAAAATACCATATCCGAAATGCCAGAATCTGTTCAACTTTTTTTTGATATCTTTTCCTTTGTCCATTGGATATCTTTCCTTTTCCATTGAATATCTTTTTTTCTGCCCATAAGATTAGCCTAATTTTTCAGATGGGTTTAATTTTTTCGGGACAAATATTGCTCCAGGCGCTTGAGGCCCTCGTGTGTGGATATTTTCGGGTAATACCCCAGGTCTTTTTTGGCCCGGGTGATATCAAACCAGTGGGAAGTGGCCAGTTCCCTGGCTGCAAACCGGGTCATGGGAGGCTCTTTTTTGATTCTCAAAACCTTGTAGACAGCTTCAAAAAACCATCCGGCTGCATAGGCAGCACCTGCTGAAACATGCCCCTTAACAGGGGGCAGGCCGGCAGCTTTTAAAAATGCATTGGCCATCTGCCATTTGGATACCGGTTCATCCTGGCTGATAAAATAGATCCTGCCGGACAGATCCGGGTTCTGCTCCAGTTTTTCCGCCGCCAGGATATGGGCCCAGGCAGCATTGTCCACATAAATTGTATCCACCAGATCATCTGCAGGTCCCACAATTTTCAAATTTCCCGCCCTTTTGATGATGCCCGGAACCAGGTGGTTGTCTTCCGGTCCCCAGATCAGGTGGGGCCGCAGGATAATGGCCAAAAGTCCCTGTTCTGCAGCCTTTCGCACCAGCTTTTCCGCCATGGCCTTGGTTTTTGGATAGGGGGCCAGATAGGTGTCTGGATAGGGAACCGTTTCATCCACATTCTCCATGTGGGATTCATTGAACACAACACTGGGGGAGCTTGTGTAAACCAGTTTTTCCACACCCTGAGCCCGGCAGGCATCGATCACATGGCGGGTCCCGGTGACATTCACACGGTAATAGCTTTCGTAAGATCCCCACAATCCGGGTTTTGCCGCCACATGAAAAACCGTGTCCATACCGGTTACCGCTGCCATGACAGCCTGCGCATCTGTCAGATCTCCCTGGATCTGCTCCGCTCCCATCTGTTCCAAGGCCTGGTATCTTGTCCTGGAAAAAGAGGTGACCCTGATTTTTTTTTGCAGCAGCTGTTTTACAATTGCCCGGCCCAGAAAGCCGCCACCGCCTGTAACCAATACATTTTCCATACATGTCCGGCCCTTTTTGCCCTGATTGAAAATTTCAACAACATGCTTGACAAGGCAGATATTTTACAGTAGAAAAGACAAACTTTTGCTGAGCGGGAATAACTCAGTGGTAGAGTGCGACCTTGCCAAGGTCGAAGTCGCGGGTTCAAATCCCGTTTCCCGCTCCATTTTTTGCCTTTCTTTTTTGATTTTCATCTTCTCTTGAAGTTTCCAGCAGCTGCCCCAGACTTTTCAGATTTCCAGCACCTGCCCCAGATTTTTTTCCTTTCCCAGCCTATAAAGCGCAGATGCCACTGTCAGATCAAACAAAGCCATGCCCACGGATTTAAAAAACCAGGTTTTGTCATGGCCTGTGTCAACCGGATTCCGGGTAACCGGGGCAAAGGGCTGAATTTTGTCTTTGGATACCACCTGGTTTTGCAAGGGGATACAGATATCTCCTGATTCCTGTGCTGCAAAAGGGGTATCCACATACACGGCATCTGCAGCAGCAATGACAGCATCAGGAAGCTCTTTCATCTCCGGTGTAAACGAGCCGATGGAAATAAAGGTTTTGCCTTTTACATCTTCAGGATCTGCTTCAAATACAGGTTGTCTGCTTGTGGTGGCACAAATCACCACCTGGCAGGCATCCACAAGCTGCCTTGCAGTTTTTGCGACCTGAAAATTGACATGGGGGTGCGATTTTTTCAGGGTTTCAGCCATTTTTCGGGCAGCCCCCTGGTGAAGATCCGCCACCCACAGGGTAGAAATTTTCCGGTTGAACAAAAGAAACTGCGCCTGGCTTATGCCCTGGACCCCGGCACCGATGATGCCGGCCGTGTGAACGGTTTTCGGGGCCAGGCATGCCACGGCCAGCCCCCCCACTGCCCCGGTTCTTTGCGCGGTCAACGCAGCCCCGTCCATGATGGCAAGGGGCGCCCCTGTGTGATTGTCCGCCAGCACCAGGATGCCGTTTACCACAGGAAGCCCGGATGCGGCAGCCCCCGGAAACACAGACACCAGTTTGGTGGCAAAATGGTCACCGGAAAAGCAGGGCATGAGCAGCAGGGTGTTTTCTTTGTGGGACACATGCATTCTGTCAGGCATGTGAAAGGCATTGTCCAGCACCAGGCCGTAGGCGTGTGCCACAGATTTCTGGATATCTTCCAGATCCAGGCTCTCAATGGCCTGTTTATTGAAAAAACGCATAAAATCCTCTCTAATGGGGTTGCAATTTTGGTTTTCTTACCATATGGATGCTGAAAACACCATACACGGATGGCCATAAAAATAACACCCATGCCCTGACGGGCACAACAAAAAATGAAAGCTGTTAGATGTTAGCTGTTAGCTTTTAGATGATGACTGAATACTGACGGCTTTGATATAAAAAAAGGGGGTTTGTTTGCAAAAGACGGAAAAAATATTGTGTATGCACAAAAACCGGCTGCCTAAAGAGTGGATGTCCCAAAAAGCGGTTATTCCCATGGGCCTGGATGCGTTTGTGCACACCTGCACCAGGGCAGGGTACGACTTTGTGCTGCGGAGCGATGCGGAAAATGATCCGTCACTGCAGCAGGTGATTCCCTATATTATTCTGCAGACAACGGATCTGGGCCGGACCGCCGTATACAACCGCCAGGGCAGTGAAGCACGGCTCCATGATCTGTGGTCTCTGGGTATCGGGGGCCACATCAATCCCATAGACACAAAAGATGCTGCCGGCGCTTTCCACGATATTCTGGTATCAGGCATGACCCGGGAACTGGATGAAGAACTGGCAGAGCGCCCGGAAAAAGACCAGCCGGTCTTCTGCGGCATTATCAATGAAAATATCACAGAGGTGGGCCGTGTCCATCTGGGGGCGGTGTTCCAGATACGCACCGCAACGCCCGGGGCCTATGTTGCCGGGCCGGAGCTGTCCATGTTTCAATGGCAGGCCACAGACAGCCTTAAAAACCTGCACATGGAATTGTGGTCCACCCTGGCCCTGGACCTTGTTAAAAGCTTTTAGCTGTTAGCTGTTAGCTTTTAGCTGTTGGCTTTTAGCTTTTAGCTGTTGGCTGTCAGGTATTAGCTTAACACTTAAAACTTAAAACTTAAAACTTTCATATAACAGCAAAAAACAGGATCAGGGGGTGTCGTCATCCATCTGTTTTAGCAGGTGCGGCACCACAGCATCTTTTTTTTTCAACACCCTGGATCCCCTGGTGATCTTGCACAGGCTGATCTTGTATTTTTGCGCAATTTTTCGCTGGGGTATTCCGTTGTGCAAATCTTTGAGCAGTTTCCAGCGCAGGGTGATATCATCCAGTTCAGCCGGGGTGAACAGGTCCCTGAAAAACCGCTCCAGATCATCCAGGTCTGTGATGGTAGAAATAATGTGCAGCAATTGCCGGTCAACGGCCATGAGTTTTCCCTCCGGGGCTGGTTTTTTCGGCAAAGGACTGGACCTGATAGGTATACAGGTCCAGATCGCCGGTCTGCCAGGCATCGGCATCACATCCGGCTTTCATGCACAACTGGCGTAAAAAAGATTCAGGCGCAGGCAGCTGCTCCCACACCTGGGGCAAAAATGTGGCCCTGTTCCGGTCTTTTTCAACAATCACACCATCTGCAAATGGTGTAATCTGGTCCAGCATTTGCCGGGTGTTGGAAAAACGCATTTTTTTGGGGGGGGTTAACAGGCTCACCTCAATATCAATAAGATCGAATTCCTCTTTTGTCAGGGGTGCAAACCGGGTATCGTCAAAGGCGGCATGGACGGCATTTTCCCGGACCCCTTCCAATACGCTTTTTTCAGGTTCGATATTGCCGATGCACCCCCGCAGCTGCCCATTTTTATGGAGGGTCACAAAGATCCCCCTTTTTTCATTCAGCAGGGTATCAGGGATATCAGACAGATCCGGCATCGGCACTGTTTTTGTCAGCGCAAGCTTTTGTGCAATGCTGTGTCTGGCCAGCGCAACCAGCATATTTCCATGGTTTTCTGTCCATTTATTTCCCATATCCCCCCTTTTTTTATTGCATTTGCAGCCATCTGCCTGGCTGTCATTGATCCGGCCGAAAAAAAATTAACCCACTGACCGGATTACTTCTTTCAGGTCGGTGTAGGGCAGATCAAAGGCATCTGCCACTGGTCTGCACACAAGCCTGTCCCCCACATAATTGACCCCTTTGGCAAACCCGGGATCATCCAGCACGCTTTTCCAGCCGTTATTGGCAAGTTTCAATGCATAGGGCAGTGTGACATTGGTCAGGGCAATGGTGGAGGTCAGCGGAACAGCCCCGGGCATATTGGCCACGCAATAGTGGATCACCCCGTCCACTTCGTAAATGGGGTCCCCATGGGTGGTGGGCTTAGATGTTTCAAAGCACCCCCCCTGGTCTATGGCCACATCCACAATCACGGATCCTTTTTTCATGGTGGGCAGCATATCCCTGGTGATAAGCCGGGGGGTCTTTGCCCCTGCCACCAGCACCGCGCCCACTACCATGTCCGCTGTCTGGACCAATTCTCTAATCAGGGCCGGGGATGACATCAGGGCTGTGCAGTTTGCCGGCATGATTTCCGACAGATACCGGAGCCGGTCGATGTTCATGTCCAGAATGGTGACATTGGCCCCCATGCCGCAGGCAACCTGGGCCGCATGAATCCCCACCACCCCGCCGCCGATCACCAGGACATTGGCGGACGGCGTACCGGTAACACCCCCTAAAAGCAGGCCCCTGCCCCCGAAGGTACGTTCCAGGTATTTTGCCCCCTGCTGGGTTGCCAGGCGGCCGGCCACCTCGCTCATGGGCGCCAGTAGCGGAAGCCCGCCCTTTTTATCTTCAATGGTTTCATAGGCAATGCCGATGGATCCGGTCTTGAGCAGGGCATCGGTCAATTCTCTTTCCGCAGCCAGATGCAGGTACGTGAAAACAATCTGGTCTTTTTTGATCAGGCCGTACTCAGAGGGCTGGGGCTCTTTTACATGCATGACCATGTCTGCAATGTCATAAATTTCCTGTGGGGTATCTAAAATCACAGCCCCTGCTTCTGTGTAAAGGATGTCATCAAACCCGGATCCTTTGCCTGCATTTTTCTCCACATACACGGTATGGCCGCCGGCCTTCATCTGGTCCACACCTGCCGGGGTCATGCACACGCGGTTTTCCTGGGGTTTGATCTCCTTGAGAATGCCTATGATCATTGTTCAGCTCCTTACAAAAAGTTTTATATGAAAGTAGTGAGATATGAGGTTTGAGTAGTGAGAAAAAAATATCAATTTAGCTTCTCTCAATACTCAAACCTCACCACTCATAACTTTCATAATTTGTTGTGCCCGCAGGGCATGGGGTTATATGAAAGTTTTAAGCTAATACAGGATTGCTTATACTTTCATCATTTGTTGTGGTTTCTCAGGGGCAAAAAAAAGTGTTTAATGAAAGCCTTCAGTCGTCAGTGCTCAGTTTTCAGCTTCCAGTAAACAATTACAAATTTTTCCCTGCTGGTAACTAACATCTAACATCTAACAGCTAACATCTAACAGCTAACATCTAACAGCTAACAGCTAACAGCTTTCATATAGAAAATTTGCAGCATAAAAACAAGCCCCCTGACAGGTCCCTGATTTTACCTGTCAAAATACTGCTGGACCAGTTTTTCAGCCAGGCCCACATAGGTGGCCGATGTCAGGTTTCGCATGCGCTCCTTGAATTCGGGTGGCACTTTTTCAAGGCTGTCTACAAATGCATCCAGCGCTTTTTTGTCAATTTTGCGGCCCCGGGTCAGGGCCTTGAGCCGTTCATAGGGATTTTTTTCTCCGAACACCCGCATGGCTGTCTGGAAAGGTTCTGCCAGCAGTTCCGGGTTGTTGTCCAGATCCTTTCTGATGACAGTTTCATCCAGATCCAGCTTGGAAAGCCCTTTCATGGTATTTTTCACGCCGATGGAAAAATAGGCAAAGGCGGATCCCAGGCTTCTGAGCACTGTGGAGTCACTGAGGTCCCGCTGGAACCGGGATTTCTGAAGCTTGACCGCCAGGTGTTCCATCAAAGAGATGGCCACTCCCATATTGCCCTCACTGTTTTCAAAATCAATGGGATTGACCTTGTGGGGCATGGTGGAAGAACCGGTTTCCCCTTCTGTGACCCGCTGCCTGAAATATCCTAAGGAGATATACCCCCACATGTCCCGATTAAAGTCGATGAAAACAGCTGCTGTGCGGACAAGGGAATGCAGCAGAAAGGACAGGCCCGGGTTGGGGCTGATCTGGGTGGTGAACAAAATGGGCGTAAGTCCCAGGCAGGATGAGATAAACCGCTGGGAAGCCGCTATCCAGTCGATGTCAGGAAACACAAAGAGATGGGCATTGTAATTGCCTGTGGCCCCGTTGATTTTTGCCTGAATGGATTTTTGTTCCAAAATGGCGTTTTCCTGTCCCAGGCGCCAGGCAAAATTGACAAATTCCTTGCCCATGGTGGTGGGAGTTGCCGGCTGGCCATGGGTCCGGGACATCATGGGTATGGACTGATAGGCACGGGCCTTTTTTTCCATTTCCCTGATGCACTGGTTCACCAGGTCTGCAACCAGATCCCTGCCCTGTTTGAGCATCAGCGCATAGGCTGTGTTGTTGATATCCTCTGAAGTACAGGCAAAATGCACCCACTCCCTGATGGCGCCCAGACCGGCTGCATCCAGCTGCTGCTTTATGAAATACTCCACAGCCTTGACATCGTGGTTTGTGGTCTTTTCAATGGATTTGACCGTTTCTGCATCCTGGACATCAAAATTGTCCACAATGGCATCCACAGCATCCAGGTTGATTTCCAGATCACCGGCCAGCGCCAGATCTTTGATAACAAATTTGAGCCACTGGATTTCCACCTGAACCCGGTGGCGGATCAGGCCGTATTCACTGAAAATATCTGCCAGATCCTCTGTCAGCCGGGCATATCTGCCGTCCAGGGGACCGATCGCTTTTATACTTGTCATGACCACTCCGTGAAAAAAACCATAAATATTTATAATTATTTGACATTCAAAGATAAATTCATTAAATTCATCACCATTTGAAACTGTCATACACAAATACCAGACTATCGCATAATTGACAATCCCAAACCAACGGATGCCATGACAGAATCTCAATACTTGACAAGTGAAAACCTTTTACAGTATTTTACCAGACAATTTTTATCCAATGTGACACGTACCGCTTACATTATGCTGCAGGAGTAAATTTTTATGGCCTTAACCAAAACGATTATTGCAGAACAGATACAAGAGAAGCTGGATCTCTCCAGAACAACCGCCTATGAAGTCATGGAAGAGTTTCTGGAAATCATCAAAGAAACCATTGAAAGTGGTGAAGATATCATGATCAGCGGGTTTGGAAAATTCTGTGTCAACGAGAAACAAGCCAGAAAAGGACGAAACCCTGCGACAGATGAAGAGATGACTTTGCCGGCCCGGCGGGTTGTGACCTTCAAATGTTCAGGAAAACTCCGGGATCTCATCAATTCCCGGGATACTGCCCCGGTGCAGGACGACACCTCCATATAGAACATCCATTTCTTTTTTTTAAATGAAGTTTTTGATAACTGCAGATATCCACGGCAGCATCAACACCTGGCTGACCCTCAAAGCCCTGATGGGGGACAAAGATGTTATGGTCATTGCCGGGGATCTGTTTGACACCAGATACGGCCATTTCGGTCACCCTGATTTTGACCCGGAGGCCATCAGGCAGGACCTGTCCACAACACGCCGCACAGTCTACTATGTATACGGTAATTGCGATATCCCGTCATTTTTTCCAGGGCATGACCATTCCCTCACATTTACCGCAGAAAACCAAAAAATCTTCCTTCACCATGGCCACCACCCGGGCCGGATCCCCTCTGATGCACAGATCATCATCCAGGGACATACCCATATCTGGGCACTGGAAAAGCAGCAGAACAGGATCTTCATGAACCCCGGGTCCATCACCCGCCCCAAAAAAGGGGAGCCAACCTATGGTATCATGGATGACAAATCTGTGTGCATCATGGACCTGAGAACCGGCACCCCCATTGCAGCCATGGATATCTGACTCCTGGCAGACCCTAATCACGTTCCACCCTTCCCACCGGGCGGATCCGGCTGATTTTTTCAACCCTTGTACTAAGGTTCCGGTCCTGAAACCGGTTTCGGTTCCGGATACGGTTTTTCAGCTCCATATACCTGACAAACCCGTCATACGGGGCGTGGGTCTTTGCTGCAAACCGTTTTCCAGTGCCAGGCCGCACAGATGCTGTTTTGCCCCCTGCCCTGTCAAACAGGGGCGTGATTACCTGTTCAAAACTTGCGCGTGGCTCTGCAGTCCTGTTTTTTTGGACAAAAACCCTGGCACGGGTCCTGCTATATCCTGCCGGACCTGATGGGGGCCTGTTCCGGTCAGACCCTGCCCTGTTTGAAGCACTATCTCTACCTGATCCATCTGTCTTTCCTGCGCCACAGCGTGCCTTGCCGGATGCACCTGCCTTACCTGATAGATCTGTCTTACCGGACACACCTGACATGCCGGCTTTTTCTGCGGCACCGGCCCTGCATGAAGCGCCTGCCGTGCCTGCTGGTCTGCATCGGTCAGACTGCCTCCAGAACCGTTTTTTCATGCGAGTGACCATATCTGCAAAAACGGAAGCAGACTCCGCCGCAGCCATATTCCGGACAGGTGACGTCTTTTTGACTGTCAGGGGCAGTACAGATGCCAGCAGGTGATAGGCCTCGTTGATAGCTTTCATCTGCTTTTCCGCCTGAATCACCGCAACGGCATCTCTTGCAAAATGATCCGGATGGTGCTGTTTGGCCAGGCGCCGAAAAGCTGCCTTTGCATCCTGAAATGATGCACCGTAAGAAAGGCCCAGTATGGCCATTGCCTGTTTTTTGTCCATGTTGTCTTAAGTACCTGCCAGGAAAAACCTTGTCAAGCCCTGGTGTCAGATTGAACACCGCCCCTGGGGGTGGGCTGTGACCGGCCCGAGATCGTCGGGGGCTTTCAGAGGTCGGACCGATAACCATGATACAGTCTATGACAGAAGCGCAACCATCAGATCTTTTTCACCAGCCCCCTTGGGATCTGACGGTCCTGTCACAGCCCACCCCCAGGGGCTCACCACAAAATTGTGCATTGTCCTGGATTTTCTGTGAGTAGAAAAAGAACCGGGATATTTTGCTTATTACAGACAGTACAATTTCAAAACTCCTGACGTATGGTAATTTCTGATGCAACACCTTTGAGCCTCTGATACATACTGAGACTCAAAATAGTTTGTGGCTGGCGGAAACAAATTTCTTATCAAGGGGACGCTGTTGCACTCCAAATTATGTTACCTGGGTTTACAGTTTTTTTGGTATTTTGAATAAAATTTATAGATTGCAGTACCATCTCCTGCGATGATGTCAGAAGTCCCAAATTTAAGATTACAGACTAGTGCCGGGCGGTGCCTGCTGTTTGCGCAATATTTTGCACCGGTTGTTACATGGTGTTGGCATGCCCAGCGTTAAGAACGGCAAATTGTTTGAGGACATACCTGCCCGCAGTTTTTGCCGTTTAGCGGGGCATGCCTTACACCATGTCAACCGGTGCAAACATGCGCAGGCAGCAGGGGCTGTCCGGCACGGGTCCGACACGCAGCATTCACCCGCACGATTGCTCCGAAAACACAGCCAGGACAATCCCACACAAATGCAAGGCCTGGTATATTGACCCCGCCCCTTGTGGGGATCTTGTGATATGGCCGTCAGATTTCATCTCAGGCCGGGTGCAAGGCCCAACAAGAATTGGGCATCGCATACTTCATGGGAACCGGACTGCATGAAATTGCCCCTGGCGGCAGCGCTTGATTGGATTGATAAAGTGGTTTTTACATGATACCATGCCTGAAATTTCATACAAGGAGCTGCCATGGGCAACAAGGAATACACCCCCGTCACCATTGGAAAAGACCCGGATCAGGATGCCTGGCTGACCGCATTTTTCCTGGAAAACCACATCGACCCTTTTGCCTATCCCTACAAGGTGGGCACCGTGGAGCAGGTTGAATTCATGGTGTACCTGGAAAACAATGAGCGGTATTTTCCCTGCTCAGACCAAACCTTTGATGCCATCATGTCCAGAAACGCACACAAGTTTCTGCAACAGCAGTACCAGTATGTGTATGACAAAGTCATGGAGCTGGTGAATGCGTTTATTGAATCTGCCTATGACCGGGCATTTCTCACGGCCCTGATTCGTATAAAATATGAACATGAAATTGAAACATCTCTGATCATTCCTTCCCGCCTGGAAAAACGGCTGTGCAAAATATTTTTAAGCAGGACCCATATTGAAAATCCCTATTCCCAGGAAAAACAGCATGAAAACCGCCAGGCCCATAAACTGCTGCAGTCTGACGCCTTTAAAAAAGCCCTCAACCACATTGACGGGGCTTTTAAGGATCTTGACACCTTTTCACTGCATTCTCTGCGCAAAAAAATCAAGGAGATAGAGCTGCGGCGCCTACTGACCGTGCTGTGTGCCCAGGATATGTGGCGCAGCAGAAACATGAAAACCCCTTCTGTGGAGGAATGCAAAACCATATTTGACAGCCCCATTACCGGCAACGGCCTGTCCCGGCTGATGGATCTTATCCACACCCCGAAAAGCAAAATCCTCTGGCTCACAGATGATTCCGGCAGCGTCATGGTGGACATTGCCATTGCAAAATTCCTGGCGGAACTGGGCCATATTGTCATTCTGGCGGTCACGGAAACCCCGGTTTTCAAAAAAGTCTCCCTCACCGACACCCGCACCGACCCGGTTTTGGCAAGAGAGCTGGAACCCAGCCACTTTATTTATGAGAAAACCATCAGCAAAAACCGGCTGGTACAACGGCTCAAACAGGATGAAGACATCTATGTGGTATCGGACGGCACCAAAGAAACCCTGAACCTGCTTCTGGTATCCACCACCTTTGCCCGAATTTTCAAGGAAGTGGACTATGTTATTTCCCGGGGCCATGAACAGAAAAGGCGGCTGATCCATACCCATTTTCAGTTCACAAGGGACATCATCAATATCAGTGTTGAAGAAAATACCCCCAAAGAAAAGCAGTTGTCCATCACTTTCAAGCCCCGGCATCCGGATTTCATCAATTTTTCCCACAAGGACCTGGAGGAGCGGGCCAACCGCATCATAGACCAGATGAAGGCGGCAAAGGCCAAAAACATGACCGTGATGTTCTACAGCGGCATCATCGGATCGATTCCCGGCAAGATCGATGTGGCCAAAAAAATCATGACCGAGTTTATCGACCACCTGAAACAGCAGTACCCGGATCTGTTCATCATCAACCCCTCCACCTATTACGAACCCGGCATGGATGCAGATGATCTCATGTATATGTGGGAAATCGTCCAGACCAGCAATTATATTGATATCTGGCGCTTCCAGACCACCGAGGACATTACCGCAGGCTTTGCCCTGATGAAGCAGAAGGTGCCGCCGGAATGGATAGGAAAGGATGCCACCTACAGCACCGGCTGCACCAAGGAGATGCGCATTGCCCAGAAAGCCCTTGAGACAAACCCTGAAATGCAGATCATCGGGCCATCCCTGGACAAATTCATGCGGCGGGATGAATACGGGGTGGGCAGCATGTATGATCAGCGCCTGGCAGACGGGTGATTTTTTAGCTGTTAGCTGTTAGCTTTTAGATGTTACCGGAGTTACGGGATCCGCCACTGAGATTGGATATTGTCAAAGGGGATGCACGCGTAAAGATGCACATCCGGCCGTTGTTTGTACAAGGATTCTGCCCCCACCGCAACTGTATAGCGGGCCAGGAGAGTGGCAGTAAAAAAATGCCAGATGCCTGGGGTTGCCGGCCGTTCAGGTGAAAACCGAATATCAGGCCGGCCCTTGTCAAAGACAAATGAAAAGTGATCCAGCCCCAGAGACAGCCCTTTTCCCACAGCCTTTACATACGCTTCTTTCAGGGTCCACAACTGCAAAAATAACGCCTGCTTGGCCCCTGCATCCCGTATTTTTTCCAATTGCATGATTTCCGATTCTGAAAAAAAACGGCGGGCCAGGTTCAAGTTTACACACCGGTTTTGATCCTCTATGTCAAGTCCCACATCTGCCTCCCATGCCACGGCACAGCCCACCAGTCCCTTACAATGGGACAGGTTGAACCGGATCGGCAAAGGGGTTACACTTGGCAAAAGTGCGGGTTTGCCGTGGCGGTTGACACAAAACCGCACCGCTTCCGGCGCAACCCCACAGCACCGGGATAGAACGTACCGGGACAGGGCCTTTGTCACAAGGCTTTCATGGCGCTTTGCTGCAGATTTTATTTTTTGGAGAGCTTCAAATTCTTCCGGACTGAGGATGTGGTGATACTGGTCTATGAGCGCCCGGTCCCGGACCTTATCCAGACAGGTATAATACAGATGGACATCACCAGGTTGCAGGGAAAATGGATAGTACACTGGCGGCTGAAATTCTTAAAATTCCAACTCCTAAAATTCCAAAATGGTATAAAATGGCGCGCCTGGAGAGATTCGAACTCCCGACCCCCTGATTCGTAGTCAGGTACTCTATCCAGCTGAGCTACAGGCGCGTTTGAATGAAAAACTTTATACCAGAGGCAGATGATGATTGCAAGGTGTTTTTGCCGTTAGCCCGGTGCCATCGCATACAGATACAGTCCCAAAATTTTGGTCAAGCCCCCTGAGGGTGCCTTGTGACAGGACCGTCAGATGCCAATCTCGGGCCGGTCACAAGGCACCCTCAGGGGGCGGGGCGCGATGGACCAAACAAAATGGGATCATATGGGACCGGTGAATCTTAAGACATGGTGCTATCCGGACCAGGTATCTATGGATCAGGTATAATGGAATCATATGGAATTGCCCCGCCAGGCGACTCACACCCTGCCAAAGCATACAAAAAAAACAGCATCTGAAAGAATGGCAACAGATCAATTAAGTGTTTGACCTTGGGGTAAAAGCTTTATATAAGTAGAACCTGGATTATGGATGACCAATTTTACATGATGCTTGCCATAAAAGAAGCACAGCATGCCCAGGCCATGGGTGAAGTCCCGGTAGGGGCTGTGATTACAGATGCAGACGGCAGGGTGATCGGCCATGGATACAATGCCCCTATTTCAACCGTTGACCCCACCTGCCATGCAGAAATAACCGCCATCCGGATGGCCGCAAGAAGCCGGAAAAACTACAGACTGACCGGCACCACATTATATGTCACCATTGAGCCCTGTATCATGTGCATGGGGGCCATCATCCATTCCCGAATCAGGCGTGTGGTTTTCGGCGCATCAGATCCCAAATGGGGGGCGGTCTGCTCTTTGTATCACATGGCGGATGACCAGCGGTTGAACCATTGCCCTGAGGTGGTGTCCGGGGTATGTGAAGAACAGACCAGAAACCTTATGAAAAATTTTTTTTGCAGTAAAAGGAGCAGATAGTGCTAAATACAGTGATAGTGGGTACCCAGTGGGGGGATGAAGGAAAAGGAAAAATTGTGGACCTGTTGAGCGAACATGCGGATTTTGTGGTCCGGTTCCAGGGGGGCAACAATGCCGGCCATACCATGGTGGTCAACGGCAAAACCATCATCAGCCACCTGATCCCGTCAGGCATTCTCCAGCAGAAAAAATGCTTTATCGGCAACGGCGTGGTGGTGGATCCCTTTGTACTGCTGGAGGAAATTGATTACCTTGCCTCCAACCAGGTGGATGTGTCTTCAGACATGCTCAAGGTCAGCAGCCGGGCACACCTGATCATGCCCTATCACAAGGAGATCGACAAAGCCAGGGAAGAAAAAAAAGGGGATAAAAAGATCGGCACCACAGGCCGGGGCATCGGTCCCTGCTATGAAGACAAGGCCACCCGCAGGGGTATCCGGTGCTGTGATCTCATGGACCTGGAGCTGCTCAAAGAAAAAATCATTGCCATTCTGGAGGAAAAAAATTTCTACCTGGAACACTATTTTCACACCGCACCTCTGGATAAGGTTCAGGTCATCAATGACATTCTGGCAATCCGGGACCGGCTTTTGCCCTATATTGCGGATGTGTCAGTGGCCTTGCACAAGGGCAGCACCAGCGGCAAGGTTATTTTATTTGAAGGAGCCCAGGGGACCCACCTGGATGTGGAGCACGGCACCTATCCCTTTGTCACCTCTTCGTCCACTGTGGCTGGGAATGCCGCCGGCGGATCCGGGGTGGGACCGGGTCTTTTACAGGAAATTCTGGGCATAGTCAAAGCCTATACCACCCGGGTGGGCGAAGGTCCTTTTCCCACGGAACTTTTTGATGAAACAGGGGAAAGAATACAGCAGACCGGTGCGGAATTCGGTGCCACTACAGGCAGGAAAAGACGGTGCGGATGGCTGGATATGGTGATGCTGAAAAATGCAGCCCGCCTCAACAGCCTCACCGGCCTTGTGATCACCAAGATGGATGTTCTGGATGACCTGGAGGAGATCAAAATCTGCACAGCCTACCAGCACCAGGGGAAAACCATCCATGATTTTCCGCCGGATATCCACACCCTGGCCCACTGCACCCCGGTGTATGAAACCCTTCCGGGCTGGAAACAAACCATTTCCAAAATAACCGATTATGCTGATCTGCCGGATAATGCAAAAAAATATCTGCAGCGGGTAGAAGAATTGTCACAGGTTCCCATCAAAATTGTTTCCGTGGGACCGGGCAGAGAATCCACCATTATCAAAGCACCTGTTTTATGATTTGACTTTTGGATATTTTTACGATATTTAGAACAGGTTTTGCAAAAGTCGGGATGTGGCTCAGTCTGGTAGAGCACAGCGTTCGGGACGCTGGGGTCGGAGGTTCAAATCCTCTCATCCCGACCACCTTTCAGCGGTTTTTTAAAAAAGGCTGTATGGCATAGTCAGTCACACCACCCCCAGTTTGCAGCCCAGGGCTTTGATCACTTTTTTGACAGTTATGAATTGCGGGTTGCCGCTACCGGAAAATGATTTATACAGGCTTTCTCTGTTCAGCCCTGTTTTTTTGGCAACCTCCTGCATACCCTGTTTTTTGGCCAGGTGGCCAAGGGCAATCAGGAACACTTGGGGGTCATCGTCCATGAACGCATCATTGAGGTATTCATTTATTTCCTCTTCTGTTTCCAGATAATCCAAAGGATTGTATGGGCTTGTATTTGTTTCCATAGTTTTCTCCTATACCGTTCTGGCTATATTTTTTGCTCTTATGATATCTTTTTTCTGGGTGGATTTGTCCCCGCCACACAGCATGACAATTATGCGGCGGTCACGGAGGACATAGTACAAACGGTAGCCCTTTCCGATAAAAATACGCATCTCACAGACACCTTCACCCACCGGAGACACATCACCAAAATTTCCAAGAATAGCCCTGTCAAGCCTCTTTGCAATAGCAAGGACTGCTTTTCTGTCTCTTAATCTCTTAAGCCATTTGTCAAAAGCATCTGTTTTTTCAATGTCGTATTTCACAACCTGTATTGTAGCCCATGAGCTACAAAAAAGCAAGAAGAAAACACGAACAAACGCAAAGATGCTGGGTACGGCGGATCCTGGGAGGCCTGCGCGCTTCGCAAATGAGATTATGATACGATCAACAAAGTGTTCATCATCCGGCGGTCCGTTTCAGTCCGGCAGGGCATGGGTGTTTATATGAAAAATGAAATCTCTGCCGGAGACGAGAGAATCTTCTGCTGGTAAAGCCCGTCAAAAAAACAGGTCATGGCCTGAATTTTTTCCTGATCCAGATCACAATAGAGACGGTCGTAATAATTTTTAACAACCTGCCGCTCTAAGCCAAGCTTTTCCCGGCCGGCATCGATGACGGTATCCAAATGCTCATAGCCCGCCTCCCGGCTGGCTTTGAGCAGATCCAGGGCCTGGGCGACCTGCCTGGGACGGGCTGCGGCAAAGGCACGCCGCACCACCCACACGGCAAACACAAAGGGCAGATGCGTCATTTCAAACCAGAGCTGCCCCAGATCATACAAATGGGAAAACCGGCTTTTCCAGGGCTGGGTCAGGGCGGCATCCCCGATCACCATGACCGCATCCACATCAGGCGGGATGGCGGTGATATCCCCCACCGGACCAATCCTGAACTTCGGACGTATTCCCCTTCCGGCAAAGATCATTTTTAAAAACGCCGCGCCTGTGGCGGATTCTCTGGAAAACATCACGGTTCTGCCGGTCAGGTCATCCAGGGGACAGCTTGCCGCACAGATCACGCTCATTACAGGTCCCCTGCAGGAGATGGAAAAGTCAGGCAGCAGCAGCAGCTCTCTGTGGTGCAGGGCATAATATGCCGCAGATATGGGACTGATATCAATATCACCCGCGGTTATTTTACGGTTCAAAGCAGCCGGTACATCCGTCACCAGGGTCAGCCAGTCAGGTGCCAGGCCGTGGTCCAGGCCGTAATACACCGGAGATGCATTGATATAACTTATTCTTCCCATATACAGATTGTCAGATGCCATAGGATGTCACCTTTTCCATCACATGGGCCGGGGTGCTTGCCCTGATATCCAGATACAATAACCGGGCAGTTCTGCCCGTGTCCAGGGTACCCCAAAGCTGCCCCAGCCCTAACGCCCTGGCACCATTTATCGTGGCCATGGCCAGGATGTCAGGCAAAGCAATTTGCGGATACTGCTGTCTGACAAAAGCCATTTCATCAAAAATCCCCAGAGAATCACAGGATGCCAGGCTGTCTGTTCCCAAAGCAGGGGCCAGGTTCCATGCCAGAAGGGATCCAATATCAGGCAGCCTGCCATGCAGGTTCTGGTTGCTTCTGGGGCACAGGCACAGCTTTGTCCCGGTCCGCTCCAGAATATCCAGATCCCTGTCTGTGACATGGAGCAGGTGCACCCCCAGGGTGGTGCCATCCAGCACCCCGAGATCATGCAGATACGCCACCGGGGTTTTGTTTCCCACAGGCCAGGCAGCGGTATCTATTCCCCGGGAAGCCAAAAAGTCTGTCCACCCGCCCCGTATGCCGGCAATAAAATCCATTTCTACTTCAGATTCCGCCACATGGATGGAGAAAACAAGGCCGGCTGCAGCGGTGCGCTTTTTAAGGGCTGTAAGCAGTTTTGGTGCGGTGGTGTGGGGGGCATGGCCTGCTGCTGAAAACGACAAGGGAAATTGTTTTTTGATGTATAGATCCTGTTCTTCATGGCCCAGGTATTCTTGTTCATCTCCCAGGAATTCTCTGAACCAGACACCTGCTGTCCTCCGGTTGTGCAGCACCTGCCGGGTGATGCCCAAAGTGGAAATCTCACCCACCAGGCCCACCCCCATATCCTGCAGGGATGCGGCAGCCTTTTGCGCAGCCGCCTTCAGGGTCGGGGTGCCGGCAGCATCGCGTTCCCTGAGCAGGGCCGCCACCCATGGTGCAAACCCTTTGCCCCGGGGCAGCCGGTTTTTCAAAGCCGACAGCTCCAGGTGCAGATGGGCATTCACCAGCGGTGCCATGAGAACCCCAGGACCTAAGTCCACAACCGATGCTCCCTTTGGCGCAGGGGTCACAATTTTTTTGATCTGTCCGCCTGCCACTGTGATCCCGGCATTTTCAAGAACGGTCCAGGGATCCTTGATCACCCACCCGGCCCTGAAGGTTCTGGACCGTGAGGGTTCTGTGATAAACCTGATGCCTGATGCCAGTGTCAAAACACTCCCTGCATCACAATATTTCCTGCATCACGATATTCCCTCTGCCATCATGTTCCGTTTACCATCATATTCCCTGTGGGTGCCATCATATTTCGGGTACTGTCATAACAAGTTGTAATAGCAGTCCCGCTGCCTGGGGGTAAACCCGGCAGTGGTTATCAGCCGCTGCAGTTCTTCAACCGGGAGCATGAAATCCACCCCGGCAGATGCCACCACATTTTCCTCGATCATGGTGGACCCCATATCATTGGCCCCGAAAAACAGCGCGGTCTGGGCGATTTTGTCCCCCTGGGTCACCCAGGATGCCTGGATATTGGCGACATTGTCCAGAAAAAGGCGGCTCACTGCCAGCACCTTGAGATATTCCACACCGGTTTTTTTCTCTATCTGTATCCGGGTGTTGACAGGCTGAAATGTCCAGGGGATAAAGGCGGTGAACCCGCCGGTTTCATCCTGAAGCTGCCGGATCCTGTCCAGGTGTTCCACCACATGGGCATCAGATTCCAGGTGGCCGAACATCATGGTGGCAGAAGAGCGCATCCCTGCCAGATGGGCCTGGCGCATCACTTCCAGCCAGGCATCTGTGCTGCATTTGTTGGGGGAGACTTTGCTGCGGATCTCATCGCTAAGTATTTCAGCACCACCCCCGGGTATGGAATCCAGTCCTGCCTGGTGCAGATATGTGATGGTCTGTGCCACGGACAGGTTGGATTTTTGTGCGATAAAATCGATTTCCGGCGGGGAGAAACCATGGAGATGGATATCAAAGTTGTCCTTAATAAATGCCAGCATGGACTGGTAAAAATCCAGGTCAAGGTCCGGGTGCATCCCCCCCTGGATCAGAATCTGGGTGCCGCCCAGGTCAATGGTTTCTGCAATCTTATCATACAGATCTTTTCGGGATATCACATACCCGCCGTCCTGGCCCGGCGTTTTGTAAAAGGCACAGAACCTGCATCCGGACACGCAGATATTGGTGTAATTGATGTTGCGGTCCTTCACATAGGTGACATCCTTTTCCGGGTGGTAAAAAAAGCGTTTTTCATGGGCAAGATGCCCCAGGGTCATCAGGTCGGCGCTGTTCAGCAGGACAAGGGCCTCATCTTTTCCGATGCGCTGGTTATTTTGTATTTTTTCTATAATATCGGATAATTGTGTCATGGGTTCGGCTGCATTGTTCTGGGATTATAAAAAGAGTCCCGCTGTACCGGTTCAAACCCGGCTTTGCGGACCATATTCTCCATCTGGTCCCGGGTCAGTCCCTTGGCGGATCTGGCACCGGCGGTGTGGGTGATACGCTCTTCAATAATGGTGCCGTCCAGGTCATCTGCCCCGAAGCTCAGGGCCACCTGGGCAAGCGGTTCACCGATCATCACCCAGTAGGCCTTGATGTGATCGAAATTGTCCAGCATCAGGCGGGCCGCTGCCACAGCCTTGAGGTCATCCATTGCTGTGGTGGGGGGCAGATGGGACAATCTGGTGTTCTGTGAATGAAAGGCCAGAGGGATAAATGCGGAAAACCCGGCTGTTTCATCCTGGATATCCCTGAGGGCGATCAGGTGGTCCACCCGTTCTTCAATGGTTTCAATATGGCCGTAAAGCATGGTGGCATTGGTCTTGATCCCGGCTGCATGCACTGCTTTTACAATCTGCTTCCACCGGTTATGGTCGATCTTTTTAGGAAACAGGGCATCATGGATCCGTGTATTGAGCACCTCTGCCCCGCCGCCGGGCATCATGTCAAGCCCGGCATCCTTGAGCTGAGAAATGGTCTGTTCGAGGCCCAGGCCGGACAAACGGGAAAGATAATCAATCTCCACACAGGTGAATGCTTTGACGGCTGCATCCGGTCTGATGCGCTTAACAGTTTTCAACAGATCAATGAAATAATCAAATCCCAGGGTTTCATTGAGACCGCCCACGATGTGGAGTTCATCTACGGGCTCGTCGATACGGCCCATCAGGCGCTGTTCAATGTCTGCCATGGACCAGGCATAGGCATCATCATCATTTTCATTTCTGGCATAGGCACAGAACCGGCACCGGTTTTTGCAGATGTTGGTATAATTTATGTGCTGGTTATAGATATAATAGGCTTTTTTGCCGTGTCTTTGAGATCTGACATGGTTGGCGATCTGTCCCACCCCCATAAGATCTGATGTTTCATAAATACAGATCCCGTCTTCCCTGGAAAGACGGGATCCCTGCCTGGCTTTGGCAAAAATATTTTCCAGCCGTTGATCCGTGAATGTTATGTTCATTACCGCCTCTTTTTTCTTCTGACAACCTTTCTTTTTTTTCTGGGTTCTGCTATGTCCCGGGATGCAGCCATATTCAGTTTTGGATCATTCAGGTTCTGCTGGGAATAGGTACACGATGCTCTGGGACATTTGAGCCCTTTTTCCCCTTCCGCGGTTGTTGTTTCCGTTAGAAACGGATTTTTGCACAAAGGGCAGAAAAAATGATAGGGCTTGTCCCAGCTCACAAACCGGCACTCTCTGCTGGAGCAGGAAAAATATTCTTTGCCTTTTTCTGTTATACTGGAAACAATTTTTCCTGACCCGCACACAGGACAGGGCATGCCCAGATCGCTTTCAAACGCGGCAATCTTTGCTGCTATATCATCTTCATCCGCAGTGTCAGAGGCAGGCTTTGCAGGCACCGGGCTCTGCTGTTCCGGGGCCGCCTCTGATTCTTTTTGTTTGCGGATCTGTTC
Source organism: Desulfotignum sp. (assembly GCA_011390335.1). Taxonomy (GTDB): domain Bacteria; phylum Desulfobacterota; class Desulfobacteria; order Desulfobacterales; family Desulfobacteraceae; genus Desulfotignum. The sequence goes on along the minus strand of JAABSO010000045.1, from coordinate 769 downwards.
TTCTTCTGCACGGATACGTTCTTCCATGGCCTTGAGGCTGGCCTCCCGCTCTGCCATGGCAGCTTCCTTTGCCTCCAGTTCAGCAGCCCTTTCTTCAGCCCTGGCAGCCATATCTTTTGCATCCTGCAGCTGCTGTTCTTTTTCCTCAAGCACTTTGCGCTGTTCTGCCGCTTCTTTAGCCAGCATCTGCGCTTCTTTGATTTTTTCCTCTTTTTCCGCCAGCTGCTGTGCCAGTTCAGCCGCTTTTCTTGCCGCCTCTTCCGCTTTGCGGACCTCTTCCTTACGGGCCGCAATCTCTTCCTGGGTGGGCCCCTTGTCAAAAAGATCCGTGACCTGAATCTTCTGCTGGTACTCGTCTGATTTCTTGCGCCGGGTCTTCACCAGTTTGGAAAGCCGGTCCAGGTTTTCTTTTTTCAGTTTTCTGGAAACTTCTTTGTTCTCCTGGATGGCTTTTATTTTGCCGGCCTTCATTGCAGAGGCCCGCTTGCTGGCATTATCTCCTGATACAGAGACACCGCTGGATTTCAGGGATGCTGCAAAACTTTTTATGGCCAGGTCCAGGCTTTTACGGCCGGTATTCACTTCATCATTCATCTGGAGGACAAAGGCGATCAGGTTCATGCCCTGCATGCCCGGAAACATGGAATCTAAAAGCCCTGCCATCATGAATGCAGGCATTTCAGCATGCAGCTGCCCGTTGTCATCTTCGCACATGTATCCTTTTTTAAAACAAGCGGTTACAGCAGCTTCCAGATAATCATCATGTGCC
>JAABSO010000044.1 GCA_011390335.1 Desulfotignum sp. | reverse complement strand
GGGCATCTTCTCTTGGATTAGGGGACGTAAGACCTGTTTTGCAGGCAGTCCCTGCCTGAACCCAGAATCCCCCTGATTTATCTGTGGGGAGTATGTCAAAGGCATCTATTTTGCTTATATAAAACCCACTGATATTGAACATCTTTTCACCATGCGGCACCTGCAATTTACCAAAAGGAGGTTTCCATGATCGGAATTATCGGCAGCGGAAATGTCGGCGCCAACACAGCTTTTTTTCTGGCGGAAAAAGGGGTAGACCACGTCACCCTCTGCGACATCCAGGAAGGGCTGGCACAGGGCAAGGCACTGGATATGATGGAGGCAGCCCCCATACGGGGATACAGGACCTCTATCCAGGGCACAGATGATCCGAATACGGTTCTTAATGCAGACATCATTATCATCACCGCCGGGGCCGTGCGCAAACCCGGCATGGACAGAGATGCCCTTTTCCAGGAAAACAAAAATATTATCAAGACATATGCAGAAAAAATCACCAATCCTGAAACAAAGGTCATTGTGGTTACCGAGCCGGTGGATCTGCTGACCACGGTTTTTGCACAGCATTCGCCACTGCCCTCCCATCAGATCATGGGCCTGGGCGGTATTTTAGATGCCACCCGGCTGCGGTTTTTCATTGCAAAAACCCTGGGGGTATCCATGGAAAACGTGGCAGCCCAGGTGGTGGGCAGACATTCGGATGATATGATCATCCTGCAGGATTACTGCTGCGTATCCGGTGTGCCCATAGAAACCTTCATGGAAAAAGAAACCCTTGCAGACCTGTTTGACCAGACCCGGCAGGCCGGTGCTTTGATCGTGGATCTTGCAGGCAGATCCAGTGCATACTACGGCCCGTCTGCCGTGGCCGCTGAACTGGCCGAAGCCATCTGCCGTGACACCGGCCGGGTTTTGTCCGTATCCCGGGTACTCACAGGACAGTTCGGCATCCATGGTGCTGCCCTGTCATTGCCTTGTGTAATCAACCGGACAGGTGCGGCAAAGGTGATGGCCCCCCGGCTGGATAACGGACAGGTTGAGACATTGAACAAAAGTGCACAGATGATAAAAAAGACTGTCAAGGAGGACACCCATGCCTAAAGTATCCATTATCGGCGCAGGAAACGTGGGGGCCACAGCGGTGTATTATATTGCCGAAAAAAATCTGGCAGACATTGTCATGGTGGATGTGGTGGAAGGCCTTCCCCAGGCAAAGGCCATGGATTACCTGCATGCCGCACCCATGAGAAATTACAATGTGCACATCTCAGGTACCAATGATTACAAAGATATTGCCGACTCGGATGTGGTGGTTCTCACCGCCGGTATTCCCAGAAAGCCGGGGATGGACCGCATGGACCTGATGAAAATCAATGTGGACATCGCCAAAAAAGCCTCCCAGGCCATTGCCCAATACGCCCCCAATGCGGTTGTTGTGGTGGTGTCCAACCCCCTGGATGTCATCGCCATGGCCACCCTCCAGGAAACCGGATTTGCCCTGAAACGGGTCATGGGCATGGCCGGGGTCCTGGATGCCACCAGGTTCCGGTATTTTATCGCAGAAAAACTTTCAGTCTGGCCCGGGGATGTCATGGCCATGGTTTTAGGAGGCCATGGCGACACCATGGTGCCTTTGCCCCGGTATACAAGGGTGAACGGCATCCCGGTCACGGAACTGATAGAACCGGATGAACTGAAAAAACTGATTGACCGCACCCGCACCGGCGGCGGGGAAATTGTATCCCTGCTCAAACAGGGATCGGCTTTTTACGCGCCCGGGGCTTCTGTTGCCAAGATGGTGGAGGCCATTATCAAGGATGAAAAGCGGGTGGTGCCGGTGTCTGCCTATCTGCGGGGGGAATACGGGTACCAGGATATATTTCTGGGAGTGCCTGCCCTGCTGGGAAAAAACGGGGTGGAAAAAATTCTGGAACTGGCATTGACCGATGAGGAAAAAACCGCCCTGGATGCTTCTGCCAAAGCGGTGAAAGACGGGGTGGACACACTGCGCTCGTTTTTTTCTCCAGGATAGTACCCACGGCCTGCCGGCTTCACTGAAAGGCCGGTTCCTGAACATTGTGCTTGATCTTTTTTTTGTCTTTTTTGTGATAGATGTCAAAAAAGATCACGCTGTTGTTGGGGATAGGTCCACAGTGCAGGCGCCGGTTTTCCTTGAGACACCTGGCACACCAGTAATAGATGATGCGGTAATCCCGCCGGCCCACATATTTTTTGAGTCGGCCATGGTATATGCCCTTCATTTTGCCGTCAGCCCCGGATGGATCAACCAGCAGCCGGTCAATGGTTTTTCTGATGCGCTGATACCCTTTGGGATCGGATTTCTGTACCCGGGAAAGTTTGCTGGAAAACAGATCAGTGGGATAATATTGATGATTCACAACAAAGGCAGCGGAATGGACTTTATTCATAAGGATCTGTCTTTCCTTTTGTAAAAAAACCTTTAATAAGTACAAATCCCCTGGTATTTTGTCAAGACACAATAAAGGAAATTCAGAACCGTCGCATGTGACCGGTCTTGTTCGGTTGACCCATGCCTGGCCGGCGGCAGCCTATGTATATACTGAGACCCGTGGGGGGCGGCATCCATATCAGACAGTTCGGTGAGGTTACCGAAAATGTTCATACTGTTAAGAAAGAACGGCCCGTTGACCAGTTCTTTCATGATTTGTTGTGTCCGGCAGGGCATGGGTGTTACTGAAAAATGGGTGAATTCCCCCATTGACCCAGCAAAAATATATGCATACAATTTGGTGATAAACATAACACAAAGGTGAAGGTGCACGTCACTATCTTACCGAATCTAAAGCGTTGGAGGTCATTATGAAACTTACGAGTTCCGCATTTGTCCAGGGAGAAAAAATTCCCGCCATGTACACCTGTGATGGAGACAATGTGAATCCGCCCCTGGAGATCACCGGTGTTCCCCATGATGCCAAAAGCCTGGTGTTGATCATGGATGACCCGGATGTCCCGAAAGATCTGCGGGAAGACGGCATGTGGGACCACTGGGTGGTATTCAATATTCAGCCGGACACCCGCATGATTGAAGAAAACAGCGAACCGTCAGGCACGCCGGGCATCGGCACCAGTGGCAAGACAGGGTATTTCGGGCCCTGCCCTCCGGACAGAGAGCACCGGTATTTTTTCAAACTGTTCGCCCTGGACACCCAGCTGGATCTGCCTGAAAAAAGTACCAAGGCAGATGTGGAAAAAGCCATGGCCGGCCATGTGCTGTTCCATGCCGAACTGATGGGTACATACGAAAGAATATAATGCATATCTGCATGTTCACCAACACATACCTGCCCCATGTGGGCGGGGTGGCACGCTCGGTCCATAATTTTGCGCAGGATCTGCAAAAAAAAGGGCACCGGGTCCTCATTGTTGCGCCCACATTCCCGGAAGCCGGCATAGATGATACCGAAGATGATACTATTATACGGGTGCCGGCCATCCAGAATTTCAACGGCAGTGATTTTTCCATGAGCATCCCGGTCCCGTTTTACATTACCGAAAAACTGGAGGATTTCAAGGCTGATATCATCCACAGCCACCATCCGTATCTACTGGGTGATGCGGCCTTCCGGGCGGCACGGCGCCACCGGCTTCCCCTTGTTTTCACCCACCATACCCTGTATGAGGAATACACCCATTATGTAGCCGGAGACAACGAGAATTTCAGGCAGTTTGCCCTGAACCTGTCCACCATGTATGCCAATTTATGCGACCAGGTGGTGGCACCCAGCAAAAGTATTGCCGATTTGATCCGCAAGCGGGGAGTTACCACCCCGGTTACGGAAATTCCCACGGGTGTGGATACCGCTTTTTTTGGTTCCGCAGACGGCCATGCCTTTAAAAAAGAATGGCAGATTCCTGAAAATGCCTTTGTCATAGGGCATGTGGGCAGACTTGCCCCTGAAAAAAACCTGGTGTTTCTGGCAAAAAGTGTTGCCATAGCCATGAAAACCCTTGCTGACACATGGTTTTGCGTTGCCGGAGAAGGCCCGGAAAAAGCAAAAATTCATGACATCTTTGGTGCGCACAACCTTCTGGACCGGCTGGTTCTCACAGGCAATCTCAAGGGAAAAGACCTGGCTGACGTCTACCAGGCCATGGATATGTTTGTGTTTTCCTCTAAATCTGAAACCCAGGGCATGGTGCTCACCGAGGCAATGGCAGCAGGCACACCGGTGATCGCCCTGGATGCCCCGGGTGCCAGAGAAGTGTTACGGCACAACCAGAATGGCATGCTGTTACATAGCGGTGCAGACACCAAATCATTCTCCCGAACCATTTGTGATGCAGTGTCTCATCCTGAAAAAATAGCTGCATGGCAGAAATGCGCATTGCAGACAGCGCAGGATTTCAGCCGAAATACCTGTGCCCAAAAGCTGTCGGATCTTTATGAACATGCCGTATCCCGGGGCAGTGGTGCTTCAGTAATGGATGAAACAGATATGGAACCCTGGGAGATGTTTTTGCGAACGATTCGAACCGAATGGGACCTGATCAGTGAAAAAGTCGACAGCATTACCAGAACCTTCTCCAGATCCAAGGTTCTAAAAAAAAAAGGAGAGCCCCATGTTCAGAAGTGTAGATGAAATTATCGGATATAAATTACATGCTGATAACCAGAATTTTGGAACATGTGAAGATGTTTTATTTGATGACCAATGGTGGACCGTACGTCACATCATTGCCAACACCGGAAACTGGCTGATAGGAAACCAGGTGCTGGTATCACCAATCATGATTGACCATCCGGACTGGAACACCCGCAGTCTTTTTCTCACCATATCCAAAGATGAACTGGAAAACTGTCCGGCACCCTCAGCAGATGAACCAGTATCCCGGGAGCACGAAAAAAAAATGTTCCGGTATTATGGATATCCTTATTACTGGGCCGGCACCGGCCTGTGGGGTCCGGCAGCCTACCCTGCAGCCGTGGGACCGGTGACGTCCGGCACTGCCACCCTTGCGGATGATGATGCCCCGGATGAATCTGAATTGGAAACCATAGAGGAAAATAACCTTCGCTCTTTCAAGGAAGTCAAAGGATATTTCATCAAGGCCTCAGACGGGGATATCGGACATGTGGAAGATTTTATTTTAGATGACGAGACCTGGGCGCTCCGGTATGTTGTGGTGGACACCCGCAACTGGCTGCCCGGGGGCAAAAAAGTGCTGTTGTCTCTGCACTGGATCAAATCCATTAACTGGGGGGAATCCACCTTTGAAATGGACCTGACAACCCAAGCCATTAAGGACGGCCCTGAATTCGATCCCCAAAAACCGGTGAATCTTGAGACTGAAACACGGTTATATGATTATTACGGCAGGCCCTTTGAGAAAACCATTGACAAAAAAATGCAGCAGCACATTGCCAACCCCTTTATATAGTCAGGAAGGCGAGCTATGCACAGGTTTTTTAAAAAATGGTTCCCCTGGCATTTTCTGATCAGACGGATTACCGGATATTACGGATTTGTTGACCCGATTACCCTGATGGCCCGGCTGCGCCAGTTCGGCAAACCCTCAAAAGTGCAGGAACCCATTGAACTGCTCCGGGCCGGAATTACTTTCCATGCCCGGGGTCTGGTCAATACCCGGGCCATCCAATACAATCTTGACTGGATATGGCCTTTCTGGGTGGTCAAACAATTTACCCCACAGGATGCATCTTTTATCCCCAGGGGATTTACTTTTTCCCATATCAATGTCACCCACAGAAACTGGACCGCAGTGGGCCGACACGACCTTGCCCTATACCCTGTCATCGATCCCAGGGGCCTTGTGACACCCTTGTTTGATGCCTGGTCCATTGATGTCTGGCTCATGTCTGAAGCGGGAAACCTGCTGGTGCCGTCCCGGCAGGTCCATGCTGACCAGACACTGAATCTGACAGACGAACTTGTCGTCACCACTGCCACAGCAAAAGATACGCTGTCTTTGGTCTGCACCGCCACGGTGGCCATGGACAGCCATGCAGGACCGGTTATGCAGATGAGAGCCAAAGGCGGCATACAAAAGGATACAGGATGGCTTATTGTGTCCATACGGCCCTATAATCCGGAAGGCATTCATTTCATCGATCATATTCGCTATAAGGACAGCCGGTTTACCATTAACCACACCCATGATGTACACTTTACAACTGCGCCTGAAAAGGTGTTGTTTTCCACCTATGATCACGGGGATGTAGCCCTGGACCTGGACCGGCCCCAGGCTGAAAACCAGGCCGCCTGCCCCATCGGCATGGCCACGGCAGCCGCGTTTTTTCCCGTCAGGGCAGATGAAACCACCCATATAGATATCCAGGTACCCCTGGAAAAGGATACGGCCACTGCATCCCCGGACTCCGGCCGGGGGCTTACCCCCACATCAGAGATTGTTTCACAAACCGCAGCATTGTCCGTACCGGATGCAGAATTTCAATTCCTGTATGATGCCGCAGTCAGGACAATGCTGCTGTTAAGCGCGGAGGAGGTGTACCCCGGTCCCTACACCTACCGGCGGTTCTGGTTCCGGGATGCCTGTTTAATGATCAATGCCCTGCTGGGCCTGGGACTCGTCCGAAAATGCGACCGCTTGATCCATAGGTTTCCGGACCGCCAGAGCCTGACCGGGTATTTTCATTCCCAGGAAGGAGAATGGGATTCCAACGGCCAGGTTTTGTGGATCGCTTACCGATTCACACAGTGCACCGGCATTGCCCCGTCAGCCGATCTTTTCTCCTCCCTGATGAAAGGGGCCCGGTGGATCTTGCACAACCGCCGCAGCAAAAAGGACGGCAAACCCCATGACGGCCTGCTGCCGGCCGGATTCAGCGCCGAACATCTGGGACCCAATGACTATTATTACTGGGATGATTTCTGGGGAGTTGCCGGACTCAGGGCGGCAGCAGGGCTGGCAGCAATACAAAAAAACAGTTCTTATCAGAACACCTTTGCCGCCCAGGCAACGGATTTTGAAAACCGGATTTTTTCTTCCCTGGAGCAGGCTGCCGCATATAAGCGACACCATGCCATCCCGGCATCCCCCTACCGCCGCATGGATGCCGGGGCTGTGGGGTCCCTGGTGGCAGACTATCCGTTGCAGATCACACCACCAAATGATGCCAGGATCATGAACACCATGTCCTATCTCATGTCCCATTGTTCCTATGGCAATGCCTTTTTCCAGGACATGATTCACTCAGGCATCAACATCTACCTGACCCTGGCCATGGCCCAGACGCTTTTGCGCAGCCAGGATACCCGGTACCGGGATATGATCGCCACGGTGGCGGATCTGGCATCCCCCACCGGCCAGTGGCCGGAAGCCATCAACCCTTTGACCGGGGGCGGGTGCATGGGAGACGGCCAGCACGGCTGGGCTGCCGCAGAATGGATCTTGATGATGCGCAGCCTGTTCATCAGAGAAGAAGGGGATACGCTCATCCTGGGATCCGGTATTTTCCCGGAATGGCTGCGACAGGATACTCCCTTGTCATTTGGCCCCACCCTGGTGCCGGGAGGCGCTGTTATCGTGACATTCATTCCGTCAGATAATGGTCTGGAGCTGGTTCTGGACGCCTCTGTGCAGGGCAGGCCCATCGCCTGCAGGGCAGCGGTTCCCGGGTATCGGTCCCAACATATGGACACATCACAGGGCGGGTGTTTCCTGAAACCATTGTAGCCTCCCGTGACAACTGGCATAAAAAATCCTAGAAAGAGACGGTCAGGGCCAAAGATCCCACCACATGGCCTCTAGACTGATTATCGAACTGTTTGGTTCTGAAAATATGGCGGTAGGTCAACTTGATCCGGTTATAGGTTGCGGCAATGCCTGCGGAAAATTCCGCCACCAATGGTTTTTTATCGACACTGTGGCTGCTTTTAAACGTGTTGCCGTCCAGAAAGATATTACGGACCACAGCTTCTGCCCGGGTACCGGCAAACAGGTGCACACCAAAAGCCGGTATGTGGGGATACCCGGAATCGGACACCGGGGCACTAACCCCGGCACCAGGACGGATCACGTCGGACCCGAAATCCATGGGGATATTGTATCCCAGCCGGACTTCCACGCCGGCATCCGCACCGGTTCTCACATTGCCCAGGGTGACACCGGTGTGGGATAACAGGTCATAGCACAAGGTATCCGTCAACATCGCCCGGTGGGTCCGCCATTTGCGCTGCCAGGAAAATCTAACTGCCGGTTCATTGTCAAGCTGATGATCCCAACCCTGGGCTTGATCGATATCTCTGAAATCGTGGACAGTATTCTGTACCTGTTTCCCCAGGGCAGCCGGCCCCACCACCCCGAGAGCGATTTCAATGGTATCCAGTTTGGTTTCGGTTTTGCTGTGCAGGGCGATTCCTGCGTATAAATATCCGGCATAGGGCCGGTCATCAGGCAGCAGATCCGTGGCCGTGATATCTGCAGGGGTAAAAATCTGATGTCCGAACAACAGCCCGATGTTATGGGTGCTGCCGGGAACGTGGGCAAAGGGAACCGCCCGGATCACAGGCAGGGACCAGTCGGGCAGGCGGACATCATCTTTGTATTGTTTCAAATCCTTTGACAGCCAGGTCATATGCATGGCATTGGTATAATACTTATCAGTATCGCCGAAAAGATCATTTTCATAAAAAACCTGAAAGGTCTGCAATCCAGCAGATTCCTCACACCAGGCCACAGAGGAGAGCAGCAGGATCAGTGCGGCTGCAAGTAATGTCTTCATCCGTTTTTAATACCCCTTTCACTTGTCATGTCTATTTCACTTTTTCATAATATGGCGGTATATGCCATGAATTTTGCGCCTGAACAAAAAAATTGCCAGAATAATACCTCCTGCCACGGCCAACAATTTCATGTCCCATTGCACCACTGCCCTTCCCATGATCACAAAGGGAACCCCCATGATACACTGGGTCAGCCACGCGCACGCAATGTAAGGCAGAAACCGGATGCCTGACAAGGGCAGCAGATAATTTTTCAGGGCATAGCTAAGCCCTGGAACCGCCATGAACAAAAATCCATACCCCAGGTGCCGGTTTTCCGGCACCTGGGGTATGGATACGCCGATTTTTTCTGCCAGGGTCTGTATCCACCGGCCGGCAACCTTCCGGGTAAACCAGTAGGAAACAGCCAGATGAAGGGGGGTCATCGCCAGCATGATGACAACACCCCACACAGTTCCGAATCTCAGGCCCAACAGGACCAGAAAGGGCACAACAGGAAACCCCACAGCCGGCAGGACTGCATAGGGCAGCAGCACCATTGCCGGATGGGCCTGTATCCCTGAAATATGTGCCCAGAAAGCATCCATACTCCTACCATCACCGCAAAAATGATATTATCAAAACCTGCATGAAAATCCCCATGGCCGGTAAAAAGCCCTTCAGCTGGAAAACTGCATAAATGGCACCGCTTCTTTGTACTCCTGTTCCTGGACTGCCTGTTGTTTGTCAGTAACGGGATCTGATTTTGGAATCCATTGATACGCTTTTATCTCTTTTGTATCAGAGGTGGGAAGCGAGCAGCTTCTGGATCTGGGAAAGGGTCCGTCAGATGACTGAAACCTTGTCACCACAGCCTCATCCGGGCTGTCTCCTATCTCCACAATATCTTCCACATACACTGCCTGGATATCTTTAAAAAGCGGATCCTGGATATCCTCTCTGATGGTCTGGATTCGCTGTTTAAATTTTTGAAGTGCCAGTTCCGGGGTGCCGGCTTTCACCAGACAGGTGAAATACCCATGCCGCTCCTGGCCGGATCTGCTTATTTCATCAAATGAAAAATGTCCTGAATACAACATTTTGCCAAACTCCTTTCATTGTTTGCATGTATCTTAAATCAAAAACCGAGTGCAGGTCAAACTTTTGTTCAGGGTTTTGACAGAAGATTATCCAAAATCTGCCGGATCTTTTCCCAAACCTTTTTTGTCCCACACTGCCGGTCGTCAGTATTTTTTGCCGTAAAAGTTGAAGCACCGTGTTAAACGTGTTATGGAACAGAAAGGAAAATACAAACAGGAAAACATCATGGCCGCAATACCCATTATTACAGGCTGGCAAAAGATAAAAATACAGATCAGGCATAACAGGACTGGTCCATGGAACTGAAAACCATCACCAATTTGGGCCGGCTCAAGGATATGGCCGTGATTCTGGCCAAATATGGGTTCGGGGACCTGCTCCAGCGTCTGGATCTTCCGGTAAAAAACCTGGTGCACGCCATATCCCCGACGATAGATACAGATATGGATGTGTTCAAACGCATCCGGCTGGCTATTGAGGAACTTGGCCCCACCTTTGTCAAGCTCGGACAGATCCTGAGCATGCGCCCGGACATACTGCCTTTGCCCATGATCAAAGAACTGAGCAGGCTTCAGGATGCGGTGGGTCCGATTCCCTTTGAAGATGTCAAAAAAGTGCTGGAGCAGGAATTTGACACCCCTCTGGCTTCCCTGTTCAGCTCCTTTGATCCGGAACCTGTGGCTGCGGCATCCCTTTCCCAGGTGCACAAGGCAGTGCACCGCAACAAAGGAAGGGTTCTGGCGGTGAAAGTCAGACGTCCGGGCATTGTTAAAACCGTTGAAACCGATCTGAATATCCTGGAAACCCTGGCCAGGCAATGCCACAACAATATCGAAACCCTGCAGGTGTATGACCTGCCGGGTATTGTGGAAGCCAACCGGCGCACCCTGCTCAGGGAGATCGATTTTTCCCGGGAAGCCCGGTATATCCAGATTGCCAAATCAAAGATTGAACAGGAATCAGACATTCTCATTCCCGAAGTATTCACCGAATATACCACCCCCCGGGTCCTGGTGACCGCATTTGTTTCAGGTACCAAAATCACCCCGGCACTGGATCTTCCACAGGACCTGCGCAAAACCCTGGCAGGAACTGGTTTAAAATCCGCTGTCCTACAGATCCTGGACCATGGATTTTACCATGCTGATCCGCACCCGGGAAATATGGTGATCACCTCTGACAACCGGCTTTGCCTCATGGACTGGGGCATGGTGGGCAGGCTGACACCGGATGAGAAAAACGACCTGCTGTTTCTGATACGGGCAGGTGTGGACAAAGACAGCAGAAAATTGACGCAGATGCTGTGCAATATCGCAACAGCCCGAAAAACGATAGATTCCCGGCAGCTGGAAAAGGATATCATGGATATCATGGATGTCTATATGTCTCTGCCAATCAAGGATATCCACATGGGACAGCTGCTGGAGGACCTAGTCCAGGTCCTGAAATCCCATGACCTGCGCCTGCCGCCGGACATGTCCATCGTCATCAAGGCGTTGATCACCGTGGAAGGCACGGCCCGGATGCTGTATCCGGATCTGGATGTGATTTCCGAGGCTGAACCCCATGTGCGCAAACTGGTATCCCGTCAGTATTCAAAAGGATATCTGTGGCAGCGGCTGCGCCACAACCTGTCCAGCATATGGCAACTCCAGCAGCATCTGCCCGAAACCCTTTCCACCATCTTCAAAAAAATGGCACATGGTGACCTCACCATCGGGTTTGACCACAAAAACCTGGCCCCCCTGCACCAGGCCCTTGAAAGCAGCTTCAACCGCCTGACCCTGGGCATTGTGCTGGGTGCCATGATCATGGGATCATCCATGATCATTACCACCGGTGTAAAACCCTTGCTTTTCGGGTTCCCTGCTCTGGGCATGATCGGGTATCTGATTTCCGCCCTGCTGGGGTTGTGGCTGATCATTACCATTATCCGGGGCCGGGATTACTGACCATAGACATGATCTTTGACCATGAAGGCGGCTGAGAAAAAGGGTCCACCTCCCTAATCTGTAACGTTTACACCGAAACCGCAAAAAAATCAGCCGGGCCGGGTCTTTGCCCGGTCCGGCTGACAATACAGGCTTACAGTAAAAGATTACAGGTCAGATGCGGAAAGCGGGGTCAGGTTTTCAACCGCCTGCCTGAACTTTTTTCTTTCCGCTTCAGGCATGGGAATCAGGCCCTTGTCAGTCAGATAACCGTCTTCACCCCAAGCTTTTTCACTGGTGAATTCGGCCAGAAACTCCTTGATTCCGGGAATGCTGCCCACATGGGCTTTTTTGACGTAAAAATACAGGGAACGTGATACCGGGTAGCTGCCGTCTGCAATGGCATCAAATTCCGGGGCAACACCATCAATGAGTGCGCCCTGGAGTTTGTCTGCATTCTGGTCCAGAAAAGAGAACCCGAAAATTCCCAGCACATCCTTGTTGGCATCCAGCTTCTGGACAATCAGGTTGTCGTTTTCCCCGGCCTCAATATAGGCACCGTCTTCACGGATGGTATGGCAAAGGGCTTTGTAGGCTTTTTTGTCTTTTCCCTTCAGATCAGCGATCCATGAAAATTTTTTGGCACCACCTTCCATGGCCAGTTCTACAAATGCATCCCTGGTGCCGGAGGTGGGGGGCGGTCCCAGCACTTCAATTTTAACATCCGGCAGTGCGGGGTTTACATCTTTCCAGGTTTTGTTGGGATTGGGAACGGTTTTGCCGGCCACATTTCCTGAGGGCACATCCTTGGCCAGGGCAAGAAAAATATCCTTGCGGCTCAGTTTATACAGCGGGGCTTTTTTGGAGTTGGCAAGCACAATGCCGTCATATCCGACCTTCACCTCAACGATTTCTTTGACACCGTTGGCTGCGGCTTTTTCAAACTCCGATTTTTTAATCCGCCGGGAAGAGTTGGTGATATCCGGATATTCCACACCAACACCGGCACCGAACAGTTTGTGCCCCCCGCCGGACCCGGTGGATTCGATGGTGGGGGTTTTAAACCCGGTGGTTTTACCGAAATTTTCCGCCACCACTGTTGCAAAGGGATACACCGTGGACGATCCCACAATGGAGATATAGTCCCGTGATGCCGCTCCAACGGTACCAATGCCCAGTGCAAACACCAGGGCCAGACTTGCGATAAACACTTTTTTCATTTTTTTCTCCTTACATTTTTGGTTGTTAAATTACATTCAATTGATAAACACTATCTGCATACCACTTACCATCTTCGTTCAAACTTTTTTCTCAAAAACACCGCCACTGCATTCATTGTCACCAAAAACGCCAGCAAGACCATGATGGCAGCGGAGGTTCTCTCCAGAAAGGCCCGTTCCGGACTGTCCGCCCACAAAAAGATCTGTACGGGCAGCACCGTGGACGGATCGGTAAATCCGCCGGGTATATCCACAATAAAGGCCACCATACCGATCATGAGCAAGGGGGCTGTCTCACCCAGTGCCTGGGCCATGCCGATGATGGTGCCGGTGAGCATGCCGGGCAGCGCCAGGGGCAGTACATGGTGGACCACCATCTGGGTTTTGGAGGCACCCACACCTAAGGCCGCCTCCCGAATGGAAGGGGGGACCGATTTCAAGGCGGCCCGGCCGGCGATAATGATGGTGGGCAACGTCATCAGGGTCAGCACAAATCCGCCCACCAGGGGAACCGATCTGGGCAGTCCGAAAAAATTGAGGAAAACCGCAAGGCCCAAAAGGCCGTATACAATGGAAGGAACGGCAGCCAGGTTGTTGATGTTGACCTCAATGATATCGGTCCACCGGTTTTTGGGGGCAAACTCCTCTAAGTAAACAGCAGTGGCCACACCAACGGGAAAAGACAACAGCAGGGTGATGATCAGGGTATAAAAAGATCCGGTAACCGCACCCAGGATGCCTGCCAGTTCAGGTTCCCGGGAATCGCCACCTGTAAAAAAAGTGGTATTGAACCGTTTTTCGATCCGTCCCTGCTCCAGGAGCTTGTCAATCCAGGAGAGCTGTGTATCTTTAATTCTGCGCTCAGTCTCGGGCACATCTCTGGGGATATGGCCTTTTATCAGCATATCCACATCATCATCCGCCGGCACCCAGAGCTGGACAACCGAGCCGATCATCTGCTGGTTTTTTCTGACATAATCCTGCAGCTGGTATGTTGCCCCGGTACTGACCATGTCATATAACTGACGCTTTTCAGTCCTGGTTTTCACCTCAGGAAACATTGCCCTGAGGGATTTTTTCACCATTGCCTGGTAGTTGGCATCCTGCAGGGCCTGGGCATCAATGTCATCAGGATCCAGGAAAATATCCAGCTGGACAAAGGTCTGCTGGAAAGCGGTGTATCCATTGGCACTGATGCTGATGAAAAGCATGGACAAAAAAGCCATGGAAAGGAGTATGGCTGTTATGCCATACAGCCGGAACCGCTTCTCAGCCTTATAGCGCCTGGAAAGCCCTTTGCTGACAATATCCATTGTCCGCACGGATGCAGATTGTTCTTTCGTGCTGCTATCGGTACTGCCGGCATGGCCGGTATTGAAATGATTATTCATACTGCTCCCTGTACTTGCGCACCACCACCAGGGCGATGATATTCAGGATCAAAGTGATGACAAACAACAAAAGGCCCAGGGCAAAGGCAGCCAGGGTCTTGGGGCTGTCAAACTCCTGGTCCCCCACCAGAAGGGTTACGATCTGGACAGTCACTGTGGTAACGGTATTCAAAGGGTTTACCGTCAAATTGGCGGCCAGGCCGGCTGCCATGACCACGATCATGGTCTCACCTATGGCCCGGGACACCGCCAGCAGCACCCCACCGACTATGCCGGGCAGTGCAGCGGGCAGCACAACCAGGCGCACCGTTTCACTGTGGGTGGAACCAAGGCCCAGGGCACCGTCCCGCAGGGACTGGGGAACAGCATTGATCACATCATCTGAAAGGGATGACACAAAGGGAATGATCATGATCCCCATGACCAGACCGGCGGCCAAAGCACTTTCCGAGGAAACATCCAGGCCCACGGAGACCCCGGCGTTGCGGATCAGGGGGGCCACCACCAGGGCGGCAAAAAACCCGTATACCACCGTGGGGATACCGGCCAGAATCTCCAGCAGCGGTTTGGCAACCGCCCTGAATCTTTTGTTGGCATACTCAGACAGGTAAATGGCGGACATCAGGCCGATGGGAACCGCCACACACATGGCAATGGCTGATATGAGCAGGGTACCCATGAATACCGGAATGGCGCCGAAAGCCCCGGATGAGCCCACCTGGTCAGCGCGGATAGCCATCTGAGGGCTCCAGTCCAGACCGAAAACAAATTCATGCAAAGGAACAATCTTGAAAAACCGGATGGCTTCATACAAAACAGACAATACAATGCCGATGGTGGTGAATATGGCGATGGTGGAGCAGGCGATAAGCAGGTATTTGACCATGGTTTCCACATGGTTACGTGCCCGCAGCCCCGGAGAAATAATTTTGTGCACCCACACAATCCCTGCAATGGCAATGGTGGTGACCATCACTGCCAGGGTGGCGTTGCTGATGGCCTGAAGCCGTGTGTAATGGTCGGCTGCCGCCTGGATGGCCGGACTGATCTCTTCCGGGACAATGTTTGCGTAAACGATGTTGCGGATATCATTTATTACGAGACCGAGCCTATCTGTCGGCAGGTTCTGCAGGTCAGGAGGCAGACCGGCAATCACCATCTGGGTGACCACATTGGATTCAAAGATCTGCCAGAAACAAAAAACAATCAGGGCCGGGAGGGCACACCAGAGCGCAGCAAGGGCACCATAATAGGTGGGCCTGGAGTGCAGTATCTGCCGGCCTCCGCCGCTGGCACCGGCAAGGACAAAGGCCCGCCTGCGGCCCAGAAAATATCCGCCGGCAGTGAGCATCAGCAATACCAGAAGCAGGTTGGAAGAAGACATGGGTAACCTTACAATTAAAAATTATTCACTAAACTTGCTGTGAAAATACAGATCTTTTATAAGGTTTTGTTTAACAAATGATGAGCAGATTATTAGAAAATGGTTAGAACCCGGTTATTGGAATGGCAGCTATCCTGAAGAACAACCATACATGACCTGCCCGGCACAACAAAAAATGAAAGCTGTTAGCTATTAGCCTTTAGCTGTTAGCCGTCAGGTATTAGCTTAAAACTTAACACTTTCATATAAACGGCCATGACCTGCCAGGCAAAACAAATCATGAAAAAATTATTTGGTTGTGAAGTTTTTTCATATCAATCGAATTGGATAAGATGGGAATGAAGATAGATAAAAAAGAAAAGCAGAAATGTCCACGCAGCAATTCAGGAGTTTGAACCGGTTTTCTCCTCCAACTGCCTGATCAAGGATTCAAAAGAATCAGATTCCAGCATCCGGCTGAACTGGGACCGGTAATTTGCCACCAGGCTCACACCTTCAACCACCATATCATACACCCGCCACTGGCCGTCTTCTGCTGCATACATTCTGTAATCAATTGGTATCTCGATGGTATCGCTCACAACAACCGTATCGATCTGGGCTTTATCATCTCTGATCTGTTCTTTGACATAGCGCACCTTTTCATCATTATATGCCTCGATTTTCGCCACATAGGTGTCTTCCAGAAGCCGGGAAAACAACCGGACAAAGGTCTGGCGTTCTGCAGAAGTTCTGCCCCGCCAGTGCCGGGCCAGGCTGAGCTGTGACATTTTTTCAAAATCAAACCGCTCAAAGATCACTTTCCGCAATGCCTCTCTTCGAAGGGCAGCATTGGCATCTGATTTAAGGGTATCATCTTCCAGAATCTTTATGATGCTGTCAATGGTGGCTGCAAGCTGGTCCCGGGCCGGGGATGATGCCACGGCATGAGAACCTGTAAAAAAGAGGATAACAATTGTCACTATTGTCACTGCCAGGGATCGTGCAATCAAATGCTGCATATCAGTCTTCTTCCATCTTTTCTCGGGTTAGGGTCTCTAATGCCTTGTCTGCATTTTCATGAATGGTAAACACATTATCCAGCTTGGTCAAGGAAAGGGCATTATATACCGTGTCTCCCAGTCCGGCCAGAACAAAGGGCCGGTCCTTTTTTCTGCTCCATTGCAGCCCTTCCACCAGGGTGGCTATGCCGGAACTGTCCATGAAGGACACCTTGGCCAGGTCAACCACAACAGCTGCAACTTTTTTATTTTTAAAGTACAACACCAGTGTGTCCCGCAGGCTGGGGGAGGTAAACATGTCCACTTCGCCTTCCACCCTGATCATGGCAATATTTTTCTTTTCTGTGCTTTCTATATGAAATCCCATGGGACCATATCTTCCCTGTGTCTGATTGGCTGTTATTGTTCAAACAGGTACTTGTTGATCAACTCTTCAATGCTGATGGCAGATTCGGTATCCATGATCACATCATTGTCTGCCAGATATTCTTCAGACCAGCCGGGTGCCAGTTTGATGAATTTGTCGCCGATGATGCCTTTGGTCCTCACCGAAGCAATGGTATCATCGGAGATCCGGGTGGTGTTTTTGATCTCCATAAAAACCCGGGCATCATTGTCTTCTAAGCGGATCTGTCTGACCTTTCCCACAGGCACCCCTGCGATTTCCACAGAAGCCCCCGGTTCAAGGCCTTCCACCGACCTGAAACCGGCTTCAATGGTATAGGTGTCCGATCTGAACAATGCAACCCCGCCCAGGTTGACAGAAAGATACACCAGGCAGGCCATTCCCAGGACCATAAACAATCCCACCGAAATTTCAGTTTTTCTACCGTACATAAATAATATTACATCCTATAGCAATAAAGATGTCAAGATATAATCCACCACCAGGATGGACAGGGATGTCAGCACCACCGTCTGGGTTGTGGCCCGGCTCACCCCTTCAGTTGTGGCCTGGGCACTGAACCCCATGAAGCAGGAAATCCAGGAGATCAGCAGGCCAAAACACAACGATTTTATCATCCCGCCATATATATCGGCAAAGGTGACCGCAGAAATCATCTTGCTGAAATATGCTCCCTGGTTAACACCGAGCAGCTGGACCCCCACCAGGTATCCGCCAAAAATTCCCACCAAATCAAAAAATGCGGTCAACAGGGGCAGGGAAATGATGCCGGCAAGAATTTTCGGGCTGATCACATATTTGACAGGTTCAATGGCCATCATTTCCAGGGCCGGGAACTGGTCCGTTATTTTCATGATGCCGATTTGTGCGGCTATGGCAGACCCGGCCCTTCCGGTCACCATGAGGGCACACAGCACAGGCCCCAGTTCCCGGATTATGGAAAGGGCTACTGCAGATCCTAAAAGGGCCTGGGCCCCGAACTGGGTCAGGGTATGGTAGCCCTGGAGCCCCAGCACCATGCCGGTGAACAGGGCCGTGACAAACACGATCAAAAATGATTTTGATCCGATGAATTCGATTTCCTTGATGAGCCGGGATATACGGTACGGCCTGCGAAAGGCCTGAAAAAAAGCAAGGAACAAAAACACACCGCTTCTGCCTGTAATCTGCATCCAGGACAACGTGGCCCGGCCGATGGCAGCGGCAATATCAAGATTCACAGCATTGTCCCTGTTGTTTTTTCATTATCGGTCAAAAGCGCATCAATATAACTGGTGTCAGAGCGGGTAAAAGCAATGGGGCCCTCAGGGGATCCTGTGATAAACTGCACGACCCGCTCATCAGTACTGTTCTGAATCTGCTCCACGGTCCCCTGGGCAATGATATCGCCGTAATAGAGAATAATGATTTTATCGGCAATTTTGAAACTGGATGCAATATCATGGGATACCACCACCGAGGTAATGCCCAGTTTGGTGTTCAGGTCCTTGATCAGTTTGCCGATCACGCCGGTGGA
Organism: Desulfotignum sp.; assembly: GCA_011390335.1. Lineage (GTDB taxonomy): Bacteria > Desulfobacterota > Desulfobacteria > Desulfobacterales > Desulfobacteraceae > Desulfotignum. Next base: position 8,546 of record JAABSO010000044.1, on the reverse strand, counting down.
AATGGGATCCAGGCCGGAAGTGGGCTCATCATAAAAAATCACCTTGGGGTCCATCACAATGGCCCGGGCCAGTCCCACCCGTTTCATCATTCCCCCGGAAAGCTGGGAAGGCATCAGGTGTTCGATTCCCCGCAGACCTACCATTTCAAGCTTCATGGTAACGATATTTTTAATGACGTTGTCAGCGATTTTTGTGTGTTCCCGCAGGGGAAATGCAATGTTTTCATAAATATCTAAGTAATTGAACAGGGCAGATCCCTGGAAGAGCATGCCCATTTTCTTTCTTTTCTCGTACAGCGCTTTTTTGGTGGCACGCGTCAGGTCCATGCCGTCAAAGAACACCGATCCGCAGTCCGGTTTCTCAAGGCCCGTTACCTGGCGCAACAGCGTACTTTTGCCGGATCCGCTTCCCCCGAGGATCACTGTCACCTTTTTTTCTTCAAACCGGCAGTTCAGGTTGTTGCAGGCCACAATCTTGCCATAGGTTTTAACAAGGTTTTCAACACGTATCATAAGGCATAAATAGCCTACCGGTTTTGGGGTGTCAACGATAATCCGCAGGCAGCTTTACAACTGGCCAGGTCGGGACGCAATTGACAAACAGGACCAGGGTGGATATACATTTATATACAAAAAAAGAAAATCGCTGATCCGATCAGTTTTTCAAATCAGCTAAGACACAGGGCCGCCCATGTCAGATACCATAACCATAAACCCTGAACACCTTATACTGAGCATCCCCTCCCAGCCAAAATACCTGCAGCTGGCACGGGGGATGGTAAAAAAGGTTGCCGCCGTCAACAAGCTGTCCAGGCACGAAGCGGAAGATATTGTTCTGGCTGTTGCCGAAGCATGCGCCAATATCATCAAACACGGTTACATGAACCAGCCCGACGGCAGAATAAATCTTTATCTGGAAATTATGCCAAAAAAGCTGTGTATCACCATTGAAGATTTTGGCAGCCAATGGGATCCTGCCGCCCTGGAACCCCGAAATCTGGATGAAATCAGACCCGGCGGGATGGGCATCCACCTCATGACCTGTACAATGGATTGTGTGGAGTTCGACTGTTCGGGCAAAAAAAGAAACCAGGTGAGAATGGTTAAGCAGCTTGGGGGGGTAGGGTAATGCAAACCCATGACCCAGATATTTTGGGTCATGGATCAGATTCTTTTCACAGTCTATGCATTTTTCTGTGCCAGCACTTTCTGGATCACTTCCCGGGGAAACGGCGGGGAAATATTTTTTGTTTTACCGGCATTGGGCTTCTGGCTGGGTTTGTGGCTGGATCCGCTAAAAGAAGTTATGCTTTTGTCACTGAACTGGATCTGGTAATTGGGACGAATACCTTTTCCTGTGGTGCCCAGACACACGGCAGATGCTTCATCGGTTCCCATATTCTGGATAACTTTTTCCAGAAAAGGGGTGGCAAGCTCGGTCAGCCGCTCCTCATTCCAGACAATACCGGGGCTCCCCGCTTTTCGTGAAGCGCCGGCCTTGGGTTTCAATTTGCGGATAAGTGTGGACAGATTCTTGAGTTTGAGCCCCAGATTTTTGACAGATCTCTTCTGAATCTCCCCCTCTGCCTGGGGTTTGAGGATATCAAACCGTTCATGCACCTTTTCATACCCTTCTTTGGATTCTTCCAGGGCTTTTTTGTCAATCAGGGCATAAACACTTCTGCACATGCGGTTTATTTCCTGTCTGGATTCTCTGAATTTATCAGGCTCCATTCCTTTTTCTCCTTGTCAAAATATTTGGATCATGCCCGGCCATCCTTGTACAGGCCAGACCAATTTTTTATCTTACATTGATTCTGGTCCAAATTCAAGGAGTTGGAAAAAAACCCGGAACAGAAAATAATTTCAGGCAAATTCAGCCAAAAGACCCAGGACCTGGTCGATGTCTTTGGGTGTATGGCAGGCATTGATCTGGAAACGGATGGTTTCATCTCCTTTGGGCACCACCGGGAATGTCAGCCCCACCACCAGCACACCGTTGTCATACAGGTATGTGACAAGATCATGGGTTCTGGCGGTATCCCTGACCATCAGCGGTACCACCGGGTGAGGCCCTGCAATGGATTCCATGCCCAGCCTGTCCAGCCCCTGCCGAAACCGGGCTGTCTGTTCTTTCAGGTGTGCCAGAAGGTCTTTTCCCTGGCTGCTGTCACAGATATCGATTGCCTTGACAGCAGCTGCGCAGTCAGCCACACTCAGGGGATTGGTATAAATATAGGTGTCAGCTTTCTGGCGCACCGCCTCCACAAGGGTCTGGCTGCCGGCAACGAACCCGCCGTTTACACCGAATGCCTTGCCGAATGTCCCCACCACCACATCAGGCCAGGCATTACAGAACTCCGGGGTTCCCCGGCCGGTATCCCCGAATGCGCCGATGCCGTGGGAATCATCCACCACCGTTATCACGCCGTCTTTGAACCTGTCTTCATAGCTTTTGCAGATGTCCACAATCTCGTTTATGGGGGCACAGTCCCCCCGCATGCTGAAGATGCCGTCAAACACCACCACAACCCGTTCCATGTCCGACCCCACTGCATCCAGGCAGCGTTTCAAATCTGCCATATCATTGTGCGCAAATATCCCCTTGTTGGCACTGGGCACGTTGCTGATGCGCATGGCACGGATAATACTGTTGTGGTTCAGCTGGTCCCCTATCCAGTGGGTCTTTTTACTCGAAATGGAAAGGGCCAGTCCGCAATTGGCTGTATAGGCGGAATTGAAAATTTTTGCCCCCGGTTTATTTACAAACCTTGCAATGCGTTCTTCTAAGCGCACATGGTGAACAAAGGTACCGTCAATGAATCGGACAGCCCCGGGGCCCACCCCGAAATTCCGGGTGGCCGCATCTGCCGCCCGGATCAGTTCCGGATGGTTGGACAACGACAGATAGGCATTGGAATTGAACCGCATGAAGTTTTGGGAACTGTCTGCCAGCCGGTACCTGGGTCCTTTTTCATCTTTTGGCGGTATATATGCTTCAATAACCCTTTCCGGTGATTTGGTTCTTCCTTCTGCCGCAAGGGAGGACAGTTCCTGTTCCAGGCTTTTATCCAGTTTGTCTGTGCTCATTTTTATGCCTCCAAGCTCATAATCAATATGGTTAACACACCTTCTGCCGGCATGGGCAGGGTGTTCAGCAGATAAAAATTGTCATGCCCTGCTGATGGTCAGTCTGTGCGGGTCCAGTCCAGAATGACTTTTCCTGATTCTCCGGACCGCATGGCGGCAAACCCCTGTTCAAACTGTGTGTACGCAAACCTGTGGGTGATCAGGGGGGTTATATCCAGACCGCTCTGTATCATGGAGGTCATCTTATACCAGGTCTCATACATCTCCCTGCCGTAAATGCCCTTGATGGTCAACATATTGAATACCACCGTGTTCCAGTCAATGGCGGTCTCATCAGGCATGATCCCCAGCATGGCGATTTTTCCGCCATGACACATGTTGTCCAGTATGGCATTCAGGGCGGCCGGGCTGCCGGACATCTCCATGGCAACATCAAATCCTTCTTTCATGCCCAGTTCTTTCTGGGCATCTGCCACCGACTGTTTGGTGACATCCAGGGCCAGAGTCGCCCCGGCCTGTCTGGCAAGGTCCAGGCGGAAGGGGTTAAGATCGGTCACCACCACATACCGGGCACCGCTGTGCCTGGCAATGGCGGCAGCCATGCACCCGATGGGACCGGCACCGGTGATAAGGACGTCTTCGCCCAGCACATCAAAAGAAAGTGCCGTATGGGTAGCGTTTCCCAGCGGATCAAAGCAGGCCAGGGTTTCCAGGGGGATGGCAGCATCGCAGTACCAGACATTGGTGACCGGAATGGCCAGGTACTGGGCAAACGCCCCGGCCCGGTTGACCCCCACCCCTTTTGTGTCCCTGCACAGATGCCGGCGGCCGGCCAGACAGTTGCGGCAGTGTCCGCACACCAGGTGGCCTTCCCCGGACACCAGGTCCCCTTTTTTGAAATCAGCCACATGGGACCCCACCTTTTCAATGGTGCCCACAAATTCGTGGCCGATGTGCATGGGAACGGGGATGGTTTTTTGGGACCAGCTGTCCCAGTTGTATATATGGACATCCGTACCGCAGATGGCTGTGCGCAAAATTTTTATCAACACCTCGTTGTGTCTTATTTCCGGCACCGGCACATCCTGGAGCCACAGCCCCGGTTCAGGCTTTGCCTTGACAATTGCTTTCATGGTCTGCTGCATGGCACACTCTCAATGGTTTCGATGATATCTGGTTTTCAGTTATATGATGATCCGGTTTTGCTGCAGCACACAATTTTTTTAAAAAATCCGCCCTGCATCCGGAAAATCTACTATTCACTGTTTCAATAATACAGCGGCAGGGCATCAGGGTCCACCCCTTTTTGCCGCATGAAATCATCCATGTTTTTCAATACACCCGGATCAATGGCAGGGGCCTGGTATCCGGCCAGCATCTTTTCTCTGGTATCCTGGATATTTTTCAATAATCTTTCTGCCGGCGACATGCCCATGAGATTACCCCGCAGGGCCACTGCAGGATTCCAGGTATGGGTTCTGCATTTTTTCATGGTGTCCATGGTGGTTAAAAACAATCCCCCCGGCCCCACCGACTGGATCAGATCAAAATTCAGGGTATGGTCATCAATCACCATATCATCCATATAAAACTGGATCATCTGGATAATTTCCAGGTCCATGATGAATTTTTCAAAGGAGATGGCACCGAAACTGTTCAGGATTCCGGCACTGTGAACAATCAGGCTCACCTGATTTTCCATGGCGGTAAACATGGAGAACATACTTTCATATCCAGCCTGGGCAGACAGGTTTCCGGCATCTGTCACAGCCCCGCCAGCCCTGCTGGGCAGGCCGTAATACCGGGCCAGGGCTGCACAGTATTTTGCCTGGAGTGCGTATGCCGGAGACCCGATGGAAATATTGCCTGATTTCATGTCCGACCCGTAGCACTGGAGACCGAAAATCAGCGGGGTGCCGGGATTCAGGGTCTGGGCGATCATGACAAGACCCAGGGCCTCGGCTGCCGCCATGGCCACATTGCCGGCCAGGTCAATGGGGCCGGTGGTACCGGCTGCCACCCCCGGAGAGATGATCACCGGCTGGTGATACTGCCCTGCCGCAGACAGGGCCTCCAGCCCGGTTTCATCCACCTGGAGCGGGCTGATCGGGCTGATCATGGTGAGTATCCGGGGAGTCTGGGCAAGGTGCTGCACACCCCCTAAGCGTATGGCTGCCAGGGCCATGATATCTTCCATCCGGTCCCGGCTGCACTGGATTCCGAAAATACATTTATCCGAATATTTCAATGCAGCATACATCATGGCCAGATGGCTGTGGTGAGCGGCCACATCCGAAGGCTGTGCCAGAATACCGCCGTTGATCCTGAAAACAGGGCTGGCATGCACCAGTTTGACAAGATCCACATGGTCCTGAAAAATCGCATCCCGCATGTTCCCGTCCGGATCCATGATGGCGGCGCAGCCGTATCCCGCTGCAATCTTTGATGCGCCCCTGCCGATGTGTATGTCATGGACAGAGTTGATGCCGTGGAGGGTAAAGGTTTCCGGTGCCTGGGCCAGCAGCACAGGGATCTGATCCGCAGAAAAAACCACCCGGTCATCTTTGATGCAAAGGCCCTTGTCCGCCAGCAGCGCCAGAAAAGGCCTACTCAAAATCCGTATCCCGATGTCAGCCAGAATCTTTTTCGCCATCTGGTCCAGTTTATCAAGTTTTTCCCGGGGAACTGATCCGGTCATAATGCTTTTTTTCTTCCATTATTGAAGTTTATTGCAGCAACCCAGTTGTTACCTGTCCCGGGTGAGTTCTTTGACCCCGGCTTTCCGGATTTTTTCCATTTAAGCCGGGACATCATTTGGCAAAGCCGCCACCTTTGCCCCGAGGCCGATATCTGATACCGGGAATACCACAAAAACAGCAGCACCACCAGACCATGGCAATGAATTTTTTTTCATCTATCTGGAAACAAATACAGATGGGTGCAAAAAAAAGCAGACCAAAGGGTTTACAGGACTTTGGGAACTTTTTATAGTATTCCCATGAAATTTTATGCTGTCGCTGCCGGTCGCACCACCGGCATTTTTACATCATGGCCCCAGGCACAGGTACAGGTAAACGGATTTCCCGGCGCTGTTTTCAAAAGCTTTAAGACAAGAAAAGAAGCCAAAGCCTTTCTTGCAGACCCGGTGACGGGCGCAGGATCCGGCCGAAAAAAACCATCCCGCAAAGTGCCGCCCTGCCCTGGTGAACACACATATCCGCAAGGAACCATTGTTGTGTACACCGACGGCAGTGCCATCGGCAATCCCGGTCCCGGCGGATACGGGGTGGTGATCCAGGCGGATGAAGATCAACCGGCCCGGGAATTATCCGGCGGATACAACCACACCACAAACAACCGCATGGAAATGATGGCGGTAATCAAGGCCCTGGAAATCCTTGAAGGGACCAGCAACTCTGTGGTGCTGCACTCTGACTCAAAGTATGTGGTGGATGCCCTGAACAAGGGGTGGGCAAAAAACTGGCACAAAAGAAACTGGCACAAATCCGACGGAAACCCTGCCTTGAATGCCGATTTGTGGAAGCGGCTGCTGCCGCTGTCACAGGCTCTGGATGTGCGGTTTGTATGGGTCAGGGGCCATAGCGGCAATCCTCTAAACGAACGCTGCGATATCCTTGCCAACACAGCAGCCCGGCAGAATGGGTGGCCTGATGACAAAGGATATGTACAGCAGTATTGAACCTTTTTTCAACACCCCGTGCTATCTGCGGAATCTGAAGGTACTTTTGCGCCTGGGCGGGGCAGGCACCGGTGTTATGGGACTTACCTTGTCCCTGGAAATTGCGATTATCACAAGTCCGCAGAAAATCAGCACAGACCCCAAACCTGACACAGGCGTGAATATCTCACCCAGCAGCAGTACACCCAGCAGGCATCCGGTGAGCGGTTCAACCAGCATCACAATGGCTGTCCTGGACACCGGAATCACAGAAAGCCCTTTTGCCAGCAGCAGGTAGGCGCCTGCAGTGGCCACCAGTCCCAGATACAAAACAGCTGCCATACCGCGGCCGGTCATCACCTGGGAAAGGTCTTCTGCAAGCAACCAGGGAAACACCAGGACTGCGCCCACGCAGAGAATGACAGCAATGCCGAGCACAGGCGAATGGTCCGCCACAACTGCCCTGCTTGCCACAAGGGAAACCGCATACCCGAACCCTGCAGCAGTGGCCAGCAGGACACCGAAGGTATCAATTTTCACGGCACTGCCTGCCACGGTGAGAAGAATACATCCGGAAATGGACAGCACAGATGCGGCCATCCAGGTCCGGTTCAGTTGTTCATTTTGAAAAAACGCACTGAGCAGCCCGGAGATAACCGGCGCAATGCAGATGGCCACAATGGTTCCCAAAGCCACCCCGGTCCGCGCCACTGCCTCAAAAAAACACAATTGAAACATGACAATGCCGCAGGCTGCAATAAAAGTGGGGACCAGGGGGGGGCGGAATGCCAGCGGGCTGGTTCTGCTGAACAGTCCTGCCAGCAGCAGCAGGGCCGGACCTCCGATAAGCAGCCGCAAAGAGCCTATGGCAGTGGAAGATATACCTTCCGGTGCCAGGGCCTGGGAGGTCCCTGTGGTACCGAACAAAATTGCTGCAAAAATGACCAGCAAAAACCCCTTATATTTCCTGCCCTTATCCATCACGTTCCTTTTCCTGAATTTTAACGAAATGGAGTATAATCTTTCAACAGAACACAGACAACCAAAATTTTTCCCAACAAAAAAACACCTGCACAGTTTGTGGTATTTTATTTCATGATATATAGTTTATCCATATGAATGACACCTATAGCATTCGAACATAGATCATGAAAGAAAAGAGATGAAATGGCCACACATATTCAACCTGACAAAGAGGCATTTATTGCCCTGACAAAAACAAAAATGCCTTTTGGTAAATATAAGGGCTTTCGCTTAGTGGATCTTCCAGAACGTTATCTTGTCTGGTTTTCACAAAAAGGATTTCCAGAAGGAAAACTTGGAGAGATGCTGCAGGCTGTCTATGAAATCAAACGCAATGGCCTTGAATATCTTTTCAAATACCCACCCCGGGAATAATGCCAAATACAGGTACTGGGCAATCAGGTGATCACAAAAAGTTCATGCCTGAAATCATACAATTTGTTTTATTATATTTAAAACCCGGTGATTTGAAATACAGCCGGCTCGATTCTTGATTTCTTGCACTCCGGACACTTCCCGGGTTTCTTGAATCTTTTTCTGTCCTTGAATTCAAATCCGCAGCTCAGGCAGTAGCATGGTGTTATTTTAATCTGTTTTTTATGGTGTCTGATACTTTTTTCAATTGATGGCAGGTGTGAGTATGCTTCTTTTTCTCTGATCCGCAGGGCCTTTGAAATATCTCTTGCTGTCATGGATTCAGCTTCCAGGCAGCGGATGATCTGCTCTCTGATTGTCAGTTGTTTATCAGATTTCA
>JAABSO010000043.1:281-29288 GCA_011390335.1 Desulfotignum sp. | reverse complement strand
CCAAGACTCCAAAAGTAAACGTTGCTTAATTTGCCACAGTTTAACTGCAACCCCGGAAGCGATTTAGTTAACTGGATCATTAATCAAAAATGATATCATGAATTTATAAACATGCAAACCTGATTGTTGTGATGCCGCAGATGTTTTCACTTTTTCAGATCATTCCTTGAAAATTTGGCACGTAACGATGATATTGACTGGTTTCAGTCCTGGCTCCAGGAGGCGGGTGTTTCACCATGCATGCTGTTTTCACGGCTTTTTAAACACACTGCCCCGGTAAAAAGCAAGCCTTTCAGCCGCAGGGATAAAGGGTTTGACAATCTCTTTTCTTTCAGCAGATGTCAGTGGCACCTGGTGTCTGCCGGCATTTGCCAGTTCCCTGACCTCATCGGGTGTACTGCACCCGGCAATAGCCAGTGTAATGTCACAGGACAGGGCGAACCTGACCAGAAGGTCTGCCGTGATACCGGCATCCTTAGCAATATAGTGTTTGCCGCCAAGCACTTTCATCCCGATGACCGCGATCGCTTTTTTGCGGGCCGCCTCAAGGGTATGGGTCAGGAACCCGCCAATGACCTCCTCCACCGGGTTGACCGGCATCAACACCGCATCCACCGGCCACATCTTTACGGCGTGTGTGAGAATCTGTGGATCATGATGACCGGTCACGCCGATATGGCGGACCAGCCCCAGGTCCTTTGCTTCCAGAAATGCTTCCAAAGCCCCTCCTTTTTCTGAAATCAGGTCAAGATCTTTTTGATCCCTGACATCATGGATCTGCCACAGGTCAAGGTAGCTGGTGTTGAGGCGGTCCAGGGTCTGACGCAACTCCGCCAGGGCCCCCTGCCGGGTTCTGTCAGCTGATTTGCTGGTGTGAAAGATCGATTCACGTTTTTCTTGATGATCCTGCCAGAATTTTCCGTAATAGATTTCACTGTCCATATAAACCCGGGCGGAATCATAATAGGTAATGCCCTGACCTAAGGCTTCACTGATAACCGCACGGGCCTCATCCACTTTTCCCGTGCTTCGCAGAACCCCTTCTCCGCCGAGCCCAACCCGGGTAATCTGTTTGTTTGAACCCGGAAACAGATCATGATCAATGAGCGCGATGTTCCTGTCTGAATTATCCATAATTGTATCTTCCTTTTATTCGTTTAAACTTTCCATCTCTGGTGAAACACCAATAACCCGGTATCCATCTGACCAAAAAAATTCAAGCCTTTTTTCATAAAAAACCTGATTACAATGGTGAAAGAATATTCAGGGACAAATGCGATACCATCGGATCAAAATCTCGATCATCATAAAGCAGGGGTAACCCTTCCATTATACAAAAGGTTCCGATAATGACATCTATTGTCTTTCGAACCGTCACCCCTGATTTTCTGAGAATGCGATAGTTTGCCGCGCTTTGAACCGCCACCTCATATCCACCCATCCGGCGGAACCAAAGCGCACCCAACAGATCTTTGGCGGTTTCAAAGTCTTTGTTTGATGTAAATCCCTGAAGGACTTCCATGAGAATCAAATCTCCGATAATGACAGGGGTATGAGAAAGATGATGGTCGAGCAAATCTGTATGTTGGTTGGAAACACCGTTGAAATAGTTGATCCAGACCGATGAATCCACCACAATCATGGATCTGACCTCATTTTTTCAAGATCACCGTCCCAGTTTATTTTTCCACGCATTTTTTTTATCCGCTCCTGGTTTTTGATCCGGACCAGAAGCCGGAGCCCACTCTCAACCACAGCTTTCTTGGTTTTCAGCCGGGTGAGGGTCATGGCTTCTTTGATCAGATCATCATCGATAACAATATTGGTTCGCATCATTTCTTCTCCCCAAAAGGTGTATTAAACTTATAATACATACACACTCAATAAAAATCAAGAACCCTGTCTTTTACCTTGACACAAAAATAACAGAAGACTAAATGGTATAACTGTGTTCACCCACATTTATTAACCTGTTTTCCGGAGGAATTTATGAAAAAGTTGTTATTACTCACCCTGATCCTGTTTGTTTCCTGTTTTGTTTTTGCCGGATCTGCTCTGGCAGCTGCCCCCATTGTGGGAAAATGGAAAACCATTGATGATGAAACCAATGAACCCAAATCCATTGTCCAGATTTTTGAAAAAGAGGGACAGTATTACGGAAAAATCATTGAACTGTTCCTGAAACCGGATGCCGATCCCCACCCTACCTGTGACAAATGCCCGGATGATGACCCCAGAAAGGACCAGCCCACCCTGGGCATGGAAATAATTCAGGGCCTGAAGCCGGATGGTGATGCCTATACCGGCGGCACCATTCTTGATCCCAAAAAAGGCAAGATATACAAATGCAAGGTATGGGCTGAAGGTGATGAATTAAAGGTGCAGGGGAGTTTTCTTTTTATTTCCCGGACCCAGACCTGGCAACGGGTGGAATAGTTTTTCTCAAGTGCCCTGTTTTCAATGGGTGGGTAACAGGGTACAGAAAGTATCGTAAAACGCTGCCTGCTCCCCCATGTCCGACATACCCGCATGGGTGAGAAAATTCACTGCACCGCTTTTGTGCCACCACCCCTGGTGCATGAAAGCGGTGCTGTCACACACCGCCTCATCCACAACCAGCCTTGCGGTCACTTTCCCCTGCCGGGTGGAGATGCACACCTTTTCCAGTCCGGTGATGCCAAGGTCCTGTGCGGCTTTCCGGTTCACAGACACGGCCGGTTCCCGGTCTTCAAAAACAAACGCTTGTGAATGCATGGACCGGTCGGTTTTGCAGGTGAGCAGCCGCAAAGGAAAACAATCGTCCCCTTGAGTCGTAGTGATGAACCGGGGCAGCGGCGAATGCCCGGCTGCTTGCGCCCTGCGGCTGAAAATCTCGATTTTCTGAGACGGGGTGGCAAATCTTTTGTCTGCCCAGGGGATGTCATGACCGGGAATGCGCAGGTATTCACCGGATAGAGTGTCCAGATCCGTGTTCGGATCTTTTCCCAGACTTTCCAGCAACGGGGCCGCACATTGGGCCAGGTACTCCCGGGAAGAGGAGAACCCCAGCGTATCAACGCCCATGTGCTTTGCCAGGGCCAGGAAAAAATCAGTTTCCGGCATCAGGGTATCCGGCGGGTCCACCGCCTTCTGCGAATAATTGAGCACATGAGAATACATGGAGGTGGCAAAGAGATCATCCTGCTCAAACACGGTGGCTGCCGGCAGCACCATATCCGTATGCCGGGCCGTGTCCGTCAGAAAATGGTCAAACACCACCTTGAAAGGAATCCGGTCGAATCCTGATACCACTGCCGCCAGATCAGGGCTCTGGTTCAAGGGGTTGCCCCCGGCCACAAACGCGGCGGCAATGGGGGGATTATCCACAGTCTGCAGAAAATGTCCCAGCATGGGGGCTGGGAAATGGCGGGCCTCCCGGACATGGGTCAGGCTGATTTTTTCCGGCCGGTTCAGCAGCGGGGCCAGAGACCTGGCCGCGTAGTTGGCACCGGTGCCGGGTCTGCCCATATGGCCGCAAACAGCAGCAAGCGCATCGATGCTTCGCACTGTGTTTCCGCCATTGGCATACCGCTGCAGCCCGTACCCCATCCAGATACCCGGGGTCTTGGCTGCGGCATAATCCCGGGCCAGTGCCCGGATGGTTTCCGAAGATATGCCTGTGATCATTGCAGCGGTTTCCGGATCAAACCGGTCCAGATATTTACAGAACCGGTCAAATCCCAGGACATGGTCCTGCACAAATGATCGGTCATACCGGTTTTCCGTGACAATTACATGGGCCATAGCCAGTGCCAGGGCAGCATCTGTTCCTGGTTTCACCGCCAGATGGGTGCCAAGGGCTTTTGCCGTATCCGATTGAATGGGATCGATGACAATGATGCGGGTGCCGTTTTTTTGGACCTGTTTGAGCAGGGTGTAAAAATGCAGGCTGGTGGCTTTGGGGTTTCTTCCCCAGACAATGACCATGTCGGAGTTGGCAACATCTTCGGGCAGATGTCCCCGGGCATCTCCGAAATCAAAGGTCTGGGCGGCGATACCCGCTGCCCAGCACAGGCTGCCGGAAAACCGGGTATCTCCGCCCAGGCAGTTTAAAAAAATGGACTGGATCCGGCTTTTTACGCCCCCATACCCGTCACTGGTATAATTGAGCACCCCGGTGGGACCCCATTTATCATGAATGGATGCAAGGGTGGCGGCAACACGGTCCATGACCTCGGAATAGGTTGTACGTACAAACCCGGACTTGCGCCGGACCATGGGATGCCGCAGCCGCTCCGGGTGGGAATGTCGCTTGACAAGGTCCCGGCCCTTGGAACAGATCACCCCACGGGTCAGGGGGTGGCCAGGATCACCCGTAATACCGGTAATCCTGCTGTCTGTGAGGGTTACCTGAAACCGGCACAGATCAAAACAGTCCATGGGACAGGACACCGGAACCGTGCGGATCATTTCAGAACCTGGCAGGTCATTTGAGCAGGTTGCGCAGCCGCAGCACCGAGCAGTTGGCTTCCTTGACCACCTTCTGGGCACAGGTGTTGGAAAACGCCTCGTTCACGGTTCGGCTGCGGTTATGGTACACCACGATCAGATCCGCCCCCCATTTGTCCGCCATTTTCAAAATTTCCTCATAATGTTTTCCCACCAGTATCATGTGGGAAACATTTGCCCCTTTGCAATTTTGTATAACAAAGGTGTCCAGGGCATCTTTAAAATGGGCCAGGGCTTCCGCCTTGATCTCTTCTGTCACAAAGGAGGCCACAATTGGCATGGTAAACCCCGGCATCACTGACACAATACGGATCTGGGCCCCGCTCAAAGATGCCAGTTCTGCGGCATTGTCATACACTGCCTTGGATGTCCTTGGATAATCAATATCCACAGGCACCAGAATTTTATTGAACATAGATTCCCCCTTCTTTACAATCGTTATTTACAATTGCAGCCTGGACGCCTCTTCCGGTGTCTGTCGTCTTTTTTGCAGAAAATAGATCAGTCCCAGTAAAACCAGGGCTGGAATAAACATGAGCTGTTTGGGGGGGCGGTCCGCTTCCATCATGACGGTCAAAACCTCCTGGTCGAAATCGATGCCCATCCGTTCGGCATTGCTGCCGAACATGATATTGTTCACGATCATTTTCCCGTCATCTTCAATCACCTCGAACCCTACTTCCCTGAGCCGGTCTTCAGGCGCCCCTTCCTGTCCCACCGGCAGCATCAGGGACTTGGTATATGCTTCTCCATCCAGGGTCTCTCCTTTGATTACCAGGTGAATCATGGTGTTTTCATCCTGCTTTTCCATGGCCTGGAGCAACTCTACTCCCGGCCGCTCGTTATAGGGCTCATACATCTTGTCCCAGAAGAACCCGGGCCGCAGCAGGGTGAAGGTCACCAGCAGCAGGGCAAGGCTCTCATAAAACCGGCTTTTGGTGATCCAATATCCCTGGGTGGCTGCACCGAATACCAGCATGGCTGCCACAGCAGATGCAATCACAATGGTCAGATGCACCCAGTCCCGGATACCGATCATGAGCAGTTCGGTGTTAAAGATAAAGAAAAACGGCAGTACCGCTGTCCTGATATCATAGGTAAATCCCTGGATACCGGTGCGGATGGGATCTCCACCGGATATTCCGGCCGCGGCAAAGGCTGCCAGCCCCACCGGCGGGGTATCATCTGCCAGAATACCAAAATAAAACACAAACAGATGTACGGCAATCAAGGGTACCACCAGCCCGTTCAAAGCCCCGAGATGGACAATCACCGGTGCCATCAGGGTGGATACAACAATATAGTTGGCCGTGGTGGGCAGCCCCATGCCCAGCAGCAGGCTGATGATGGCGGTGAAAAACAAAATGAGCAGCAGGTTGCCGCCGGAAATAAATTCCACAAAGGCTGTCATGACCAGGCCGATGCCGGTAAGGGTCACCGTGCCCACCACAATGCCGGCAGCTGCCGTGGCAACCCCGATGCCGATCATGTTTCTGGCCCCGGCCACCATACCGGCGATCAGGTTGTCCCACCCCATTTTAAAGGCAAATTCCGGGGCACTGTTTTTGCGGACAATCCCTTTCAACGGCCGCTGGGTAAGTACGATAAAAATAAGCACAACCGTGGCATAATAGGCAGACAAAGAGGGAGACAGTCGCTCCACGGTGAGGCACCACATGAGCACCACTATGGGTAAAAGAAAATAATACCCGGCCTGGGCAGTTTCTCTCAGTTTGGGCAATTTGGTGATTTCATGGGTATATTCCAGCTCAGGCACCTTGCAGGCCAGCCAGATCAGCACCAGATAGACTGCCACAATCAGCGGCACCACCACATACATTGCGGCATCACCGGCAACGGTCTTGATCCAGCCAAGGCCGTAATAGGTAACCCCGCCAATGATAATCAGGGTTAAAATGGTGAAAACAAAGGAAACCAGTTTCTGGGCCACTGTTTTTGTTACCGGCTTTTCCATGCCTTTGAGGCCCATTTTACAGGCTTCCAGGTGCACAATATACACAAGAGCGATATAGGAGATGATGGCCGGTAAAAACGCATGCTTTATCACCTCCACATAAGAGATGCCCACATATTCCACCATGAGAAAGGCAGCTGCCCCCATGACCGGCGGGGTGAGCTGGCCGTTGGTGGATGCGGCTACTTCCACGGCTCCGGCTTTTTCCGCCGAAAATCCCACTTTTTTCATCAACGGGATGGTAAAGGTACCGGTGGTGACCACATTGGCAATGGAGGAACCGGACACAAGCCCGGTCAAACCCGATGAAACAACCGCTGCCTTGGCAGGCCCGCCCCGCATGTGGCCAAGCCCTGCATAGGCGGTGCGGATAAAATAGTTGCCTGCCCCGGCAGATTCCAGAAGAGAGCCGAACAGCACAAACATGAACACCATGCTCGTGGATACCCCCAGGGCCACGCCGAACACCCCTTCGGTGGACAGCCAGTAGTGGGACATGCCCTTGGACAGACTGGCCCCTTTATGGGCAATCACTTCGGGCATGTAAGATCCAAAAAAGGTATAGATAAGAAACACCATGGCCACTATCATCAGCGGCGGCCCCAGGGCACGGCGGGTGGCTTCCAGCAAGAGAATCAGGCCGGTTACACCTACAACAAGGTCCAGGGTGGTGGGGATTCCGGGTCTGGCTGACATCTGTTCATAAAAAATAAACAGATACGCCGAACAGAACGCTGCCACCAGTGCCACAAACCAGTCCTGTATCGGGATATACTCCCTGGGAGATGACTTGAACGTGGGATAAGCCGTATAGGACAAAAACATGGCAAAGGCCAGATGAATGGATCGGGCTTCGGTAGCATTGATAACAAAGATATTGAAGATAAACGGCAGGGGGGACGCATACCAGAGCTGAAACAGTGTCCAGATCAACGGGACGAAAAACAGAATGTTTTTGGAAACTGCGCCCACCGGACTTCTGGCTCCGGTTTCCACCTTGGACAGAAGATCCTTTACATCATCTGGAACAGCTTGTTTTTTTGCAGCACTCATGGTGACAATGCCTCCTTGGAAAAAAGGATTGTGCGACGGAAAACAAAATAAACGTGCGCAGCTGTTAAGTGCCCCGCACGTTTATTTTATTGGGTCTGACAAAAAACCTACATCAGGCCGGCTTCTTTGTAGTATTTCACAGCGCCGTCATGCAGCGGGGCTGACAGGCCGTCTTTGATCATTTCTTCTTTTACAAGCACTTCAAAGGCCGGGTGCAGTTTCTTGAACTGGTCAAAATTGTCAAAAACCGCCTTGACCACATGATAAATTACGTTTTCAGGCACATTTGTGGAAGAAACAAATGTGGCGCCCACACCAAATGTCTTGGTGTCGGTATCCGTACCCCTGTACATGCCACCGGGAATGGTGGCAACCCGGTAATAGTCATTTTCCGCCACCAGTTTTTCAATGGCAGGGCCTTCCACAGGCACGATAATGGAGTCACAGGAGGTGGTGGCTTCCTGGATGGAGCCGGAGGGATGTCCCACGGTGTAGATGATGGCATCGATTTTGTTGTCGCACAGGGCGGCGGACTGTTCCGCCGGTTTCAGCTCGGATGCCAGCTTGAAATCATCCATGGTCCAGCCCAAAGCGTCCATGACCACTTCCATGGTACCCCGCTGGCCTGAGCCGGGATTCCCGATGTTAACCCGTTTGCCTTTCAGGTCGGCAAAGGTTTTAATACCGGAATCCCTTCTGGCTACAACGGTAAAGGGTTCAGGATGCACGGAGAAAACCGCCCGGAGGTCTTTGTTGGGGCCGGAATCTTCAAACGGGGTGCCTTTGGTGCCATGGTAGGCATGGTACTGCCAGTCAGACTGGGCAACACCCATATCCAGTTCGCCGGCACGGATGGTGTTCAGGTTATACACGGAGCCGCCGGTGCTTTCCACGGAGCAGCGGATACCATGGGTCTTTCTGTCCATGTTCACCAGGCGGGCAATGGCACCGCCGGTGGGATAATACACCCCTGTGACCCCGCCGGTCCCGATGGTGACAAATGTCTGCTCTGCCTGAACCGGTGCGGACCCGAAGAAAAGAACCAGGCCGAAAAATGCTGTGATTGCCAATACGAGTAATTTTTTCATCTAAACCTCCATTTACAATTGATATTATCAGAAAAGATGCAGGCAACAACCCTGCACCATAAATCATTTGTTTGATTTTCCTCCTTTCTGCGCTTTATTTGAAATCCCATATACAAAAACTGCTGACTATCTGAAAAAGGTGCTTCTTTTCGGACATTACACACCCTTTGGGAATCTATCGCCTTACCGGTTTTTTGTAAACCTATTTTTTCAGGATAATTCTTGCATCCACGACATCCAGGCCCTGCTCATACAAAAGGACTGGATTCAAGTCCATTTCCTGGATCTCAGGATAGGATTCCACCAGTTCCGAACAGATGCCCAAAAGCTTGCGCAGCGCTTTTTTGTCATATCCTTTCTGTCCCCGGACCCCGCTTAATATGACCGAAGACCTTGTATCTTCTATCATTTTCTTGCAGGATGCAGGGGATACAGGCAGCACCCAGAAGGTCACATCCTTCATGATCTCCACCATGATGCCCCCGAGGCCATACATGATCACCGGCCCGAACTGCTCATCGATTTTGGTGCCGATGATGATTTCCAGACCTTTGGCTGCCATGGGTGCCACCAGCACACCTCTGATGTCTGCATTGGCATCATAGATGCGGGCATTTTCCATGATGATATCAAACGCCGCTTTTACCTGGGACTCATCTCCGATATTGAGCATCACCCCGTTGGCATCGCTTTTGTGCAAAATATCCGGGGATACGATTTTCATGACCACATGGCCATCGATTTTTTGGGCGATTGCCACGGCTTCTTTTGCGGTTTTTGCCATACCGCCCACAGAGGTGGGAGCCCCGTGCAGTTTGATCAGCTGCTTGGCCTCATGCTCCAGCAGCACGTGGCGCCCTTCAGCCAGGGCTGCCTGGATGACGGCATTGCCTTCCGATCTGGCTTTTTCCCGCCAGTTGAGCACAAAATTGGTCTTGGCATGGTAGGTCTTCAGGTAATTGCCATAGGTGCATAAACAGGCCATGCTTTTGCAGGCAATGTCTAAAGAATCATGCACCGGAATATCATAATGACGAAGCAGATCAAGGGCATGAGAATCATAGGCACTGTAAAGGGAATGCACAAAAATGGGTTTGGTGCGCTTTTTTCCCATGGCCCCCAGGCGGTGGGCTGCCTGTTCTTCACCAATGGCCAGACTTTTTTCAAACCTGATCCCGTATCCGCCGAACAGCCCCACAATGAGAAGTCCGCCCACGGCCGGATCCTTGAGCAGGATTTTCGCGCAGTCGGCAAATATGCTGGGATCCGCATCCGTGCCGCCGGCAACATCCACCGGGTTGGCCACTGATGCGGCCTCGGGCAGGATTTTTTTGAGATTCTCTTTTGTTTTTTCCGACAGGTCTGCCAGCCCGATGCCGTAGTCGGTCAAAAGGTCCGCTGCAATGGTGGCATGCCCCCCGCCGTCGGCCAGCACGGCAATTGCGTTGTTTTTCACCGGCGGCTGACTGGACAGGGTTTCCGCCACCGGAAACAGCTCATCGGAATTTTCGATCACAATGATCCCTGCCCGTTCATAGGCAGCCTTTGCCACCTGTCCCATGCCGGCCAGAGATCCAGTGTGTGATCCTGCAGATTTTCTGCCCTTGTCGGACCGGCCGCTCTTGAGCAGGATAATGGGCTTTTCAATACTGGTCTGGTAGGCTTCCTGTAAAAATTCCCGTCCCTGGCTCATGCCTTCCACATACATGAGAATGGCTTTGGTGTCCGGGTCGTTTCTGAAAAAAGCCAGGTATTCGTGAAATTTGATATCTGATTCGTTTCCCACCCCCACATAATAGGTGAACCCGCCATGTTTACGGACGGTGGCTTCGGTGATCAGGGTCAGGGCCATGTTGCCGCTCTGGCACAGCAAAGCGATACTGCCGGCGGGCACGTCCTGGATACCCACCAGGTTCATATTGCTTTTCAAATTGATCATACCCGAGGTGTTGGGGCCTATGAGCCGAACCTGGTTTGCTTTGGCTGCATCCACCATCTCCTGCTCCAGGATGCGGCCTTTTTCTCCGAGTTCCCGGAAACCGCCGGCGATGATCACCGCGCCTGCCACCCCTTTGGCGCCGCAGTTTGCCAGTATTTTGGGAATGGTCCTGGCCGGGGTAGTGATCAGGGCCAGATCCACTTTTTCCGGAATATCTGTGATATCCTTATAACACCGCAGTCCCAAAATGGTATCTTCCTTGGGGTTCACCGGATAAATCTCTCCTTCAAACCCGTCTGCCAGAAGGGTTTTAATGGCCTGATACCCCCGCTTGGTCTTGTTCCGGGACGCACCGATAATGGCAACGGACTTTGCGTTCAGTACATTTTCCAGCATGGTCTTTTCCTTTATTTTTTGCGGCCGGCAAAGTCATCCAGAGATGTCTGCCGCTCCTTGGTGGACACACAGGCCAGGCAGGCTTCGATCTCATAATCCATGAGCGCCTCCAGGCTGGTCTCTCCGGCCGCCATGCCCAGACCCTTTTTAATGAGTTTTAATGAAAACGCGGAGTTGGCACAAATTTTATCCGCCATGGCAAACGCCTCGTCCATGAGCTGGTCCAGGGGCACGGATCTGTTCACCAGGCCGATGCGGCAGGCTTCTTCTCCGGTGATATTTTCAGCAGTAAACAGCAGTTCTTTTGCCTTTCCCGGCCCCACCAGGTCCTGTATCAGCCGGAAGGCCCCGCCGGTGACCGATGAGGTGACCTTTGCCTCGGGGGACCCGATCATGGCATTGGCTGCGGCAATACGGATATCACATGCCAGGGCCAGTTCATATCCTGATCCCAGGGCATACCCGTTGATGGCGGCAATGGTGGGCTTTTCAAACCGGATGATTTTCCTGGATGCTTCCTGCAAAGATTCCAGGTACTGGCGGTAGGCCTCGATGGTACGGCCCTTGGAATCTTTCAGATCCGCTCCCGTGGAAAATGCCCGGCCTTCACCGGTAATAATCAACGCCTTGATCTGGTCATCTTTGGCCAGTTTATCCAGGGCATCCATCATTTCGGTCCACAGCTGCCGGTTCATGGCATTGAGCACCTTTGGTCTGTTCAGTTTGATCAGGCCCACCTGGTTTCTGGTTTCCATTACAATTGTTTCATACGTCATAGCATTTGCCTTTATAATGATACTGTTTTATTAATAATAACACCCATGCCCTGGCGGGCACAACAAATGATGAAAGCTGTTAGCTTTTAGCTGAGTACTGATGGTTGACGGCTGACGGCTTTCATATAAAAAAATACAGAAAACTATTCCGTTTTCAGAACCGATAAAAATGCAGACTGGGGTATTTCCACCGACCCCACCATTTTCATCCGTTTTTTCCCTTTTTTCTGCTTTTCCAGCAGCTTGCGTTTCCGGGAAATGTCCCCGCCATAGCATTTGGCGGTGACATCCTTTCGAAACGCGGAAATGGTTTCCCTGGCAATGATTTTGCCGCCTATGGCCCCCTGGATGGGGATCTTGAACTGCTGTCTGGGAATCTCCTCTCTGAGTTTTTTACAGGCCGTCCTGGCCCGGGCCTCTGCCTTGTCCCTGTGAATAAGAATGGACAGGGCATCCACCCGTTCTCCGTTGATAAGAAAATCCAGTTTCACCAGGTCGGTTTGCTGGTATCCGGAAATTTCATAATCAAAAGACCCGTATCCCTGGGTCACGGATTTGAGCCGGTCATAAAACTCATACACCACCTCTGCCAGGGGCAGTTCAAATTTCATTTCCATGCGGCTGGAGGTCAGGTATTGATAGGTTTTGCTCACGCCTCTAAATTCATGGCAGACCTGCATCACATTGCCCATGTACCGGTCCGGCACAATAATGGTGGCATTGATAAAGGGTTCTCTGACCTTGACAATCTCAGCCGGATCAGGGTAATTCACCGGGTTGTCAATGATAACAACTTCTCCGTCCGTGGTGGTGATCTCATACTGCACCGAAGGGGAGGTCAGGATAAGGGAAATATCATACTCCCGTTCCAGGCGCTCCTGGACCACTTCCAGGTGCAGCAGCCCCAGAAACCCGCACCGGTATCCGAATCCCAGGGCAGCTGAGCTGTCTTTTTCATAGATGAGAGAGGCATCATTGAGCTTGAGCCGTTCCAGGGCTTCGGTGAGTTCTGCATAATCATCTGATGCCACAGGATACATGGAGGAAAACACCACCGGCGTAGGTTCCCGGAATCCGCCCACCGGTTTTGTACAAGGCCTGTCCGCCATGGTGATGGTATCTCCGATCTTGACATCGGCAATATTTTTGATACCGGCAATGAGATACCCCACCTGGCCGCCGTACAGGCTTTTCTGGGGCACCCTTTTAATCTGGAACAACCCCACCTCCTCCACCTTGTACTGGGAATCATTCTGCATGAACAAGATGGTGTCCCCTTTTTGAATGGTGCCGTCAAATATCCTGAAATGCACAACGGTACCGCGAAAGGTGTCATAGTGGGAATCAAAGATCAGGGCCTTGAACCGGTTATCCGGATCCACCTTGGGCGGTGGAATGGCCGCGACAACAGCAGGAAATATCTGTTCCACCCCCAGGCCGGTCTTGGCTGATACCAGCAGGGCATTTTCCCCGTCCAGTCCCAGGTCTTCCTCGATCTGGTTTTTCACCCATTCAACTTCTGCAGAGGGCAGGTCAATTTTGTTGATGACAGGAACGATGGTCAGGTCAAGTTCCATGGCCAGGTACAGGTTGGCCAGTGTCTGGGCTTCCACCCCCTGGGAGGCATCCACAATAATCAAAGCCCCTTCGCATGATTTCAGGGCCCTGGAAACTTCATAGGAAAAATCCACATGCCCCGGGGTGTCGATGAGATTCAACAGGTACTCGGTGCCGTCTTGGGCTGTATACGGCAAAGACACTGTCTGGGATTTGATGGTGATCCCCCGTTCTCTTTCAATGTCCATGGAATCTAAAATCTGTTCTTTCATATCCCGCTCGGAAACAATCCCGGTCAATTGAATCAGCCGGTCCGACAGGGTGGATTTGCCATGGTCGATATGGGCGATGATGGAAAAATTGCGGATCTGTTTTTGATGAATCTTCAATGGTGCTCCAAAACTAAGAGTTGACAAGTATTGTGTTTCTAAGTTAAGTTTCTGGTTCAAATAAATTACTGTTTCATACATGTATCAATTGCAGGAAAGCGTGTCAAGATAAGCCCATATGAGCAACCCAAGTTTCCTGGAGATTATAAAAAAATGGCCTATGCGATCCTGATTGTTGACGATGATTCCGCCATCAAAGATTCTGTGGAGGAATATCTCACACTCCTCTCCTACCGGGTGAAAAGCGCTTCCAGTGCCGAAGAAGCCTTGGAAAAAATGGAAACCTTCCCTGCTGATGTGGTGCTCACCGATATCATGATGCATGGAATGGACGGCCTGAAACTCACCCGCATAATCAAAGAAAAATATGAGGCTGATGTCATGGTCATGACCGGTTACAGTGCTGACTATTCCTATGAAGAGGCAGTGAAGACCGGTGCCAGTGACTTTATATTCAAACCCTTCCGGTTCGAGGAACTGGACCTGCGTATAAAGCGGGTACTGCGGGAAGCGGAATTTAAAAAAGAACGGGCCAAGCTGCTCAAGGAACTGGAGCAGCTTGCCATCACCGATGCCTTGACCAAGCTTTTCAATTCCCGCCATTTTTTCAGACAGATAAAAATGGAGATGGAGCGCCACGACCGGTATAACCATGCCCTGTCCCTGATGATTCTGGATATTGACCTTTTCAAGAACTACAATGACACCTGGGGCCATCTGGAAGGGGATAAGGTGCTCATGGCCATCGGCCGGATCATCGACTCCTGTATGCGGTCAATGGACACCGCCTACCGGTATGGTGGAGAGGAGTTTGCTGTTCTGCTGCCGGAAACCAAACTCAAAAAGGCCTGTGTGGTGGGAAACAGAATAAAGGACCTCATCAGTTCCGCCGTGTTTGAACCCCAGCCCGGTGACAGTTGCTCGGTGACCGTAAGTATCGGTGCCAGTGAACTCAAGGAGGGAGAAGACTTCACCTCCTTTATCCGGCGGACAGACCAGGCCCTGTATAAATCAAAAAAAGACGGACGAAACAGGCTTACCTACTGCTGACTTCTGCCTGGTTGCGGAAAAATTTGCATGCTCAGATCCACAGCCTGTGCCTGGTGGGTCAGCGCACCGCAGGAAATCAGATCCACCCCGGTTGCGGCAATATTGTTCAACGTCTCAAGGCAGACATTGCCTGATGCTTCCACTAAAGCCCTTCCATTGATAAAATCAACCGCTTCTTTCATGGCTGCACAGGACATATTGTCCAGCATGATAACATCAGCACCGGCTGACAATGCCTGTTTTACCTGGTCCATATCAGACACCTCCACCTCGATTTTCATCAAATGGGAGGCATGTTTTTGCACAGCTTCCACTGCAGCAGCTATGCCGCCTGCCACGGCAATGTGGTTGTCTTTTATCAGGATACCGTCAAACAGGGAAAACCTGTGGTTGCTGCCCCCCCCTGCCCTCACCGCCTGTTTTTCCAGCAGGCGCCATCCCGGAGTGGTTTTCCTGGTATCGGTGAGCCGCACCCGGGTGTGTTTGAGGGTCTGCATATAGGTTTTCGTCAAAGTGGCAATGCCGGACAGGCGCTGCAGAAAATTCAGTGCCACCCTTTCCCCTTTGAGCATACACAAAAGATCCCCTGTTGCCTCCAGCACCACACTGCCTTTTTGTACAACATCTCCATCCATGTACATCATACGGATATCCATGCCCGGATCCAGCATCTGAAAGGTTTTTCGGGCCACCCCGGTACCGGCCACGACACAGTTCTGCTTGGCAATGATACGGCCTGTACCCTGCCGGGATGCAGGCAGAATACTTTCAGATGTGATATCCCCCAGCCCTGCATCTTCAAACAGGGCCAGGGAGATAATCTGTTCAATCATGTCCATTTGTTATGCAAGGTCCTGGATACGTTTGAGGTTGGCAGCCAGTTTTTCGTTTTTCTCCGAAAGTTCGTCATGACGGTCATTGACCTTATCGATGACTTCCTGGGGTGCTTTTTCCAGAAAGCTGTCATTGCTGAGCCGTTTCTGAACCCCCACCAGTTCCTTGGTGTTTTTATCCAGCTCTTTTTTCAACCGCGAAATTTCCTTGTCAAAATCGATGACCCCTTCCAAAGACACAAAACAGGTGGTATTTGCAGTCACAGAACTGGCAGACGAAGCTGGTGCATTGTCAGGATCACAAAAGGAAAGCCGTTCCAGGGTAGCCAGATTGGCAATGACCGCCTTGTTCTCGGCAATGAGCAGTTTTTCTTTTTCATCCTGTGTATTGGCCAGCACCTTGATTTTCATTGAGGGCTGGATGTTCATCTCACTTCTGATATTGCGGATGCCTGAAATCAAATCAAAGAGAAACACCATGTCCCTTTCCACCGGCAGGTTCCTGTACCGGTCATAGGTTTCTTTAGCATAGGGAAAACGGGCCTGCATCACCGACCCCCGGGTGGTGGGCAGGATATGAAAAATCTCTTCTGTAACAAAGGGCATGAACGGATGCAGCATGACCAGAATATCTTCCAAGACCTTTGCCAGGACAGCCCGGGCTGTATCCCGCCGCACCCCGCCCTGTTTTTCATACATGGCGGGTTTTTCCGTTTCAATGAACCAGTCACAGAACTCATGCCACACAAACTGGTATACGGCAGAAGCAGCCTCGTTGAAACGGTAATTTTCAATACCTTCCTTTACCGCCAGAGAGGTGGCGGCAGACCGGGACAAAATCCAGCGCTCCCACAACGACAATTTCTCATCATCAAAAGCCGTATCTTTGGGCGTGATATGCATCAGTGCAAACCGTGACGCATTCCACAATTTGTTAACAAAATGCCGGTATCCTTCCACCCGGGATTCTGACATTTTCACATCCCTGCCCTGGGCGGCAAAAGCGGCCAGGGTGAACCGGAAGGCATCCGCCCCGTAATTTTCGATAACCTGCAGCGGGTCAATGACATTGCCCTTGGATTTGCTCATTTTTTTGCCGTGCTCATCCCTCACCAGGGCATGGATATACACATCATCAAACGGCACTTCATCTTTAAAATGGATGCCCATCATCATCATTCTGGCCACCCAGAAGAACAGAATATCAAATCCTGTGACCAGAACAGACGTGGGGTAAAAGGTTTTGAGCAGCGGGGTCTGCTCAGGCCAGCCCATGGTGGAAAAAGGCCATAAAGCACTGGAAAACCAGGTATCCAGCACATCTGTCTCCTGGACAATGTCGGTCGAGCCGCACCCGGGACAGGCAGCGGGATCGGTCTCTTCTACGATCACCTGGCTGCAGTCCGGGCATTTCCATACCGGAATCCTGTGCCCCCACCAGATCTGCCGGGAGATGCACCAGTCTCTGATATTGTCCATCCATTCAAAATAGGTCTTGGACCAGGTATCCGGAATGATGCGGGTCTGACCGGACCGCACTGCCTGGGTGGCTTTTTGCGCCAACGGTTTGACCTTCACAAACCATTGTTTGGACACAGATGGCTCCACCACGGTCCTGCACCGGTAGCAGTTGCCCACACTGTGTTTCAACGGTTCTTTTTTTTCCAGCAGCCCCTGGTCAGCCAGGGCCTTGATCACCTGGCGCCGGCATTCAAACCGCTCCAGGCCCTGGAACTGCCCGGCATCTGCCAGCATGTTGCCGTCTTCATCGATCACCTTGATCCGTTCCAGTCCATGCTTTTCCCCCAGGGTGAAGTCATTGGGATCGTGGGCAGGGGTGACCTTGAGAGCACCTGTTCCGAACCGGGTGTCCACATAATCATCTCTGATAATGGGTATAATCCGGTCGGTGAGGGGCAGCACCACGTGTGTTTCCGCCATATCCGCAAACCGCTCGTCAGCCGGATTCACGGCCACGGCCGTATCTCCGAACATGGTTTCCGGCCGGGTGGTGGCCACGGTGAGCCCTTTTTTATGCCCCTTGAACGGATACCTTATATAGTACAGGTAGGAATCATGTTCCTCATATTCCACCTCCAGATCAGCCAGCGCCGTCTTGCATCTGGGGCACCAGTTGATGATATACTGGCCTTCGTAAATCAGGTCTTCCTTATAGAGGCGGACAAACACTTTGCGCACGGCATCGGACAGGCCCTCATCCATGGTAAACCGCTCCCTGTCCCAGTCACAGGATGCCCCCAGCCGCTTGAGCTGGTTGATGATGGCACCCCCTGATTTTTCCTTCCATTTCCAGACCTCTTTGATGAAATCTTCGCGGCCCAGCTGATCCCGGGTTTTGCCTTTTGCTGCCAGGTCCCGTTCCACCACATTCTGGGTGGCTATGCCGGCATGGTCGGTTCCCGGCATCCACAGAACATTATATCCCAGAAGCCGCCGGTACCGGCACATGATATCCTGGATAACATTGTTCAAAGCATGTCCCATATGCAGAACACCTGTCACATTGGGCGGGGGAATGACAATGGAAAACGGTTTTTTATCACTGGTTTCCTCGGCCTTGAAAAATCCGTTGTCCAGCCAGAACCGGTACCATTTTTCCTCAATTCCCGACGGCTCATATCCTTTATCCAGAGAATCCGAACCCATAATCTGCTCCTAAATACCCATATTAATGAAAAAGGGGATCAGTATATGAATCCCCAGCAACCTGTTACCACAATTTGTATCCTGCAATCAGGACGTACTGATTTGATCCAGATCCTTTTGCAGGTTTTCCCTGATCTCCCTGATCTCTCTGGAGATAACACGCTCCATCACATCAAAAAGAATGACATCGATCTTTTCGGAAAATTTTTTCTCGATAATGCGCTCCAGAGCCGCCTCCACCTGCTGCTGCGAGACAACGGCTTCATCCGGCAGAACTTTGTGCACTTCTGGATCATCCGGTGCGGCATCAATGTCTGTGAGTTCAATGATATCATCATCTGCCATTTCATTTTCTGATACAGCATCCACAGTGTCCACAATATCGGTTAATTCAATAATCTGATCATTTTGCCCTGTATTATCGGCCATATTCCCTCGCTTTTACTGAAAATAAACCGTACCAGTTTTGATCTAAAAACCATAAAAACCTATCAAAGTGCAAACAAAGTGTCAATACATTAAAAAGCTGCCGGCAGGGTCATCACATGAACTTGAATCCTGTTGGGTTGATTGATACCCCCCCTGTGGGAGCCTTGCGCCCGGCCCGGGATTTTTGGATCTGACGGTCCGCTCACAAGGCTCTCAGGGGGCTTGCTCAATATGCGTGACATATGTCTTCAGGCACAGGCCGGGTGTAGATGCAACAGGTTATTGTATTTTTCAAAAAGATTGCGTATTGTTTGAAAAATACAAT
This sequence comes from Desulfotignum sp., assembly GCA_011390335.1. Taxonomy (GTDB): domain Bacteria; phylum Desulfobacterota; class Desulfobacteria; order Desulfobacterales; family Desulfobacteraceae; genus Desulfotignum. The sequence continues at coordinate 10,323 of JAABSO010000043.1, read as the reverse complement.
AACCACAAGGAAACCGTGATGAAACAAACCCATATCCCCTATGCCAGGCAATGGATTGCAGATGAAGATATCCAGCAGGTGGTCGAAACCCTTGCATCGGATTATCTTACCACAGGCCCCCAGATAGAGCGCTTTGAAGCGGCCCTGTGTGATCTCACCGGTGCCGGACATGCAGTGGCCTGTTCCAGCGGTACAGCTGCCCTGCATCTTGCCTGCATGGCCTTAGGCATTTCTTCCGGGGATACGGGCCTTACCTCGCCCAATTCCTTTCTGGCATCAGCCAACTGCATTGAGTTGTGCTGCGGCCGGGCAGATTTTGTGGACATTGATGCTTACACCCTGTGCATGGATCCTGAATCCCTGTCTGCTTACTGCCGCAGCCACCCGGCCCCCCGGGTGGTGATTCCGGTGGATTTTGCCGGCATTCCGGCTGACCTGCCTGCCATCCAGGCACTGGCAAAGGAATATGGGTTCCAAGTGATTGAAGATGCAGCCCATGCCATCGGATCCACCTATTCCCATGAAGGCAGAACCTATCAATGCGGCGGCTGTGCCCACACCGATCTGGCCATTTTTTCCTTTCATCCGGCCAAGACCATTACCTGCGCAGAAGGCGGGGCAATCATGACCAATGACAGGGTTCTGGCAGACAGGCTGCGGATGCTGCGCAACCACGGCATGGTCAAATTCCCGGATATGCCCTGTGATACGGCGGACAAGGATCTGCATGGCCCCTGGTATTATGAAATGCACGCCCTGGGAGCCAATTTTCGCATCACCGATGTGCAATGCGCCCTGGGATGTTCCCAGCTCACACACCTCAACCGGTTTAAAGACCGGCGCAGAGAAATCGTTCACATCTACAACCAGGCATTCAAAGATGATGACCGCCTGATCTTGCCCCCCAAAGCCTTAGCCGAAAATGCCTGCCCCCACCTGTATCCCATCCAGTTTGTCCAGGGCAACCGGACCAGGAAAAAGATGTTTCAAAAACTTGCAGACCACAAGATTTTCTGCCAGGTGCATTATATTCCCATTCACCTGCAGCCATATTACGCAAAAAAATACGGATATGCCCAGGGCAAATGCCCCAAAGCGGAAACCTATTATTCACGAACCCTGAGCCTGCCCCTTTTTGCCGCCCTGACCCGGGACCAGGTGAACTACGTCATCAAAATCGTTAAAGATCTTCTGTAAAATGCAAAAATTTTTTATTCCCCAAAAACAGATCACCCTGAACCAGGCTTTCATTCAGGGCCAGGATGCCCGCCATATTGTACGGGTGCTGCGCCTGGCCAAAGGAGACATGGTCTGCTTTACAGACGGACAGGGAACCGATTTTACCGGCCGCATCAGTGATGCAGGTTCTGAACAGGTGTGTCTGGAAATTGTGGATGCACAGGTCTCCCAAAGCGAATCCCCCCTGCCCTTTACCGTGTGTACCGGCATGCTCAAGCACCAGAAAATGGATGAAATCATCAAGGGGTTGACCCAGATGGGCATTACCCGATGGATCCCTTTTTACTGCGAGCGCTCCATTCCTTTTCCGGATACCAGAGCATTGGCCAGGCGCATGGAGCGATGGCAAACCATTGCAGCAGAAACCATCAAACAGTGCAGAAGAAGCCGGCTTGTAAAAATAGCATCCCCCAAAACCTTTGATGAGGTCCTGGATTTTGCCAAAGATTTTGATCACTGCATCGCATTCTGGGAAAAAAGCAGCCACGCCCTGTCCTTTCTGCATCCCATGGACAATGCCAACAGAACCATCCTGCTGACCGGCCCGGAAGGCGGGTTCTCAGATGCTGAAATGGAAAAGGCGGCTGCCAAAGGATTTGTCTCCTATTCTCTTGGACCCCGGATCCTGCGGGCTGAAACTGCTGCCCTGTGCGGTGCCGCCCTTATCCAGCACCGGTTGGGGGATATGTAAACGCCTTTGGACAAAACCTGCATTTTTTGCTTGACATCACCTGACAAAAAACTTATAAAGCCTTCTGTTTGCTGTTCACGCCCAGGTAGCTCAGTCGGTAGAGCAGGGGACTGAAAATCCCCGTGTCAGCAGTTCGATTCTGTTCCTGGGCACCATATTTTAAAGGGCTTTCAAGGTTTTTAATCTTGAAAGCCCTTTTTATTAACCGGATCATCCAGAAAACACCTGTTGCTTTCACAGTAATAATACCGATCATATGTCTGCCGGTGTTGCCCACTAAAGACATGACATCCCTTATGGTTTCAACCTTTCCAATTCATACCACCTGGCATTCTCCCTGTTCATGGCTTCAGGGTCGGGGATGTTCCAATTATCAATGAAATGCAAATTATTGTTGAGTTTGGGAAGAATCGGTGTTAGTTGCAACATAATTGCAAGGTTGTTGAGATTTGAAAATTAGAAAAAATGCAAATTTGGTTTTGTTTGTACCAGTTCAAAAATGGAAAGAGCTCAGACATAAAGATGACACACAGTTCTGTACTTCTTCCATTTTAGCATAATATACAGTTAGATATTTTTTTCGTGAAGGGTATGCTGAACCACACATGAACTTGTTCCTGCTGCTGCACGGCGGGAACGGTCCTAATCAGCCGCCCTTTTGAAGTTGCCGCTTGGGCGGGAACAATCCGATTCCATCCGTCTATCGCGGCTGACCCGGACCGTTAGCCAGAGGAAAAATATGACCACTCGAAATGAACACTGGAATACGATATTCTCAGCCACGGCTGACTCCGAGCTCGGCTGGTATGAGAGCGATGCCTCACAGACGCTTAAGTTTCTCAGTCTAATCCCGAAGAGCGAAACCACCACGATCTTCCTTCCTGGCGCAGGAACATCCGTTCTTGTCGATGAACTCTTCGCCAGAGGGTATAAACTCATACTGAACGATATCAGCGACGAAGCCCTTAATAAGTTGAGAAGCAGAATAGGAAAGAATGACAGATTGACATGGCTCAACTATGACATCTCAAAACCTTTGCCAAAGACTACTCCACAAGCTGATATCTGGATCGATCGGGCTGTTCTTCATTTCTTGCTTGAAGAATCAGGCATTGAGGGATATTTTGCCAACTTAAATTCGGCGACTCGTTCGGGAGGATATGCCTTGTTGGCTGAGTTTTCGACCACGGGTGCCACGAAATGTGCAGGTCTCGACCTTCACCGCTACTCTGTCGAGGAAATGACAGATCGATTGGGCAAGGACTTTGAACTTATAAAGTCTGAAAACTATACATACATGAATCCAGTTGGTGAACCACGCCCTTACATTTATGCGCTATACAGAAAGCACAATGGCTAAGCCTTTTGCAGCTGGCCGCAAAAACCGCGGCCGCTGAAAGCACGTTACTTTTTTTCTTGCTCAACCATAATTATCACTGCATGATTATTCATGGCCCGGATAAATTATGGATACCATTACAATCTAAAACCTGATATTATTGGCAAATTATGGTTTGTCAAGGTGTACCTCTGAACTCTTGATAAACGCCCAGAGTGGCTTAAGTCTGGTACCCTGGGGGAAAAGCGGGAATAATTTTCCGGAAAGGATGCAATGACAATGCAGAACCAATATACAGCAATAATGAAACAGGAAAACGGTTGGTGGATTGGGTGGATTGAAGAATTACCGGGAGTAAACTGTCAGGAAAAAACCTATGAGGAACTAAAAGAAACTTTGGAGGTTACGCTTAGAGAAGCTCTAGAATTCAACCGTCAGGATGCAGTGGCTGCTGCAGGCAGTGGCTACAGGGAAGAAAAAATTGCGATATGAAGAGAAACGAACTTCTCAAGTATCTTCGCAGTCAGGGATGTGACCTATTGAGGGAGGGTGGAAAACATTCATGGTGGCATAATCCGAGATCAAACAAACGGTCTGCAATTCCAAGACATTCAGAGATTAAGGATATTTTGGCCAGAAAGTTATGCAATGATCTTGGTGTAAAGCCCCTGAAATAGCCGCAATTAAACCCATCGAGCCGAAACTCTTACCTTGCGCGGATGATGAAAGGTGTTCCTGATTTCTTCTTTTCAACAATAAATTATCCCTTCTTGAATCCATGATTGAAGAGCTTAAAGTACTTGCAAATAAACGCGACTACCCTACCAGTCACTGCTTAAAATTTTTATATCTGAGCGCATTGACGCTGAACTGCATCACTAGAAAAAATTTGTGGATCTTCTATACAGATGCTGGCTGATTCACGATGGAATGAAGATCAAGCAGGCTTTGGAAAAACCAGGACACAAGATGAGATGAAAAAAACAAAACATACCGGAACCGCAAGGGAATTCGGGCTTGCCGTGGGACAGATGCCGCCCGGGCCCAAGAACCTGATCACCGATGTCAGAGGGGTCAGGGTCGGCCATGTGACCATCAGCACAAAAGATGTTCAGACAGGGGTGACTGCGGTGCTGCCCCATGAGGGAAACCTGTTCAAAGAAAAACTGATTGCCGCGTCCCATGTGATCAACGGGTTTGGGAAATCCATGGGACTGATACAGATCGATGAGATGGGAACCCTTGAAACCCCGGTTATCCTGACCAACACCCTGGGCATCGGCACAGCGGCAGACGCCCTGATCCGGTACATGCTGGATCACAACCCGGATATCGGCAGCACCACAGGAAGCGTGAATCCTGTGATCTGCGAATGCAATGACGGCTATCTGAACGATATCCGCGGGATGCATGTAACAAAAGAACATGTCCGGCAGGCCATTGACAATGCCTCTGCGGAGTTTGACCAGGGATCTGTTGGTGCCGGAACCGGGATGTGCGCCTATGGACTGAAAGGGGGCATCGGTTCAGCCAGCCGTGTGGTTCTCCTGGATTCGAACCAGCACACACTGGGCGCCCTGGTGCTGGCAAACATGGGAAAAAAAGGGGACCTGACCGTGTGCGGCCGGCATCTGGGACCCATACTCGGCCCTGTGCCCGGCACGACGGCCGGACCGGTACCGGACGGCTCGATCATCATCATCCTGGCAACGGATCTACCGCTGTGCGAGCGGCAGCTGGGGCGGATTGCCCGGCGTGCCCAAACCGGGGTCGCACGGACCGGAGCAAACATCGATTCCGGCAGCGGGGAGATGGTTGTGGCTTTTTCAACCGCCAGCCGCATCCGCCATTATGAACACAGGGCCGTTGTCACATTGCCGCGGATAAATGATGACCGCTTGAACAGCGTATTCCGGGCCGTTGCCGAATGTACCGAAGAAGCGGTCCTCAATGCCATGGTCATGGCGGCAACCACCACAGGGATCAACGGGCGGACCGTGTATTCTCTGGCAGATTTTCTGGATAATTTCTGTTATCAGGGAGAGTAAAAATGAGAACAATATTACACTGTACGATTCATATCCAGTGACAAGGTCAACTACCCCGGCCTGAAGGCCGGAGCTTGTAAAAGGCTCCATGGTTGACCAGGGAAATGTTCAAAGTTTAATGGCAAAGACAAAAAAGGAGAACATTAAAAGTTGCATAGAGAGCTAAAGACCAACGACGGGATGCTTCCTCAGTCCCGCCCTCTTGAAGCCCGGGTTGCAGACAACCTTCAGGGGTATGGACGAAACGGGTCCGGGCATACAGCCGCTGTGCAACAATCCCGAGGGGAGAGTTCAACCGATGCCAGGATTGAACCGTCACCCGCCGTGTGCCCTATGGGTGCTTTTGCGGTGAACGGCGTAAGCCGTGTTTTTGTACTCGACAAGAAAGGTAAACCCTTAATGCCGTGTCATCCGGCCAGGGCAAGAAAATTCCTGGCTCAAGGCAGGGCCCGGGTTCACCAGATGTTTCCATTCACCATCAGACTCGTTGACCGGATCCGGGAGGACAGTGATGTGCAACCGGTTAATGTGAAAATTGATCCCGGCGCCAAAACAACCGGCATGGCCGTGGTCAGACAGGATGGCGGTCATATCCATATCCTGCACCTGTCAGAATTAACCCACAGAGGATCAGCGATCAGGAAGAAACTGGATCAAAGATCCAATTATCGGAGAAGGCGAAGAACCACAAACCACTGGTACAGAAAACCCCGGTTCAACAACAGAACCCGGCCCAAAGGTTGGCTTCCGCCAAGTCTCAGATCACGGGTGGATAACACTTTATCCTGGGTGAAAAAGTATCAAAAGTTCTGCCCGGTCACAGGCATTGTCCTGGAACGGGTCCGGTTCGATACTCAGAAGCTGCAGAACCCTGATATTTCAGGGATCGAGTATCAGCAAGGCACACTCTTCGGTTACGAGGTAAAGGAATACCTGCTTGAAAAATACAAACGGACTTGTGCCTACTGCAATGGCTTGAGCAAGGATCCGGTCCTGGAGATTGAACATTTTGTTCCCCGCAATCCCTCAAAAGGGGATAAGGGATCAAACCGAATCAGTAACCTGGCCATTGCCTGCAAAACCTGCAATCAGGATTCTAAAAAGAACCTGCAGCCGGCAGACTGGATCAGCCTTTTATCCAGGTCACGGAAAAAGATAGATCAGGTCCGCTTACAAAACGCCACCAGGTTCCTGGAAGGTAAAAGACCCTCCCTTGCATCAACAGCGGCTGTAAACGCAACCAGGAACGCTATCTTTTTTGAACTCAGGGGCCTGGGCCTGCCGGTGGAATGCTCAACCGGTGGCAGGACAAAATACAACCGGTCCCGGCTTGATATACCCAAAACCCATTGCCTGGATGCTGCCTGCACCGGCCAGGTGGATTCGGTATCAGGCTGGAAACAAAACGTGTTCCTGATAAAGGCCATGGGCCGGGGTAGTTATCAAAGAACCCGAGTGGACAAATACGGTTTTCCCCGGGGAACCTTAATGTCCCAAAAAACGGTAAAGGGTTTTGCCACTGGGGATATGCTTAAAGCCGTGGTCCCTTCCGGCAAAAAGCAAGGTACATATTTTGGTAGAGTGGCTGTCCGGAAGTCCGGCAGCTTTAATATTCAAACTAATACGGAAACCGTCCAGGGAATATCCTGGAAGTATTGCAAAATCATATCCCGTCAGAACGGGTATAATTTTGCAAGCCAAGTTTCCTCCCCGACATGAATGACGGGGTTTCCACTTGGAGAACTGGATGAAAATCATCCAGAAACAAAGGAAAACCTACCTGTTTTGGATACAAGAATTCTGAGTGAAGATATCAAACCGGTTGCTGGTTCTGGCAATCAGATTATAGCGAAATTCAAACACGCCCTTGTTATCGATTTTGAAGCCGTTCCCAATAAAGATATATTTCATGCAGGCGCTGTTTTTAACGGCAATACTTTTGAAAAAAAAGATATCACAGACACCAGGGCCGCCTTAAAGAAATTGTCGGACTTTTCATCCGGGGCCGATTATATTCTGGGCCACAACATCATCAACCATGATCTTGCGCTTGTAAAGAAAATTTTACCGGATGCGCCGATTCTGCGTCTGCCGGTCATTGATACCCTTTATCTGTCTCCGCTGGCATTTCCGGAAAATCCCTATCATAAGCTGATAAAAAATTACAAATTAATCAGGCACGGCAAAAACAACCCGGTGGCAGACGCAAAACTGGCCTGGGCGGTTTTTGAAGATCAGGTGGCAGCATTTTCTTTGCTCAATCAGCACAACCCCGGGTTGCTCTCATTTTATGCCTTTGCTTTTGCGCCGGTTTGTTCTGAAAACCGGAAAATGCGCGGTATTTTTGACCTGTTCACCGCTTTTTTGCGATCTGTTCCTGACACTGATACGGCCAGACAGATATTTATCGCGATCTGCCAGAAAAAAATATGTACAACCGCCTTTGAAGCCATCTGGAAAAATTTGTCCGATCATCCGCAAAAAAGACCTGTTCTTGCCTATGCCCTGTCCTGGCTCAGGGTGTCCGGCGGCAATTCCATTATCCCTCCCTGGGTGAAACACAAATTTCAGGAGATTTCCGAGATTATCACAAAACTTCGGTATGCCTGCGGCAGCAGTGATTGTGCATATTGCCGACAAAACAATGATGCAGAAAAACTGTTGAAAAAATACTTTGGGTTTGACGGGTACCGCAGGCTGCCGGACGGCCGGCAACTCCAGAAAGAAATCATTGAATCAAATCTTGAAGGCAACTCTCTTTTGGGCATTCTACCCACGGGTGGCGGAAAATCGATATGCTACCAGATCCCTGCCCTTCACCGGTATCACAGGACCGGTGAACTGACCATCGTGATATCACCGCTCAAAGCCCTGATGAAAGACCAGGTGGACAATTTGAACAAAACCACGGGCATGGAGACGGCAGGTGCCGTCAACGGCAGCCTGACACTTCCTGAACGCGGGGCTGTAATGGAAAAGGTCCGGCTGGGAGATATCGGCATTCTTTATATTTCTCCTGAACAGCTGCGCAATTTCAGTGTGGCGGAACTGATCAGCTCAAGGGATGTGGGGTGCTGGGTTTTTGATGAGGCCCACTGCCTTTCCAAATGGGGGCATGATTTCAGACCGGATTATCTGCACATTGCCGAGTTTATTTCAGAACAAAGCAAAAATGCAAACCACCCTCCCCTTATCAGTGCATTTACGGCAACCGCAAAAAAGGATGTGATTGAAGAGATCTGCAGTCATTTTGCCGAGAAGCTTGGGCTTGATCTGGTTACTTTTATCAGCGGGGTTCAGAGGGAAAATTTAAGTTTCCAGGTATGGCCGGTGACAAACGCTGAAAAATATGATGTGATTTTCAATTGTCTTAAAGAAAGTGTCTTCAACGGTGCCGGCTCTGCCATTGTATATTGTGCCAGCAGAAAAAAAACAGAAGAACTCAGTGAATTTCTGAATGAAAAAAAAATAGCATCCCAGGCATTTCATGCTGGACGAAGTGAGCCGGACAAACGAAATATCCAGGATGATTTTGTGGCCGGAAAAGTTTTGGTAATCTGTGCGACCAATGCCTTTGGTATGGGGATAGACAAAAAAGGGGGCAAAAACCCCGGAGATTGTTATCACCCCGGGGGAGATCATGCGCCTGATCGGTTATCCCGACCTGGCTGATGATGACGGCCGGGCAAAAACCGGTGTCAGCTGGCTTGAACGGAAAGGGTTTTTAAAGCGCTCTTTTAACCAGACGCTGTTTTTTAAAGGCAGGCCCCTTGTCCGGGATATGAAAGAGGCGGATGAGAAGATAGCGGCACTGAACCTTTCCAAAATGATGGCCAGGGTGTTTAAAACGATTCTGATGACCCTGTTCAATGCGGATAAGGATGCTGTATTATCTGCAGATACTATCTGCACCAATCTGGGAAAGACTGAAAACCTGCCGGAAGCGTATCTGGATACACGGTTTGTTATCGGGCTTTTATCCCAGATGGCGGATATGGGCCTGATAAAGGAGGGGGTTCTCATGACCGCCTTTGTCAAACCCAAAGGACAGGGGAGCGCACCAAGACTGCTGGAATCTTTTCTGGAGATGGAAACCCGGATGCTTGCGCTGATGGAAGAGCTGTCCCCCAACGCAGGCGTGTCAGAGGAATCAGTTGATGTCATCCACCTGCGGCTGATGTCCCAGCGGTTGAAGGACAAGGGATTTGATCAGGTAAATACCGAAATTGTCGGCAAAATCTTGCGCACCCTTGCCAATGATAAGGGAGAAAGCCAGGGAAAGAGCCTGAAAATAGCCGGGAGAAAAGGGGCTGAGCAGCAGATGGTTTATGTGAAATTCCCCTGGAAGACCATTAAAAAAAGAATGCAGTTGCGCCACAATTGTTCAAGACTCTGCCTTAACACCATCATATCCGCCCTGCCAAAGCCTTTGCAGCAGGGACAGGCCCAGGTGATGTCAGAGTTTTTTTTATCCCATATCATAAAAGAGATGCAGTCTGATGTTTTTCTTTCAGGATACAGAGGAGATCACAAGGCCTTGATTGAACGCAGTCTTTTGTTCATGCATGACATGAAGGTGATTACCCTCCAGAACGGCCTGGGCGTGTTCCGCCAGGCAATGACGTTGACCATGCTTCCGGAAAATGGAAATATCCATTGCACGGGCAAAAGATTTTGTGCTTGAAACCCTTTTGGAAGAAAAGCGGGAACACAAGACAGGGACCG
>JAABSO010000043.1:0-271 GCA_011390335.1 Desulfotignum sp. | reverse complement strand
TACCCTCCAGAACGGACTTGGCGTGTTCCGCCAGGCAATGACGTTGACCATGCTTCCGGAAAGCCGCAAAAGACAATATACGCAAGGCGATTATGAACCTTTGTCCCACCATTATGCCCAGAAAAACGTGCAGGTGCATGTGATGGAAAAATATGCCCGCCTGGGCCTTGAAAAAATCAAAACTGCCCTGGGGTTTGTCAGTGATTATTTTTCATCCTCCTATGATCTGTTTATCCAGCAGCATTTTCCGAAAGAGAAAACACTTATTCAA
>JAABSO010000042.1 GCA_011390335.1 Desulfotignum sp. | reverse complement strand
GTGGTTTGCCTGCTTCTCGTTTGAGGGCATTATTTCAAACGAGCCTAAGCTCGAAAACTATTCCCGGCCCCTGGGCATTGATATGGGATTGATTGATTTTTGGTATGATTCTGATGGATATTCCGTTCCGGCCCCGAAGCATCTGCGTCAGAGTGAAAAGAAGTTGAAGCGGTTACAAGCTCAACTTTCTCGGGCCAAGGCGCAGCAGGATTGGCCCCGGGTCCGGAAGCTGCAAAAAGTCCTGGCCAAGTGTCATTACCGGGTGAAGTGCAGGAGAAACGATTTTCTGCACAAAACCGCCAATGATCTTCTGGCCAAAGCAGATCTGATTTGTTTTGAAGACTTGAAGATCAAGACCATGATCCTCAGACCGCAACCAAAGCAGAATAAAGAAACAGGGGCATTCCTGCCCAACGGGGCCAGTGCCAAAGCGGGCTTGAACAAATCCATAGCTGATGCTGGATGGGGGAAGTTCCTCTCTATCCTAAAATATAAGGCACCTGGCCTTGGAAAAGAATTGATTGCTGTCAAACCGCACTTCACGTCCCAGAAGTGCTCTGGATGCGGCGAGATTGTAAAGAAATCATTGTCAGTGAGAACACACAAATGTCCACATTGCGGTCTGATACTGAACCGGGACCACAATGCGGCTATAAACATATTGAGACTGGGGCTACAGTCTCAGAGCCTTTCGGCTCAAGAAGCCCCCACTATAGCGGCAGCTTAGTGGTGGGAGTAGTCACTTTATTACAACATGATCAAAATATGGACAGGAGAAAACATGGACAATGCAATACACGCCGGTACACTGGCGGTCTGGGGAGGAGAAGCGCAATCTTTGATGCAGGGTGCCACACAGGTGCCGGTGGTTCACAGTGTGTCTTTTGGATACAAAGATCTGGATGAATGGATCCAGGTGGCACAAGGGGAAAAACCCGGCCATATCTACGGCAGAAACACCAACCCCACGGTCCAGGCATTTGAAGAAAAAGTGCGGCAGATGGAAGGGGGTGAGGCCGCCACCAGTGCTGCCACCGGCATGGGCATCATCAGCAGCGCCCTGTTCGGCCTGCTGGCTCCCGGGGACCGGGTGGTGTCTGTAAAAGACACCTATGGCGGAACCAACAAGCTGTTTATCGAATTTCTGCCCCGGTTCAAAGTGGATGTGACATTGTGCGACACCACTGACCATGAGGCCATTGAAGCGGAAGTGGCAAAAGGGTGCAGACTTTTGTACCTGGAAACCCCCACCAACCCCACCATCAAGGTGGTGGATCTGGAACGGCTGATCACGGCCGCCAGAAAGGCCGGGGCCATTGTGATCGTGGACAACACCTTTGCCACCCCCATCAACCAGAACCCGCTGCAATACGGGGCGGATCTGGTGCTCCACAGTGCCACCAAATTTCTGGGGGGCCATGCCGATGCCCTGGGCGGGGTGATCTGCGGAGACAAACACCTGGTGAAACAGATCTACCATTTCCGGGAAATCAACGGCGCCACACTCCACCCCATGGCAGCCTACCTGCTGCTGCGGGGAATGAAAACCCTGCACCTGAGAGTTGCCCAGCAGAACAAAAGCGCCCTGGAAATCGCCCGGTTTCTGGCTGAACACCCAGCCGTGGACCGGGTGCATTATCCGGGCCTGGAATCCCATGAAAATCATGGCATCGCACGCCAGCAGATGCGCGGATTCGGTGGCATGCTCAGTTTTGAGCTGAAACAAAACTCTCTTGCGGCGGTAAAAAAATTCCTTCCCCGGCTGACATTTGCCCATGCAGCAGCCAACCTCGGGTCGGTGGAAACCACTGTGGGTCCGCCGGTCACCACCAGCCATGTGGAATGTACTGCACAAGAGCGGGCTGCCATGGGTATCCCTGAAGGGCTGATCCGGTATTCCACCGGCATTGAAGATACCCGGGACCTGATTGCCGATCTTACGCAGGCCCTGGAGGGCATATAGCCGGCAAAAACGGAGGTCAGCCGTAAATTGTGGTGAACATGCCGGATGCATTCCTTGTGTAAAAAATCCTTGACAATCGTCAGGGATTTTTTTTATGACATAACTGTCACACTATTAAAACAGTTGTCACATAATTTATGATTTCTTGTTTAACAACCTGAAAAAGGAGGGAAAAATGACAAAATTTTTCAAATCGTTCCTATGTGCCATCATCTGCGCATTTATCGCCTTGGGAACCGTCCATGCAAAACCGCTGATCGTGGGAGTTGATGCCAATTTCCGGCCCTTTGAGTTCAAAAATGAAAAAGGGGAATTCACCGGATTTGATGTGCAGCTTTTTGATGCCATTGCCAAGGACCTGGGGCTTGACTATAAATGGCAGACCATGGATTTCAACGGCATTATCCCGGCCCTGCAATCCAACAGCATTGATGCAGCCATAGCCGGTATCACCATCAAATCTTCAAGAGAAGAGGTGGTTGATTTTTCCTATCCCTACTATGATGCCGGCCTGGTCATGCTGGTCCGGGAGGACAATAACGACATAAAGACCATTGATGATCTTAAAGACAAAAAAGTGGCCACAAAACTGGCTACCACCAGTGTTGATTTCTTAAAATCCCAGAATATTACAGATGTCAAACTGTTTCCCAATACCGACAACCTGTTCATGGAACTGCTCACCGGCGGTGTGGATGCGGTTTTCTTTGATTCCCCGCCCCTGATGTATTATTCCCAGAACCAGGGAAAAGGCAAAGTCAAGGTTGTGGGCCCTCTGTACCAGGGCCAATCCTACGGCATCGCCTTCCCCCAGGGCAGTGAGCTGCGGGAAAAATTTACCATCACCATTTTAAAATTCAAGGAAGACGGCACCTATGCCAAACTGTATGAAAAGTGGTTTGGCGCACCATCAAAATAACCGGCAGAGCTGATTATTAAACACCTGACACCGAATTTATATCTTAAGGGCAGCATCAGGCCTGCACAATAAAACAGGCCTGACGCTGCCGGACAACACATAATCCAGAAAATGCGTATGCAAAGATATGATTTTAGGTAAAACTCTGCATCAAAAACAGGCATATACAGAGAAAAGCAGAATTTAGTTTCCGCTTTTCTCTTATTTAGGGGAATCATATCTTTATGGGTTTTGACTTTAAATACAGTGTCATGTGGGAGTCGGTACCAATGCTGCTGGTGGGCATGAAACTCACCATTCTGATCACCATTTGCGGCCTTGTGGTAGGTTTTGCCTTAGGGGCTTTGACCGGACTTTTAAAAATATCCAGAAATATCGTGTTCCGCAAACTGGCAGGGGTATACATCGAAAGTATCCGCGGTACCCCCATCATGGTGCAGGTCATGTTTATCTATTTCGGGCTTCCCATGGCCCTGGGAATGCGGATTCATCCCATGGTGGCCGGTATCGTTGCCATTGCCGTAAATTCAGGCGCATATATCGCTGAAATCGTCAGGGGGGCATTTCAATCCATTGATACCGGTCAGACCGAAGCCGGCAGATCCATCGGACTGACCCATTTCCAGACCATGTATTACATTATCTGGCCCCAGGCCTTGAAACGCATGATCCCTCCTTTGGGAAACCAGTTTATTATCAGCCTCAAGGATACTTCTCTTCTGGTGGTGGTGGGGGTCGGCGAACTGACCCGCACCGGTCAGGAGATCATAGCCGGAAATTTCCGGGCGTTTGAGGTGTGGCTTACGGTCGCCCTGATGTATCTTGTGATGACGTTGTCCCTGTCACAGCTGCTGAATTATTTTGAAAAAAAGATGGATATCAATAAATGATTAAAATCAAAAATCTACATAAAAATTTTGGCACGCTTGCGGTGCTTAAAGGCATCGATCTTGATATTTCCCAGGGCGAAGTAACGGTTATCATGGGGCCCAGCGGATCCGGAAAAAGTACACTATTGCGCTGTATCAACCGGCTGGAAGAGATCACCTCGGGAACCGTCATCGTGGACGGACAGGATATCATGGACAAAAACACCAATATCAATATGATCCGCACCGAAGCAGGCATGGTATTCCAGCAGTTCAACCTGTTTCCCCATAAGACCACCCTGGAAAATGTCACCCTGGGCCCTTTGAAGGTCCGCAAAATGTCCAGACCGGATGCGGAAAAACTGGGTCGGCAGCTGCTGGAAAAAGTGGGGCTGGCTGATAAGGCCAATACCTATCCCGACCACTTGAGCGGGGGGCAAAAACAGCGCGTGGCCATTGCACGGTCCCTTGCTCTGCGTCCCAAAGCAATGCTGTTTGATGAGCCCACCAGTGCCCTGGACCCGGAACTGGTGGGAGAGGTTCTCGAAGTGATGAAGCAACTGGGCCGGGAGGGAATGACAATGGTGGTGGTGACCCATGAAATGGGATTTGCCAGAGAAGTGGCTGACCGGGTCATTTTCATGGATGATGGAATCATTGTCGAAGAAAATACCCCTGAAGAAATTTTTTCCAACCCCCAAAATCCCCGAACACAGGGATTTTTGCGAAATATTCTTTAAAATGAAAATCAAACAACTCATTGAAAAGCTGACACCTGAAATCATCACCCTGCGGCGGGATTTTCACCAGCACCCGGAACTGGGCTTCCAGGAATTTCGCACCCGGGACCAGGTAAAACATTTTTTGGCAAAAACCGGAATCCCGGTTAAAGAGATGGCAAAAACCGGTGTTGTGGGCCTGCTTGAAGGCGACAGGCCCGGCAGAACCATTCTGCTCCGGGCAGACATGGATGCCCTGCCGGTGACAGAAGAGACCGGCCTTGCCTGGCAGTCAGCGAAAAAAGGGGTAATGCATGCCTGTGGCCATGACGGCCACACAGCCATGCTGCTGGGGGCAGCCAGAGTGCTCAGCCAGCTCAAATCCCGCATCAGCGGTAAGATTAAATTTGTTTTCCAGCCCAACGAGGAAGATGCCGGCGCCTGGCTCATGATCAAAGACGGCGTCATGGAAGATCCTTGTGTGGACGCTGCATTCGGATGTCATCTGTGGTCCCAGATTGATACCGGTATCATTGATATTCGGCCGGGACCGGTGATGGCTGCCAGCCATTACTTTTCCCTGACCATCAAGGGAAAAGGCGGGCATGCCGGATTTGCCCATGAATCCATTGACCCGATCTTTGTTTCATCCGCTGTTATGCAGGCGGTCCAGGCAGTTCAATCCAGGGAGATCAATGCCCTGGACCCGGTGGTGGTCATGTTCACCTCTGCCCATGCCGGCGCCAGCAGCAATACCATTGTCCCTGATAAAATGACACTGCAAGGCTCTTTGCGGGTACTTTATGAGGGAGGTGAAGAAGACATCAAAAAACGGTTTGAGCGTATTGTTGAACATACCTGTCATGCCCACCGGGCGGACTACCATCTTGCATTCAAAGTGGGCAATCATCTGCTGTCAAATGATGATGCCATGGTATCCCTTGTCAAATCCACTGCCAAAGAAGTCCTGGAAGACCGAAATCGTGTATCTGGGACTGTCCGGACAATGGCAGGGGAAGATTTTTCCGATTTCGCCGCCCGGGTACCGGCGGCATTTGCATTCATCGGTATCAGAAACACGGCAAAAGGCATTGTCTTTCCCCATCACCACCCAAAATTCGACATCGATGAAGCCATGCTGCCCAAAGGAACAGAACTCTATGTGCGCACCGCCCTCGCCTATCTGGCACAAACCTGAACAGATCAAAGGGAACCATGACTGAAAAAAAATATTACAACATCGCCTCCCTTGAAAAAGGAGTCCGGATGCTGGAGCTTCTGGCGGCCCACGGGGAGTTGAGCGTGAGTGAGGCAGCCCGGCTCATGGACACCAACCGGGCCGGCAGCCACCGGTTCATCTCCACCCTCAAGGACCTGGGGTATGTGGAAAAAAACAGCAGCAACAAGTATCAGCCCACATTGAAAATCATGACTCTGGCCCAGAAGGTGGCGGACCGGTTCGAGATTCGGCGCATGGCCAAACCCCATATGCACCGGCTGTCCATGCTGTACAAGGAAACCATCAACCTGGGGCTGTTCAAGAACCAGGAAATCATCCACATCGACAAGATCGACAGCCTGGAGGTGCTCCGGATGGACTCGGCCTTAGGGGACAAGGCCCCGGCCTACTGCACCGGGCTGGGGAAGTCTATTTTAGCCTTTCTGCCGGACCATGAACTGGATCACTATCTGAACACGGTTGACCGCCGGCCCCTGGCACCCAACACCATCACGGACAAGGATGGGTTTCTGCAGGAGCTGTCCCGGGTCCGCCAAAACGGCTTTGCCATCGATGATGAAGAGATGACCATCGGGCTGCGCTGCATTGCGGCCCCCATCTTTGATCACAACCATTATCCTGCCTATGCCATCAGCATTTCCGGACCGGCCATGCGCCTGACCCACCGGGCCCTGGAAGAAATAAAACCCCAGATCCTCAAGGTGTCTGAAGACCTGTCCCATAAAATGGGCTGTTGATCCAGGACTGATTCCCCATCCCGCATCTCTTTCATTCCTCAGTTCTCCCCCCAAAAAAATAAAAAAAATCCTTGACAAAGCCGGGGGATTTTTTTTATCACTTAAGTGTCACACCATGAAAACAATCGTCACATTATATGTGACATCTCATGAATATTTTTTGGAGGCAGCATGAAAAAGAAAAAACTTACCCGATGGGACTTACAGTCCAAAAAACAGGCCGGGGAAAAGGTCGTCTGGATCACGGCCTATGATTACTGGAACGCAAC
This sequence comes from Desulfotignum sp., assembly GCA_011390335.1. Lineage (GTDB taxonomy): Bacteria > Desulfobacterota > Desulfobacteria > Desulfobacterales > Desulfobacteraceae > Desulfotignum. The sequence continues at coordinate 24,437 of JAABSO010000042.1, read as the reverse complement.
TTTTGCCGAAGCCGCAGGCATGGACATGATCCTGGTGGGAGATTCTTTGGGCATGTGTGTATACGGCTATGAAGGCACGGTGCCGGTGACCATGGACCAGTGCATTGTCCACAGTGAAGCTGTGCGCCGGGGCGCTGCAAACACATTTATCATCGGCGATATGCCGTTTTTATCCTACCAGGTCAGTGTGCCGGACGCGGTGCGCAATGCCGGCCGGTTTCACAAGGAAGCCGGCGTGGATGCCATCAAACTGGAAGGGGGCAAGCGGGTATGTCCCCAGATCCAGGCCATTGCCGACGGCGGCATGCTGGTCATGGGCCATATCGGTCTCACCCCCCAGAGTTCCGGGCAGCTGGGGGGATTCAAGGCCCAGGGCCGGACCGCTGAAGCAGCCGCTGAACTCATTGCCGATGCCAAATCTATCCAGGAATCCGGGGCCTTTGCCCTGCTGGTGGAAGCCGTTCCCCCGGAGGTGTGTCAGATCATCACAGATACCCTGACTATTCCGGTGTACAGCATCGGGGCCGGCATTGATGCCGACGGCCAGCTCATGATCTCATCTGATGTGGCAGGGGTGTTCCAGGCATTTACCCCCAAATTTGTCAAAAAATATGAAAACCTGGGAGAAAAAACCATCCAGGCATTTTCCGCATACCGGCAGGATGTGCTGGAGAAAAAATTTCCCGCACCCGAACATACCTATAAAATGAAAGAAGGCGAACTGGCCAAACTCAAAACACTTTTAAAATAACACCCATGCCCTGGCAGGCACAACAAATCATGAAAGCGGTTAGCCGTCTGGTATTGGCTTAACACTTAAAACTTAACACTTAAAACTTAAAACTTTCATATAAAAGGACCATACCAATGAGCGACGTATTGAACAAAATCAGAAATTTCATGGAAAAACAGGGGATCCCTGGACGGGACGGATATGATCTGGCAGCATCAGGCAAGGCCTTTGCCGACGGGGCCAATTTCAGAATTGAAATTGCCGGTGTGGAACGGGCCACCACCATGGCCTCCATGATCAAGGAGGCTGACCGCAGAAATATCGTCATCCATCGGGCCATTGCCGCGGTGGGCGGCTCCACCTACTGTGATTTTGCCGAACTCAAGGACATGGCCCAGATGGCCAAAGACGCCCAGATTGAAGTGATCATGACCGTTGGACACCGCAAGGGCTGGGATACCGGCGCCAAAGAGATGGCGACCAGTGAAGGCCAGATGCAGGGGTTCCGCCTCAGAGGATCCGACAACATCTCATTTCACATTGCTGATATCATGCGCAACATCGAGGCCGGGTTCCGGGGATTTCTGGTGTATGACGAAGGGGTGCTGTTCATCCTCAACAAGATGCGGGAACAGGGCCTGATTCCCAAAGAGACCATATTCAAGTTTTCCGTATTCGGCGGATACTGCTCCGCAGCCGGCGCCAAGGTCGTTGAAAGCATGGGGGCCAACTCTTTGAACCCCATTTCCGATGTATCCCTGCCCATTTTGTCTTCCATCCGAAAGGCGGTGAACATTCCTCTGGATATTTACACCATTATCGTGAACTCATTCGGCGGCAACTTTAGGGGATATGAATGTCCGGAAATTGCAAAAGTGGCTTCTCCGTGCTATTTTAAATTTGAACCCGGCACCTCGGAGGGGGATATTTACATGCCCTGGGTGACAGAAGAGTGGCATGCCGGTTTTATCAAGGAAAAAGTAAAGATCGCCGCCATTGTCATGGAACTGATGGAACGGCATGCACCGGAGATGAAAACCTCTCCCAAAGGGGCCAAAGATCTGGTTTTAACCAAACCCTAACCGCAGCAGGACACCAATCATGGATATAGAAAAATTATTTGCAACAAGAAACCAGGGGGTGGAATGGTCCGGCATCCGCATCATGTTTGCCATGGCAGACAAGATCGACGGTGTTGTGAACTTGGGGATCGGCCAGCCGGATTTTGACACCCCGGAACATATCAGGGATGCGGCCAAAATTGCCCTGGACCAGGGATACACCCGGTATCCGCCGGCCAGCGGATTTGCAGATCTCAGACAAGCAGTGGCAAAAAAACTGGCCAAAGAAAATAAAATCCAGGCAGACCCGGACTCGGAAATCTTTATCTCCGTGGGCGCCATGCAGGGGATCTTCAACATCATGCTCCATCTGCTGAATACCGGGGATGAGGTACTGGTGGTGGATCCGGGATATGACTACTACTCCCAGATCCGGCTGTTCGGCGGGGTGCCGGTGCGCATTGCTGCCAGGGAGGAAAACCAGTTCAAGATCGACCCCCAAGAGGTGGCACAGGCCATCACGCCCAAAACCAAGGCTTTTATCCTCAACACACCCTCCAACCCCACCGGCGCCATCTTTGACAGGGATATCCTGGAACAGGTGGCAGCCATATGCCAGAAACACGGGGTCATGGTCATTTCCGACGAACCCTATGAACACATTTTGTTTGACAACAATGAACATGTGTCCATCGGCAGCCTGGACGGGATGCAGGATCTGACCGTTTCCATCTACACTTTGTCCAAATCCTATGCCATGACCGGTTGGCGGGTGGGGTATGTGGCGGCCCATAAAGCCATTATTGCGGAGATGGAAAAGCTCATGGAGCACATGGTGTCCGGGGTCACCAGTGTGGCCCAGCGGGCGGCCCTGGCCGCCATTGACGGATCCCAGGACTGTGTAAAACAGATGGTAAAAAGATATGCCAAACGCAGAGATCTTGTGATCGACGGATTGAACAGCATCAAGGGCATCTCCTGTATCAAACCGGAATCCACGTTCTACGCCTTTGCCAATATCTCCTCTTTTGGCATGTCCTCCTGGGAGTTTGCCCGGCATATGGTGGAAAATCACAAGGTGGCCATGGTACCGGGATCCATTTTCGGTGAAAACGGCGAGGGCTATGTAAGAATTTCTTTTGCCACAAGTTCTGCAAATCTGGAAGAGGCATTGAAACGCATAGAAAAAGGAGTGGCAAAATGAGTTTGTTCTCCCGCACCGAATATATGGACCGCATCAAAAGGACCAAGGCAGCCATGGCAGGCCGGGGCATGGACCTGCTGGTGGTGTGTGACCCGGCCAATATGAACTATCTCACCGGTTATGACGGGTGGTCCTTTTATGTGCCCCAGGCAGTCCTGGTGATCGACGACCAGGAGGAACCGGTGTGGATCGGAAGAAACATGGACCGCAATGGTGCCATGCACACCGCGTTCATTCAAGAACAAAACATGATCGGATACCCGGATGACTATGTCCAGTCCCCGGTCAAACACCCCATGAACTTTATGGGAGATGTTATCAGGCAGAGAGGCTGGGACAAAAAAACCATAGGCGTGGAGACCGATGCCTATTACTACACAGCAAGAAGTGATGCAGAGCTGAAAAAAACCCTGGGCAAAGATACCCTGGCTGACGGCAACCTGCTGGTGAACTGGGTGCGCATCATCAAGTCTGAAGCAGAGATCGCCCTGATGCAGCAGGCTGGAAAAATTGCGGAAAAAGTGATGGCCACGGCATTGGAAAACCTGGTGCCCGGCCAGCGGGAATGCGATGCCGTGGCCGCGGTGTTACAGGCCCAGGCATCGGGCACCCGGCAATTCGGCGGGGATTATCCGGCGATCGTGCCCATGATGCCCACAGGAGAAAAAACCTCAGCCCCCCACCTGACCTGGACCGATGATCCCTACCAGGCAAACCAGGCCGTGAACCTGGAGCTGGCCGGATGCCGGCACCGGTACCACTGCCCCATTGCCCGCACCGCGTTTCTGGGATCCCGCCCGCCGCAAAAACTGTCAGATCTGGCTGACATCACTGTGGAGGGTTTGAACCTGACCCTGGACACCATCAAACCGGGCATGACCGGCGAAGAAGTGGAGCTTGTATGGCGGGAGCATATCGCAAAAAAGGGATTTGAAAAGGAATCGCGCATCGGCTATTCCATGGGCCTGAACTATCCACCGGACTGGGGAGAGCACACCGCCAGCCTGCGGCCCGGAGACAAAACAATACTGGCACCGGGCATGACATTTCACATGATTCTCGGCATGTGGATGGACAATTTCGGGTTTGAATGCTCGGAATCCTTCCGGGTCACCCGGACCGGTGCCGAAACCTTTGCCACGTTTGACCGCAAACTGTTCGTCATCAGTTAAAAGGTGCTTTCATGACCCAGGACCCGGCAAAAAAGGCATGGATAGACCAGCAGATCACGGAACTGGAACCGGAAATCATCCGGTTGTACCGGCATTTTCACCAGCACCCGGAATTGGGGTTCAAGGAGTTCCAGACCGCTGAGTTCATCGAAACCTATCTGACAGACCTGGGGCTTGCCCCTTTCCGGGTGGCCGGCACCGGTGTGGTGGCAGTGCTGGACTCAGGACAGCCCGGCCCCACCCTGATGCTCAGGGCGGACATGGATGCCCTGCCTGTCACCGAAGCCACCGGCCTTTTTTATGCATCTCAGAACCCCGGAGTGATGCATGCCTGCGGCCACGACGCCCACATGGCCATGCTCCTGGCAGCGGCCAGCGTGCTTTGGCGGCACAAGGATGCCTTTTCGGGCCGGATCAAGCTGGTGTTCCAGCCCAATGAAGAGGTGGCTGGCGCCATTCACATGATCCACCAGGGGGTTCTGGAAAACCCGGCAGTGGATGCAGCCATGGGCATTCACATCTGGAGCCAGATCCCCTCCGGGCGTGTGGGCATATCTGCCGGAACGGTCATGGGGGGCCTGGATGTATTTAAAATCAGGATCACCGGCAAAGGCGGCCACACCGGATATCCCCACAAGGCAGTGGACCCGGTGATTGCCGCCGCCGGCGTGATCCAGGCGGTCCAGGCGGTCCAGACCAGGCAGATGGATGCGCAGGAACCCTGCGTCATCATGTTCGGCAAGATTGCAGCCGGCGAAAAAGCCAATATTATCCCCTCCCATGTGGACCTGGAAGGCACCATCCGGTTTCTGCATGCCGAGCCTGAAGACAGCCCGGGCAATCCCACCCAGAAATTCATCCGCATCTGCAACCATATCTGCGATGCCCACATGTGCACCTGCAAAATTGACATTGACCATGAAAATATCCCCCTGGTCAATGACGATGCCATGGTATTGCTGGCCCAAAAAACAGCCGTTCAGGTGTTCGGCAGCCCGGATGTCATTGAACCTGCCCGGTATATTCCCAGCGAAGATTTCAGTGAATTCACATCCCGGGTACCCGGGGTGTTTGTATTTTTGGGATGTGCGGATTCTGAAAAGAAAACCGACATCCCCCACCACAACCCGCAATTCATGATTGACGAATCGGTATTAAAAAAAGGAGTGGCATTACATGTCCATGGGGCCTTAACTTATCTGAAAGGATAGAGGCGCTCTGCGGCACTTTTATCATAATTGTATACCTTACATAAAAAAAGGAGAACGCCATGAAACAGACACTTTCCAAACTGGCAATCATTTTTCTGGCAGGAATTTTCTGCCTGACAGCCTCCCATGCCTTTGCTGCCAACTACACGGGCAAACCCATCAAGGCAAAACTGGCATCAGAAGAACTTGAAGGCGATTTTATGACCGTGTGGGCCAGAAATTTTTCAGATCACATGAAAAAATGGTCCGATGACAAAATTGACATCAATGTCTACCCTTACGGCACCCTGGGAGCCCTCGGCGATATCAATGAACTGGCCCAGCTGGGAGTGGTGGAATACGTATTCTCCGATTATGCCTGGATCTCTGCCTTTGTTCCCCAGGCCCAGGTTTTGGCCCTCAACTACATCTTTCCCACAGAAGACGTTCCTGAAACCATTGACTGGATCGTGCGCAACGGAGAATTTTTCCCCCTGCTGGAAAAAGCCTTCCGGAAAAACGGGCTGGTACCCCTGGCTGTCATGTTTGAAGGATGGCAATGGGTGACCTCCAACAAGAAAATCACCTCTCTTTCAGACCTCAAGGGGCAGAAACTGCGGGTCATGTCCTCAAAACTGCTGGTGGAAGACTACAAAGCCTATGGTGCGGTTCCCACCCCCATGGATTACGGCGAGGTATACTCCGGTCTGCAGATGGGGCTTATTGACGGACAGGTCAATCCGTTGTTCGCCATTAACAGCATGAAATTCTATGAAGTGCAAAAATACTGCACCCAGCTCAAGAGTGAACCTTTTTTAGGTATTCCCACCGTGAACCAGGAATTTTTCGACAGCCTGCCCAAAAATGTCCAGGATGAAATGAAAAAATTCTGGGTGGATGCCATTATTCCTGCCGGTAAATGGATCACGGAAAAAAATGCCGCAGACAAAAAAAAGATGCTGGCAGCCAAACCCGAACTGGAATTCAATGTGCTGGATGATGCCGCCATCGCTGAATTCAAGGCCGCAGCCCAAACCGTATATCCCAAATTCACCGAAATTGGTGGGGAAGGGGCTGATGAGATTCTGGCAGCCCTGCTCAAGGATGTGGAAAATGCAAAAAAAGCCCTGAAATAAAGCGTAAAAAAAAGGCAGCCCTGTCAACCGGGGCTGCCCCGCACCTTAACACCAGAGGCACACCATGAACCCTTTGCAGCAAAAACCCGCCCGGACCCGGCTCCAGCAGTTCAACCATATTATCGGGGCTCTGGTCAACGGACTGGAGGTCTCCATCCTGGTATCCTGCGTGGCTGCCCTGGCCATCCTTCTCATGGCCAATGTGTTTGCCCGCACTTTTTTTCAAAGTCTTTATTTTGCAGAAGAAGTCTCCATGTTCCTGGTCATGCTCATCACCTTTACCGGGGTGAGCTACGGGGTGAGAAAAGCCCGCCACATACGCATGGGGGCATTTTTAGATGCCATGCCCCCGAAAATGGAAAAAACCTTTATCATGATCATCTGTCTGGTTTCTGCCGTTGTCATGGGCATCATGTGTATCTCTTCCTGGGATTACCTGATGAATGCCATGTCCAGGGGCCACATGACACCGGCGCTGCGGGTGCCCAAATGGACTTTTTATGTGATCATACCCATCGGTTTCGGCCTGGCCGGTATCCAGTATTTTCGCACCATCATCAAAAATTTCACGGAACCGGATCCCTGGCAGTCTCCGGACCAGCAAAGCGAATATGAAGATGAAATCACAGGAGGGCCCTAAACCATGATGCTTTTCGGACTCAGTCTTCTGGTTATGCTGTTGTTCGGGTTTCCCTTCATGGTCACCCTGCTGGGATCCTTGATTCTCTATATCGCTGTGTACATGCCCGAAATGGCCCCAAGAATGCTGGTCACCATGGTTCAGCAGGTCATCACCGGGGTCACCCCGCCGGCCCTGGTCTGCGTGCCCATGTTTATTCTGTCAGCATCCATTATCACCTCCGGGGAATCGGCTTTTCGACTGATCCGCATGATCAAGGTATTTGTAGGCCATCTGCCCGGGGGCCTGCCCATCACCACCAACGCATCCTGCACCCTGTTCGGGGCAGTGTCCGGGTCTACCCAGGCCACGGTGGCCGCTATCGGCGGCACCATGCGGCCCATGCTCCTGGATGCGGGCTATAAAAGCTCCTTTACCCTGGGGCTGATCATCAATTCCAGTGACATTGCCTTTCTCATCCCCCCCAGTATCGGGTTCATCGTATACGGGGTTGCCACTTCCACCTCCATCGGCATGCTGTTTCTGGCAGGTATTCTGCCGGGGTTGATGATACTGGTGATGTTTTCCATCTACTGCTATTTTTATTCAAAAGTCAAAAATGTGGGGACCCTGCCCAAAGCAACCACTGCCGAACGTATTGATGCCATCAAAGGGGGCCTGCCGGTAATCGGATTTCCCTTGATCATTGTTGGCGGTATTTACACCGGGATTTTCAGTCCTACGGAAGCGGCGGCTGCCGCTGTTTTTTACGCCCTGATCCTTGAAACCATTATTTACAAAAGCCTGACCTTTGAACGGATCCTGGATGCCTTTCTCCAGACAGGGGTGATCACCGGGGTGGTATTCATCCTGGTGGGGGCGGGCCAGGCATTTTCCTTTCTCATTGGATTTCTCCAGCTGCCGGACCAGTTTTTACCCCCGCTGTTCGGCACCGATCCCTCCATGCTCCGGGTGATGACCATTGTGGTGGTGGTATATTTTGTGGCCTGCATGTTTGTGGATCCCATTGTGGCTATCTTTATTTTAAGCCCTATATTCCAGCCCTATGTGGTGGGTGCAGGCGTGGACCCTATTTTGCTGGGCACCCTGGTTACCCTCCAGGCAGCCATCGGATCTGCCACCCCGCCGTTCGGGTGTGACATCTTCACAGCCCAGCTTATTTTCCGACGGCCCTACCTGGAGGTGATCGGCCATGCACTGCCTTTTTTGCTCATCCTGATTCTGGCAACAGCCCTGCTCATCACCTTTCCCCAGATCGCGTTGTTTTTGCCCAACCTGGCCATGGGGGGATAACCAAAAAACAGATAACTGCCGGAAACCAGATGAAATACACCATCAAAAATCAGCAGGTATCCTATGGGGAAGCCATGGGCATCCTGCTGCTGGACTCGGTCATCCCGTTTATTCCGGGGGATGTGGCCAATGCAACAACATATGACTTTCCCGTGCGGTTTAAAAAAGTGCCCGGCTTTACCGTGGCAAGGGCCATGGGAAAAGATGACACCATTTATGCGGATCTGCTGGCATCGGCCCGGGATCTGGCTGCCAACGGGGTTCGGGCCGTCACAGGCGACTGCGGATTCATGGCCCTTCACCAGCAACGGCTGCAGCAGGACCTGGGGCTGCCGGTGTTTTTATCTTCCCTGCTCCAGATCCCCTTTATCCGACACCTGGTACCGGCCGGCTCCGGCATCGGCATTATCACCGCCGGCAGCCGCAGCCTGACCCCGTCATTTATAGAAGCCATCGGGATATCCCCCGGCCCGGACCTGGTGATCCAGGGCCTGGAAAACTGCCCGGAATTTGCCTCTGCCGTTCTGGAAGAAAAAGGAAGCCTGAATGCGGATAAAATCCAGGATGAGGTAACGGCAGCTGCCCTGGCCTTGGGCAGCCGGGGTGTGGGCGCCATCCTGCTGGAATGCAGCGTGTTGCCCCCCTATGCCCGGGCCGTGCACCAGGCCACGGGCCTGCCGGTGTTTGATTACATCACCATGATCAATTATGTATTCCATGCCCTGGAACCTCGCCGCTACCGCGGGTTCATGTGACAAAGCGATTCATCCACCAGTCTCCAAGAACTGCCGAAGGTGCCTGCGTACAGGAGAACACAGAAAACCATCGGTCGCACCACCGGCAGTTTTACGTCATGGCTTGAGGGCACCATTGTTGTGTAAAACGACTGCAGCGCTATCGGCAACCCGTTGAATGATCGCTGCGATGTGCTTGCCAACACCGCTGCCAGGCAGGGAGGCCATCCGGACCACATTGCATAATTAATGGTATTCAAATCTTTACTTTAAGATATTTCAAAGTTATAATTCGAAATATCTTAAAGTAAGGAGGCCGATATGTGGATTGAACGTCAGATCAAAGACCGGGTGAACCGCTGTGTACAGTCCCGACCGGCTATCCTTGTAACCGGCGCCAGGCAGACGGGAAAAAGCACGCTGCTTCAGCACATGTTCCCTGAGACCACCTATATCACCTTTGATCATCTGCAACAGGTTGAAGCAGCCAGGGAAGCACCGGAACAGTTTCTCTCCCGGTTTCTGGATCCGGTGATTCTCGATGAAATCCAGTATGTCCCAGAATTGTTCCGGGAGTTGAAAATTGTCATCGACAATCATCGAGAGCGTTACGGCTGGTGGATCATGACCGGCTCCCAGCAGTTCTCACTCATGGAACAGGTCAGCGAGAGTCTGGCCGGAAGGATCGCCCTGCTCCGCCTTGAAACCCTGAGCGCCATGGAGCTGCGGCAGGCACAGGTCCCTGATCCGGACCGGTTTCTTTTCCGGGGTGGATATCCGGAACTGTGGGCCAACAAACACCTGACCATGACCGATTTTTTTGAAAGTTACATCCGCACCTATGTGGAACGGGACCTGAAAACCATCATAGATGTAAAAAACTTGAGCGATTTCAGACGGTTTTTCAGGGTGGCTGCCACCCGGGCCGGCCAGCTGCTCAATTACCGGGGTCTGGCAGCAGATGTCGGGGTTTCAGACGTCACCATCAAAAAATGGATCCATGCCCTGGAGATCAGCGGCCTGATTTACCTGCTGCCGCCTTTTTACGCCAATATCGGCAAACGCCTGGTCAAATCCCCGAAATTGTATTTCGGTGATCATGGTCTGCTGTGTCACCTGCTGGGCATCGACAGTGACGTGCAATGGCATGACCACCCCCATAAAGGCAGCCTCTGGGAAAATCTGGTGATGATGGAACTGATCAAATCCCTGGATCTTCATCCGGGCACGGACCTGTTTTTCTACAGGGACCAGAACGGAGTGGAAATCGATTTTCTCATTGAAAAAAATGACCGCCTGATTCTAATGGAAGCCAAAGCCGGGGAGCGGTTTGCCCCGGAAAAGCTGCACTTCAGCCGGGTCACCCCCCTGCTGGGCAACCGGTACCAGCAGGTTCACAACCTGCTGGCCCTGAACATGCCGGGAAAAGACATATTGCCCCGAAAAGAGTTTGTGTGCTTCAACCCGTTGCATACCAGCCCGGCCGCTGCGGCCGACAGTCAGTCACCTGCCTGAAAACATCCGCATGTATTTGGAATCCTTTCCTGGTCCTGAAACAATCCGATGCACATGTTCTGTGGTCCGCTTGTATTCTTTGGCTTCGACCCGTGGGGGGAGGTGCTGGTTGCCCTCACCCGTCTGTCCCGGTTGACAGGCTGTAGGGCTTGGCACAGCTAAACGGCAAAAACTGCGGGCAGGTATGTCCTCACACAGTTTGCCGTTCTTAACGCTGTGCATACCCACACCCTGTAACAACCGTGCCAGAATGGGATTCGAGCAACCAGCACCGCCCCCCACTAGCCGTTGACAAAGTTCGATGACAGCCGAGGAAATAAAGCTGGCGGTCTTTTGCAAGGCGTGAGCCCCCGGTGGTGCCTTCCTGCAGGAATGTCAGAGCCCCCAAGGATCTCAGGCCGGCAGGAAGGCACCACCGGGGGCGGCATACATCCCGACCGGTTCAATGTTATCTTATGATGACCTTTATATGCGATTACGTTGGGGCTGGACCTTGGGTACAATGGCCAGGATATGCTATCTGCCAATGTGATAAAAAAATCAAGGCCTGGTTTTGGAAGCCAGGCCTTGATTGTGTTTTATCTGGTTAAAGTGGTTAATTGATGCAGCGTTTTATCCCAGGGCCGTTGCCTGTCTTTCAGCAGCTGACTGCCGGGCTGCGCCCCGGCGTTTCTTCTGGGTGCTGACCCGGTCCACAGGCACAAACTCCACGGCATTGACCTCACAGAACCTAACACACTGGGGGTCCCCGCCGCACAGGTCGCACTTGAACACCTGGCGGGTGGTGGGATTGTACCCCATGGCGCCAAAGGGGCAGATACCCACGCAGGACCGGCACCCGATGCACACCTCCTGGTCCACTTTCATAAAACCGAAATCCGGGTCCCTGGAAATGGCCCGTACCGGGCACACATTCATGCAGGGCGCATCTTCACACTGCTTGCAGATCACCGGGATATACACCCCTTCCTGTTCCCATTTCACCACCTGTATCCGGCTTTTGGCAGGATTGGACACCCCTTCGTGCATCACCGAACACACCTGTTCACACAGGCGGCAGCCCGTGCATTTATCCGCATCAACTGTCAGAAATTTTTCCATAGTTATCTCCTCGTATATCTCTAGAGCAAACGGGTGGGTTCATTTTCCAGACCCAGTCGCTGCAAGGTTTCAGACGTCGGCACCCCTTCTTTGTCCCAGCCATGGTGGTCATAGAACTCATCGATCATCACATTGAACTTGTCTCTGTCTATCTTTTTGCCGATGACATCCGGGGCGCCCCTGCGGCAGGGTTCGTCAAAATACCGGTGGTTCAGGGTATCGCCTTTTTTGGGATCATTGCGGGTCAGCCCTTCTCTGAGGTTGAACAGCCGCTCCAGGTTGTTGCACCGTTCTGCTGCATCCCAGATCTCCTTTGGCGTAAATTCCAGTCCGGTATTGTAGTAGATCACCTTGGGCCAGTCCTCAAAATTGGGCAGGGTGGCACCCAGAAACACGGTGTGGTATTTGCAGATCCCCAGACAGTCCACAGCCATGTACACATTTTCCTGCCAGAACACCTGCCAGGATTTGCCGATATATTCGGTATGCTCCGAAGACAATGGTCCGTCATAGGGAACCGGGGACCCGTAGATCTTGCGCAGTACCGGTTCCGGCAGGTGGTACAGGTCAATGGCCGGCCGTGACCGCAGATGGTCCGAACCCCGGGAGGCGGTGGCGATGTTCAGGGCCAGTCCCGGGGTGGCCCGCTCATCAGAGTGCAGGTTGTTCATGCCCTTGACCTGGATCAGGTAGTCAAAAGAGTTTTTGCCGATCTTTTCAGCAGCCGGGATACCGCCATCCGCCAGGACATTGCCCAGCCAGCCGGTACGGGTACAGATATTGTGCACCATCTGGAGCAACGCCTCGTCATTGCCGAACCGCAGGTCAATGCCTTCGGTTTCTTTCTGGGTAAGAATCCCCAGTTCATACAGCTCCATGGCCCAGGCGATCATGCTGCCGATCTCCAGGTTGTCCACCCCGTACTGGTTCACCAGATGGTTTCCTGTGAGCACGGTTTCCGCGCTCTTGCAGTCCGGTTCCGCACCGAACGCCCCCAAAGAGGTGTATTCCGGGCCTTCATCATATTTTCCCGCATACAGGCCGGACTGGATCTTGTACTGGGCCCGGCAGTGCACCTGGCATCCGAAACATCCGGTCATGTGGTGGGGCCCCATGGTTTCGGTTGCAATATCGTCAATGGCTTCCGGCTCGATCTCATCGGCATATTCCATCTGGTTGTACTGAAAATTTCTGGTACGCACCCCGCCCCAGCAGTTGGTGGCACCCCAGATAAAGGGGGTTCCCAGAGCACCCTGGATCTGGTTGACCTTGGCGCTGGTGATCTGGTCGATGAATTTCTTGTTGTGCTCCAGGGCATCCATTGGGTGGGCGATCTTCACATCCATGGTGCCACGCACTGCCACAGCCTTGAGGTTTTTAGACCCCATGACACATCCCATGCCGGTACGGCCACCGGCATTCTTGATACCGGTCATGACACAGGCATAGGTCACCAGATTCTCCCCGGCCTGGCCGATGACCATGCTTTTGATCTCCTGGTCATCCAGTTCGTCCCGGATGGCCCACTGGGTGTCGGTGCTGTTTTTTCCCCACAGTTTTTGTGCATCCCTGATTTCAATTTCACCATTGTGAATCCACAGGTATACGGGCTTGTCCGATTTTCCCGTGATCACCAGGTGGTGGAATCCGGACCAGGCCAGTTCCGGGGCAAAGAATCCCCCCATGTTGCACGAGCCCAGAAGATTGGTCAACGGAGACTTGGCCATGACATGGGTTCTTGCCGTGGCAGACGCACAGGTGGCGGTGAGCAGCCCGCCGCTGACGATCAACGGATTTTCCGGCCCCAGGGGATCACATCCTTCAGGCGCATGGTTGTAAAGCAGATAGGCGTCCATTCCCCGGCCGCCGATGAATTTCTTTCGCATTTCCAGAGGAATGGGCTTGATCACCACTTCTCTGGTAGACAGATTGATATAGGCTATTTTTCGGTCCAATGCCATGTGTTGTTCCCTCCTTGGTCTATTGGGAATCGCCGTCAGGCGCCCCGGTTTTTTTCGCCAGGGTATCCTGGGCCAGTTTACGGTTGACATCCCAGACAGGTCCGCGGATCCTGGGCAGTTCCGGCGTAACCCAGAACAGGCGGTAGGTCATGCCGCAGGTGGGACACGAGATCTCCTTGCTGCCTGGGGACGGGGACAGCCGGCCCATGCAGCTGGGGTTGTGGCACCTCACCTTACCGAAGGTTCGGGTGCTGCGAAGCGATTCAGAGGAAGAAACCTTTTGTTGTTCAGCCATGGTACACTCCTTGACAAATGGTTGGGACAAATTTTATCCGGACCCTTAAAATTAAAAACGGTATATACCGTTTCAGTTCATTATAATGAATTTTTACACCAGGGAATAATGAAAAGTCAACTGTTTTTTATAAGAATTATCCTTATATATCTGGATATTTATTTTTAGTTTGACATATCAGCTGTTTCAGGGTAAAAATAATTCAAAAATATTTTGTTCGCCATGTTGAACAATTATGGCAACCTGAAACTGAAAAGGGACAGCATATGAAACTTCGGAGAGACCATTTATCCATTGATCCGGAAAAATGCACCGGATGCCGGCGGTGCATGATTGCCTGTGCCATGAAGCACCACAACCGCATCGATCCGGATTTTTCCTGCGTGGACCTGATCCGGTTTGCATCACAGGACCTGGAGGTGCCGGTGATCTGCCTGGCCTGTGAAACCGCTCCCTGCATCAAGGTGTGCCCCATGAATGCAAGGCTCCGGCAGGCCAACGGCACCGTAGTCACAGACACACAGGCCTGCATCGGATGCCGGGCATGTGTGTACATCTGCCCGGTGGGCAGCCCGCGTATCAACCCCGCCACCGGTCAGACCATGACCTGCAACATGTGTGCGGATGAACCCGAACCCTGGTGCGTGGCAGCCTGCAGGCAGGAAAGGGCGTTGACCCTGTGCACAGAAGGCGCAGCATCAAAACCGGCGGCACGACGCGCCGCTGCCCGGGCCCGGGCCGGCTCTCCCCGGCATTAATGACACCATAAGAAAGGCAAAAATCCCATGAAACTGGTCATCATCGGAAACGGCATTGCCGGCAACCAGGTGGCGTTCGATGTCCGCAAAAAAGACAAAAACGCCCGCATCACCATTCTTTCTGCTGAAACCGTCCCGGAATACGATCCCTGCTCTCTGCCCTATTTTCTCGGGGGCGAGTGCGGCAGGAAAGACATTTTCCGGAAAACACCGGAGGATTACACCACCCACAACATTGACCTGGTATATGACAGCCGGGTGGTGTCCATTGACCCGGAAACCAAAACCGTTACCACCCATGCCGGCGAAAAAATCAGTTACGACAAACTGTTGCTGGCCCATGGCGGAGGCCTGTTTATCCCCCCCATCCCCGGCATTGACAACCCCGGCGTATTTTCCTGCAAGCAGCTGGCAGAAACTGAAAAACTGGCAGCCCACAACGGCAGCAGTGCCGTGGTTATCGGATCGGGTGCCATCGGCATTGAAGCGGCTGAAGCATTGAAACGCAGAGGGTATGCGGTCCATGTTGTCGAGCTGATGGACTGGATTCTGCCCTCATTGTTTGACGAACCCACGGCCAGGCGCCTGGAAACCGCGTTAAAAGGCTACGGGATCCAGGTGTTCACAAAAGAAAAGGTACTGGAAATAAAGGGTACGGGGCAGGTTACCGCCGTGGTAACGGACCGGCGCACCATTGCCTGCGACACCGTGGTGGTGGCCACCGGTGTGGTGCCGGGCACGGCCCTGGCCCAGACTGCCGGCATCGACACCGGCCGGGGCATCCCGGTGAACCGGCAGATGCAGACCAGTGTGCCCGACATTTATGCCTGCGGCGACTGTGTGGAAACCGTTGACGCCTGCACCGGTGAAACCGCCATGTTCCAGCTCAAGCACAACGCCATTGAACAGGCCCAGGTGGCAGCCAGACACATCATTGGCGAACCCGCCCGGTACCTGGGGGCATATGCCTTTGCCAGGGCCCATTTTTTTTCCACCCATGCCGCCACCTTCGGCAAAACCCAGCGGGCCACCGACTGTATCCTGGGAGACAAACGGGTCATTGAAAGAGAAGACAAAGACAATTACCTGCGGGTGATGCTGCTGAACAACCAGATCGTGGGGGGACAGGCCATCGGCACCTTTGCCGACGGTCTGGGGTTGCTCATCGGCGCCATGTGGCGCAAAGATGATTTTATGGAAATTGCCGCCAAAATGCGGACAACCCCCAGAGGCGGCGCGGTTCACACCTGGCCCATGCTGCGGCTGGGGAACCTGCTGGGCATGTAGCCCTGACTAAGGTTACCCCCCTGCCAGAAAGGTGACGATCTGGATATCATCCCCGGTCTTTACCGGTCTTTCCAGCTCCCCGGGAAACGCGCTTTCCGCGTTCAGATAGATTTCGATGTGGCCGTGCAGCCGCCCCTTTTTATCGAACAGCTCCTTTTCCATGGCCGGGTACTGCCGGACCAGATCCGCCAGGGCCCGGCCCACGGTATCCCCCTGGGCCGTGATGACCTTTCTGCCGTCGGTATGCTGCCGGTGCACCAGATGCATATGAACATTTACCGTCATGGTTGGCTTTTCCTCTTACAGCTTTTTTTTATGAAAAAATTTTCCGCCATCATGCAGCGGATGCTTCCACCGCCCATCTACCACGGCCCATCCCCCCGGTCAAGCGGTTTGCCCGGTTCCACGGGAAACCGTTGCATTGCCTGTTTGATCTCCCGCCGGGTTTGTTGCATCACCTCCAAAAGCGGGGATTGCATCCGTTCTGCAGTTTGCACGGCGGTTTGAATCACGGCCAGGGCTTCATCAAGGTCTTCCTGCCGGACCAGGGCTTCGGCAAGGTTGTTTGCGGCGGCCGCATGATCCGGATCAGCCGCCAGCAGCGTTCGGTAGTGTGCTGCGGCCTGCGCCGGCTCATTATTTTTCAGATGGTTGTTGGCCAGGGCAAACAAAACGGTCGGATTATCGGGCCACACCCCAAGTGCGGCCCTGTATGCCGCTGCCGCAGGAACCGCATTACCGGCGGATTCAAACGCGGCCACGGCATTCAGGTAGGTTCGCGGATCAATGTTTCGGGGAAGATCTCCGGGATGAAGGGAAATCAGACCCCATGACCCGGCACGTTCCCAGGTCCGGTTGAAACGCTCGGCCGTCATTTCCACTCTTTTTCGGGTGCCGGAGCGCAGAACCAGCCGGTCAGGGTAGCGCATGCCGATCACAACAGCATAGTGATAGACCGGCCACCACGCAAATCCAAAGTTCTGCAGAACCAGCACCGGCCTACCGGATTGAATTTCAGCGGTCAGGCCGATCACATCCGGGGAAATCAGAAAAGGGATCCGCCCCGATTGCCGGCATGCGGCAATCATCTCCACCTGGAGACTCCCCTGCCGGTCCGGCAGATAGGTGACCGGTGCCAGATCATCCGGGTGGACCGCAACGCCGGATGCCCCCAGCAGCATGGCCAGGGCAGCCGGTCCGCACTGGTATTTTTTCTGGGGAAAAAAGGGGGTGGCGGTCAGTTCCACGTCCTGGCCGAAATCAACGAGCCGGACATCACTTTTCCCGGCACACCCTGCCCCGAAAATCAGCACCAGTACAACCAGAAAAAAGCGGATGCTGTTCACGCGGCCCTGTTATAACCGATTAAAAACATTGGTCACACCCACCAGTTCAAGGACGATCAGCACCACCAGGACAATACCCAGCACCGCCAGCACCCCTGAACCAGCCGGCAGGTCATCGATGCGGTTCTGAAGCTGTGACACTTCCTGATCGGTCAGGGCTGCGATGCGATTTGCAGCATCATCAGGGTTCACCCCCAATCCCACCATTTTATTTCTCACATCTTCCCGGGCCATAAACGACACCAGCTCACTGCGGGCCGACGCAGTCTGATCCAGGTATATGGAGGTTTCAATCATTTTGGCATCCACGGACGGAATCACTATGCTGGTAATCACAAAGATGCTGATGAGCATAAAAATTGATGATCTGGTTAGCAAACGCGTCATGTTTCTTTCCTTCTTCAAACGGTTTATGATAATATCAGGATATTATTTTTGCGTGTGCCCGTCAAGGTTTCTTCATAACCTGTACAGAGTTGTTTCGCCTGAAAGCCGGGTCTGGCAATGGCCTTTTATCAACGGCACATTGATCAGATAATCGATGGTTTCCATCTGTCGGCATACCTGAATATCCATGCCATTGACATGTTTTTCCACTGCTTCATCCTGTTTCAGATCCACCAGGGGTATGCCGTATTTTTTCGACAGTGCGGTATAGCCGCACAACTCAAACGCCTTTGCCGTACTCTCCCCCACCCAAACGCTTTCAACAATTTTGATCCGGGAAAACCCGCCGGCCTGAAGAAAGGCTATCACCGCTTCCACAATCTGAGGATGGGTGGTGGCGCCGTGACCAGCCGCGGTGGCTGTGACCAGATTGGGCTTGATCCCGATGACCGCATGGGCCGGCAGATTTTTAAAAGGCTGCAGATACTCAAGCAAATTATGGGTCATTGCCCATGGATCATTCCCATGCACCACATACAGGCGTTCATGCATCTGGAATTTCCGGTTCAATTGCCCTCCTGGAGTGGTTTATCCACATGCTGCATATGGCTTTTTTTGCTATACCTGTTTCAAAATTTTGACAGATATTTTTTCAACAAGGGCCTTTGTTTTTTCCTTGTATGCAAGCATATGGGGTGCGGACATATGTGCTGTCAAATCCCCCAAACGGTTCCACTTTTCGATGACCGTGACAACATGATCATTTTTCTTTTGGGGAGGCAGATCTGTCGGAACGTCGATGGTCGGGACATATTCGATACACCCCTTTTCTTTGAGCACCGCCGGCATATTGGATTTAAAAATTTCCAGAAAATTGGAAACCTGCCCTTCTTTTATCTGTATTGACGCTATGACGTGGATCATTTCATTCTCTCCTCATATAATCTAATATGAAATTTACAATAAACAGGCTGGGTTTTCAGAACAGGACCTGATTGAAATTGAAACTTTATCGTTTTTATCCGTCAAAAAAAGATTGGGGTCCAAAAAATCCTCAAGCCTGAAGTTGGGTTAAAAAATCAGGACCTTTATCTTTCCATCTTTAACGGTAGACACACCTGTTACCCGCTGTGGTGTAATAAAAAATTCGGAGACAGGTCTTCTCCCTCAGGCCAGCATATACCGCCGAGTTCGTCGACGGTGACCTGCTTGAAATACCGTGGATAACGAAGTCTCCACAAAATTTGTTTCTTCTGGATCAATTCGTTCAGTCCAATTCTGGATTTCGTGTCGTCCTCCCAAATCAAGTTAAACGCTTAGTTGTCTGCACCTTTGTTTTACGGTATATTGGCCACCCTTTTCAACATCCATTCCGAAACTGCCGCAACCTTTTCGGAATGGATGTCGGAGCCGCCACCTCAAGCGATCAGTGGTACTTGGCCTTGAGGAACGCCAGAGATTCATCGATGGCGGTCATGGCCAGGTCCAGGTCCGCCCGGGTGTGGCGAAACGAGATGTAGGCGTGGTGGAACGGGGTGAAGAAAAACCCCTTGCGGATGAGCTGGGTGTAGAAATCGGTGCGTTTTGTCTTGTAGGTGCCCTCCGGATCCTTGTTAAAGGTGATGTAGAACATCGGAGGAATGCCGGTGAGTTTTGCCCCCACATCATGGGTGTCGATGGCCTGCTGGATTTTGGCCATGAACGCTTCCCCCTTTTGCCAGATATCTTCCAGGACCTTGTCCCGCTCCAGGATCTCGATGGTTTTCAAAGCTGCCACAAAGGCATCGCTGTTGGGAAAGAACGTGGAGGAGATGAACAGCTTGTGGGATGCGGCCGCCATGATCTCCTCTTTTCCCGTGACTACGGAGATGGGGTATCCGTTGGCAATGGCCTTGCCCAGCACACTGATGTCCGGGGTGACCCCGTAGTACTTCTGGGCACCGCCCATGGACACCCGGAACCCGGTACGAATCTCGTCATAGATCAGGACCGCGCCGTATTTACGGGCGATATCTTTGACCCCTTCCAGAAATCCGGGCTCCGGGACCTGCATCTCCTGGTGGTTGGGGTGGCCGAAGGGGGTCATGATAATGGCGGCAGTGTCGGATCCGTGTTCGGCCATGAGCTGTTCCAGTTGATCCAGGCGGTTATACTGGAACTCGAACACATCTTCAAAAAACTTGGACGGGATCCCGCCCTTCATCTCCACGCACCAGTCATGCCATCCGTGATACCCGCACCGCATCACCTTGAGTCTGCCGGTATGAGCCCGGGCGATGCGGATACTGGCGGTGGTGGCGTCCGACCCGGTTTTCAGAAAAATGCTCATCTCTGCCGAGGGCACCAGATCACGGATTTTCTCCGCCAGCCGGTTCTGAAATTTCTGGGTCAGGGTGAAGCAGAACCCTTTGCCGCTGATCTGGTCATACACGGCCCGGTCCACTTCTTCTTCCCGGTACCCTAAGATAATGGGGCCGTATCCGCACAAAAAATCCATAAATTCATTGCCGTCCACATCTATGAGGCGGCATCCTTTGCCCGATTCCAGGAAAATTGGATATTCCCCGTTGATGAAATCCGTGGGCTTTCTGGCCCCCAGGACCCCACCCGGCACCAGGGTGCAGGCCTGTTCGAACAGTTCAAGGCTTTGGCTGATATTCAGTTTGGGTGTCTCTTTCATGGCATATCTCCTGTGATCATATCGCCTGAAGCAGGTAAGATCACTGTTTGTCGGGTATAAACATGGATTCGATCTTCTCGCTCTGGTGGATCTTGGCTCCCCGGCCCAGGAAAATCTTTAAAAAGATATCCGGGTTGATGCAGCCTTCCGGTGCCACCACGCCCTTGACCGTGACATGGCCGTCATCCATCATCAGGGCGGCAATGGAGGCCGGCAGGCCCGTGCCTGGTGCCATGCGGCCCACCATGTCAGCGGTATAGGTGACGCGGTTGTCCCCCCGCCTGCCCTTGACGATCACTTTCAGGCCCGAGGACTGGGGGCCGTTGTCCCGGCCCTGGGGAATCTTGTCCCACAATTTCAATGCCAGGTCATAGGGGGTGACCTGCACCCCTTTGAGATCCACCGGATCCGTGCTCAACAGGCCGGTGGCTTTCTGCTCGGCAATAAGTTCATCCACCCACAGCGGGATCAGGGCGCCTTTGATGATAACGTTTTTCACCCCCTTGATGTACCGGGGCAGGGTCAACGGCTGGGGATGGCCCACATACCGGACATGGCAGACCCCTAAAGGATCCAGAAACTGTTCCGCCACCACCTCGGTACCCCCTTCCACCTGCACCAGCTCGCCATTGATGTACTGGGGGATTTTTCCCAGGGTCATGTGCAAAGAATGGTCCCAGGCAGCCCCGGCCAGCTCGGCAATGCTCACCACCCAGTACAGATAGATCTCATCCACTGCATCCAGGCGGTCGGCATACCATTTCACCAGCACATTGTTGGTGCCGGGATCAGAACCCATGCCGGTGAGCACAGTGATGCCGGCTTCTTTTGCCAGCGAATCGATGCCTGATTCAAACAGGATCTGGGTGCCTTCATAATCATCACAGATATCAATATAATTTTTTTTAGCCGCCACCGCCGCTTTTGCCACGGGCACAGCGGTCTTGTAAAACGGCCCGGCGGTGTTGATCACCACATCGGTATTTTTAAATGCCGTGACCATAGCGTCATGGTCATTGACATCCATTTTTACCAGCGTGGTTTTGTCACTTTCCTGCAACTTTTTTGACAGACGTTCCGGGTCAGGATACAGGTCTGCCAGGACAATCTTTGTTACCTTGTCTTGTTTCACAAGATCCCGGGCAACGCCCTGCCCCATTCCACCGACACCCCCGATAATCAATGCTCGCATGTAATCTCCTCCTCGTTTGGGCGCGGCGGGGTGGGATCAGACCAGACTTATCAGCTTATTGATTTTTCACCTCAATAAGCCAATCAGCCAAGCCTGACCTCACGTATGCCCGACTGCGGCCCTATATGTGTTTAAATTTTAATCACCAGGGCTGCGCCGGTATCGCCGGCGGCACAGCCGGTGAACAGCAGATATCCGCCGCCCCTGGCTGCCAGCTCTTCAATGCCTTCAATGATCAGCCGCCCGGCCGTAGGGGCCTGGGGATGACCGAACACCAGGGATGACCCATAGTTGTTCATGGCGGAAAGCCCGATTCCCATCTGGCTTGCCATAAAAATATCATTGGCCGCAAACGGGTTGTGGGTCTTGATCACCGCCACATCTTCAATCTTTATACCCGCCTTTTCCAGGGCCATCCGGGCGGCCGGCACCACTGCCATGGCCATGAACCCTTTTTTGGCCCGGGCATATCCATAGGACACAACCCGGGCATCCAGGTCCGGGTTATGGCTCAACCGGGCCGCCTGCTCTTTTGTGGTCACGATCAGACCGCAGCTGCCGTCCGCCGGATGGGTCTGGGACCCGAAGGTGTGGGCCCCGTCCGGCAGCACCGGCCTGAGCCGTTCCAGTCCATCCTGTGTGGTGGGCATGATGCCTTCATCCGCTTCCACGGTCACGGTTTTCTTTCTGGATAGCTGCAGGGTTACCGGAAACATGTACTGTTTCTGAAATGCCCGGTCATGGGCCAGGGCATCCTGGTACTGTGCATACCGCATCAGGGCCACCTCATCGCACTGTTCTCTGGTGATGCCGGCTTCCTTTGCCACATTTTCAGCGGTCTGGATCATGGCGTTTTTGGCCCAGGGGTCACGGTTGAACTGGTCCATGACCCAGTTTTCACTGATCACCTGGCCCCCGGGGCCGTTGGGATTGGGCCAGACCGTATGGGGCCCGTTGGAGCACCGGTCCGTCATCAAGGTGAACACACAGGCATAACACCCGGTTTCGATCCCCATGGCTGCCTGGAACACGGCAGTGGTGGAGGTGGAGCAGGCCTGGGAAAGCCAGGCACCGGAGATGGTGTCCGCCCCCAGCAATGCTGCGGCCCAGGGGCCGCCGTAAAATATGTGGGGCTGTCCCACCGTGGCCCCCAGGATCAGGTAGTCAAAATTTTCCGGGCCGATGTTCCTGGAGGCCAGCCAGGTCCTGGCCGTGGCCGCGCCGAGCTCGATAGCGTGCTGGTTTGCAAAGCTGCCCTGCCATCGGGCAAACGGTGATGAGTAATACCCTTTGTATGGAATGAACGCTTGGGTCAACATAATGAATTTTCCTGAAATAGTCTAAATTTTATATGACAGTTTTAAGTTTTAAGTTTTAAGTTTTAAGTTTAAGCTACTACCTGGATGCTTATACTTTATCATTTGTTGTGGTCTCTCAGGCCATGATTGTTAGTGCAAGTTGCAATCAACGATTGTATTGGTTCAATATGGCCTCCAGCACTGCGCCGCCCACAGCCCTGGCCTTTTCTGAAATGGTGTCATGAACTGCTGCGGCACCCCGGGGATCGATATCCCCGATCTTGCATCCTGCCGGCACCCGGGTGCGGTTGCGGATCATACCGCGGATCATACCATCGATTTTTGCTGTCACCGATATACCACCCACATGACCCAGGATCTCATCTTTTTTCACTATATCCCCGATAACCCGTATGGATTCAAATTGGCCGTCACAGGGGGACCGGAGCACCCGATCCGCAGAGACCCCGCAGATGGTGCCGGGGATGCCGGTATCTGCCTGGGCCGGCCCTTTACCAATTATCCGGCCCAGGTCATGGCCCCGGTTGGTCTCGATGACACAATGCACATCCTCTCCGGCACAAAATCCCGGTCCGAGCCCGATGACCAGGGGGGCTTCCCCCATATCCGTACCCAGATTTTTCTTGGCGATAATGGCATCGACCACCACATGGGGGGCAAGATCCGGAATCACGGCCCAGCCCGGGTCCACAAACACCGGAATCTCCCCAACATCCCAGATCCGGGAAATTTCAAAAAGGTCACCCGCCTTGCGGGCGGTGATCCCTTCCACCGTGATGGCACCGTCATACACCGCTTCACAAAAACTCACACACCGCCGCACCGCCATGGGCCTGTCTGTTTCCAGCATCACCAGGTGCCCAAAATTGGCCCTGAAAAGCCGGCAGGCCAGGCCGGTGGCCATCTCCCCGGCCCCCTTGATCACGATGACCAGGTCTTTGAGAGACGGTACATGGCCTCCCTCATTTACCGGTGCGGCATCGGTCATATTGTTTTCAATAGCATCCATATTTTTTGTAAACCATCCTGTTCAGCTGTTTGATACCGCCCCCTTCGGGTGTCTTATGACCGGCCCGAGATTGGCATCTGACGGTCCTGTCATAAGACACCCGAAGGGGGCTATTTCAATATATGTGACGCTGCATCTACATGTGATTACCCTGTATCCGGCCAGGGATCCCCGAAGCCCTGACAATTCGAATAGAGATCTCCCCGGAGGGCTCCGACTGTTCAATCAGATTGACAGCGTCCAGTGTCGGGCGGGTCTTGTGGGTCGAATCCCATTCTGACGCGGTTGTTACAGGGTGTTGGGCATGCGAAGCGTAAAGAACGGCAAACTTCCATGAGAAGGCTTATGTCAAGAACAAATTCGTTCACGAATTATCCTTTCCCTCCATCCAACGAGTCTCGACCGTCACGCTTCCATCCGCACT
>JAABSO010000041.1:326-35182 GCA_011390335.1 Desulfotignum sp. | reverse complement strand
AGTCCTTTTGGACAAAGGACGTGGAGCCAACGGTAAGCCGCATGGAGCAAAAGCAAAATGCGCCCATGGCAAAGAAGCGTCAAAAAAGACGGGGTTGGCAAATGCCGCTTAACCCCCGAAGCTCTGCCCCTTTAGGGGCGAGTAGTTCACGACTATTATTATAATATACCTTAGGTAAAATCAATGATGATTTGGGAAAATACAGCGTATGCAGGTATTTACAAAACAGTCAAAAATCAATGTGCCGGTGGCGCAATTGTTTGCCTGGCACGCCAGAGACGGCGCCATCATGCGGCTTACCCCCCCCTGGGCCCCGCTGAAGCTCAAGTGGCGGCAGGGGAACGGGATCGACAAAGGGGTAAGGGTAAGGTTTGAGATGCGGTTGCTGGGCATTCCCATGGCCTGGGAGGCGGAGCACATAGATTTTCGTGAAAACCAACTGTTCAAGGACCGGCAGACAAAAGGCCCGTTTGCCAGATGGGAGCACACCCATCTTTTTTATCCTGACGGCCGGAAAAGCGCCATCATGGAGGATCAGGTGGCCTGGCAGCTGCCCATGGGATTTTTGGCCCGCCCTTTTTTGGGCCATGTGCGCAAAGAGCTGGGCCGGATATTTGATTACCGGCACCGGGTGCTGGCATATGATCTGACGCACTATGCAGACAGGGTCAAGCGCCAGCGGATTCTGGTATCAGGGGCATCCGGTACCATCGGTTCCATGCTGGTGCCATTTTTGCGCACCTGCGGCCATGAGGTGATCCGCCTGGTGCGCCGCAGCAATGATCTGGCAGCAGATGAAATGTTCTGGGATCCTGACAAGGGTATTCTGAACATGGCGGAAGCCGGGCCTGTGGATGCCGTCATAAACCTCAACGGCGTGGATATTTCCCGGGGAAAATGGACCGAAAAACAAAAACAGAAGATCATTGACTCCCGGATTAATCCCACCAGGCTGCTGGTGGAAAAAATGGCTGCCATGGACCGCAGACCGTCTGTGTTTATTTCATCATCTGCCATCGGATTTTACGGGGAAGGACAGGAGGCAGTTCTCACCGAAGCATCTGCCATGGGGGACTCTTTTATTTCCCGGGTCTGCCACAGGTGGGAACAGGCTTCATTACCGGCTGCAGATGCCGGTATCCGCACTGTTCAGCTGCGCATCGGCGTGGTGCTGACCCCGGTCGGTGGTGCCCTGGCCCGGATGATGCCCGCATTCATATCCGGGTGCGGTGCCCGGCTTGGTTCCGGAAACCAGTACATGAGCTGGATCAGCATGGATGATACTTTGGGCGGTATCCTGCACATCCTGGAAAACAGTGCAATACAGGGCCCGGTTAACCTGGCGGCGCCCCATGCCGTTACCAACCGGGAGTTTACAAAAACCCTGGGCCGGGTGATATCCCGGCCGGCATTTTTTGTGATTCCCAATTGGGCCGCAGCCCTGCTCTGGGGAGATATGGGTAAAGAAACCCTGATGACCAGTGCCAGGGTGAAGCCCGAAAAACTGCTGGACGCAGGATTTGCATTTCAGCACGATACACTAGCCCCTGCCCTCAGGCATCTGCTGGGCCGGTGAAACCCATGACCAGATAACCCATGACCAGATAAATACGGATTATTTTCATGACAGCACCTTTGAAATTATTATTTTCTTTTTTGATGATAACAGCCCTGATTTTCGGGTTTATCCATATCTATTTTCCTTTGCAGCACTTCAGCTTTGAGCGCCTGCACATCTTTTTGTTCAACCTGTGCACGGGCGGGTCTATTCTGCTGTACTACACCCAGGGAGAAAAACAGGTATCCGGTACGGTACGGCTGTTTTTTGCCGGTTCTCTGGTCTATGCATTTTCCGCATTTTTAAAACTGTATCCTGTGACCCTTGTGGTGTCCTTTTTTTTGTGTCTGCTGGTGGAAAAGGTCCGGGTCAATGCATTTTCCTGGGTTCCCACAGGTTTTTTTCAAAAAGAGGTGCCTGTGTCGCAAAAATTTCACCAGGCATCTTTGCTGTGTCTGTCCACCGGTATCGGCATGGCCTCTGTGGTGATCTTGAACAATGAATATTTTCAATGGGTTACCATGGAAAAACTGGTGTTGAACACCTTTTTTCTGGGGTTTTCATTTCCCTTGTCATTGATCACTTTGTCCCTTGTGTTTTCCATGCTCAAAAATATAGAAGGTTCCGGGTATAAGGTGTTCATGGAGCTGTGCTTCTGGACTATCACCCTGGGGGTGATCATTTTTTTTGTGTTTATCCTGCTGGAGCGGTTCATTCCCCAGATTTTTGTGACATCCGCCCTGTTTGCCGCCGTGGTGGTGGTGTTTTATCTGTATTACACCTTTGCCAAATCCATGCAGCAGAAAATGTTTCTGACTTCGGGCATCGGATTTTTGATTGTCACCGCCATTACCGGGATCGCCTATATAATTTTCCAGATGTCGGAAAGTTATGATCCTGAAAAGATAAAATGGCTTTTGCACCTGCATGTGTTTGCCTCCCTTTACGGCTGGAACCTGTGCGGCCTGGCCGTTATCTGCCGGTTTGATGATTTTCCCATCCAGCTGCATTCTCCCACGGTGATTTTCATCCACTGGCTTACCGCCCTTGTCCTGGCACCTTTGGGGGTATT
This sequence comes from Desulfotignum sp., assembly GCA_011390335.1. Lineage (GTDB taxonomy): Bacteria > Desulfobacterota > Desulfobacteria > Desulfobacterales > Desulfobacteraceae > Desulfotignum. The sequence goes on along the minus strand of JAABSO010000041.1, from coordinate 32,552 downwards.
TTACGGGTGGTTTGCCATTCTGGCCATTATCGGGTATGCTTTTATTACACTTGTTTTGTTTTTCAGCAGCAACCATACGCAAAAGATGCCTTTATGAGCAGCAACAGGGAAAATATCAAACGGTTTTTCAAGCAGTTCAAAACCAATGCAAAAGTACTGGTGATCATCAATGCAGATCCGGATGCCATTGCCTCTGCCATGGCGGTCAAGCGCCTGTTGTGGCGCAGGGTGTCAGAAGTGGCCATAGCCCATTTCAACCGCATCAGCCGGCCGGACAACCTGACATTGATCCAGCTCGTAGAATCCGGACTGGTGGATCTTGCCGAACTGGACAAGACCCAGTTTGACAATTTCATCATTGTGGACTCCCAGCCGGACCATAATGCAGCATTTTCCGGCAACACCTACACCGCCATTATCGATCACCATCCGGTGTCCTCTGCTGATGCAGCCTATACAGATATCAGACCCGGTTACGGGGCCTGTTCCACCATACTTTGCGAATACTTAAAATCCTGGAAGATCAAGCCATCCCCCAAACTGGCAGCTGCGCTGATGATGGGCATTAAAACCGATACCGCAGACTTCACCCGCCAGGCCACCATCAAGGATATCCGGGCGTTTCAGTATCTGTATAAATTTGCCGACAACAATATCGTCACCAAGGTGGAGCGGGCGTTTTTCACAGACGAAGACCTGGATTTTCTGGGAAATGCCATCAAAAAAAGGCAGAAAGTGAACAACCGGGTTTTTTACCATGCCGGAACAATTTCCAAGCCGGATGAACTGGTGGTGGTGGCGGACTTTTTTTTGTCCATTGCCGGGGTCAACTGGTCCATTGTTTCCGGGGTAATGGCGCGCAAACTGATTATTATTCTTAGAAATGACGGCCTTCGCAAAGGGGCGGGCAATACCGCTAAAGAAGCATTTTCCAAATACGGTTCCGCAGGCGGTCACAAAACCATGGCCCGGGCAGAACTGTCCCTTCACCTGATCCGAAAGGATACCGGCACTGCAGCCCAAAAATTTCTTGCCGGCTGGATAATGGACCGGATTGAAAAAACCGCGGGGAAAAAAATTGAATAAGCGACGGTGAAAATTCGCCCATCTTTCCATTTTCTGCAGCAGTCCCAATATTTCCAGCGGCGATTCGCCTTGTCTTAAAAGCATGGCTGACATACATCCGAGGAAAACATAAATGGAAGATCATGGTAAAGTACATGTTTCTACCTATTGTTTTCAAACCTTTTCTGTTTGATTATAAAAAAGTATTAACAGGCAAACGGTTGATGAGATGAAATAAGATGCTATCTCAAAATAACCGTAACCAAAAGTAACCCAAAAACTTTACAATGAGGAGACAGTCACATGGCACAAAGAAAACAGGTTTATAAATGCGAAGCATGCGGAAACATCATTGAAGTCCTTAATGGCGGGGAAGGCGATTTGGTATGCTGTGGGGAGAACATGAAGCTTTTTGAGGAAAAATCCGCCGCAGAGGAAGGCAAAGAAAAACATGTTCCTGTTATTGAGGCAGCAGACGGCGGGGTAAACGTTAAAGTCGGGAGCAATCCACATCCCATGGAAGAAAAACATTATATTGAATGGATCGAAATTGTTGATGGTGATGATTCCTGCCGCCATTTTCTAAAACCCGGCCAGGCCCCGGAAACTTTCTTTGCTACCAAAAATCAGAAGGTTACAGCCCGCGAATATTGTAATGTCCATGGGTTGTGGAAATCGTGATCACCGGAACGGCCATATCCATGGAAAAGGGCGGCATAATTTGTTGCCGCGAAACCAGGGTGTTTTATGACAGATAAAAAAAAAGAAAATGATGAACTGGATGTCTGCACACAGGCCCCTGAATTTGCCGAGCATGCAAGACCCAATGAAGCGGGCGAAGATGCCTGTGATGATGGAAGAGCAGGAACCAAAAACCAGAAAAGGGAGGTGAATGCCATGACAGACGAAAAAAAGAAAAGTCAGGATGGTGAAGATCTTGTCGAGGAAAGAAAAAAAGAACGCCAGGAGACCATGGATAAAATGTCCATAGATACCTCTGATGCCCACACCTATGATAAGAATAGATCAGAGGATGGGGAAAAATGTTCCTAATGTCCTAGCAAGCAATGGCGGCCGGATTCTATCCATATCCGGCCGCCGTAGTTCCATAAGGAGAAGTATGTTTTGCTACCAATGCGAGCAGACGGCCAAGGGAACAGGGTGTGATGTTCTGGGTGTCTGCGGAAAAAAACCGGAAGTGGCTGATCTGCAGGACCTGCTTCTATACAGCCTCATGGGGCTCTCACAGGTGGTGCTTGAAGGCATCAGGTTCGGCATACAGGAACGGCGATATGGGAAGTTTACCGTTAAAGCCGCCTTTTCAACCTTAACCAATGTGGATTTTGATCCCCAGCGGTTTGTGGACCTTATCCAGCAGGCTGTTGCGTTGCGGGAAGAGATTAAGAAAGAACTGGAAAACAGCAGCTATGACTTGCGGCTGGAAGAAGGTCCCGCCACATTTGAACCGGCAGCCACCTTAGATGAACTGCTGGGCCAGGCAGCTTCCGTGGGATTGTTTTCATACCCGGCGGACAATTCAGATATTCTGTCATTAAAACATACGGTGTTGTTCGGCATTAAGGGGGTGGCCGCCTATGCAGACCATGCCCGGATTCTGGGACATGAAGATGATGATGTATACCATTTTATATTCAAGGGGCTGGCTGCCATCCAGCAGACAGGACTGAATCTGGACGACTGGGTAAGACTGACCCTTGACTGCGGCAAGGCGGGATACCGGGCCATGGAATTATTGGATGCAGGCAATACAGAAACATACGGACATCCGATACCCACAAAGGTCCCCCTGGGGCATAAAAAAGGCAAGGCCATTCTCGTATCCGGTCACGATCTCAAAGATCTTGAAGAACTGCTCAAACAGACCCGAGGCAAGAAAATTTTTGTCTATACCCATGGTGAGATGCTCAGTCTCCACGGGTATCCAAAACTAAAAGAATATGACCATTTTTACGGACATTTCGGCACGGCATGGCAGAACCAGACCAAAGAATTTCCTGATTTTCCCGGCGCAATCCTGATGACCACCAATTGTCTCCAGCGGCCCCAGAAAACCTACCAGGATAACCTGTTTACATCCGGTATGGTGGGATGGCCGGGGATACCCCATATCCCCGACACCGATTTTCAGCCGGCGATCGACCGGGCACTGGCACTTCCCGGGTTTGAAAATGATGCCGACAAGGGCGCAGTCATGGTAGGGTTTGCCAGAAATGCCATTCTCGATAAAGCCGATGATATACTTGCCTCTGTCAAGGCTGGAAAGATCCGCCATTTTTTCCTGGTTGCCGGTTGTGATGGTGCCAAACCCGGACGTAATTATTATACCGAGTTTGTGGAAAAATTACCAAAAGACTGCATTGTTATGACCCTTGCCTGCGGGAAATATCGCTTCTTTGACAAAGATCTTGGTGATATTGACGGAATACCGCGTCTTCTGGATGTGGGTCAATGTAATGATGCCTATTCCGCTGTCCAGATTGCACTGGCTCTTTCCAAGGCACTGGATACGAATGTCAATGACCTTCCCTTGTCCATGGTTTTATCCTGGTATGAGCAGAAAGCGGTCTGTATTCTTCTGGTGCTTTTGTATCTGGGGATTCAAGATATCCGCCTGGGACCAAGCCTTCCGGCGTTTATCACACCCAACATACTGAATTTTCTGGTGGAAAAATTTAATATCATGCCCATAAAAACACCGGACGAAGATATCAGAGAAATCCTGGGATAAACCGCGCTGAGCGTCTGACCGGGGGTGCCGCCTGTCGCGAATCCGTAAATACGCTGACAGGCAGTACCACCCGGGGGCACAGCCGGTTTGCGGGAACAGCCAGTTTGCCGGATCAGCGTAAAAAGCCCTGTATGATGCGGTTGACGGCTTGGTCATAATCGAGGCCGAGACTCATGAGCTTCATTAACTGGTCATTGGCGATTTTGCCAATGGAGGCTTCATGGGTCAGCTCCGCATCCGGGTGCAGGGCCCGCAGAGCCGGTATGGTCTGGTTGATACCGTTGTCCATGATAATGGCGTCGCATTCAATATGGCCGTAACATCGGGCTTTTGCCGTCAGGTTGACATAAAAATCCTGGGAGGAGCTTCCTTTTATTACAGAGCGGGAAACAATATTGGTTTTGCTGTCTGTTCCTGCCAGGGTGATCTCATTTTTTGATTCTGCAGACTGTTCTTTTTCGGTCATTACCCGTTCCGTGATCAGCAGCACACTGCCGGCACCGATAGTTGCCTCATTGACGCGTTTTGCTTCATCCACGCCCCCCAGCTGGGTCAGTTCCATCTGTGCCTGGGCATTTTCCTCCATAAACACCTTTGTTGTGGGATTTAAAATACGTTTGCCGCTGCCCTCGCCAATGGCAATATGCTTTTCAACATATTTGACCTTTGCACCGGCCTTGATGTGAAATTCATGGATGCCGGAATGGCCTTCAGATGCATCACCGCCGCAGTGAATACCACATCCGGCAACAATGGTGACATCAGATCCCTCCCCGATAATAAAGGTATTATACACCACATCATGCAGGCCTGCCTGGGATAAAATTACCGGGATATGAACCGATTCATTCACCGTGCCAGGCTTGATATCAATGATAATGCCGTCACCTTTTTCATTGGTTTCGATATTGATGTTGGCGGAAACCTCCCGGCCTTCCAGTTTTCCGTTTTTCCGGATATTGTAGGCCCCTTTGGGGATACCTTCCAGATCAGCGACCTCTTTTAACACTTTTTTATCGATAGCATTGAGCATCATCTTCTCCTTGGCATAATTCATCAAACGTACAGACACTTAAATCATCCAGCATGGGCATGGCACCTGCCAGATCGCCGGTATAGGCGATTTTTCCCTTTTTGATCAAAAGCAGGGTATCGGCAGCTTCCAGAAAGGTTTTATTGTGACTGACCACAATGGTCGTGGTGTTGTTTTCTTTTTGTTCGCGTTTGAGCAGATCCACCATGGGACCGATGGTCCAAAGATCGATGCCGGTGTCAGGTTCATCATAAATAGCCACCTTTGGATTTCTGGCAATCACGGTGGCCAGTTCGATTTTTTTGATCTCTCCTCCGGACAGTTTGCTGTCCACTGGTTTGTCTAAAAAATCCATGGAACAGACCCCGACCCTGGAAATGATATTCACCAGTTTTTCTTCATCATCAGATCCCAGAGAAATGGATAACAGGTCCCGGAAGGTTGTCCCCTTGAACCGAGCCGGATGTTGAAATCCATAAACAATGCCGGCGTTGGACCGTTCATTTATGGGAAGACTGCTGATATCTGTACCGTTAAACATGATTTTTCCGCTTGTGAGTGCATTGATGCCCATGATCAATTTGGCAAGGGTCGTCTTGCCTGATCCATTGGGGCCGGTGATGGCATAAAATCCCCCTGGTTCAAACGTAAAACTCACATCATTGATAATTGTCTGCTCGGCCGGCGGTTCCTGTTCGCCTGTATCCAAAGCAGGGACCTGGAATGTAACATTTTGTAGTTGCAGCATACATATTTCCTTTTTTGTGGTGTTGTTTTTTTTTATCCATTATACTTAAAAAGCAGTTTTGGATCATGTGGATAAAAGTTTGGCATTAACTGCCACAATGACCGTGGAAAGGGACATCACAACAGCACCTGCCGCCGGCGGCAGCAAAAACTGATAAAACGGGTATAAAACCCCTGCTGCCAGGGGAATGGCAATGGCATTGTAACCGACTGCCCACCAGAGATTCTGCACCATTTTCCGGTAGGTTGCGCGAGACAGTTTAATCACTGCAGTGACATCCCGGGGATCAGAGTGCACCAGCACGATATCGGCTGCTTCCATGGCCACATCCGTGCCTGCGCCGATGGCAATGCCCACATCAGCTTCAGCCAGGGCAGGGGCATCGTTTACCCCGTCTCCCACCATGGCCACACGCTTATTTTCCTGCCTGATCTTTTTTATCTGGTCCGACTTTTCATCAGGCAGAATTTCCGCCATGTAATCATCCAGGTTCAGCTGGTCTGCAACGGTTTTTGCCACTGCGGCAGAATCGCCTGTGAGCATCATTACCTTGATGCCCATCTCCTGTAATCCCGACACGGCTTTTTTTGCCGATTCGCGAATTATATCCTCCAAAGCCAGCGCTGCTTTGATCTGATCATCTTTCAGGAGATAAACCAGGGTCTTGCCTTCATCTGCCAGCTGATCCAATTTGTCCTGAAAGCTTTTTTCCACAGCAATATCATTTTCCTTTAAAAACCCCGGGCTGACCACTTTTATTTTTTTGCCTGCCACTTCTGCTTTGGCACCTTTTCCCGGAATAGCTTCAAAATTTTCAGGGTCAGGGATATCTATATTGCGGTCTTTTGCCGCCGCAACAATACCTTTGGCAATGGAATGCTCAGACCGGCTTTCCAGTCCGGCTGCAAGCGATAGAATGTCGTCATCAGAAATATTGTCAAAACCGATAATGTCCGAAACCCCGAAATTGCCCTGGGTTAAAGTGCCGGTTTTGTCAAACACCACCACATCAAGGTTTTTTGCTCGTTCAAAAGCGGTCCGGTCCCTGATGAGCAGTCCTTTTTTAGCCGCCATGGCGGTTGATACCGCCACCACCAGGGGTACGGCCAGGCCCAGGGCGTGGGGACAGGTAATCACCATTACCGTGACCATCCGTTCTAAGGAAAAAACAAATTCTCTGCCTGCCCCAAGCCATGCCCCCAGAGTGATGCCGCCGGCAGTCAGGGCGATGATGGTGAGCCAGAAAGCGGCACGGTCCGCCGTGTTCTGGGCCTTTGATTTGGATTCCTGTGCTTTTTTCACCATGTCGACAACCTGGGAAAGATAGGTGTCGTCACCTGTTTTTTGTATTTCCACCTCAATGGCGGAATCACCGTTGATGCTGCCGCCGATGACCTCATCGCCGGTGGTCTTTTCCACCTGCCTGCTTTCACCGGTAACCATGGATTCGTCAATGCTGGTCCGCCCATCTGCTATGACGCCGTCGGTGGGTATTTTTTCACCGGGTTTGACAGCTACCTTGTCCCCTTTTTTAAGTTGTGATACCTTGACCTCTTCAGTTCCACCGTCTTTGGTGATGCGAAGGGCCGTTGACGGCATCAGTTTGACCAGTTCCTCCAAAGCACCGGACGCACCCATTACCGAGCGCATTTCCATCCAGTGCCCTAAAAGCATGATGATGATGAGGGTGGCAAGCTCCCAGAAAAACACTTTTCCCTCAAGGCCGAATACCACGGCGGAACTGTAGGTATATGCAACAATAATGGCAAGGCCTATCAGGGTCATCATGCCCGGATTCTTTTGGGTGAGTTCGTCAAAAAGACCCTTTAAAAACGGCCATCCGCCATAGAAAAAGACAATGGTAGAAAATCCGAACTGGATATAGGCATCACCTGCAAAGTCCCATTGGCCGCTTACGCCCATAAATTGCTGGATCATGGGAGACAGCAGTACAACGGGAATTCCCAGAATGAATGAAACCCAGAACCTGCGCCTGAAGTCAGCTACCATATGTGCATGGTGATCAGAATGGTCGTGGTCCTGGTGGTTGCTGTTGTCATGGTTCTGGTGACCATTTTCGTGGTCCTGGTTGTTGTTTTCCTGGTCCTCGTTGTTGCTGTCATGGTTGCTGTCATGAGAATTTTTGTCCATGGTATACGCCTTTCCTGGTTGCGTTTACTGTTTCGAGCTGTGTTTCGGGTCCGGGCCTGCATCAAATTCCATAATTTTTGCAAACTGCTTGTCAATACCGGGGTGGACCTCGTGGTAAAGGGGACTGTCCGGATTCATGCGGCCGCCCATGTCGTAGGTAAAGGAAGCTTTTCCTTCATGTCGGAACCAATATCCTGCAAGTACAGGGCCCAAGCCATCATAACAGGAATGAAAGTGAAGGTATTCATCCTGGGGCCGGGGGCGGTTATTCAACCATTTTCCGGGTGCATCTTCAAAAAATACCGGATTGATCCGGTTCTGAGTCGGCACCACAAAGCCAGTGTCTGTGAGCTGGGTCAACACCGCATCCCCTTCAAACAAAAGGGTGTTTTCCGGCAGGTCACGGGTGTAAAAGAAATCTTCATTATAACAGACAAAAGAAAGCCGGGTCAGGTCCTTTGGATTTTCCGGCTTGAAATAATATCCCACAAAGGGACCGAAGCCCAGCAAACGGTCCTCTATCTGGATGTCAAGCTGTGCCACATATCCTCTGGGGATTTTCAGGTTTGTTCCCTTATCTTTCTGCGGTCCGGGACATCCGGAACAGATGACGGTCATTGAAACAAGGGATACCAGAAAGACAACAGATATAGTATTTATATTATTGTGTCTGACCGTCATTTTTTTCCTTCCATAAAAAATTGATCGCGCCTATGCACAGGCCGAATATAAAAACCAGCAGAACAACCGCGGCAGGCCTGCTGCCTGTCCAGTCCACAAGGGTGATCTGGCCCACATTGAAGGGATCATACAGCAATGGAATGAGAAATTCGTGCAGATGGGCAAAAACCGCTGCACCGGCAAGTCCGCCGATAAGGGCAAAAACAGCATCCATGCGTCCCTCTCCTGCTGCAGCCCAGGTGGTTCCCGGACAATATCCGCAAAATCCCCAGCCAATACCGAACAAAATGCCTGCCACTCCCGTGGCCACCAGACTGGTGGGCAGCACCCGGGTATTGGCCACACCCGCGGCTTCAAGTCCTAAAAGCCCTATGGCTGAGAGGATAACCGCCATGAGCATGAATTTTGGGATATCACCTTCGATCATCAGATGTGCTCTGGCCATTTTATCTGCATTGCTTGCGCCGATGCGCTGGATCACAAATCCAAAGGCAATGCCGGAGAATAACCCCAGCCATATTTCTGAACCCATTATTCCTCCTTTCCAGTTCTGCCGTAGACTAGACGGGCCGTGACCATGGCAACGGCAAAGATAAGCACCCCGAAATACAACCCGCTGACAGCCAGTTGCGTTGATCCGGAGATAAATAGCCCCAGGGTACAGCCGCCTGCCAGTCTGGAGGCAAAAAGTATGATGAATCCACCGACAAAGGTGGCTGCAAATCTTTTGATCCGGCTTTTCCCGAACCGTTTTTCCCATATTTCCGGGATATCTTTTACAGGTATTCTGCCGGTGCGGCCGGCAGCAAAACCACCGATGGCCATGCCCAGAACGAAGGCAAAGAGCCAGGAACCTGTGTCTGGCATCGTGGCGTAATGGGGGTTGTTTTCAACATAATTCGGTGCAACCGTCTGGACAGCCCCTTTGATTAAGCTGACAAAACCGCTGGAAGAGGCCGGCGGCCCGAATGTCGCAAAAATAAATACAATGATACCTGCCAAAGCAAATGCAGCCGGAAGCCACGGCCAATACTGAGTCGAGATGTTTTTTTTATCCATGATCAGCCTCCGCATGACATATAGCCGCCTGCAGGTTTACCTGAACCGGACCTGTCTTCTGATGTTTTTGTGTCAGATTTCCGGCTTGAGACGGTCCGGTTTGCTGTTGAAGGGGTGGGCAGCATGCTGCCTGTCAATGTATTTTCCCTGGTTTCCACCGGAAAAAATTTGTCCGGATTCCCCCACTCTTTCCAAGACGGTTCATAGGTATACACGCTGTCAAATCCCATCAAACGGAGTATAAAGTAGGAAAAGGAACTGCGTCTTCCTGAATTGCAGTAAACAATCACCGCCTTGGATGCATCCAGGCCTGCGTAAAGGGTCTGGAGCTGTGCATAGGGTTTAACCGCCTTTGTGTCCGTATCTGTCCATGCGTCCTGATAGTTGATGTTTACAGCTGTCGGGATATGCCCCAGTTTCAATGGGGTTCCGTCAAGGCCTTTGGTACCCTTTTCACCAATATATTCCTCTTGTGAGCGCACATCGATGATCTGGTAACAAAAATCGCCGAGCTGCTTATACACAAAATCACCGGTAATCAGCTGGTGATTTTGTATCTTTTCTGCTGGCGCCTGATAAAGCAGCGGCTTGGTTTCACCAGGGGTGGTTACCAGGTCATAGCCGGCATCTTTCCATCCATCAATGCCTTGCACGAGAATCTTTTTGTTTTCATGTCCCAGGATATCCAGAACCCAGAAAACATAGGATGCGGTGGCGCCGCCGTCCCGTTCCACCGAATCGTAAAGAACGATGGTATCTTTCGGGGTAATGCCGTGACGGCCAAGGATATCCTGGGCCTGGGAAATACCAATGAAAGCAGATGCCACATCATTGCCGATATCGTTAAACTGGAACGCAGACCAGGGAAGCCTTATGGCACCGGGGATCAGCGCCCCGTCAAAATGATCATCCGTTCTTACATCTGCAATGACCAGATCTGTATCATCTATATGGGCCTTGAGCCAATGGGGATATGCGACAAAGCGGGCGTTGGGGTAGCTGTTTTCCTGCTGGGAAGCTGAAACCAATGACCACAAAAGGCCCAGAAACAGGACCAGAGCCAGAATGATATACCGCAAACTGTTGTTTTTTTTCATGGAAGATTTCCTCCGTATTGTGTATTTATTATACTTACTTTACGTTGCAGGGGCCGGCTGGGTAAATGGGGGGTTTTACCCATTTAAAAGATACAGGGTATGTATCCTGTCGGGATACAGGATGAAAATACATGATGATTTGTATCCATATGCATGGAACCATGCATTTTCTATCAAAGATGACAGGGTATAATGCATCTTATGAGGATAGTAAAATGGTTTTGCAAAAATGTTTCCCGGAACAAATGGTCATTACGGCTGCTGGGCATGCCGCCCTGGGATTCTGCAGAAGATGGGCCTGGTCTGGTTCTGATTCAGATAGACGGACTTTCCATGACCCAGTTTCAAAAAGCGCTGCACGCAGGACAGCTGCCTTTTCTTGAACAGGAGATACGCAAAGGCAGGTTGGGTTATAAACCCATGTATTCGGGTATGCCCTCAACAACCCCTGCCTTCCAGGGGGAGCTTTTTTACGGTGTGAAAACCTGTGTCCCTGCATTTGAGTTTATCGACCGAAAACAAAAACAGCGGCACGTCTGTTTTTATCCCCAGACCGCCAACCATATCGGAGACCGTCTGGAAAAATCGGGCACCCCGCTGCTGTCCGGGGGGCATACCTATTCCACCATTTTTACCGGAGGGGCGGCACAGGCCCGGTACTGCTCCCAGACCATGACACTGGAATCCATTGCCAGCACCGTTAATCCGTTGAAACTGCTTTTTCTGCTGCTTTTGCATACGGGTAAGTTTGTTCGTATTCTGGTGGTGACCATTATTGAATTTTTTCTGGCGGTTACCGATTTTTTCCGAGGTCTTGTTCAGGGTAGAAAGTTTATCAAAGAGCTTGTATTTATCCCTGCCCGCATTTTAATTTGTGTCATACTTAGAGAACTGGTTTCGTTCCGGGCCAAGGTGGCTGTGGGCAGAGGGGGGTCCATTGTATGTGCCAGTTTTCTGGGCTATGATGAACAGGCCCATCGCAGGAGCCCGGGTTCCATGTTCGCCCACTGGAGCCTTAAAGGCATTGATGACACCATCAAGGATATCTGCAAAGCAGCCGATCAATCCAACTGCCGAAAATACGAGACCATCATCTATTCCGATCACGGGCAGGAAACGGTCACCTGGTATGGCAGCCGGTACGGGGTTCCGGTGAAAGATGCCATACGCAAAGCCTTCAATGACCTGTACCCGGATGAAAAGCATGTGTACCATCCCTCTTATGACAATACCCTGGACGGGCTCTATAAAAAGGCCCGGGCATTGCTAATGAACCAGCCGTTTTCTGAAAACCTGCAAAAGGATAGCGGCCCGGTATCCGGGGATAAAATAGAGATTACCACCATGGGTCCGCTGGGTCATGTTTATTTGCCAGGCACTCCGGCAAGGGATTTTATCCGTGATTTTGCCCAAAAACTGGTTCAATCGGTTCATATCCCTCTGGTGCTGTACAAGGACGGCCATTGCATTGTTGCTATGAACCAGCAGGGGACCTTTGATCTGGAGCAGCAGTTTTTTATGGTCCTGGGAAAGGATCATCCATTTGGTGCCCAGACTGCCGAAGATCTGGCACGGGTCTGCCGCCATTCTGATGCCGGTGACATCGTTATTTCCGGATGGGATCCCACGGATACGCCCCTGTCGTTCAATATTGAAAGCGGAGCCCACGGGGGACCCGGAAAGGAAGAAACCCGCGGTATGGTAGTGCTTCCCGAATATCTGAATACAAAAAAAGCGTACCTGCGCCCCCGTGATCTCAGACACCTGATACAAGACTATCGAAATGGATGGACATTCCATGAACACCCTGAAAATTCTCAGTTATAATATTCATTCGTGTCGGAACATGGACCGCAGATACAATCCTGCCAGAACGGCAAAACAAATTGCAGGGTTCCATGCGGATATTATTGCACTCCAGGAAGTGGATGTCGGTCACCGGCGGTCCGGGTATATTAACCAGGCTGCTTATGTTGCTGATCACCTTGACATGTCTTTTGATTTTTATACACTCAAAGAAACCCCCAGTGGCAGATACGGTTTGGCCATCCTGAGCCGGTTTCCCATACATGACCTGAACTGCGGGTGCCTGCCGGCCGCGTTTGCAGCAAAACCTGTGGAGAACCGCGGGGTGATGATGGCCCAGGTTGAAACACCACTGGGCCATGTACAGGTGCTAAATACCCACCTGGGCCTGCGGGCCAAAGACCGCAGGCTGCAGGCCTTGGCTTTGGCCGGCAGCAGGTGGATCTGCAATGACCTCTGTTCCGGGCTGCCCCTGATCCTGTGTGGTGATTTTAATGCCGGCCCGGGATCATTTGTGTATAAAACCCTTTGCCGACATCTTTTTGACATCCAGAAGGTGTATACAAACAGGCGGTATCCAAGGCCCACTTTTGCTTCCTGGCTGCCGGTCAGGCGGATTGATCATATTTTTATTTCCCGTCATTTCTCCGTGAAGGATGTCAAAGTACCCATGGATCATGAAACCCGTATGGTATCGGATCATCTGCCTTTGTACGGGGAAATTGCAATCACACCATCTTGATGTTAGATCAGGGCCCGGACTGCTCCACTTTCAGCTTGAAATTGACGGTCCGAAGCACCTTCATGATGGTGTCGAATTTCGGTTGAACATTTCCGGACAGTGCCCTGTACAGGGCTTCCCTTTTGACACCGGATTCTTTTGATATATTGGTCATACCCCTGGCCTTGGCAACGTCACCAACAGCCCGGAGGAAGAATGCTGGATCGTTTTCTTCGATGGCTGCATTGAGGTATTCCGCTATGACCTCCGGGTCATCCAGATATTCGCGGATATCCATTTTTTGAATCGGGGTGTCTGTTTGATTTTAATGGCAAAAATGTAACCCATAGGTTACAGAAAGTCAAGGTGGAGAAGGCACAACAGGACAGAGACTTCACTACCCCGGAAGGGGATGCGATCTTTGCCATGGTGATGTTACGGCTGTGTACATGTTTCAAACGGCCATATTACAGGAATCCATGTATTGTTTCCAAATATTTTTCACGATATTGTTTTTAGGGATTATAAATAAAAGCGCATCCGGCATCCGGCATCCGGCATCCGTCAGCATCCGGGCAGCATTGCCCGTATAACGGCATCGCCCGGCACGGTTGCCGGTATGTTTGCGTAGAAACAATTGCCTTTTACCACTCATTAAAACATAGCATAGCAAAGGAAGATGTCATGCCCTCAGAACCCACAGAGAAAATTTATGAACTCATAACAATGAACCGGCAAATCGGTCATACCTATACAGTAAAGATGAAAGACATTCCTTCGCCATTTATTGGAGTTCCGGTTGGCTCGACCAATGATCCGGATAAATTTGTAATGGACCTCACCAACACGGATCCCGACGAGGAAAACAGGATCATCGAAGGGAATATTGCAGATATAGAATATATGGAGAAATGCTGATTGTTGCAGACGAAAGTACTGACCTGCCGTAAATGGCAGCAGGTTTTTTGATTATAGTATTATTATTTGATTAATTGACAGGAAAAATACTGGAAAACGATGTCTTCAGAAACAACATCAGATCAGAATATAGGAATGGTCATCTCCATCAGGGGAAATGTGGTGGATGCCCGATTTTCTGACGATATTCCGCAACTGCACAATATGCTGATCTGTGGTAAAGATGATACAATTCAGATTGAAGTTATCCTGCATCTTGATGATCAGACCATCCGCGGTATTGCCCTGACCAGTACCCAGGGACTTGCTTTGGGATCGGACATTAGAGATACCGGGCGCCACCTTGAGGTGCCCGTGGCAAAATCACTGCTGGGGCGGGCCCTGAATGTATTCGGAGAGCCTATTGACAAGAAGGACCCGGTTCAGGATGCAGCGTACAGAACCATTCATGGCTCTCCGCCGTCAATGGACAAACAGAAAGTATCCACCCGGATTTTTGAAACCGGTATCAAGGTGATCGATATTCTCTCCCCCCTGGAACAGGGCGGCAAAAGCGGACTCTTCGGCGGTGCCGGTGTTGGAAAAACCGTTCTGATCATGGAGATGATTCACAATATGGTGGGCATTCATGAGGGCGTAAGCCTGTTCTGCGGGATCGGGGAACGGTGCCGGGAAGGAGAAGAATTGTACCATGAGATGCAGGAAGCGGGCGTACTGGACAAGACCATCATGGTGTTCGGACAGATGAATGAACCCCCGGGGGCACGGTTTCGTGTGGGCCATTCCGCACTGACCATGGCAGAATATTTCAGGGATGATCTCAATCAGGATGTATTTTTGCTCATAGACAATATTTTCCGATTTATCCAGGCGGGCATGGAGGTTTCCGGACTGCTGGGACGGCTGCCGTCACGGCTGGGTTATCAGCCCACACTGGGTACCGAGCTTGCAGAGCTGGAGGAAAGGATCACCAACTCCACCACCGGATCCATCACCTCGGTGCAGGCCGTATATGTGCCGGCGGATGACTTTACGGACCCTGCCGCGGTCCATACCTTCGGGCATTTGTCTTCCAGCATTGTCTTGTCCCGGAAAAAAGCGGGGGAAGGCCTTTATCCGGCGGTTGATCCGCTTCAGTCCAACTCCAGCATGCTGACCCCTGATATTGTGGGGGAAAAACACTACCGCATTGCCGGTGAAATTCGAAAAACACTGGCTGAATATGAAAATCTCAAAGATATTATTTCCATGCTGGGCATTGAAGAGCTGTCCAGAGAAGACCGCCGGACCGTTTACCGGGCCAGGCGCCTGGAGCGGTTTCTGACCCAGCCGTTTTTTGTGACCGAACAGTTCACCGGCTATGAAGGCCGGTCCGTCAGTATTGAAGATGCCCTGAAAGGCTGCCGGCAGATTTTGGATGACAAATTTTCAGACCGGTCTGAACAAGCCCTGTATATGATCGGCAGTATCGATGAGGCCAAAACATCATGAAACTCAAGGTGATGCTTCCCACCCATGTTTTTTTGGACATCGGGGTGCAAAAGATCACTGCGGAAGGGGTGAACGGATTTTTTGGCCTGTTTCCCCGGCATGTGGATTTTGTGAGCGCACTGACATCGGGTATCGTGAGTTTCCATGATGAAAATGGCGAAGAGCAGCACATGGCGGTTATGGAAGGTGTGCTGGTTAAAAAAGGGGATACGGTTTTCATCTCCACGCGCAGGGCAGTGAAAGACAAGGATCTGGCATCCTTGAAAAACACTGTGGAAAATGACTTTTTGAAACAAAAACAAAAGGAAAAAAACATGCGTACGTCAGCCACCCGCATCGAAGCCGGATTTATCCGCCGTTTTCTGGAGTTCCAGGACAATGCCTGATACTTCGGAAGACAAAAAATTTTCAAAAACCATTGAAACAAAGCAGGAACGCAAACTGGCTGCCCGCAATGCGGATCACCCCGTCTGGTTCGGTCTGGGCATGTTCGGGCTGGTGGGCTGGTCTGTGGCTATTCCCACCCTGATCGGCACATTTGTGGGACTGTGGCTGGACAAAACCTGGCCGGGCAGACCGTCCTGGACATTGACACTGCTGTTGACCGGCGTGGCAATCGGGTGCTGGAACGCCTGGTACTGGATCAAAAGAGAAAGCAGAAAAAAGGAATAAGATGCAAATGACATGGTATGATCTGCAAAAAATTGTATTTTGTCTGGTGGTCGGCCTGGGGATCGGATATTTTCACTTTGGCGGTCTGTGGTTTACCCTGCAGCGGTTTGCCAGCGCAAGACTTTTCGGCCTTGTTTTTGTCGCAAGTTTTATTTTCAGATCTGTTGTTACCCTGGCAGGGGTTTATTTTGCGGGAAATGGTGAATGGCTTGGCATGATTGGCTGTCTTGGCGGGATATTGATCATGCGCAAAATTTTTATTGGTAAAATGCAGCCTTCTGCTGTGTTTCGGGCAAAAGGATCACCTGTATGAATTTTATGGATATCAAGCAGATCAGCCCGGATCAGGTGGTGTTTTTTCAATACCATTTTATCACACTCAACCTGACCATTGTATTTACCTGGGTCGTAATGGCTTTGCTGGTAATCGGATCATGGCTTGTCACAAGACGGCTGTCCACAGAGCAAAAAATCAGTTCCTGGCAGAACATACTGGAAATTCTGGTTTCCGGTATCCAGGACCAGATCAGTGAAATCAGCCGGCAGAAAGCAAAAAGATATACGCCTTTTATCGGCACGCTGTTTGTTTTTATTGCCGCGTGCAACCTGCTCACCGTGGTGCCGGGATATGAATCGCCCACAGCATCGCTTTCCACCACAGCAGCCCTGGCAATCTGTGTGTTTATTTCCGTGCCGCTGTTCGGCATTGCTAAAAAGGGGCTGGGCAGTTATCTTAAACAATATATTCAGCCCACAGTATTTATGCTGCCCTTCAATATCATGGGAGAATTGTCCCGGACCCTGGCCCTGGCGGTAAGGCTTTTTGGAAATATCATGAGCGGTTCAAAGATTGTGGCCATCCTGCTGGCCATCATCCCCTTTGTTTTTCCGGTGATCCTGCAGCTGCTGGGACTTTTGACCGGGCTGATTCAGGCCTATATTTTTGCTGTTCTGGCCATGGTGTATATTGCATCCGCCACCCAGGTCCAGGAACATTCAGATACAAAAACAGATACAAAGAAAGACAACAACCAGTAAAGGAGACTATGATATGAGCAGTATCAGTTTTATCGGTATGGCATCTGTTATCACAGCCGGTCTCACCATTGCGGTGGGTGCCATCGGGCCGGCCATCGGTGAAG
Organism: Desulfotignum sp.; assembly: GCA_011390335.1. Lineage (GTDB taxonomy): Bacteria > Desulfobacterota > Desulfobacteria > Desulfobacterales > Desulfobacteraceae > Desulfotignum. Next base: position 15,219 of record JAABSO010000041.1, on the reverse strand, counting down.
GCCGTGCTGTGGCAAGCGCCTTGAGTTCCATCGCCCAGCAGCCGGATGAAAAAAATACCATCACACGCACCCTTTTTGTGGGACTGGCAATGATCGAATCAACCGCCATATACTGTTTTGTGGTTTCCATGATCCTTTTGTTTGCCAACCCGTTCTGGGATTATGTGATTTCAGCAGCCAATTGAGAGGGATATCATGTTGATTGACTGGTTTACAGTGGGGGCACAGGTAATTAATTTTTTGATCCTGCTGGTGCTGTTGAAGATATTTTTGTTTGACCGGATCAAACAGGCCATGGACCAGCGGGAAAACAATATCAAAGAGCGTTTTGACAAGGCCAAAGAACAAGAGGCCAAAGCGAAAGAATCCCGGGAGAGCTTTGAAAAAAAGACACAATCGCTGCAGGATGAGTGGGATGCCAGGTTGAAAGAGGCAGACAAAGAAGCAAAAGAGCGGCGTGAATCTTTGATCAAAGAGGCCCGTGATGAAGCGGATGGGTTGAAAAAAAAGTGGCAGAATGCATTGGAACAGGAAAAAGCCTCTTTTTTTGACCGGTTTAAAAAACAAGCTGCCCGCCTTATTTTTGATACGGTTGAAAAAACCCTGTCCCATCTGGCAGATACCCGGGCCCAGGACCAGGCGGTGAAAAAATTTCTGTCCCGGTTTGAAGAGCTGGACAAAGACGATCTGCCCCGAAAGATTGAAACACAACCCCGGGTGAGCACCGGATTTGAACTGTCCGAAAGCCAGCAGAAATCAATCCAAAAAGCCGTATCACAAAAGATTGCGGATTTGGAGAATATTGCATTTGATGTCAGACCGGAATTGGTTTTCGGGATTACGTTTACTGCAGGCGGCAAAAAAATGACCTGGCATGCCCACGACTATGTCAGTGCGTTGGAAAAACAAATAAACCAGGCCATTGAAAGCAAGGATCATGAACCGCAAAAACAATGAATTACAGCATGTCATGGATGATTTTATATCAACCATGGCCAACAGACTGGATAGCCAGGATCCTGCACTGCAGGTGCGGGATTTTGGCCGCATTGAATCCATCAGTTCGGGTATTATAACGGTTGCGGGTCTCAAAGGGGTCCAGTCTGAGGAATTGCTGCTGTGCACCCCGAATGCATATGGCATGGCATTTGATCTGGACATGGACGTCATCGGGGTAATCATGCTGGATGAAACCGATACCCTGCGTGCCGGCGGAGAGGTTAACCGCACCGAAAAGGTCATGTCGGTTCCCACGGGTGACGCACTCATCGGCCGGGTGGTTGATGCCCGGGGAAAACCCCTTGACGGCAAAGCATCCCTTTCTCAGACATCCCTTCGGCCGGTGGAACAGCCGGCCCCCCAAATTATGGACCGTGCGCCGGTAACCACCCCTTTACAGACAGGCATCACTGTCATAGATACATTGATTCCCATCGGCAGAGGGCAGCGCGAGCTGATCCTGGGGGACCGGCAGACCGGAAAAACCGCCATTGCCCTGGACACCATTGCCAACCAGAAGGGAAAGGATGTGATCTGCATCTACTGCGGTATCGGAAAAAGGGGATCAGCCCTTGCCAAGGTCATTGCCGAACTTACGGAAAATGATGCCATGTCCTATTCTTTTGCCGTGGTTTCTACGGAAGAAGATCCGCCGGGCCTGCAGTTTATGGCCCCTTATACTGCCACGGCCATGGCAGAGCATTTCATGCACCAGGGAAAAGATGTCCTCATTGTATATGATGATTTGACTCGCCATGCCCGGGCCTATCGCGAGTTATCCTTGCTGCTGCGCAGGCCACCGGGCAGGGAAGCCTATCCCGGTGATATCTTTTATATCCATGCCCGCCTGCTGGAACGGTCCACGCATCTGATTGCAGACAAGGGAGGGGGCTCTTTGACCGCCCTGCCCATCATTGAAACCGAAGCACAAAATATTTCCGCATACATTCCCACCAACCTGATTTCCATAACTGACGGGCAGATTTATCTGTCACCATTGTTTTTCAGAGAAGGCATTCTGCCGGCCGTGGATGTGGGAAAATCCGTATCCCGTGTGGGGGGCAAAGCCCAGCTGCCGGCTTACCGAACCGTTGCCGGAGACCTCCGTCTGACCTATTCCCAGTTTGAAGAACTGGAATCATTTTCCCGGTTTGGAGCTCGTCTGGATGAAGATACCCAGAAAAAACTGTCCCGGGGGCGAAGGATACGCGAAATTTTAAAGCAATACCGGTATTCCCCTCTGCCGTCAGCGGATCAGATTGCCGTGTTGATTGCCCTGACCCACGGGGTATTGGATGATATTGCACTGGCTGATATTTCCCAAGTCCAGAAAAACATACGCAAAGCAGCCAATACCGACCACAAAGAGGTGATGGACAAGATTGCCGCAGGGGAAAAAATTGATGAAAAAGCCATTGACAGCCTTGTTGAAGCCGCACAAAACGCCGTAAAATCAATCACCGGAGAATCCGCTGATGCAGACCCTGTCACAGCTTAAACGCCGGATAGACAGTACCGGTGATCTGCACTCCGTGGTGCGGACCATGAAGTCGCTGGCAGCGGTGAATATCCGTCAGTATGAAGAAGCATCTCAGTCGCTTGTGGACTATGCCCATACCCTTGAAATGGCACTGGGCATTGTGCTGCGCCATGATCCGGATACCCGGCTGCATACCCGGCGTTCCGCCAGAAAAAAACCCGGTGCAGTCATATTCGGATCAGACCAGGGCATGTGCGGGTCCCTCAATGAACAGGTGACATCCCATGCCCTGGACCAACTGGTACAACCCGACAAGGATGCAGGACGTCTGCCGGTGATATGTGCGGGAATGAGAGCAGCGGGGCTGCTGGATGATGCCGGCATCGATTGCGATGAAATAAGGGAACTGCCGGGTTCTGTGCATACCATCACCCCCCATGTGGGAGAAATTTTGATGGCCATTGACACCTGGCAGGCCAAAACAGATGTGGATCACGTTCTGCTGTTCTATGCCCGGCCCAAATCCGCTGCCGGTTACACCCCCCATACGGTTCACCTGCTGCCCATCGACGACCAATGGCTTGCCCAGCACCGCTATCGCACCTGGGATTCAACAAGCCTGCCCATGTTCACCATGGATCCCGGCCGGCTGTTGTCCAGTCTGATCCGTGAATACCTTTTTATTACGATATTCAGGGCCTTTGTGGAATCTCTGGCCAGTGAAAATGCCGCACGCCTGGCAGCCATGCAGGGGGCCCAGAAAAATATTGAAGAATTGATGGAGGACCTTGAAAACCAGTACAACCAGCTGCGCCAGATGTCCATCACAGAAGAACTGCTGGATATTGTTTCAGGATTTGAAGCCCTGGATCAAAACGGCAGGTAGGACTCAGGGCAGGGCAGGATCAAACATCACCACCAGTAAAAACCATACATCAAAAACAAGTTCCGTCAGGCAGTGAAATCCAAACAGCAAAAATAGATTCCGTCAGACAGGGAAAACCACTCAGCAAAAACAGTATCAGCTATCAGATATGCACCCACGCACTTCGGCTATGAGTGTGTCCGAGGGCACCGTCTTGTTGAGAAAGACAGATGCACCGGCGTGATACATGGCATTGATGACCCTTTTTTCACTGTGCATGGAAAGCGCGATCACCTTGATGTGCGGATTTTTGGAGAGAATCTGCCGGGTGGCGTCCATGCCGGTTTTTTCTCCCAGATTCACATCCATGATAACCACGTCAGGTTCCAGTTTTTCAGCCAGCGCGATTGCCGTGTCTGCATCTGCGGCCTCACCTACGACCTCAAAATCCGGTTCCATCTGCAGCAGGCCCACAAGCCCTTCGCGCAGCAGTTTATGGTCGTCTACAATGAGAATGCCGATGCTGTCTTCAGTATTGCGGACCCTGATGGCAGGCTTGTCATTCTTTCGTCTTTTGTGTCTGTGCTCCGGTGGTGTGATTTTTTCATCGGTTTCACCGGCCGGTGCTGTCAGGGTAACGGTGGTTCCCTGACCGGGTGCTGATGCAATCACCATCCGGCCGCCAATATCTTTTAACCGTTCCTCGATACTGAACAGCCCCAGTGAAGCCGTATCATTTTGTATTTGTGCAAACGTATCCGGATCAAATCCATTGCCGCTGTCGCAGACAATTATTTTGATTTTCTGATCTTGTGTCCGCTCGATGGAAACCGTTGCCTGGTCTTCTCCTGAATGTTTTACCACATTGAAAAGCAGTTCTTTCAGACACTGGAAAAGCAGAAAACAGATGTTTTCCGAGATGGGATCAATGGGTTCTTCCACCCGGGGTTTCAGGGTAAAAGCAAACTTTTTTTGCATATAGGCGACCAGCCATTTTACGCCGCCGGCCAGGCCATCGTTCAATATTGCCGAAGGAGAAAGATCCAGCGTAAGGGACCGCAGTTCCGTCAGGGTTTCTTCCAGAACACCTTCAATTTTATGGGCGTTTTCATGGGTTTCGCCAATATCGTTTTTGCGGTAAAGCTCCCATAACTGCATGCGTGCTCCCACCACCAGTGGTTGAATATGGTCATGGAGAACAGCAGCCAGGCGGTTACGTTCCTTTTGCTCAACCTGTCCGAGTTTGGTGGCCAGCACCCGCAGCCGCTCCGTCTGGCTCTGGATTTTGGCTGTGCGATCCCGGACTCTTTGCTCCAGCAGGTCATTGATTTTTTTTATGGTTTGTTCATGCTGTTTCTGCTCTGAAATATCTTTTGCAAGGCCGATCATGCACAGCGATAAATCAGAATCGTTCTGGTAAAATTTTCCGCTTATCTCTATCCAGGACAAGGTGCTGCTGTCCGGCCGGTGAATGCGGCAGGTTAAAGTAAAAACATTCCCCGGATGCTGCGCCTTTGAAAATGTTTGCGCAAAGGCTTTTTTGTCCCGCAAGTCCACTGCCTGTTCCAGAAAATCCGAATAAGGTAACGGCGCAAGTTGGCGGGAACGCCCGAAAATATGGTACATCTGGTCATTTTCCCAGAAAGCCGTATCTTTGGTAAGATTCCATTCAAAGACACCTATATTCAGGGAATCTGCAGCCATACGCAACCGCTGGTCACTTTTCCACCTATGGCTTTCAGCCTGGCATATCTGCGTGCGATCCAGGGCGATTATCACATAGGCTCCGTCATGGGATGTGATCCGGGAGGCGGTCCCCAGAACAGGGGTCCGGTTCCCGTCGGGACGCAAAAACGCCCATTCCTGGACTGATACCACCTTCTGGTTCACCAGACGTTCCAGCCATGTTCCTGTCTCAGGCCGGTTTTCAGGTGCCAGGCAATTCTCCCAGTTGATGCGCCCTGCAATTGCATCCGCACGGCTGTATCCGGTCATGCGCAGCATTTCATTATTGATATAGGTCACATTGCCGCTGCTGTCACCAAATGCGATGCCAATCAGGTCTGCATCAGCCAGCGCGCGGAAATTGCGCTCGTCCTGGCGAAGCATATCAATGGTTTTTTTCAGGCTGTACAGCTGCATGTGCCGGTCATCTCCCGCAATAACATCAACCTGGTCCTGCTGAATGGCTGTCAGAATTTTACAGGCCTGGGCCAGCTGTTTTTCCAGGTCGCGGTATGTCGGTTTTGCCGGCTTCATCGTATTCCCGGTGCGGTGATGGTTTTATTTGATTTGCACACTGGCATATCAATTTATGAGATATTCCGGGAGGGAACATAATCTTCCAATGGACCCAGGGTATCCAGATCATGGGAGAAAACAGCTTTTAAAAATGTATCTACCCACCAGTATATATCGGTTTTTTTGACAATTTTGCGCAGCGCCCGCATCCGTTTTTTGCGTGCATCAACGTCCATGTGGCAGGCCAGGTTAATAGCATCGGCAATGCCTTCAATATCGTGGGGATTGACCAGAAGTGCGTGTTTATATAATTGGCTGGATGCACCGGCAAACTCACTTAATATCAGCACACCGTTTAAATGGATATTGGAGGCACAATATTCTTTGGCCACCAGATTCATGCCGTCCTTGAGCGGTGTAACCAGGGCAATATCCGCAGCCCGATATAAAGCGGTCAGTTCGGTTCTGTCAACGCTTTGATACAGATAGTGGATGGGAACCCATCCGGGCCGGGTGAATGTGCCGTTAATTTCACTGATCAACTGCTCAATCTCATGTTTGAGATTTTCATATTCAGGAATACGCTGCCGGCTGGGGACCACAATCTGAACCATGCTGATCTTTTTTTCCAGCTCCGGATACCGCTGCAATGCATTGCGAAAAGCCAGCAGCCTTTCAGGGATACCTTTGCTGTAATCCAGGCGGTCCACACCGAGAATCAGGTGGTCTGACGTAAATACAGTGCGGATTTCATCTACTCTTTTTTCCACCGCCCTGGTGCCGGCTTGTTTTGCAAATTCCGCGTAATCAATACTGATGGGGAAATTGCCCACCCGGACCATGCGGCCGTTGACCTCGGTGGTAAGGACCTGTCCTCTTCCCTTTATTCTGATGTGCTTGAGCATGGCGTGTACGCATTGAACAAAATTGCGCCGGTCCCTTTGGGTCTGAAAACCGATCAGGTCATAACACAAAAGCGATTCAAGAATCTGAAACCGCCAGGGAAGCTTGAGAAAAAGATCCAGCGGAGGAAACGGGATGTGAAGAAAAAATCCGATTTTTGCGGTTTCTTTTAATTCCCGCAATGCCTGGCCCACCCCCATTAAATGGTAATCATGCACCCAGATGTGATCATCCTGGGTTTTTATATTTTGGGCAATGGACCGGGCAAATATTTTATTGACTTTCTGGTAAGCGCTCCAATAGGCAGGAGAAAAATCACACCGGGTTTGCAGATCATGAAACAAAGGCCACAATACTTGATTTGAAAATCCGATATAATACGCATTTACCAGGCTTTCAGATAAGAAAACCGGTTCAAAGGTATAGCCGAAATCCCCGGCCGCACGGGCAAATACGGTTTCCAGCTCTTTTTTGTTGTGTGTCTGCACGGTGCCCGGCCACCCGATCCATAGCCCGCCGCGGTTCCGTAACACCGGTGCCAGCGCTGTTATCAGACCGCCGGCTCCCTGTTTTGCCTGCCACTGGTCTTTATCATCTTTGGACAGGACAATGGGCAGACGGTTGGATACGATGATCAGCCTGTTTTTTTTATACGCTTTTTTGCTATTGTCCATATGCAGTGTTTCAGCCTTTTTTGTAACGGGAGCCCCTTTTTAACCGGGTTTTACATCTGCCCGGCTCATGTAATGATTAAAAGCTACCAGTATTCCCTGTAGACGGAAATAAAGGGTTTCCCCCATTTTTACAGATTTTATGCTGTAGAAAAGGCTGAGTGATGTGTATGTTTTTGCCGCAGGGTGGATCCAGGGGCCGGGATTCATGAACTTACCATGCCTTTTTCAATGGCGATGGCGGTCAGCTGGGAAACATTGTTGACAGACAGCTTGCCCATGATGTTGGCCCTGTGGCGTTCAATGGTTTTTGGGCTGTTGCACAGCAGGTCGGCGATCTCTTTGCTGGTATAGCCTTCGGCCACCAGTTTCAGCACCTCTTTTTCCCGCTGGGTAAGGGTGTCCCATGAACTGCGTTCTTTCATAAATTTTTTTCCTTCAAGATACCCTTCCATGACTTTGCCGGCGATGCCGGGACTGAGATATATTTTTCCCGATGCAACCAGGCGGATGGCTTTTAAAAGTTCATCCTGGGACGTATCTTTAAGGCAGTAGCCTTGCACACCGCAGTTAAAACATTCTAAGATAAAATCCTCTTTGTCATGAATGGTCAAAGCAAGGATCTTGATATCCGGCATCTGGCGCTTGATTTCTCTGATGGCTGAAAGGCCGTCCATTTTGGGCATGGACAGATCCAGCATTGCCATGTCCGGTTTATGTTCCAGGCACTGCGCAATGGCTTCAAATCCGTCTGCCGCCTCTGCAACAACCTCCAGGGTATCATCACAATTTATCATCAGGCGCAACCCTTCCCGGAGTAATTTGCTGTCTTCTGCAATCACAATACGTGTTTTTTCCATGATAGCTCTCTGTGTCTAAGCGGTTCTTTTTCCATAAACAGTACTTGATAAGGCTACCTATCTAATACCAAAGACAAAAGCCAAAGGCAATGATTATTGATTTCAGCCGGCACGCATTGTCCGGGCCGGGTGGTTTTCACGGTATTTGTTTGTACCGGTTCTTTTGTTTGCCGGGATGACTGTCGTTTTGTTAAGCCTTTTATTTACAGGGTACCTGGCAGGGCTAAGAAGGGTTGCATCAACCTTGGGAACCTTGTGCTGAATAAAATCCACATCCAGAGATCTGTTCGTCAACCAGGGATAAGCGGTCAATGCATCCAGGGTGTCCCGCCTGGTTGAAAAACTGTTCATAAATATAAGCGGGACGTCAGGATTCAGATGCCGGTTCTGCGAGACCGCAATATCCAGAAAGGACAATTGTGATTTCACTTTTATCAGGCTTTTGGGTCTGTTCAAGCCCATGCTGGTTCCCAGTCCGCCGTTTAACTTGATATTCACGGTTTTGGACAGGTGGTTCCTGCCGGTTTTGGTCATTTCTTCGTGTTTTGATCAGTTACGGATGCAATATCAAAAAGGGTTTGAACCGGCCTGATACTGGCTTCCGGAATCAGCCCTGTTTTTTCTTTGATAAAATTTTTATAGTGCTGCTGGAAATTTTTTATGGCAATGGCAGGTAAGTTTTCTGCTGTCATTTTTTGTAAAAATGGTGCAAATCGTTTTGTAAAATCTGTCATAGTATTCCCTTTTTTTGTGTAATACTGCATTTTTTCTTTTTTAGAAAATGCCTTTGCTTTTTCCGACCATAATTTTCGTTTTTTTGTACATGGTTTTCAATCAGGAAAATCATGTACATGTAACAGTATTATTGATTTCGATGATGGGAGCAGTTTAGCCGGTGGAGAAACAAAAACCGCTTTAGGGATCAGCTCTTTGCTTTTTTGCGTGTCCGGATATTTTTATAAATCAACAGGCCGCCGCTGACCTGGCCTATAATCGCCACAGCAAGAAGCAGGCGATAGATATCGCCAATCATGCCGCCCCCGTAATGCACAGTACCCAACAGGCTCTCTTGGGTTTCGGATGTTTCGGAATCACTGCTGCCGGCCAGTGCCCTGGAAATCGGTAAAAGGGATACACCGGCAGTGCCATGGTCGTGGCTGCCGGAACTGCCCGTCATTTTTCCAATGGTAAAGACAAGTCCGGTGGCGGCCTGGACGATGATAAAGACTGCCAGCACTAAACCTGTAATGCGATGGTATTTGCGAAGATTTTTTTCTTTCATTGGGATGACTCCTTTCCTGTTGCGTGTATGTTTTTTGTCTGGATGAATGTCTGTGCTGAATATTCCTGCTGCACGGTATGTCAGTATCCAAAACATCTGCTGTATATGTATAGCGTGCAAAAACAAACGGCAATGGGGGAAACCTGTATACTTATCTGAACTGATATGCAGGCGCTGATTTTCCGGCAGGCGGCCGGCAAAGCTGCTGTGTTTTTTTCTGCATTTTCAGGCAGTAAATCAGCCATGTGCCAATGTCTTCTACATGTCTTTATCCTGCAAAATACAGAATTCACCTGATTGAAGCCTGGCTAAAAACAGAAGAAAATACAAAAAATTATGAGAGCATAAAATAAACCCATCGCTTCAGGGGGAAAAATGACAATGCCGAAAAATGACATGCAATCGCAGTTAAATGATGCCTGGATGCAGAATTTCGATTCACTGGAAAAATCCGTAGACCAGCTGGAGAATTATATTAAAAAAGCCGAAGGCACGGCTGGAATCTGTACAGATGAATGGTGCGCGGCCACTGAACAGATCATGGATGATTTAAACAAGGCGCTTTTTGCCATCAGCGAACCCCGCACTGCCGATCCAGAACTTTCATTGGAAAAAAAACTGCGGCGGCGTATTTGCGGTCTTTATGTGAATTATAAGGGTATTTATGAAAAGGTTTCCTGATTTCTGCTCCTCGGCATTTCTGCTCCTCAGCCGGGGTCTGGAAAGAAGACGTATCATGACCTTTGCAGATCCAGGTGGATCATTGTTGGATCATTACGTAAAATGAAGTGTAACCGGCAAAAAGGAGAAACAGGATGAATACAGTAGGCGTTGTTGTATTGGCAAAGCACACCCTGGAAAAAACAGGGGCAGTAAATACGATATTTTCTGATAAAAATTCTGATGCAAAATTACCAAAAATAAATGTTTGTATAGACAATATTCTTAATAGCGGAATTGATGACATCGCTGTTGTGATAAATCAGGAACAGTGGGAAATCTGTGCAGCTTTATCAGGTTATCCTGTGTGCATCGCAGTGGATAATGGACTGCCTGATGCCTTGGGTATGGTGGACACAGGAATTAAAGCTCTTCCCGGATATATTACCGGCGTAATTATCATAAAGTATGACAACCAGCCGGTGCTTTCTGAAAATTTGGCCGTGCTTGAGAAATTTCACCACAAGGCACCACATTGTGCGGTTCTTCCCGGGGATAAACGCCAAAACGGGTACGCTGCACTGTTTCCCATTGCATCCTACCATGCCCTGTCCAAAGGGCTTATTTTTGGTGGACAAGCTGATCCCCCGGGAATGCGGCCAACTGCATACAGCGCGATCAAAGAAAATGCCTGGTCCCTGAAAAGAAAAAAAGATAAATTCAGAACGCCTGCCATCTGGGACTTTATAATGCAACATACGCTATCACAAAAAGGTGTCTTAAATATGGTTGAGGTCATAAAAACTTTGATAAGCAAAACCAGGGTTAATAATCATTGTGAATCATGTTGCAAACCACTTTGCGGCATGAATTTTGAAAAAATTTAAAAAAATATAAATAGTCGGCCTTTTTGACAAATGATGTCAGGAGTTCTGAAATTATGGAAAAAAACCAATACAAATACAAAGATGCCATGGCACTGCGGCAAACTGCTGAAAACGGGTTCCTGGAAGAAGCTGTCCATAAACCTGAAAACCTGTCTTCTCTGTCACTTGAAATGATTTATGAAGCTTTTCACGAACTGCGGGTAAATCAGATTGAGCTGGAAATGCAAAAGGATGAACTGAGAAGGGCCCGGGCAGAAAAGGATGAAAGCCTGCGCCGTATGGCAGGTTCCGTTGCCCACCATTTCAACAACCAGCTCACTGTGGTAATGGGCAGCCTGGAGCTTTATCTCAATGATCTGCCCCAAAATGCAAAAAACAGTGAAAAATTGCGCCGGTCCATGAAAGCGGCACAAAAAGCAGCAGCGATGAGCAGGCAGATGCTGAACTATCTTGGACAAACATCCGGCAGCAATGAACCTTTCAACCTGTCGGAAGCCTGCTTTCGGAGCCTTGCCCGCCTTCAGCCTGAAATGCCCAAAGAAATCGTTCTCAACTGTAATTTTCCGGATTCCGGGCCCCTCATCCATGCTGACAAAGACCAGATGCATCAGATTCTGACCAGTTTGGTCACCAATGCATGGGAATCTGTTTCCGGCAATCAAGGCACACTCAGTCTGACCATCAACACGGGTTCCCCGGGGGATGTACCAACTGCAAAGAGTATTCCTGCGGACTGGCAGCCCAAAGATATTTCCTATGTCTGTCTGGAAGTATCTGACACAGGCTGCGGGGTTGCAACCATGGATATGGAAAAAATATTTGATCCTTTTTTTACGACAAAATTCACCGGGCGCGGAATGGGACTGCCTGTTGCCCTGGAATTTGTCAAAAACCATGAGGGCTGTATTACCGTGGACAGTATACCGGGAGACGGCAGTGTCTTCAGCGTTTATCTGCCGGTAATCGGGTTGTAAATCCACTTTAAGGAGGTGAAAGCTGCCTGAACTGCCCGATGGAGGGTTTCAGAAAAACTGCCACCATGAATATACAGGAAGGAAGCTTTTATGAAAGATTATTGTAACCAAACACCTAAGGTCAGGCAGGCATTTTCGTCCAAACTATCTTTGCCGTATACCATGACCCGCCGTGATTTTCTCGCAGTCACAGGTTCGGCTGTCATGGCCTCTTCCCTGTGGCCCCTGGGTCAGGCATGGGGGGCGGATTCCGACATTGCTCCGGCAGGAAACATCGGAGAACTGAATGCCACCGGCGCCGGAGGCATCGATCTATACCTGGAAAGACGTAACCTGCTGATCGGGGGCAGGTCGGGCCGGGCAATCGCAATCAACGGCTCGATTCCCGGGCCGGTGATCCGCATGACCGAAGGCAAAGAAGCACTGATCCGGGTGCACAACCTTTTGCCTGAATCGACTTCCATTCACTGGCACGGCATTCTTTTGCCGTTTACCATGGACGGTGTGCCAGGCATCAGCTTTCCCGGGATTTCTTCGGGAGAAACCTTTACCTACCGTTTTCCCGTCCGGCAGAACGGTACTTACTGGTATCACAGCCACACCGGTTTGCAGGAACAGCTCGGCCACTACGGCCAGCTTGTTGTTGCGCCTGCCGGCCCTGATCCGGTGGCCTATGACGTGGCCCACTCCATTGTCCTTTCGGACTGGACCTTTGAAGACCCGCAGCGGGTGCTGTGGAAGCTCAAGACCATGGAAGGCTATTATAATTTTCAGCGCCCCACACTGGCAAACATCCAAGACCAGATGCAGGCCACCGGCATGACCCTGAAAGAAGTGGTTGACAAACGCCTGGCCTGGGACCGTATGCGTATGGATCCCACAGACATTGCCGATATCACGGGCGCCACCTACAGTTATTTGATCAACGGCCAGACTGCGCAGGAAAATCCTGTTTTCACTGCCAGGCCGGGCCAGCGCGTGCGCCTGCGGTTTGCCAATGCTTCGACCATGACATTTTATGACATCCGGATTCCCGGCCTGCCCATGACCGTGGTCCAGGCAGACGGACAGAATATCCAGCCGGTGGAAACCGATGAGCTTCGCATTGCCGTGGCTGAAACCTATGACGTGGTGGTGACAATACCCGATACCCAGTCCAGTGACTGGGCCTATACTCTGTTCGCGGAAACCATGGACCGCAGCGGTTATGCCCGGGCAACCATAGCCCCGCGTCCGGGAATGGCCGCCGCTGTACCCGGTCTGCGCCGCCGACCCATGCTGACCATGGCCGATATGGGCATGATGATGGACAAGGACATGGACATGAAACACAATGGTCACATGGGTACAAAAAATAAAAAAGATGACATGGATATGCAGCACCACATGCCGGACCATGGCGGAAAAAGGAGAAAATTGCCGACACAGAATCTGCCGAACCGCATCAGGCACGGTTCAGCAGAACACGGTCCGGCCAGCATTACCATGGCCCGCACGGCTTACCGCCGCCTGGACTATCCAGGTGCAGGGCTTGGCAATGACGGCTGGCGGGTGCTGACCTACAGCCAGCTTCGCGCCCTGGAGCGGCCGTACGGCCGGCGCGCCCCCACCCGGGAGTTTGATCTGCACCTGACCGGCAACATGCACAAGTATATCTGGGGATTTGACGGCAAAAAATGGTCTGAGTCCTGCATGATCCGCTTTCAATACAAAGAGCGCCTGCGTATCAATATGATCAACGACACCATGATGAGCCACCCCATCCATCTGCACGGCATGTGGATGGATCTTTACGCCGGAGGCTCTCTTGACGACAATCCCCGCAAACACACCGTCATTGTGCAGCCTGCTGAACTGCTGACAGTGGATATTTTTGCGGACGCACCGGGCCAGTGGGCGTTTCACTGCCATCTGCTGTACCACATGGAGGCAGGCATGTTCCGCACAGTGGCGGTTGTTAAGGATCTGAAAGGAGGTCCCATCCATGCCAAGGTATAAACATTGTCTCTTTGCAATGGCCATTGCAGTTATCATGCAGGCAGGCTTAGGTTTTGCACAAGAAAAAAAAGAGATGCCGGTTACATCGGACCGTCCCGGCCATCAAGAATCAGCCCGTGAGCATCACGGCAGTTTACCATTTGATATCCAGACCCCGCCCCTGCCCGAAGGCATGAGCCTGGATGATGTACTTGATCATGCGGCAAATCCGCCGCCTGACTATTTTCCCACCACCATTCATGATGACCGGGTGTATGTGTTTACATTGTTTGAAAAACTTGAATACCGGATTGCAGATGATGATGACACCCCGGATCACATGGGTTGGGAAGCCCAGGGATGGGTTGGTCGCGACTTTAATAAGTTCTGGTGGAAACATGAGGGGGAAGCGGTTTTTGACGGTTCTGACAAGGGTGAAACTGAAACCGATTTGCTGTATTCCCGCCTGGTCACGCCTTTCTGGAATTTCCAGATGGGTGTGCAGTATGCCAATGAATGGAACACTGATGATTACGAAGACCGCTGGTCTGGTGTCATAGGGTTCCAGGGCCTGGCTCCCTACAAATTTGAACTGGACAATGCATTGTATGTCTCTGAAGACGGGGATGTGACATTTGCCTGTGAAGCAGAATACGATCTGCGCATCACCCAGCGCATCGTGCTCCAACCCCTGGCTGAACTGCACGTTGCTGCACAGGATATTTCCGAGCGGGATATGGGGGCCGGTATCACAGATGTGAATCTCGACCTGCGCCTGCGCTATGAGATAAAACGCGAATTTGCGCCTTATATCGGTATCCGCTACCGGTTCCTTGTCGGTGAAACCGCTGATATCGCCGAAGAAGCCGGTGCGGACACCACCCATGTGTATTTTATGGCCGGGATTCGCTTTGCGTTTTGATCCCGTTTTGGCTTTCCGGCAGATTTGTATTGTGCATTTCCTCATCAGCAGACGGGTGATCGATTTGATAAATGAAAGGGGCTTTCTCCGGCGGGATGCTGAACGGCTTCTTATCGGGGATACAACCCGATAGCCGGAAAATGTATAAATTGGCAATTGGGTCATATATGAC
>JAABSO010000041.1:0-316 GCA_011390335.1 Desulfotignum sp. | reverse complement strand
CTATGTGTATTTTATGGCCGGGATTCGCTTTGCGTTTTGATCCGTCATATCCAATACTGTTTGAATGACTGAAAAATACAGGATTTCATGCATTAATTTCAATATCAAAATTAATGCATTTCACTAATGAAGTATCTTTGAAAAGCACTTAGGATTTGTGAATTCCAATTAAATCTTTCAATTTATTGTGAAAAATGGTTGCAAAATACTTATCGATTATAAACGCCAATTATTCTCTCAAGAGCTTGAACCGCCTCGTCAAAGCTTATCAGTTCTCCCTCGGCAGCATAGGACATGCTGGCAACAAAGCGTTCAT
>JAABSO010000040.1 GCA_011390335.1 Desulfotignum sp. | reverse complement strand
CATCTCTTTGATGGAAAGACCTTTAAGACTGTTCTTTTCCCGGAATTTTCGCAATTGTTCAATCACTTTTCCCGGGTCGGTCTTCCGTAAAGAAGAAGGCGGCTGCAAAACAGCTACCGGCACACCATGTTTGGTGATGATGATCCGTTCTCCCTTGATGACACGCTCAAGCAATTTGGGCAGATGGGTTTTTGCTTCATATGCGCCCACGGTTTCCATTGGTTTTCTCCTGAATGATTTATCTAGTCTTGACCTAGTCTAACCCGTGGTGGGTATCTTGTCAAGCCTGCCTAATATTTACATGAGGTTGGCAGGTATTTCTGCAGCAGGTTTCTCTGGGTACGGGAACGGGCCGGAAGGACATAGGCCGCACATCGCTTTTCAATTTCCCTGGATACGTTGTCTGCCACAAGGCCCTTCTGTGATGCGGGCGGGCCCGTCTGTATCCCGGTTTTATCAAATATCCGGGTGACCCGCTGCTCTTTTCTGTAGAGAGCAGCGGATCCTATGGACAGAAAACTGCCTGTATCAAGGGATTGTCTGAGCTTGTCTTTAAGCAAGGGGTCCATGGAAAGATCAAGTCCCTGAAGGAGCCGGTTGCAGTGGATCAGCATCTCCTCATCCAGAATCATTTTTGTAAACCCCGCCCCTGCAAAGGATGCCATAAGCCCGGGTGAGCAGAACACTTCATTGACATCGGTCAGGGAAAAAGGGGCCAGCGCGGTCATGCAGGATTCAAAACCGCTCTGGTAATCATTTGCCCGGCTGTCTGAAAAGCACCCGCAAAGGACACAGTTTATCTTTAAGTGCCGGCACACCTCGTAAAACATGGTCTGCACATAAAGATATTCCGGGCTACCGTAAGACGGCTGCATGGTTTTCAGATCGGTCATGGTGGAAGAACAGCTGAGGCTCACACTGGTTCCCGGCTTGAGAAGCTGCACATAAACGATGCCGGCAAGAGAAATGGCGATGTCATGGATGACGATACCCATCAGGCTTTCCGGTCCGGTCATGAAGGTGAGGGTACAAGGAGAGATGGTGATGTCCTGCGCCTCTTCCACCAGTACCTCCAGGTTCATCAGGCATTCTTCGTCATAGGACAGGGGTGCCATGGGACATATGCCCTGTCCCATCACGGGCAGGGTGTCAGCTTCCCTGATCTCTTTGATCAGTTGGATGGCCTTTTTTGCGCTGAAGCGGACATCGCCGTGCCTGGTGTTGGATCGTGTGGCCCGCAACCCGATGGCCGGCCGCAGGTTTGAATATTTGAGCATCATGGCGATCTGGCCTAAAAACGGGTCCTCACTGTCATTTCCTTCCGGATCTGCCACACCGGGATTGGCGGATGCATACAGATCAGATGTTTCCGCCAGGTGGTACATTTTAACGGCATCTGCAATGGTGCCGCGCCGGAACTGCCCGGTGTGATCATCTTGTATCATGGGGGCATTGCCGAACGGGGAAGATGCTGCCACTCTTTTATTTCCCGCCGGTGTTCCGGTGGGTTCCGGCAGCCTGTTCAGGGCCTGTTCCAGAAGAGATGCCGGGATCCGAACCTGTTTTCCATGGACAGCTGCCCCGTGTTTTTTAAACAGGTTTCGGGCGCTGTCTGTTTCAAAAGCCACGCCGATGTCAGTCAGAATGTCTGCGGCCTGTTCGCAGATGGATGTGATAGTTTCTCTGTCAAGCAGTGCCGGCATGGTCAGAACCTGTTTTTGCCTGTTTTTTCCGGAAGTGCGATCTGACATTTTTTTCTCCTCTTTTACATTTCACTGTGTTTGTTATAATAAAGAGCAGACCAAAATGCAATGTGAAAACCATGGGAGGCCATCATGCCCGAAGACAGGCCCGTAAAACTCAAACTGCAGCGTGAGCCGGTAACAGAGGGAGCCGGGGTCAGGTTGAACCGGCTGTTCGGCCATGCCGAAGCCCCGGCCCTTGACCCGTTTCTTCTGCTGGACGATTTTAGATCTGATACACCGGCGGACTATCTGAAAGGATTTCCCTGGCATCCCCATCGCGGCATCGAAACCATAACCTATGTTTTGAAAGGGGATGTGGCGCATGGGGACAGCATGGGCAATCAGGGGACCATATCATCCGGAGATGTGCAGTGGATGACCGCCGGCAGCGGTATCATTCACCAGGAGATGCCCAAAGGGGATGAAAACGGGTCCATGCACGGATTCCAGCTGTGGGCCAACCTGCCGGCGGCCCGGAAGATGATCTCCCCGAAATACCGGGATATCACTGCTGACCAGGTGCCGGAGGTTATGCTGTCGCAGCAGATCCGGGTGAAGATCATCGCCGGAAATATCGATGGGGTAAAAGGCCCGGTGGATGACATCGTCATTGAACCGACATTTATGGACTTTGAGGTGCCGGCCGGTGTTGAATTCAGCCATGGGGTGGACCCGGCCCACACCGTTTTTATCTATGTGATCGGCGGCAGGGGCAGCACCGGGGATACGGATATTGAAAATGGTGACCTGGTGCTGTACGGCAAAGGAGAATGCTTGACAGTGTCTGCATCACATGAACCGGTCCGGTTCCTGCTGTTGTCCGGCCGTCCCCTGAATGAACCAGTGGTATGGAGAGGCCCCATAGTTATGAATACCCGCGAAGAGTTGGAAACCGCTTTTCAGGAATACCGGGAAAACCGATTTATCCAGCCAAAGCAATAATTGTTGGTGGATTGTCATCAGGGGAGAATGGCGCTGGAATGGGTATGGCTGGTTCATTAACATCACTGGTTTCAGATATTTCACTCAGAACATCCAGGCTAAGAATACTTTTGTTTGACAGATCCGGTTTTTTTGTTTTATTCCTGCATAGTTTCGGAGATGATATGACATGGCTGTTCAGAATCAATTGAATAACAAAAAATTATCCTTGTCCGCCGGTCTTCTACTCCTGCTGGTCTGTGCCATCTGGGGCGGCAATGCGGTCAGCATAAAATTCAGCAACCAGGGGATACCCCCGCTGCTGGCGGCAACGATCCGATCTGTGGCAGCGGGCTTTCTGGTGCTGCTCTGGGCAAAATTCAAGGGACATGGGGTTCTTTTTCCCAAAGGCGCCCAAAGACATGCCGTAATGATCGGTCTGCTGTTCGGGCTTGATTTCCTTTTACTCTACTGGAGTGTTTCCTTTACAACCGCTTCCAGGGCCACCATTTTTTTGTATTCCCATCCATTCTGGGTGGCACTGGGGGCGCATTTTTTTGTTGACCAGGACCGGCTGCGCCACGGAAAAGTGGCAGGGCTGATACTGGCTTTTGCCGGTTTGTGGATTGTTTTCAGGATCAAATCCTCCATGCTGCCGGAAAACAACTGGATCGGCGACGTGATGTCCCTGGCCGCAGCTGTTTTCTGGGCAGCCACAACCTTGTATATCAAACGTATCAGCCAGACGGTGACACTCAATCATTACCAGACCCTGTTTTCGCAACTGATATTTGCCATTCCGGTTCTGCTGGCAGGATCACTTGTGTTTGAACATGATTATACCATTGTTCTGTCTGCCAATGTGTTGTGGGCAATGGCATATCAGATTGTTGTGGTCGCTTTTTTCAGTTATACCCTCTGGTTCTGGATGATTCACAATTTTGCTGTCAGCGGACTGACCGCATTCACCTTTCTGGCACCCTTGTTCGGTGTTGTTTTCGGTGCGGTGATTTTGTCTGAACCAGTGGGTATGATGGTCTGGTTCGGCCTGGCCCTTGTCTGCACAGGTATTTACCTGGTGAACAGATCTCCGAAGGGCAGGCCGTCCGGATGATTTTGAAAGGATGAAGCACAGAATCCTGTCTTAAAACCAATTTATTCAGAGGAGCTGCAATGAAAATACCTGAAACAGGGCGAGCACGCGAAGAAATTTTTGAAGCGCTGGGCCGGTACAGAAAAAATGATATGGACTGGCAGTCGGGCAGGGCGTTCGGCTATATTTTTGATCCGGGCCAAGAGATCCTGTCCTTTGCCAAGGAGGTATACAACCTGTTTTTAAGCGAAAATGCCCTGGATTTCAGCGTTTATCCAAGCCTTTTGCAGATTGAGAACGACCTGGTATCGATGATGAGAAAACACCTGCAGGGCGGCCAAAAGGTGGTGGGAAACTTTACCAGCGGGGGCACGGAGAGTATCCTGCTGGCGGTGAAAGCAGCCCGGGATTACTTTCGGAAAAAACGCCCCGAGATTACAGCGCCTGAAATGGTGGTTCCCACTACGGCACATGCCGCGTTTCATAAAGCAGCCCACTATTTCGGCATCAAAGCTGTGACCGTTTCCGTGGACACCAAAACTTTTAAGGCCGATCCTGACCGCATGGCAGCACACATCACTGAAAACACAATTTTTATGGCAGGATCCGCCCCTTCTTATACCCAGGGCGTGATCGATCCCATTGCTGCGCTTGCCCGGATTGCACAAAAACACGGCATCTGGTTCCACACGGACGCCTGCATGGGCGGATTTTTACTCCCCTATTTCAAAAGACTGGGCCGGGATGTCCCCGGGTTTGACTTCTCCCTGGAAGGGGTGTCCTCTATATCGGTTGATCTTCACAAATACGCCTATGCCCCCAAAGGCGCGTCAATGATCCTGTACCGCAATCCTGAGCTGCGGGCCTGCCAGATGTTTGCCTTTACCCGCTGGCTCGGTTACACCATGATCAATCCTACGGTCCAGAGCACCAAGAGCGGCGGTCCCATGGCAGCGGCCTGGGCGGTTCTCAACTATGTGGGGGACAAACAGTACCTTGCATTCGCAGAAAAACAGCTTTTTGCCGTGGAAGCCATAAAAAAGGCAATTGCATCGATACCCGAGCTGTATCTTCTGGCTGAACCGGACATGACCCTGCTTTCATTCGGCTCCGACAGCGTCAATGTTTTTCATATCATCGATGAAATGAACCTCAAAGGATGGTATATCCAGCCTTCTTTGTCATTTGACGGGGTACCGGCCAATATCCATCTGACTGTCACCCTTTCCAATGCAGCCCATACAGACCGGTTTGCCGCGGACCTGAAGCAGGGTGTGGCTGATGCAAAAAAACTGCCCTCAGGAGAGCTGCTGCCCCATGTCAGACAAATCATGGAAAAACAGGGGGAGGCAATCCTTGACGACCCGGCATCCCTGTTTGCACTGGCCGGCATACAGGGCGGGCGTATGCCCGAGAGGATGGCACCGGTCAATGAGGTGCTTGATGCCCTGCCTCCCTTGTGGCGGGAAAAGATTCTGCTGCAAGTGACCAACGCGTTCTTTCATCCGGAAAACTGATAAACCAACCGCAAGGAGAAATGAAAATGGCCTCCCCGTTTCCCTTTGAACCGCTGCTGATTTTCGGATTTCTCTCGCTGATGCTCCTTCTCGGGCTTTTGCTGCGCGCCTTTATCCCCTTTTTCCAGAAATTTCTTTTCCCGGCAAGCCTGATCGGCGGCCTTGTCGGGCTCGGGGTGATCAACACCGGTTTTTTCCCCATGGACACGGAAATGGTAAAGGCGTTTGCCTATCATTTCTTCAACATCTCCTTTATATCCGTGGGCCTGACCCCGCCTGATCCGGATACCGGCAGCAAAAAAACAGGCAAGACCCTGATTAAGGGGTCGGTCTGGATGGCCCTGGTCCAGGGGGCGATCTTTCCCATGCAGGCTGTTATCGGTGCGCTCATCGTTTTTCTCTTTGTCACCGGCGGACAGCCCCTGTTTGAAACCTTTGGGTTTCTGCTGCCCTTAGGCTTTAACGAGGGCCCGGGGCAGGCCCTGTCCTTTGGCAGGGTGTGGGAAACAGCCGGTTTTGCAGATGCCGCCACCATCGGGCTCACCTTTGCCACGCTGGGCTATTTTTTCTCCTTTTTTGTGGGCGTGCCCATGGCCAACCGCGGCCTGAAAAAGAAAACGGAAGTCCGGGAAAAACTGCCGGAATTTTTTTCCCGGGGAATTCTTCCCAAAAACCAGACCCCGCCTTCGGCGGGCGGGATGACCACCCACAGTGCCAACCTGGACAGTCTGGCTTTCCAGTTTTCCCAGGTGGGGGTAGTCTATCTGATCACCTATCTCTTCCTTGTTTTCATCACTGGTGTCTTCTCCCCGGACGTCGCCGGTATGCTGTGGGGGTTTTTCTTTTTGTTCGGGCTGGTGTTTGCCGTTATCCTCCGCAGCCTGGCCGCCCGGACCCCTTTTTCCCGCCTGATGAATCCGCCCTTGCAGCGGCGGATCACCGGTTTTTCCGTGGACTATCTCATTGTCGCCACGGGCTGCGGCATTGAACTGCTCGTGCTCCAGAAATATCTGGCCCCGCTTTTTGCGATCGCGCTGGCAGGCGGTGTTATGACCACGCTGCTGGTGTGGATGCTGGGCAGACAGCTGTCGGAATACCCCCTGGAACGGGCGGTTGCCATCTACGGCGTGGTGACGGGCACGGTGGCCTGCGGGCTGATGCTGCTCCGCATTGTGGACCCGGAGTTCAAGACCCCGGTTGCCAGGGAACTGGGGTTCATGAATATTTTTGCCATTCCCGTGGTGGGGGGACTGACAGCCCTGCTGAATGCACCTTTCTGGTGGGGATGGAGCACCTTTATCACTTCCCTTGTGTTTGCCGGCATCCTCTTTGCAGCCCTGGTGCTCCTCTTGAATAGAAAATTATGGCATAACCTGTAAAAAATGGATTTTGTGTTTTCAGAAAGAATTCCAACTGACATCTTATGTCTCCTTTTATGTTGGTTTGATTATTTGACCTTGGATTAAAACGTTTTCTGAATGGCTGATTCTACAGCAGCCACAACAATGTCCACCTGTGCCTTGGTAATGGTCAGGCAGGGAGCAAAATTCATAATGTTGTTCAGACCGTGAAAGCTGGAGTTGGTCCGACCGACAATTACATTTTCAGCCATTACATTTCCCATAAGCTGGGCCATCTGACCTTCTGTAATGGGTTCTTTGGTATTCCGGTCCACAACAAATTCGATACCGGCAAACAGCCCCTGGCCCCGAACTTCACCGACAACATCGTATTTTTTCAGCCCAGTCAGTTTTTCATTGAGGTAGGCGCCGACTTCAACGGCGTTATCAAGGAGATTTTCATCCTCAATGATCCGGGTGCTTTCAAGGGCAGCGGTCAGAGCGGCAGTACAACCGCCGTAG
This sequence comes from Desulfotignum sp., assembly GCA_011390335.1. Taxonomy (GTDB): domain Bacteria; phylum Desulfobacterota; class Desulfobacteria; order Desulfobacterales; family Desulfobacteraceae; genus Desulfotignum. The sequence continues at coordinate 28,754 of JAABSO010000040.1, read as the reverse complement.
GTGGAAATGTCCCTGAAGTAGTTGAGTCTGTCATCAGGATCTGAAGGGTTGCAGAGAAAGACATCGTAGATTTTTTGTTTTACAGCAGTGGCGGAGAGTGCACCGTAGGAAGAAGCAAGACCCTTGGCCATGGTGACGATGTCGGGGTCAACATCATAATGCTGGTGGCCCCAGAAAGTACCGGTTCGGCCGAAACCGCAGACAACCTCATCCATGATCATCCAGATATCGTACTTTTTGCAGATCTCCTGAAGGATGGGGTAATACTCGGGTACGGGTTTGAGGATACCGCCGCCGGCAGTGATGGGTTCGACGATCAGGCCGCCGATGGTGTCGGCCCCTTCTTTTCGAATGATGTCTTCAACCTTTCGGGCACATTCGATATCACAGTTTCCGTAAGTTTTTTCGTAAGGGCAGCGGTAGCAAGCACAATGGGGAAATTCAACAAAGCCGTCCAGGAAAGGCCCGAAATCCTGTTTCCTCTGGGCCTGGCCTGTGGCGCTCATGGCGCCGAAGGTGGTGCCGTGGTAATCCCTGTCCCTGTACATGATTTTAAATTTGCCTTTACGTTCCGGGCTGATTCTGGAGGCCTGCCGGATTATTTTAAAGGCTTTCTCATTGGCTTCGGAACCTGAGCTTGAGAAAAAAACTTTGTCGTGATTGGGCAGTTTCTCCAGCAGTTTCTGAGCAAATTTGATGCTGGGAATGTTTCCGAAAACCCCTGCGAAATAGGGCATTTTCTTCAGCTGGTCACAGACGGCTTCTGCAATGGAATCCCGGCCGTAGCCAACCATGACGCTCCAGACGCCGCCTGAGGTACAATCAAGGTATTCCCGGCCACGGATATCTTTGACCATGAGGCCGTTGCCTTCTACAATGATCATCTGCTCTGCGGATTCAAAAACCTTATGTGGTTTGAGGTGATGCCAGAGGGCATCTCTGTCGCCGGCAACCATCTCTTCTACATCGTAGTCAAGCCAATTGAATTTTTCTGTCATGGGTAACCCTTCAATATTTAAATATCTGAAATTTTTGTGTCAGGGCCCGATAATACTGGCGGGAATTACCGGGCCCCTATGAAAATGCAGTAGAACTGCAGTGTCCGATTTAGCCTTAGCAGCCTTTCTGGATTTTCATATCGGCTTTATCAATACCGGCAACGGCAACCGGTGCTTTCATAGCGTCACGACGGAACGGTTCGCCCAGTTCCATGTTGGTCAGAACCTCGATGAAAGTGGTTTTGCCTTCTTCCATCTGCGCCTTGATGGCAGCGGAGAGTTTTTTTGTCAGATCAGCCATAGTGGTGGCCTGTACACCTTCTACACCGCATGCTTTTGCAATGTCGGAGTAGTGAGCGTCACGGTTCAGCTCGGTACCTACGAAGTTGTCGGAGTACCAGAGCGTGGTGTTCCGTTTTTCTGCTCCCCAGTGGTAGTTCCGGAAGATAATCATGGTAACGGCAGGCCACTCGTCACGACCGCAGGCAACCATTTCGTTCATGGAGATACCAAAAGCGCCGTCACCGGCAAAACCGACAACCGGTACGTCGGGCTGTGCAATTTTAGCACCCAGGATGGCGGGAAAACCGTATCCGCAGGGACCGAACATGCCTGGTGCCAGGTATTTTCGGCCTTGTTCAAAGCTGGGGTAAGCTGCACCAATGGCACATGAATTTCCGATGTCGGAAGAGATGATGGCCTCTTTGGGCAGTGCTTCGCAGATTGCTCTCCATGCCATGCGGGAGGTGATTTTTTCGGGATCCTGCTTACGGGCACGCTCGTTCCAGGTTGTTCCGGGATCATCTGCTTCGTGATCCATGCCGGCCAGTTCCCTGGCCCAGTCAACTTTAACGGTTTCAACTATCGCTTTACGGGAATCACGGTCAGTATCACCGGCGGTGTCGGCAAGTTTTGCCAGGATACCCCGGGCTACTTTTTTAGCATCACCAACAATACCTACAGTAACAGGTTTGGTCAGGCCGATGCGGTCGGGGTTGATATCAACCTGAATGATGGCAGCATTGGTGGGCCAGTAATCAATGCCGTAACCGGGCAGGGTGGAAAAGGGGTTGAGACGGGTACCAAGGGCCAGAACCACGTCTGCTTTGGCAATGAGCTCCATGGCTGCTTTGGACCCATTGTAACCCAGGGTGCCGGTATAAAGGGGATGGCTTCCGGGGAAGGCATCATTATGCTGGTAGCCGCAGCAGACAGGGGCATCAAGGCGTTCTGCAAGCGCCATGGAATCCTTGATGGCACCACCGATAACAACACCGGCACCGTTGAGGATGACAGGGAATTTTGCATTGGAAAGAAGTTCCGCAGCCTTGGTGACGGCTTCTTCGCCGCCTGCAGGGGTTTCGAATTCAACAATGGCGGGCAGTTCGATGTCGATGACCTGGGTCCAGAAATCACGGGGCACATTGATCTGTGCAGGGGCAGAGGCACGCTTGGCCTGGGTGATAACCCGGTTTAGAACTTCTGCAATGCGGGAAGGATGACGAACTTCTTCCTGATAGGCGACCATATCTTCAAACAATGCCATCTGGGGAACTTCCTGGAATCCGCCCTGACCCATTGTCATGTTGGCTGCCTGGGGGGTAACCAGAAGCAGTGGCGTGTGGTTCCAATAGGCAGTTTTAACCGGGGTAACAAAGTTGGTGATGCCCGGGCCGTTCTGGGCGATCATCATGGACATTTTGCCGGAAGCCCGGGTGTAACCGTCAGACATGGTTCCAGCGTTGCCTTCGTGGCCGCAGTCCCAGAAAGTGATTCCAGCTTTGGGAAACAGATCTGAAATCGGCATCATGGCAGAACCGATAATTCCGAATGCATTGTCGATGCCGTGCATCTGGAGTATTTTTACAAATGCCTCTTCTGTAGTCATTTTCATGGGTTTTCTTCCTCTGTTGAGTCGTTTTTTAGATCCTGGATGCATTGTCAATAAAGGGTATGGCAGCCAGGCAGTCTGTAATTAACGCAATTGATATCTGATGTGTGATATATCAGATATCAGTGTCTGGTTTATACGTCATATGCAAGATAATGTAAACAAGTTTCGTGCCCCGAAAGAATTTCCGTTTCCTTATCCGTGATGAAGTTTAATTATAAAGACTATGAGATCAATCTTTTGGATACCCCGGGCTATTGCGTTCCTCTGATCTGACCCATCGGCAAGACAGAAACCAGATCATTGACTGAATATCTTAATTCATATATAAGAAGCATTTGGCATGAAAATACAAGGGCAACAACGAACAATGACACATCGGTTGAATATTTTATCATTAAGGGAACAGGTCTATGAATATCTCAGAAACGAGATGACCACAGGCGGCCTGGTTCCCGGCTCAACCATAAACCTGAACCGGATTGCGGAACAACTAGGGATCAGCAAAACCCCGTTGCGGGATGCGCTGATTCATCTGGAGCTGGAGGGGTTTGTAACCATCCTGCCCAGGCGGGGCGTCATGGTCAATGCCCTGACGCTTGAAGATGTAAAACATGCCTACGGCAGTATCGGCATCATCGAGGCCGCCATTGTCCAAGACAACTTTGATAAAATTAAACCCGCCCATATCTTACGTTTGGAACGGCTGAACCAACAGATGCGCGAAAACATCAAAAGCGATAATTTTTCCAATCTTTTCAAAACCAACCTGGCCTTCCATGATGTGGTAAACACCCTTTCGGACAACCCCCTTCTGGGAAAATTCATGTCCCCCATCAAACACAGGCTCTATGATTTCCAGGGGCAGAGCTATATTCCGGAATGGGAACTGAGAAACTGCGACGAGCATGACCGGTATATTACGTTCCTGAAGCAGGATAATCCCGCGGAAGCGGCCCGGGTATTCAAGGATGTACACTGGTCTTATGAGGTGCAGGAAGCATTTATCAAACAATTTTACGCCATGTCGTAAAACGGCGTGTAAATTTTCCAGCATACATCGCTTTAACAGATAAAACCACCATTTAGGAAAATCTGCCCCATCTACAGGTAATAATTTTTGAATATACATTGTTTCACTTATGGATAAGCTGGTATCCGGTGTATTATATTGAAATTGATTAATAAATATGGTTGCCTTCAGGAGAGTAATTTTGTGACAGACATTATAACCGGATAAAAGGAGACCCAGTTATGGCCGCACTTAAAAAATTTATCGTTTTGATAAGTTTTCTGGCTTTTTTAGGAATCGGCACTATAGGCTGTGAAAAGGAAGGGCCTGCAGAAAGGACAGGCGAAAAAATAGATGAAGCCGCTGAGCAGATTGGTGAGAAGGCTGAAGAATTAACGGAAAAAACCGGTGAAAAACTCGAAGAAGCCGGAGAAAAGATGCAATAGCGCAATTTAATTTTTTTTAAATATGTAAAAAAAATCATTATAAGGAAAGGAAACTGATATGCTTGGATGGGCACTAACTTTTTTTGTGATTGCAATTATCGCAGCTCTTTTGGGCTTTACCGGCATCGCAGGCGCTGCGGCCGGCATTGCACAAATTTTATTTGTATTATTTTTAATCCTTTTTGTCGTATTTTTGATTATGGGAAAGCGGCGGCCGCGGGTTTAAAGCGCATTACATTGCCTGCAGCGGCGTTTTTAAAAAACAGCATAAACAGGTATCCATATGAAATTGCAATATTTCCGAGATCAAGAAATTGACGGATAAACAGCAATTGATTTGGGTGCCTCTATGATGAAAGGCGATATTCAGGACCATAAAAATGGTAGATTTTTTTTTGAATCTTTGGAATGAATCAAGCAGGTATATTTCTAGCTTTTCCGATTTTTATTGGTTCGCAGTTTTAGGATATCTGTTAAAAATCTTGGCTGCTTTTTTTGTCACGCTTCCGTTGGCTTTGGAGAGAGAATACTTTTCACGGAGCCTTGGACTTCGCACTTTTCCACTTGTTGCGGTAGCCAGCTGCGGTTATGTCATTATTGCCGAATCTTTTCTCACCGCAGATGATCCCGATGCCAGGGCCAGGGTCATGCAGGGGCTGATGACAGGCATCGGGTTTATCGGAGGTGGCGCAATCCTTAAAGAAGGAAAAGATCAAATCCGGGGGACGGCAACAGCGGTGAGTTTGTGGTCTACCGGCACCGTAGGCGCTGCCATTGCCTTTAACAGATTCGAAATTGCCGTAATTGTGGCAGGATTGAATTTTATCGCTCTTCGGGTATTGTCTCCCTTAAAGAAGACAATAGACAACGGCGACTCTTTTGAAGACGGAAAAAACAATTCAGAAGAAAATTCTGATCAGAACAAATCCTCCTGAATTCTGAAATTTTCCTGTAGTCTTCAAAAAAATCATACCAATTGCGCACCGGGCCTCAGTGATCAAAGAAACCCGTTGTCAGGCAATGCGCTGTTTTGGCTTCACCGGATAAACCACTTATTTTCCATCAATGCCCTTGCTTCTGATGTCAGTGGGATAATGTCACTTTTGTCTAAAAGGGTGACGTTGAATTTCCGGTTCAAGGCGGCAAAATGCTGTAATCCGAATGCGATCTTGTTGAGATAGGAAAAGACCCCAATGGCCCCTGTGGAAAATGTATTTGCCTGTGTACCGTATATGGCGCGCAGATCAGGAAGATCGCAGAATATCTCTTCAATGGTTGACCCATAGGGGTTGAATCTTTCCGGGACCTGGCCGTTTTTAATCTGTTCACCAATGGTTTTCCCGGTCATGGCAGCGGCCATTGAGGCCCGGCATAACCCGATCCCCAGGACATGGCCCTCCCCGTAAGCAAGACCTTTGAATACCTGGTCCTCACTGGCAAACCCACCGGTCATCACCATTGCCGGCAGGCGGCATCCTTCAGCATGCAGTTTTTTACAAATGCGGACCACGGCATCCTCAAGGCAGATCGTGGGCAATGACCATTCATTCATCATTTTTGAAGGGCTGTAACCGGAACCGCCTCCTGCGCCGTCAAACGTGATCATATCCACTTTGGCCTTACACGCGATCCGGATAACCTGTTCGATATCCGCCCGGTCATATCCTGCCATTTTAAAATAAATATTTTCAGCGCCCATGTCCCTTAACATGGCAATATGGTCCATCAGGGATCTCTGTGTCCACAAAGGCAGTCTGCCATAGGTATAGAAATTGGGACAGACCCCGTCTTCATACGCTTTTTGAACCAAAGGATCACCGGGGTCCGGATGCACCAGGTTCCCCTGCTGCTGTTTGACAAGCGCGGTTTCAAGGTCCTTTACCCGTATGGCCGGCTGGGTTCCTTTTGCCCCCTGTCCGAATTTGATCTCAATGGCTTTGGCCCCATATTTTTTAATGGCAATTTTCGGCACACCCGTCAGATCATCATCCACATTGCATTGCAGAACAATCTGCCCATACCCTCTGTCATATTTACGAAAGCAGGCAAGGGTTTTTTCCAGCAACGGAAAATCGGTCACCTGTCCATGATCGATTTTCAAATCCGGTTCATTGTTTCTGGCATGTTCCCCGATCACACAGGTCACACCGGCCATTGCCGCCCCGGCAAAGTAGTCTTCCCAGTTAAGCTTGATCAACGCCGGCAGGATAAAGGGCATGGTCATCTTGACCTTGTTGAAAAAGCCATAGGTCTGTTCCAGGTCAACATTGAAAATAGTGGCTTCATCACAGGTCTCAGAGATACCCTGTGCGCCGAACACACGACCGTTGATATTGAAATGGGAAAAATCAATCGGGTAATCTTTTTCCGATGCAATCTGGTTGTTCCCGGTCGTGGTCGGGTAAACCGTTTGTGCCCCCAGAACGGCTGCCTGTGCCACCTCGCAGGTACCGTTGCAATCTTGTGTGCAAAAGGAACACATTCCCGACTGCGGGGAGATAAAAGCGCTCCTGTTTTTTGCAAACGTAAATCCGGAACTTAATTTCGGTGAATATGACATGTGATTATATGACTCCAGAGCTGTGATGTAATTGTTTCTCGGACCTGAACCATTTTGTTCAACCAGTGCAGATCCGTTGGCCAGGTATTCCAGTTTCATTCAACATTACCAGCTTTTAGATGGCATTGGTATCTAAAAATTGTATCAGTTATCCCAGCCTGTTTGATAATTGCACAAAGCGTTCCCTTCGTGCGAACGCCGATGGGTATGCGGTCATCATCTTTTTAAAACAGGTCCAGGGTTTTTCCGTCCTTGAGATTCACAAGGCCTTCCTCACAGATCCGAAGATAAGGAATGGCCGCCCCGGTCAATGTGATCAAGGTTAAGACCGGGTCCGGAAAATCAATGCCAAGCTTTTGGGCGGCGATTCTTATTTCTTTGAGCTGCCGGGCGATCTGATCCACAGGCAGGTCTGAAATGATTCCAAAAACGGGAAGAGCCAATTCACAGGTGATTTCATTATGTTCACACACGACCACCCCGCCTTTGAGGTCATGGATGCGGTTGACGGCCAGGGCCATATCGCCGTCATCGGCGCCGATAACAATAATGCAGGAGGTATCCCAGGCCGCACTGCAGGCCAGGGCACCGGAATGCAGGCCGGAATTTTGGATCAGGCCGGTGAACATTTTTCCGGATCCCCGGGTCCGGTCTATGGCCGAGATTCTGGTCGGTCCGCCGTCTTTCAGGCAAATGATCTCACCGTCAGAGACCGGCACGTCCTGGATCACTTCACGGGTGACAAGGTCGGTGACCATATCAATGACGCGGACCTTGACCATGGCATCGCGCGTATGGTCCGCTCTGATTTTAAAATCATCGGCAGTCAGATTTTTGGGAAGCCATACGGTATCCAGGCTTTTGGGTGAATAGGAGTGGTGGCGGGCGGATATCTGCAATGTGCCGCCTTGTGAGATCACGCGGCCGTTGCTGAGCACATATTCGGCCCTGATGATGGCGGGGTCGGTTATAATCACCATGTCTGCAATTTTCCCCGGAGCAATGCCGCCGATGACATGGTCCAGACCGAAATGTTCGGCAACATGCAAAGTTGCCATTTGTATGGCTGTAACCGGATCAAATCCGCAGTCAATGGCCTTTTGGACCGGATATTCCAGAAAGCCGAGCTTCAGCAGGTCGGAAGGGGAAATGCCGTCCGTGGTCAAAATCAGCCGCCGAAGGCTTATATTATGGTCCAGAATCCGGGATATCTCTTTTAAGTCTCGGCGGATGCTTCCTTCCCTTGCCATGACATAGAATCCCAGGCGCAGCCGTTCAAGGACGGCTTCAGCACTGGTGGGCTCGTGGCAGGAAGAAACACCCATGGCGGCATAGGCAGCCAGTTTATTGCCCCTGGCCCCGGCTGAATGGCCTTCCAGGGTTTTCCCTTTTTCCAGCATGGCTTCAAAATTGGACTGGAAAGCGTCAGGTGCCTGAAACAGCTTGGAAAAAGGTATTGGAAAATTTGGAAAATGTCGAATGAGATCATCAGATTTTCATCCGGTAACCGGTTGTAATGTATTGCACAGCATGATAGTATTACCGTAATACACCTATTCAGCAGGAGGTACCAATGCAGACAGTTATCAGCAAGCTCACCAAAAAATATCAGGCCACCGTGCCCAAAACAGTAAGAGAAAGGCTTGGGCTCGATGCGGGTGATGTGATCGCTTTTGAAATTGAAGATGACATCATTAAGATCAGAAAAGCCAGACCCATCGATATTGAGTTCAGCAATGCACTGATTCCGACCCTGAATGAATGGGAATCCCAAAACGATGAGGAAGCGTATAGTGATTTATAACCCGTTTGATGTCGTGGTTGTCCCGTTTCCGTTTACCGACTCAGCGCAAAGAAAACGCAGGCCGGCTCTGGTTTTGTCCCAGAACAAATGTTTCAACAGGAAAATTGAACACGCTGTGCTGGCGATGATCACCAGCCGGAAAAATGAATCCTGGCCATTGGACTGCCCGATTACAGACAAAAGGCAATCCGGCCTGACAGCACCGTCTGTCGTACGGATGAAATTATTTACCCTCGACAATCGGTTTATCCTCAGAAAGATCGGCCACCTGTCAGAAAAGGATCAAAACAACGTCAAACAAACCCTTTCTCAGCTGTTTGGCTATCTGTAATCCGTTCCCGGATCATGATTCACCTCTTGTCAGGTTGAACCGGTTTAGATAAAAATGGAACCGCTCTTTTTCCAGGTCCGGGTCCAATCCCAGTTCAGCTGCATGCAGAAGTAGCTGCCGTATTTGGAACGTGGATTTTCTTGCAGCCAGATCTGCATCATCTTTTGGACTGTTCGGCTGAAAGAGATATCAAAGTGTGCGTAAATTTTTTCCATCGATCTTACCGGATCTTGGGTCAGGTCTGTGTGAAGCAGATCAAACATCTGCCCATCCTTCATGTCCAGGCCCCCTAATGCCCGTTTAAGTCTGTGGTGGTGATTTCGCCGGATGAAATTGTGTTTGACCGGCGGGCCATGCGGAATCTGGGTCTTCCCTGCGCCCCCTCCAGTCTAAAACCGAGATTCCCAACCGGTATGCCTTTGTGCTGATCGCCTGACTTCCGCCGGTTTCGGAAGGTGTTCAATCAGTCTGGACGAGTCTGACAATACCGTGTTTGTGTCTTTGATACTGCCCTGGATACAGGCTGTCTCAAAAAGCTTGTTGCACATCCGGGGCCAGACTCGGTTCATGACACCAGATTGCGCCATTTTCAGTTGACAAGAAGCAAATTTTTATTTCTATCCCTCCCTACACCTGGTTGCGCTTGTAAAAGTAGATGACCACCAGGAGGCGGGCTTTTTTCTTGCCTAAGCTTTTGCCGGCATGGGGGATGTTGGAGTCAAAGTAGACATTGTCGCCGGGGTCCAGGATCAGGGTCTGGTCGCCGTGGATGAACTCCAGGCGGCCGCCCAGGACGTACATGCATTCTTCGCCTTCGTGGGAGTACATTTTGTGGATCTCGAACGGGGCGTGGATGATGAAGGGTTCCATGTTTTTGCCGGGTTTGCCGCCGGCCAGGACCTCGTAGTCATACCCTGCAAACTGGGGGGTCTCCTCGATGATGGTGCGGTCGCAGGCTCTTGAAACGAACAGACGGACATCTTCGGGCGGGGCCACGGTCTGGGACAGGATGGCAGTGACCGCTACGTCCAGGGCACCGGCAATGCGGGTGAGGGTGGAGTAGGGCGGGGCTTTTTTGGACCGCTCCACCTTGGAGAGATACCCTTTGGTCAGGCCGGTGCGTCGGGCCAGTTCGTCCAGGGTGAGTTTTTTGCGGGTGCGCAGGGTTTTGATGTTCCGGGATATGATCTGCTCATCCATGATGCCCTCTCTTAAAGGGGTTGCAGGGGGGTGACCCCGGGGAGGATGTTTTCTCCGAAAGGGATCACATATCCTTTGCCGGTGAATGATGCGGTCCAGGCCTGGATATCGGTGACCGGGATGAATCCCAGATTCCGGACCAGATCATCGGGCAGGTCTGACACCAGGGAGATGGCAAACCGGTTCAGCAGGTCCATGAGACGGAATGCCACGTAAGAGGGCATGTGAAAGGACCGGGTCAGGGCCTTTCCCAGGTCTTCCGGGCAGGTGCGGTATGCTTGCAGGGCCTTTGCAAAATCCGGATTACCCACGCCCTGGTCACACCCGGCCACAAACAGGATGGATCCGCCGTCTCTGACCACGCCCACCGTGTTGAACAGGGCCTTGGTGGCCTGGTAGAGCTGGCCGTCAGTGCGGAATCCGCCGGCAGACACCAGGGCAAAATCGCTTTTTTCAGGGACTGTGACACAGCAGGCCCGGTCCAGGGCTTCGCATCCCTGGTCAAAGGTGGGGTGCAGCTCTCCGGCAGCTGCATAAAAGATCTCACCGGCCCCGTTGGCTGCCACGGCTGCGTAACACGCGGTTTTGTTCTTTAAAAACAGATTTGCCCCTTCCATCATGTCTTCATGAACCGGGTTGCCGTTTGTGACAGCCTGGCGCACCAGGGGATGGGGCCGGCCGGTTTCGTCAAATGCCAGAGAATGGTTCTGCTGGATGCTGTCATATCCGGCAATGCCGGGCAGGATATATTTTCTGCCCCCGCCGAACCCGGCGATCAGATGGTGCAGGACTCCGCCGAAAATGATGATGTGATCCGCTTCCACGGCTTCTTTGGTCACTGTCAGGCAGGTGCCCTGGGAGGTGGTGCCGATGTGGATCAGGCGGGAGGGGTCAAGGCCGGCAGAGTTGCAGATGCGCACCCGGCTGACACTGGTCGGGTCGGCCAGAAGGGCGAACCGGGTTTCCGGGATCGGGGCATGGGTGCCCAGGGCGATGATTACCGTGATCTGGTCATCGGGCACGCCCAGGTCTGCCAGGGCCTGGATGATTGCAGGCACGAACAGGTCTCCTCTGGCCCACAGCCGGGTGTCATCCGGGATGATGATTGCCACTTTCCGGGCTGCAATACCCGGCGGGGCTGTGTCTTTGATCCCTTTTTGAATGACGGCGGCGGCCTGGTCCATGGAAAGGGGGGGCACCTCTTTTCCCTGGATCACAGACAGAAGGTTTTTGTCGGGGAGATCCACGGTGACGTGGGTGCGGCCTTTTTTCAGTTCGATTTTCATTCTCCCAGTCCTTTGCTGATAAGGGTTACCGGATGAACTACCTTGAGGGAGTCCTGTCCGGACAGGCTGCCGTGCAGGTTGATCCGGCACACCGGGCAGTCGGTGAGCCAGTAGTCGGCCCCGGCAGCCCGGGCATTGGCCAGTTTTTTTGCCATCATTTTTTGTGAAATATCCGGGTATTCATAAAAAAAGGTGCCGCCGCCGCCGCAGCAGGCTGCCGCATCCGGCACCGGGATGTAGTCAAAGCAGGGCAGGGCCTTGAGAAGATCCAGAACTTTTGCCATGGAATTGAAGCTGTTTCTGGAGTGGCAGGGGGCATGGTAGATCACCTTGTGCTTCGAGGTATCCTGCTTCATGGCCGCTGCCAGGTCATCTATGTGGTCATGGAGAAACGAGAGAATATCCCGGGTTTTTCCGGCAATGGTCTCCGGCATGTCCGGGGCGATCTTTTGGGTCAGGGTGGCATGGCGGCTGTCGGCATTGGTGTTCATCAATGCAGGGTATTCATCTTTCAGGGCCGCTCCGCAGGTGGTGCAGTCCACGATTACAGCATCGCAGTTTTTCGCTGCTTCATCGCAAGCCTTATCCATGGCATCGCAGTTTTCCGCGGCCGTACCCCGGGCGTTCTCCGTGGTATCGCCGCCGTTTTCACGCATGGCCTCCTGGATGGCTGTCAGGTTGACCGCCATGTTTTCGACGGCCTGGTCCCTTGCCCCGTGGAACATCATGGGGATGCCGCAGCAGGTTTGGCCGTCGGGGATCACCACCTCATACCCCAGACGGGTGAGGATATTGACGGTGGCCTGTCCGGTTTCGGCAAACATATAGTTGGTGGCGCATCCGGTGAAATAGACTACCCGGCCCCTGGGGTTGCCCCTGGAATAGCCTCCGGCGGTGTCCTTGGCAGGAGACACCCGGGGCAGGGTGCTGCGGAGGGGGCGGCGGTTCATCTCGGGAAACCGGCTCACCGGGATATTGCCGATTTTGTATTTTTTTTCTAAGGCTGCCGGGGTGAGGCGCCGGCCGATTCTGGCCAGGCCCGCGCCCATGCGCAGGCGGTATTCCTTTGCCAGCAGATACACCAGACTGCGGATGGCCGGCGGGTCGGGCTGGGCCTTGGCCAGCTGTTCCCGCATCTCCATGAATTTGGCATAGTGGTTGATGCCCGAAGGACAGGCCACTTTGCAGGCCCCGCACATCAGGCACTGGGATACCAGGTCCTTGAGCAGAGGAGAGGCGGACAGATCTTTTTTTTCAAACGCCTTGATGAGCTGGAGCCGGGCCCGGGGGGAGGCCTGTTCCTGTTTGAGTACCTGGTACACCGGGCATACAGACAGGCACAGCCCGCATTTGCCGCAATTCTGTATGGGCTGGTCTGTCATACGAATTTTCCCGGGTTCAGGATCCCGTCCGGATCCACGGCCTGCTTGATGGTTTTCATGAAATCAATGGTGTCCTGGTTCATGACCAGGGGTAGGTATTTTGATTTGGCCAGGCCGATGCCGTGCTCCCCGGACAGGGTGCCGTCCAGGTCGGCGGCTGCCTGGAAGATCTCGTCAAATGCCGCTGTCACCCGGGACCACTCTTCGGCATTGCTTTTGTCCGCCGGGATCATGGGGTGCATGTTGCCGTCCCCGGCATGGGCCAGGACCCCCACCCGCAGCTTGTATTTGTCCGTGATCTGTGTGATGCGCCGCACCATTTCCGGAATCCTGCTCACCGGCACGGTGACATCTTCTGAAATAATGTCCGGGGCCAGCTTGGCAAACACCCCATAGGCGGAGCGCCGGGCCGTCCACAGCCGTTCTCTGTCAGCCGCTGATCCTGCTTCCTGGATGTTGACGGCATGGTTGGCAACCAGTTTTTCCGAGATCTGTCTGATCTGTTTGTCACAGGCTTCGGCCACCCCGTCCACCTCGATGAGCAGGGTGCCGGCAGCCTCTCTGTCAAGCCCCAGGCCGGCCTTGTCCTCGATCGCATTCAGGGTGAGTCGGTCCATCAGTTCCATGGCCGCCGGCAGGATACCGGACCCGATGATGTCGGTGACCGCCTTTGCCGTGTCATCCAGGTCTTTGAAGGTGGCCATGATAGTTTTCATTGTTTCCGGCAGGGGCACCACCTTGAGGATCGCTTTGGTGACCAGTCCCAGGGTGCCTTCAGATCCGCAGAACAGAGCGGCCAGCTTGTATCCGGTGACATCCTTGATGTTCTTGCTGCCAAAGGTGATCACCTTGCCCGAGGCCAGCACCACCTCCAGGCTCAGTATATAATCCAGGGTCACCCCGTATTTGAGACACCGGGGGCCGCCCGCGTTCTGGGCGATGTTGCCGCCGATGGTGGCGGAATTCATGGAACCGGGATCCGGGGGAAAGAAAAATCCGTAAGGGGCCAGGGCTGCCTGGACATCGGCATTCACCACCCCGGGTTCCACAATGATGTACCTGTCTCTGGTGTTGATTTCGATGATCCGGTCCATCTTGGAAAAGCAGATTACCAGGCCGTGATGTACCGGCACCGGGGCGCCGCACACCGAAGTGCCTGCGCCTCTGCCCGTGACCGGGATTTTGTGGGCCGAGGCCAGGACCAGGATTTGGGACACCTCATCGGTGGTTTCAGGGAAAATCACGGCGTCCGGCATGGATTCTTCCACAAACGCGTCATAGGCATAGCAGGTGAGCTGTTCTTTTTTGTCCAGCCAGCGGGTCGGGTCCACAATGGCGGTAAATTTTTTTGTCAGGTCCGGTGATATCAATGCAGTCTCCTTTATGCCGGCCGTTATTTGAGTATCCAGTTGGGCAACGCCAGGGAAATCCAGGGGATGTAGGTGACCAGCATCAGACAGGCCAGCATGATCACCAGGAACGGGGCCACGCCCCGGGCGATTTTGATGATGGGTTCCTTGGTGATGCCCGATGCCACAAACAGGTTCAGGCCGAAGGGCGGGGTGAGCATGCCCATCTGGATGTTGAGTACCATGACGATGCCAAAATGCACCAGATCGATGCCGTACCGGTTCAGGGTTTCCAAAAACAGCGGTGCCAGAATGAGCATGGCGGACACATCATCCATGAAGCATCCCAGGATCAAAAACAAGATATTCACCGTGAGCAGAAACATCCAGGGGCTATCAATATACTGGAAGATGATATCTGCCAGCTGGTGTGGGACCTGCTCGGCTGTGAGCAGCCAGATAAAGGTCATGGCACAGGATAAAATAAACAGCAGGCAGGCGGACAGCACAGCCGCCTCCTGACATACCCCTGTCAGGTCCTTGAGCCCGAATTCCCGGTAGATGACCATCTCCACAAACAAGGCATAGACTACGGACACGGCAGCCGCTTCCGTGGGGGTGAATACGCCTGAATAAATACCCCCCAGCACGATAAAGGGCAAAAGCAGGGCCCAGATGCCTTCTTTACCTGTCTGGATCAGCAGGGAAAGCGAGGCTTTTTGTTCGATGCGCCAGTTGTGTCTCTTTGCGACAAAAAAAGTGTACACCATCAGGCAAAACCCGATGAGCAGCCCGGGCATCACCCCGGCCATGAAGATTTCCGACACCGATACATTCATGACCAGGCAGTAGAGAATCATGGGTATGGAGGGCGGAATCACGATCCCCAGAGAACCGGACACCGTGATAAGCCCTAAGGAAAATCTTTCGCCGTATCCGGCCTTGATCAGGGCCGGAATCATGATGGAGCCGATGGCCACCACCGTGGCAGGAGAAGATCCGGAAATGGCGGCAAAAAAGATGCAGGCCAGGATCCCGGCCATGGCAAGACCTCCGGGGAACCATCCCACCATGGCGTTGACAAAGGCGATAAGACGTCTGGCAATGCCGCCGCGGGTCATGACCGCACCTGCCAGGATGAAAAAGGGAATGGCCAGGAGCACAAACTGGTCCAGGGCGTTGAACAGCTGCTGGGTGATGATGGTCAAAGGCGTGGAGGAATAAAATACCAGGGATACCAGGGTGGTCACCCCCAGGATCACGGCAATGGGAACGCCTAAAAACAGGAGTACGGCAAAGCAGATGCAGATGGTCAGGATCATGGGTTCGCCCCTTTCAGGCCCTGTTTGAAGGCCTGTAAAAGGAATCTGATCCCGATGAAAAAGGAAAACACCGGTATGGGCATGTAGGCGATATACATGGGGATCTGCATGGTGGGGGAGGTGGTTTCATACCCGTACATGCGCAGTAAGATTTTCCAGGAATGATATGCCACAATGAAGAAAAACGCAGCTGACAGACAGTTGGTCAGGGCCCGGACCAGGCCCTGCCAGGGTCGGTCCATATGGGATACCACAAGATCCATGGTAAAATGGCTGCCGGTGCGCACCCCGATGGATGCCCCTAAAAACGCCACAAACACCCCCACGTACCTGCCCAGTTCCTCAAACCAGGTAAAAGAATAGTTGAACACGTACCGGGCGATCACCTGGACAAACCCGATGGCTGCCAAAATCAGGATGGTCCACACCAGGGTGATGTTTTCCACGCGGTTGATGAAGGTAAAAAAACGCTGCACAGCAGGGCCTCCTCAAAAAAGCGGCTGAAATACTGATTTCAGCCGCTGTGCTTATCGGTTGGGCAGCGGTGCCGGCAGGTATTATGGCTGCCGGCACCGCCCGGTTTTATTGTTTGTGTGCGGCAATTTTATCCAGCACAAAATCAAACAGGTCATCCCCGATTTTTTCGCGGTATTTGTCCCACACCGGGGTCATGGCCAAACGGAACACTTCGCGTTCTTCCGGGGTCAGGTAGATGATGTCAATGTCGTTGGCTTTGGCATATTCATCAATGGACAGGTTGATTTTGGGCAATGATTCATGCAGGGCCGCATTCACGGTGCGGTTGGTGTCAATGGTCAGTTTTGCCGCTTCCCTGAAAATCTGCTGCTGTTCTTTGGTCAGGCTTTCCCAGTAATCCACGGACACCACGATGATGCATTCGGTGAGGCAGTGCTGGGTGCGGGTCACATATTTGGTGACCTCGGTGAATTTCATGAGAATGGAGGTGAGGATGGGGTTTTCCTGGGCATCGATGACACCGGTCTGCAGGGCATTGTAGGTTTCAGGAAAGGGAATGGCAACAGGCGATGCCCCCAGCTGCTTAAAGGTGTCCAGGTAGGCGGGAGAGTTCATGACCCGTACCTTGAGGCCCTTGATGTCATCCGGGGTGCGCACAGGGCGCTTGTTGTTGGTGAAATCCCGGATTTCGTTTTCTGTCCATCCAATGGCGATGAACCCTTTTTTGGGGAAAAAGGAAAAGATCTTTTCCTGGACTTCCGGGTCATCCAGCGTGGCATAAGCGGTTTTTCGGTCCGGGAAAATAAAGGGCATGTCCAGAATGGCGCACTGGGGCACAAAGTTCTGGAGCACGGCCGTGGTCAGGGCTGCGATCTGCAGTGTGCCGGCCTGGACCTGCTCGGCCATGGAGCGTTCTCCGCCCAGCTGGCCGGCCGGGAAGGTGGCAATGTCGATTTCGCCGTTGGTTTTTTCCTTCACATAGTCGGCAAAAGCATCCACACCCTTGGCCTGGCCGTGGAACGGCGGGGCCACGTGGCCGAACTTAACGGTATCGGCGAACGCCGGCGCAAAACATCCCATGGCAAAGGTTACCAGAATGGCCATACCTGTTACTAAAATGCTTTGTTTTGTACCCGATTTTTTCATGCTGACATCTCCTTTTTTGCAGGTTTTCTGCTGCGGTTGGAATTTTATGGTTGCCTGATTTTTGTACCCCTTGTTTCTGGCTACCTGAATGTTTGCTGTTTGTCAACTTTTATCTGATGGGGCGCTATTATTGTGTGAAAGTTTCATATCAGGAAACATATGGGGTATATGGGGCATGCAGGGACCGTTTGCGAACCGTTCCTGCGGATTTGCATGATCGTGGGGGGCGTACCTGTGGGGTGACCGTATGAAGATGTTGTTTATCGGCGATTGTCGGGTTTACAGGGGGTGTAAAAGTTTTAGGGGTGTAGGAGAGGTAGGAGCGGTTTGCGCACAGTCCATAGGGGTTCGGGGAAAAACGGGGCCGGCTGCATCGAATGGCGGCCGGCCCCTGGAAAACGGTTTTTCAAGTGAATCTACATGGCGGTTTCCGGGTGAAATACGTTGACCTCTTTTAAATCATCTCCCAGGTATTCCCTTTCATTGGGACCTAAAATTCCCAGGGACAGACAGATGAGGGTCCACAAATGCACCACCGGGTAGTTACTGCCATAGTGCTCGCTCAGTTCATGGATCTGGGCATGGCAGTTGTGGCAGCCGGCAATGCAGTAGTCTGCACCGGTGGCCTTGATCTGGTCATCTTTGATTTTGCCGTATTGCAGGCGTTCCTCCTTGAATCCGGATTGAAGAAAGCCCCCGCCGCCGCCGCAGCAGTAGTTGTTGGAACGGTTGGGCTGCATGTCGATGAAATTTTCTTCTCCCACAACGGATTTGACCACATACCGAAGGTCTTCGGCAATGGGATCACCATAGCTTTTGCGTACGATCTGGCAGGGATCCTGTACTGTGAATTTGATACCCAGGTCCTTGTTCCAGTCGGAGTTGACTTTGAGCTTGCCTTCACGGATCCACTTGGCATAGTATTCATACAGATTTTTTACTTCAAAATTATGTTCCAGGTTGAATTTTTTCAGTCCGGCCCGGACTGAGAAGGTCACGTGCCCTCACTCTGTATTGAGGAACGTCTTGCACCCCAGCTTGTTGGCCTGGTTGACACTCATTTCAGTGATATGTTTCCATGCATCGTCGTCCGCCAGGAACATGCAGTAGTTTTCCCCGGCCCAGCCTTTGCTGCCATAGGTCCAGTCCACACCGGCCAGGTGCAGGATCTTCCATAAGGGTACCAGTTCATCCGGTTCTGTCACCGGTTCCCTGGAGTTCTGGTTCAGGAAAAACTCGGCCCCCTGCTTGTCAATGGGTGCTTCCATATCTGCAAATTCCGGCTGGGCTTCTCTGTATTCTTCCAGTACATCCTCTACAACGAACTCAAAATCCTCTTCCGTTGTGCCCATGGCGGATGTGGTGTCGTTTTTCAATGCCATGTCGCAGGAACCCAGGATCCCTTTGGGGCGTTCTTCCCTTGGCCGCAGTGCCCGGGCATTGAAAATCAGCTGGGGAATATCGATTTTCATGGGGCAGACATAGATGCAGCGCTGGCACATGGTGCACATCCAGGGCCAGTCTGAGGCGGCAATCTCCTCATCCATGCCCAGGGCGGCCATGCGCAGAAATTTGCGCGGGTCCATATCAGCGAGCCCTGTGGCAGGGCAACCTGACGCACATGCCCCGCAGGTGAGACAGGCATTCAGGTTTCCACCTTCCGGTAGAATTTCTTTGACCTTTTCTATAAATGAATTTTTCTGCTTTCTTTTGCCAAGTTTTATCACAGCTTCTGCCATGGAATCTTCCTTTCTTTATAATCCTGACCCTTACAAGTCCAAAAAAACTTGATCATTGCGTGCAAGGAGTCACAAGAGAAATTAATGGTAGTCATGGGTCCCTAAAATGACCTGGGTCCCGGTTTTATCTTCAATCAGGGCTGCCAGGTCTTCAGGGGCTGTATAAGGACACCCTGGTCTGGCATTTACAAGGCAGGAACTTAAATAGATTTTGTCCGGCTTGATTTCAGAGATTTTGGCTGCCATGCCCAGGGCCGGCAAAACTGTTCTGCCCGGGCACTCACATTTGATAAACGCCACAACTGCTGCCGGTTCTTCAAATTTTCCTTCCCCCAGGGCTGCGGCCTTAAGGCACCGCCATTCACCGGGGCATCCATATCCCTGATCCATGTATGAACCGCACCCTACAACTGCTATTTTTTCCATTTCCGCTACTCCTTGCATGTTTTCATTCCGGGTTATCAGCATCAATCCTGTAAATGAACAGCACAATACATGCCAGGTTTGTTTAGGAAAAACACAGTCCCAAAATAATATGTTTTTTCAGATAGTTGGAAATGTTGAGGGGATCGTGGCAGGATTTATGATTGCAGGGGTGCGACCGGATCGGACTGGAAAGGTATCAAAGATGCAACCAGGAGAGACAGGCACGGCACATCTTCATCACAAAGAACAGTGTACACCCGAAAAAAAAGGACTGCAGGAGCAAAGATATAATTGTACATGTTTTTTTACTTGATATTCTGCTTGACATTTGTTTGTGATGCGATACGATAATATCAACCTGTGTTGCTGGTATGCGCGCAGATGGTTTCTTCAGGCTTTTTTCGATTGGTCGAGACCCTGCAGGAAACCGGTTATTTTTTATTTTTTTATACAGGAGATTGCCAATATGGCTAAAGGTATCGTAAAATGGTTTAATGACGCAAAAGGTTTTGGATTTATTGAACAGGAAAATGGAGAAGATGTGTTTGTGCATCACACAGGAATAAGTGGCGCAGGTTTCAGATCACTGAATGAGGGTGATCACGTAACCTTTGACATTGAGCAAGGTCAGAAAGGTCCTGCTGCGACAAACGTTACTGTTGAGTAGCTGACTATTTTACTTGTACAAACAAGCCATATCATGGCTTAAAAATAAAAAGCCCTTGACCCGAAACCGGATCAGGGGCTTTTTTCACCTGGCAGTCCTGCCTGAAACCTGGTTTGGAAAGGACACATTGGAAAAGATATGAAAAAAGATAATACCGGGACCATAACCCGGCAGTTCCTTTATATGGCCATACTGGTTTCTGTTACAGTCGGATTTATTCTGGGGGCTGTATATACTTCCTTTAAACTGGCAGAAGAATCAGGTGCAGACAATATGCATGCAGATACGGCTGCACCGCCTGCACCTGATGCCGGAACTGAAATGGATGCCCGGATTCCGGAACTTGAAAATTTTTTGGAACAGAATCCTGAAGATGCAAAGGCCTGGGCAAGACTGGGTCACCTGTTTTTTGATACCAGCCGGTTTCAAAAGGCCATCCAGGCCTATGAAAAATCATTGGCCCTGGCACCTGAAAATCCCGGTGTCATAACAGATATGGGTGTGATGTACCGGCGCTCCGGGCAGCCTGAAAAGGCGATCCAGGCGTTTGACAGAGCGGTGGCCGTATCCCCGGGGTTTGAAACCGCATTGTTCAACAAGGGCGTTGTGCTCATGGCGGATTTAAACGACCTGCCAGGTGCAATGGCTGCGTGGGAAGAACTGGTCAAGATTAATCCTGCGGCAACGACCCCGGGGGGTGAGCGCGTGGCAGATATTGTGGCACGGATGAAGCAGCAGAACTGATGGCAACAAGTTTGCTTTCTTCCGTTGTGCCGGATGACTGGACCCTGGAAATATTAAAAAAATCCATCAAACATTTTTATTTCAGGGTACTGCCGGGAGAAAAAAAAATATTGATTTCCTGCCCTGTGACAGCAGACCGCACGGTTGTGGACAAGGCCATCCAGGACAGGACAGGCTGGCTTCAAAAACAGGTTCATCTGGCCCGGTCCCGGCCGCCACAGCCTGTTTTTTTCTATGAAACCGGAGAAACCCACTTTTACAAAGGCAGCCCACATCACTTGACACTCAAAGAAGTCCGGGGCAGTATGCGGTGTGCTTTATTTGGGGAAGAGGAAATCGTGCTGTCTGTGAAACCCGGCACCACCCCTGAAAAAAGAAAGCTGCTTCTGGAAAACTGGTACCGGGACAGGCTTATTGATACTGCCGGCCGGATGGTAAACAGGTGGGCGCCGGCTGTGGGGGTAAGGGTCAATGAGATCCGGGTCAGAAAAATGAAAACCCGGTGGGGAAGCTGCAATATTAAGGCAGCCAGGATCTGGCTGAACCTGGATTTGATCCTTCTGCCCCCGGTGTTTCTGGAATATGTCCTGGTCCATGAAATGGTCCATTTGCTGGAAAGATATCACAACAAGCGGTTTTATGCCCATATGGACCGGCTTGTTCCGGGATGGCCGGATCTCAAAAAAAATCTGGACCAGACCTGTTTCAGGTGATTGTCATGAAAAAATCACTTCGTTTTTTTTAAAAACCCAGTATAATACCTTCATGGATATGCTTGAATTTTTTTACAGCACAGGAGAGAATACATGACTTTGACAATGCTGGAGACTATTGAGAAATTTGAGATTCAGGCCTATAAAAAATCCGGTCACATGGATAAAAAAGACCATGTTCCTTTTTCCGGATCACCGAGAAAGCATCCCTGGGATCCGGAAAAAATCATGCTTGTTGCGGATCCGTTCACGGCCAACACATTTTACTATGAATTTAAAATAAAGGATATTGGATTTGCCGAAGAACTGGCCAGCATGACCAATATCAAAGGGGAATCCGTGAGTATGGCCCGGATCTGGGTGAAAAAAAAGAGTGTGGCCATCCAGAGCACTCCTTTTGTTGTGGATAGTATCCAGTATCTGTAATCCGCCATTTTTTTGTTACTCAACTTTCGGACTTCAGCGATGATGAACGGGGTCAGGCTACTCCGAAAGTTGAGTTTGTTATTTTATGTTCTGGTTGCCTGCCAGCTGCCGGCAGACCCGGCTGATCAGGTTGACCATGACCGGGATACTTTCCAGCTCCACATATTCATCGGTTCTGTGGGAATTGGCCCCCACCAGGCCCAGTCCGTCAATGGTGGGAATACCTAAGGATGCGGTCAGATTGCCGTCGGAACATCCCCCGGTGGTGGTGGTCCCCATTGTGACGCCCATTTTTTGCGCCTGGGCCATGATCAGATCCTGGATCGCCAGGCTTTTTTGGGTGGCGGTCATGGGGGGACGGTCAATGCAGCCTGTGACCTGGATGACCGATTGTTCAAACAGCCTTTTTTGGGAAAGCTGAGTGAAAAAGGCCTCCACACGCTTTTTTTCTTTGGGGTCCAGAATCCGGACATCCACAGATGCCCTGGCATATGAGGGAATGATATTGATTTTGTTGCCCCCGCTGATCACCGTCACCTGGGCCGATGTGCCCAGATTTTCATCATTGAGATCCTGGATAAGGGGGACCAGGTGGGCCAGCTCCACCACGGCATTGACGCCTTTGTGGGGATCTGCCCCGGCATGGGCTTCTTTGCCGATGACATCTATGTGAAACCATCCCCCGCCTTTTCTCTGGTTCACCAGGTGATAATCCGGCCGGCAGGGCTCAAACACCAGGACCCGGCGGCAGGTTTTTGCCGTTTCCTGGATCAGTGGCCGGGACTGGGTGGAGCCGGTCTCTTCATCCCCGTTGAACAGCACGCAGATGGACATTTTGTCCAGATCCCCGGTTTTTTTCAGGGTTTCCAGTGCATGCAGCGCCACCAGCAACCCCCCTTTCATGTCGCAGACACCAGGTCCCCAGGCCCGGTTGTCATGGAGGGCAAAGGGCCTTTGGGCTGCCTCGCCTTCAGGGAAAACCGTATCCATGTGGCCCAGGAACATCATATCATGGGGCGGGTCCCCAAGGGTGGCTTTGAGGCAGGGGACCGTACCGTTTCCCGGCAGCTGTATACCACAGGCCATGCCCAGGCGTAAAAACCGTTCCTGAAAAAAATGGGCAACTTTCAGGATGCCGTCATTGTTTCCAGAAGCCGAATCCATGTTCACCACATGTTCAAAATCCTCTAAAAACCGGTCAATATCTGTAAATTTCATTCTTCATGGCCTTCGCGTTCTTCGTGGTAAAAATCGGCAGCTTAAAACCAGTCACAGAATTAGCTGCGCAGGGCCAGCTTAGGGTTCATCTCATCCCTGAGCCAGTCGGAAAAAAGGTTGATGGCCACCACCAGCAGGATCAGGGTCAAACCGGGAAACAGCACCATCCACCACATGCCTGCATAGATATAGTTTTTGCCGATGGAGATCATCATGCCCAGGGAAGGCTCGGTGATGGGGACCCCCACCCCCAGAAAACTTAACGTGGCTTCCAGCATGATCACAACAGCCAGGTCCACGGCCATGAGCACAAACACCGGGGGCAGGGCGTTGGGCAGCACATGCCGGAACAAAATTCTGAAATCTTTTGCACCAGATGATTTGGCCGCCGTGATATAGGCATTTTCCTTGACTTCCAGCACCGATCCCCGGATGGTGCGGGCATATTTGACCCACCCGGCAATGCAGATGGCAAACACCACGGTCCAGATATTGCGGCTCTGGAATATTCCCAGCAGCAGAATGGCCAGCAGGGTGGTGGAAAAGGCAAACACCGTGTCTGCGGTCCTCATGATAAAGGCATCCAGGATACCGCCGTAATAGCCGCCCAGCATGCCGAAAATGATGCCCAGGATGCTGGATATCACCACCACGGAAAATCCCACCATCAAAGATGTGCGCAGCCCGAACAGTATGGTGGACAATATGCCCCGGCCCTGGTCATCCGTGCCCAGAGGAAAAGACAGGCTCCCGGTGTCCATCCAGGCAGGTGCCATCAGCGAGTTGGACAGCTCCACCGTGGTCAGGTCATAGGGATCCATGGGGGCTAAAACAGGGGCAAACAAAGCGCAGAAGATAAAGACCACCAGCACCAAGGCCCCGGCTATGGCAGAGATATCCCTGACAAAACTGTAAACAAGGTTTGATTGGAGTATGTTCTTGATCATGGATTCCCTAATTATATTGAATTTTGGGGTTCAACCATGCATACAGCAGGTCCACCAGAATATTGATGGCAAGAATAATAAATGCGGCCATCATGATATAGGTGACGATGACCGGGTGATCGGTTTCAAAAATGGACACCAGCAGCAGGTTGCCCATGCCCGGCCACTGGAAAATTGATTCCGTGACAATGGAAAACGCAATGAGCTCCCCGAAGCTCAATCCCGCAATGGTGACCACGGGAATGAGCACGTTGCGCAGTGCATGCTTGACAATGACCGTGAACGGGGACAATCCCTTGGACCAGGCGGTTTTAATGTATTCTTCAGACAACACCTCCCGCATGCCGGCCCGGGTGAGGCGCAAAATAACGGCCAGCTGATATCCGGACAGTGTCAGTGCCGGCATGATGATGTGCTTGAGGCCGTCCAGAGTCAGAAAACCGGTGCGCCAGGGTCCGATCTGCACGGTTTCCCCCCTGCCGAAAGGCGGCAGCCACTCTAAATAAACGGCAAACAGCATGACCCATAGAATTCCCATTAAAAAAGTGGGAATAGATATGCCGCCTAAAGAACCCGCCATGATGAGCCGGGAAACCAGGCTTTTGGGTTTGATGGACACCACCACGCCCAGCAGGACCCCGGCTGAAAGGGAAATGAAAATAGCGGTGAGTGCCAGCTCAAATGTGGCCGGGAACCGTTCCAAAATGGTGTCCAGGGCATCCACCTGGGAGATATAGGATTTGCCGAAATTGCCCTTCAGGGCATTGCCCAGAAAATTGGCGTACTGCACATAAAAGGGGCGGTCAAGGCCATAGGCGATTCTCACCTGTTCGCGTTCCTGCTGGGTGGCGTATTTGCCTGCCAGCATCAGGACCGGGTCTCCGGTGAACCTGAAAATCAGAAAGCAGATAAACGATACCGCCAGCAGGACCACCACCCCCTGGCATATGCGCTGAAAAATATATCTTCCCACAGCATGTCCGGTTCAGGGCCGGTCCCTGGAAAATTTCGGGGGCCGGCCCTTGTTACGGTTAATGGTTGATGAGGTACAGACGGTTACCTCTTGATCTCCTTGGCCACGATCCACATGTCGGGCCGGGGGGTGAAGATAACATTTGCCGCCTTTGATACGGCATACACATCCTGCTGATAGTGCAGCGGGATCCAGGCAATATCTTCAACAGATTTTTTATTGATAGCCTGGAGGGCAGCCTTTCTTTCTTCTCTGTCCAGGATAGCGCTGGAGGCGGCAATCATTTCATCCAGCTTCGGATCAGAATACATGGCCCCGTTGTAAACCCCCATGCCCTTATCCGGATCCACGGTGTGGAGCAAAAGCTGGGCAGAACGGCCAAAGTCATAGGATCCGTCCATCCATCCGATCAGATAAAAATCGTGTTTGTTGGAGGACAGTTCATCAAAGAAAATGGATTTGGGTTTGACATCCAGGGTCACCTTAAGGCCGATTCTGGCCAGGTACCTGGCAACAGCTTCACAGATCTGTTTGTCATTGACATACCGGTCGTTGGGGCCGGCAATGGTGATTTCGAATCCGTTTTCATAACCTGCTTCCTTGAGCAGGGCTTTGGATTGTTCCGGGTCATAGGGCAGCCGTTTCAGCTCCGGGTCATACCCGATGGTGGCGGTATCAGGTACCTGGGCGGCCGGGGTGGCCTGGCCCCGCATAACTGTGGATACGATCTCATCTTCATTGATGGCCATGGCAATGGCTTTTCTCACCCTGACATCCGCAAACGGGGTGCCGGGTTTGTTGCCGATGTCCATGTAGATGGCCCGGCGGGCAGGTCTGGAAACCACCTCAATGGCGGGATTTTTTTTGATCAGCTCGATCATGGGAATGGGAACGCCGCTTAAGATATGGGCCTGGCGGGTGGCAATGGCGGCAAACCGGGTGGAGTCCTCTGTAATGGGTTTGATTTCAACGGTTTTAAATACAGGGGCCCCTTCCCAGTAGTCCGGGTTGGCTTCCATCCTGATGTAGGACCCTTTGACCCATTCTACAAATTTATAGGCTCCTGTGCCGATGGGTTTGGTGTTATAATCGCCTGAATCTCTTTTAAGGGAGGATTCTTTGTCCACAATGAAATTCTGGTGCATGGTTTCCGCAAACCAGGGCACCGGTTTTTCGGTTGTAAAAACCACGGTAAAATCATCGGGTGTTTCAATGGATGCAATGGAATTGGCAATGTTCAAAAATTTGGAAAATTCCGGGTCTTTCATGCGCTCAAAGGTGAATTTGACATCTTCGGCAGTAAACGGGTTGCCGTTGTGAAACTTTACCCCTTTTCTGAGTTTGAACTCCCAGGTCAGGGCATCCTTGCGGGTCCACTCAATGGCCAGGGCCGGAGCCAGCCTGCCTTCAGGAGCCGGGCGCTGGAGCAGGCCGTCAAAAAAATTGGCCATGTAGGACAGGTTGGCATCTGAGTTGTAGCTGTGGGGGTTCATGCTCTTGGGCGGGGAATCCACGGCAATCACCAGGTCTGATTTTGCCAGGGCCAGGCCGGGCATCGCCAGCATGGCGGCGATAATGAGTGTGACTAGTTTGTGTTTCATGGGTTGTCTCCTTTGGTTGGGGTTGCATGACTATGGTCGGCATATGTATTGTTATACAGGTGGCAGGCAGCGGTGTGGCCGTCATTGAACCGCTGCATGGCAGGTTCCTGTTTGTCGCAGATATCCATGCGGTCCGGGCACCGGGTATGAAACCGGCATCCGGCGGGCGGATTGATGGGGCTGGGCACATCCCCTTTTAAAATGATCCGCCGGGTGCGGCGCGCAGGATCCGGCACCGGAATGGCGGACATCAGGGTCCGGGTATAGGGGTGTTTCGGGTCTTTGTACAACGAAGCGTAATCAGCTGCTTCAACAATTTTGCCCAGGTACATTACAATGATGCGGTCGCAGATGTATTCCACAACCGCCAGGTCATGGGAGATGATGATCAAAGACAGATTGAAATCGCGTTTCAGGCGCTTGAGCAGGTTGATGATCTGGGCCTGGATGGAAACATCCAGGGCAGATACCGGTTCATCTCCGATGATCAGGGTGGGATCAAGCGCCAGGGCCCTGGCAATGCCGATGCGCTGCCGCTGGCCCCCTGAAAATTCATGGGGATACAGATCTGCCTGGCCCGGGGAAAGCCCGACAGTATCCAGCAGAAAATCGATGCGCTCTTTTCGCTGCCGGCCGGTGAACATATCATGGACATCCATGGGGTCTGACAGGATCTGCCGCACCGTCATCCTGGGGTTCAAAGAGGAGTAGGGATCCTGGAATATCAGCTGCATCTCCCGGCGCAGCGCCCGCAGACCCGACCGGTTCATGGTTGCCATGTCCCTGCCTTTCCACTGCACGGTCCCGGAAGTGATGGGGGTGAGCTGCACCATGGCCATGCCGGCGGTGGTTTTGCCGCAGCCGGATTCTCCCACAATGCCGACGGTTTCTCCGGGCATGATCTCAAAGCTGATGCCGTCCACCGCATATACATATCCCACGGTCCTGGCCAGGATGCCCTTTTTTATGGGAAAATGCACTTTCAGGTTTGTGACGGCAGCCAGCGGGGTTTTCATGCGGATCTCCCTTTTGTGTGCAGCCAGCACCTGACCTGGTGCCCTGCTCCCATCTCTGTCAGGTCAGGAAGATGGTTTTTGCATTTGTCCATGACCTGTGGGCACCGATTACTGAAACGGCATCCGGCCGGCAGGTCATGGAGGCTGGGAATCATGCCCTTTATTTCCACCAGATCTTCATCCATTCCCCGGGTGCGGTGCCCCAGCACGGGGATGGATGCCAGAAGGCCCCGGGTGTAGGGATGCAGGGTGTGCTGGAAAAGTTCCCGGGTGCGGGCCTGTTCCACCACCTGGCCGGCATACATCACCACCACCTGGTCGGCCATTTCCGCAATAACCCCCAGATCATGGGTGATGAGCTGGATGGCCGTGGAAAAATCATCCTTGAGCCGGTGCATCAGATCCAGGATCTGTGCCTGAACAGTTACATCCAGGGCTGTGGTAGGCTCGTCCGCAATCAGGATTTCCGGATCACAGGACATGGCCATGGCGATCATGGCCCTCTGGCGCATGCCTCCGGACAAC
Organism: Desulfotignum sp.; assembly: GCA_011390335.1. Classification (GTDB taxonomy): domain Bacteria; phylum Desulfobacterota; class Desulfobacteria; order Desulfobacterales; family Desulfobacteraceae; genus Desulfotignum. Next base: position 555 of record JAABSO010000040.1, on the reverse strand, counting down.
TGGTGGGGATATTCATTGACCCGTTTGCCCGGAGAGGGGATCTGGACCCGATCCAGCATGTCAACAGCGGCGGCCAGGGCCTGCTTTTTGTTATATCCCTTGTGAAGCCTGAACATTTCTGAAATCTGGTTGCCGATGGTGTACACCGGATTCAGTGAAGACATGGGTTCCTGGAAAATCATAGCAATGCCGGCCCCGCGGATTTTCCGCAACGCTTTGATGTCCAGGTCCAGCAGATTTTTTCCATGAAAAAGAATACGTCCGTCCACCACCCGGCCCGGCGGGTTGGGCACCAGTCCCATGACTGACAGAGCGGTCACACTTTTGCCGCATCCGGATTCTCCCACAATCCCTGTGACCTCTCCCGGGGTCAGGTCAAAGGATACCCCGTCCACAGCCCTTGCCACCCCTTTTCTGGAAAAAAAATGGGTTTTCAGGTTATCTATGGAAAGAACGGGTTCCGAACTGTTTTTGTCCACGGCTGTTCCCTGCAGAAAATTGGTGTTAAAAAATGGTTAGCACACATCCGGATAAAGGGTCAATAAAAAAACACAA
>JAABSO010000003.1 GCA_011390335.1 Desulfotignum sp. | reverse complement strand
TGAAAATCTCCTTATCTTTCAGTTAAAAAAGACCTTGACACACTGTATCATCAGGGCCTGTTATGTGAAATATAAGCCTGCCTGGCTACAAGTCAATGGCGGATACGGTCACCCGCCGGCGATGTGCGGAAAAATACTGATGATGTCACCCGGCGCCAGACAGGTATCCTGTCCCCTGATCACACCATTCACAAAAATGATTCTGGGTGTGTCAGGGGGCAGACCTACCTGATTGATCACATCACTCACCTTCTGATTCGTATCGAGGTTAAGGGTGAGAACGCCGCCCGGGTTTTCCGGAAAAAACTGCCGGAAAGATGCAAACAGTTTGACCGTAACGGTCATCGTCATTATCTTATAACACTGATTCGATCGGTGTGCATGCCATGTTGAAGGCCTCTGTCACCGGGCGGCAGACCAGGCAGTCCTCAACATAATTGACCCCCAGAGCAAATCCCGGGTCCTGTCTGCACACTTCCTTCCACCCCTTATTCGCAATTTTCAGGGCATAGGGGAGCGTGACATTGGTCAGGGCGATGGCGGATGTCAGGGGAACGGCCCCCGGCATATTGGCCACGCAGTAATGAATCACCCCATCCACTTCAAAAACCGGGTCGTTGTGGGTAGTGGGCCGGGAGGTTTCAAAACAGCCGCCCTGGTCAATAGCCACATCCACGATGACGGCCCCTTTTTTCATGAAGGACAGCATATCCCGGGTGATCAGTTTCGGTGCCTTTGCACCGGCCACCAGCACGGCGCCGATCACCAGATCCGCTGTCTGCACCAGTTCCCGGATCAGGGCCGGTGAGGACATCAGGGACCGGCAGTTGGGGGGCATGACTTCCGACAGATACCGCAGCCGGTCGATATTCATGTCCAGAATGGTGACATCCGCCCCCATGCCGCAGGCCACCTTTGCCGCGTGGATCCCCACCATCCCGCCGCCGATCACCAGTACCCTGGCGCCGGGTGTCCCGGTAACGCCGCCCATGAGACAACCCCGGCCCCCGAAGGTCCGCTCAAGGTATTTGGCACCCTGCTGGGTGGCCAGGCGCCCGGCCACTTCACTCATGGGGGCCAGCAGGGGCAAGCCGCCCCGGCTGTCCTGGATGGTTTCATAGGCAATGCCCACCGATCCGGTCTTGAGCAGCGCCTTTGTCAGTGCAAGGTCCGCCGCCAGGTGAAGATAGGTGAACACCACCTGGTCTTTCCGGATCATGTCGAATTCAGAGGGCTGGGGCTCCTTGACATGCATGACCATATCCGATTCTTCATATACCTGTTCAGGCCGGTCAAGCAGGCTGGCACCGGCCTGAACATACAGACTGTCATCAAACCCTGAGCCGGTGCCCGCGTTTTTTTCCACATAAACCGTGTGGCCGTTGGCCTTCATCAGATCCACGCCTGCCGGGGTCATGCTGACCCGGTTTTCCTGGGGTTTTATCTCCTTTAACACACCTACTTTCATCAGTTTTCACCTCTTTGTTAAAATGTATTAGAACATAAGCTCCGGTAAAAAAAGGGCAATCTGTGGAAATATCATGGTCAGTATCAAGACCAGAAGCTGAATACAGACAAACGGCGGAATGGACTGCCAAATCTGCCGGGTAGAAATATCAGGCGGTGCTACCCCTTTCATCAGAATCAATGCCCAGCCAAAAGGCGGGGTCAGATAGGCCACCTGCATATTCAAAATAAAGATGATAGAAAACCAGATGGGGTCAAACCCCACAGCCTGGGCAATAGGCACAAAAATCGGCGCACAGATGGTCACCACGGCATAATCATCCATGAACATTCCGAACAGCAGCAGGATAAACTGCATGCCCAAAAGTATGACCCATTTGTTCACCGCAAGGTCTCCGATAAAACTAGTGACCATGGACTGGGCCCCGGCACTGGTATAAAACACACTGAACAGGGTGGCCCCGATGAGAATCCACAGGGCCATGCCACTGATGGCAAGGGTCTGTTCACAGGTGTTACGGAGGACCGAAAGGGTCAGTTTCCCGTAGATGATGCAGATCACAAAAGCGCCACAGGCACCGATGGCCGCCGCTTCCGTCGGAGTGGCCATGCCCAGGAAAATGGAACCCAGCACCAGAAAGATCAACAGGGCCGGTGGTATGATATCCTTCAACCCATGCATCCGCATTTTCCAGGTGACCGGTTCTTTGTGCACCGGCGCCGTATCCGGGTGGATACGGCATTTCACCGAGATATACAGAATATACAAAAAAGCGGTGAGCAGGCCGGGCACCACCCCCCCGAAAAACAGTTTGCCGATGGAAATCCGGGAAATATAGGCAAAGATGATCATGATGATGCTGGGGGGGATGATCTCCCCCAGCACGCCCCCGGCCATGACACTTCCCAGGGATAAACCGGTTTTATAATGCTGCTTGAGCATGGCAGGCACGGCGATCAGACCCATGGTCAAAATACCGGGACCGAATCCCCCGCACATGGCCAGGGCCACACATACCCCGATGGACACGATGGCCAGCCCCCCCCTGATGCCGGACAGCCAGTATCCCAGGGCGGTGAACAGACGGTCGGAAATGCCCGAGTGTACCAGGAAATTTCCCATCAGCAGAAACAAGGGGATGGTGATCAGGTTCGGATCGGTGATCTGCCGGTAGGTGGTGGTAACCACGATATACAAACCGGTGGTGCCATGTACCAGAAAGGTCATGACAACGGTCACCGCCCCTAAAGCAAAGGCCACGGGAACACCGAAAATCAGAAATACAAAAAGACCGCCGAACAGCAGTGCGGTTATCAGGCCGATTTCCATGATTACCTTTCTTTCTCTTTGTCTTTTCTTCCGGACAGAATAAACACGTAAACCCCTTCAATGATAAAAATCAGGGCTGCCACCGGAATGAACATTTTCAACGGGTACAGGGGCATTCTGAAGGCACCGCTGGCTTTTTCCTTTACCACCCAGGCGTTGAGCCCCATCCGATACCCCTGCCATATCAGCGCCCCCATGAAACAGACAAATGCCGCCAGGGTGAGAACTCCAGCCGCTATTTTCAACCGCTTTCCAAACAGGTCATGAATGATTTCAATACGGATATGGGCATTCTGTGACATGGCATAAATGCCGGCAAACAAGATAAATACCCCGAAAATCTGACGGTTCAGCGGCCACACCCAGATACTGGGGGCGTTGAAGACATACCGGGCTGTCACTTCAAAAGTGGTCATGAACATGATCACCAGAATCAACAGCCCGGCACTCCACCCCAGGTTGGTACTGAAACGGTGCACTGTAACAAAAAGCGCGGTCAGTATCTTTTTCATTATCAGATCCTGTCAGGCAGGTTTTGCCTGCTGTTTTCTATCGGTCCCAGGCTTTCAACATATCAATGGCTTTTTTACTGGCTTCATCTCTCTGGGCCACCTCTTCCCAGATGGCATCCGCTGCTTTTTTGTGCGCCGCAATCGCCTCGTCATCCAGAAATGTTTTTATGATAATGCCGTCTTTGACCATCTGTTCAGCCATTTCCACCTCTTCCTGGTATCCGGCAACAGTGGCATGCCAATAGTTTTCAGCCGCTGTTTTCAAGACCTGTTTCAGGTCATCGGACAGTTTGTTGTAGGAGTTGGGATTGACCAGCATATGGCCGATGGCATGATCGTTTTCCTCTCCGACAACCCAGTACTTGGCAACTTCGTGCAGCTTCAGGCCGGAAATGGCGCTGACATCCCACTGGCAAGCATCGAGGACCCCGGTCTTGAGGGCCAGGTAGGCTTCGCTGCCGGAAATATAGGTACCCCTGGCCCCCAGCATGTTATGCCAGGTGGTATAAAGGCCCTCATCCCGTATTTTGATACCCTTGAGATCTTCCATGGTTTCAATGGGTTTGGTGGATAAAATGAACGGAACCGGTCCGTAGGTGTGCATATCCAGCCAGATCAGGCCCTGTTTTTCATATTCTTTTTTGAGCAGGTCGGCAAATCCCTCTTCAAAAAAGAACTGCCTGATTTTATCGGCTTTTTTGGCAAAATCGGTTTCGCTTTCGATGCGGTAAGCATAGGGAATTCCGAATTCGATCTCTCCCACCGGCACGATCCCGCCCCAGAAGGCCCCGGCTGCATGGAGCATGTCCAGCACCCCCATTTTGGTAGATTCAAACAGCTGTTCCAGGGGAACGATTTCCGGGTCGGCAAACACGGCGATTTCAAACCGACCGTCACTCAATTTTTTCACATCTTCGGCAAACCCTTTGAGCAGTTCAAAGGACAGGTCTCCATGGGGATAGCCGGACTGGATTTTCCATTTCACCTCCGGGTTCTTTGCCATGGCCGGAAATATCATCACCATGGTGGTACATACAAAAATGACGGACAAAATTATGGACAGTTTATGATATACAGATTTCATATTACTCCCTTTCGCCTTTACGGCATTGCTTTTGCCAATAAGAGATAGATTCATCTTGACGGCATTCAGTTCTCCTATACGGCATTGATTGTGTCGATCTCTTCCTGGGGCACGTCAAAAACCGTGTCTGTGCTTTCAATTCTTTCACGGGTAAAAAAACCGGGCAGCCTGTCATCTTTGGCGGTCAGCCCGGCTCCGGCATTGAACTTTCTTTCAATGGCAAGTATCCGGCCGCCGGTCTGATCGATATAATCATCGGACAGGGTCGTTCCGGTGAGCAGGCTGACACATTCGATGAGCGGGGCTTTGAGATCCGGAATATCCAGCAGGGCCAGCATGGGAAACAGACAGATGCCCAGCGTGTCCACCGTGGCGTTGTGGTTCTGCAGAAACATGGACACCTGTGTCTGTCCCTGGGATGCCATGGGATTGTAGTCCGGGTTGGCCGGTGACGGCAGCGCGTTTCCTGCAGTATGGTCGGCACCCGTCGGAGAGGTGGCATAAGTCACGCCGGTACCTTTGAGCACCCGGGGGTCATATCCGGCCAAAACACGGCCCTTGACATGGGGAATGCGCTCCACCTTCAGGGCCTGACCCGTGGCGAGTCCGCCGTTTCCCAGCATGATGCCGGCATCCGTCGTACCCCCGGCGATTTGCTTCACCAGTTCCAGAGCCTTTTTTCCATCCCCCCAGGCCAGTTTTCCGGCTTCCATGAAAAGGGCCAGGGCACCGCCGATCTCCATGGTGTCCACACCCACATCGTTGCATTCCCGGTTGATCTGTGCCACCATATCGATATCATCGATCATGCAGTTGGATCCCACCAGGGCCAGGGTTTCATACTCCAGTCCGCCGACCACCACCTCGCCTGCTTCATCTGTAAAAATATTGGAGCAGCTGACCATGCATCCTTCCATGCATTTATGGCTCATCTTGAAGTTGGGGCGGGTCTGGGCCAGGTTGGTCATATGCTCTGCAGACAGAGCCTCAGCATTTTCAAACCGTCCTTTGGCAAAGTTTTGAGTGGGCAGTGCTCCCATCTCGTTGATCATGTTGACCAGAACCGGGGTCCCCATATGCTCCAGCCCCTGCATCAGAGGATGGGCCAGCACCCCTTTGGACAGCCTGGCAGCGGCAGCGGTGAATTTTTTTTTGATATCCGCCGGCACAATGGGTTGGTCAGCGGTGTCATCCAGGACAAACGCCTTGAGATTCTTGGATCCCATGACCGCACCCAGTCCTCCCCTGGCTGCCATCCTCGGGTGCAGGTCTTTTGTGGTCATCATGATGCCCGCTGCCGTCAGCTGCTGTTCACCGGCCTGACCGATGGAAACGATGGCGCAGGAATCCTCCTTGAGGGCATTGATGACATCATAGTTTCCCAGGCCCTTCAACCCTGCGGCATCCTCAAAAACCACGGTTCGGCTGCTGATTTTCAGCTGGGTCAGGGTGCCGGCGGATCCCTCCAGGACAATGGCGGCAATACCGTTTTTCGCCATGGCCCGGGCAGCCTGTCCCCCTGAATTGGCTTCCATGATTCCTTTGGTCAACGGGCTTTTGGCCCCCACCGAACACCTGCCGGAATTGAGCACCACAGTACCTGCCAGCAGCCCCGGGGCAAAGATCAGTTTGTTGCCTTCTCCGAGGGGATCGGTTTTCGGATCCACTTCATTGGCCAGAATAGAGGAGATCAATCCCCGGCCGCCCAGATGTTTCAGATTCTCCGGCAGCGGTTCAAAGGCAAATTGTCTGTTCGTCAAATCGATGCGCAAAATATTTCTCATATCAATCCCTTTCTTTATAGATAATCCTGTTTTATACCGTCCCGGTACACATCATTATCCAGCCACATCTCCGGCTGTTTCAATCAGAATATCCACCGCTTTTTTCGCATAGTTTCTGGTGATAACCAACGGCGGCATGAACCGGAACACATTGCCGTATCGGCCGCAGGGTACCATGATCATGCCCCGGGACAGCATGCCCCCGATCATATTGCCCACCGCTTCCTGGTTGAGAGGCGTACAGGATTCTTTGTCCTCCACCAGCTCTATACCGATCATCAGGCCCCGGCCCCGGACATCCCCGATAATCCGGATATCTTTGGCAGCATCGGTGATCCAGGTCTTGATCTGTTCACCGAGTTCCCCAGCCCGCCGGATCAGAGCATGGTCGTTTTCCGTGAGAATATCGATATTGGTCATGCACGCGGCACTGGAGACAGCATTTCCGGCAAAGGTGTTGGGCTGGGAATGGTCGTCTATTTTTTCGGCCAGATCCTTTCGCATGGACAGACCGGCCATGGGCACATCACCGCCCATGCCTTTTCCCCAGGTAACCATGTCCGGATCCACTGTGCTGTGTTCAATGCACCACATTTTTCCTGTGCGGCCGGCACCGGCCTGGACCTCGTCAGAAATATACAGTGCCCCGTGTTTTTCACAGGCCTTTTTCACGATCTCAAGATATCCCTGGGGCGGGGGCACATACCCGCCTTCTCCCTGCTGGGCCTCGATGATGAGTGCTCCCACATCATCCGCCCCGGTATAGGGGGTGTTGAGAACATAGTCCACATATTTGGCGCACTGAAGATCACAGGACGGATATTTCAAACCGAAGCAGCAGCGGTAACAATAGGGGTAGGGCAGATGGATGATACCCGGGGCAAATGGTCCATAGCCTTTCCGGTACTGGTCCCCGGTGGTCAAAGAGTTACACCCGAGCCAAACCCCGTGATAGGCCCCGTGGAAAGCCGCCACCTGGGTGCGGCCGGTGATTTTCCGGACAAATTTCAAAGCGGTCTCCACAGCCCCGGAACCGGACTGGGTAAAATAGGTGATGCAGTTATCCTTCAAACTCCCGGGCATGATTTCGGCCACTTTTTTCGCCAGATCAGTCCGCTTGACACTGGAAAAATCGATGGCATGCATCATGGTGCCCATCTGTTCCTTCATAGCCTTGATCACCCGGGGATGGCACCGCCCCACCGCGTTCACCGCTACGCCCGCAGTGATGTCGATGAGCAGGTTGCCATCCGGATCCTTGACCGTGGCACCTTTCCCCTGGGCCATGACAAAGGGGAACCTTCCCCCTCCACGGGCCATGGATTCATTGTCGAATGCCGTTTCAAGATACTTTTGGGTGGCCGGTCCGGGTAACCCCTTTGTGACAATTTTAGGGGCTCCGGGGAAAGAAAGTCTGGCAAGATTTTTTTCATCGATCATGGGCGGTCCTCCTTGTGCGTTGAAGGGTTGAATCCTAACATTTTTCTGTCATCCAGATCACAGTATTACAACATGTGTGCCATGATCTTGAAAAAAAATTATTATATATGAAATCAGTTAGTTATTTTCAGTCATGTGCCGCGTATCTTCTGATCGCCCGCTGGATTATGTCCAATCCGGCAGGACGAAATCCAGCCTGACTGGACACGCCTGCCACCTGTCTCAGATCGACTGTCTAATCGAGTTGGACAGTTTCCATCCGGATTTGACAGTTGATTTGTCAGGCATAAAGTATTATTGGGAGAAAAGGGGTCAGTTTATTTCCTTGCCAGGGAGATGGTGAAATGACGAAAATTCTGATTATTGATGATGATGATATTTTCAGCAGGCAGCTGAGTCTTTATATCGACCGGATGGGGTATGTCTGCAAGACCGCCCCTGACATGAAAACCGCATGCAGAATGGCGGAGGAGGACAGGTTCGATATTGTTTTTCTTGATGTCATTTTACCGGATTCCAACGGATTGGCCGGCATCAATACATTGAAGAACATGCCATCCAGACCCGAAGTGGTAGTGATTACCGGAGACGGCGATGTTGACGGTGCGGAAATCGCCCTGAACAGCGGGGCCTGGGACTACCTGGTGAAACCACCGGCATTCAATAAAATCAAGCTGCTGATCAAACGCATCATTGAATTTCGTACCGAAAAGATCAAACAGGAAGAAACCGTTCTTTTCAACCGGGATACCATCATTGGTGAAAGCCATGCCCTGAAACGCGTAATCACAAAAATAGCCCGGGCCGCATCCAGTGACACCCCTGTGTTTATCACCGGTGAAACCGGCACCGGCAAGGAACTGGTGGCCAAGGTGCTGCACAAAAACAGCCGGCGGCATGACCAGCCGTTCATTCCCGTGGACTGCACGAATCTGCCGGACACCCTGGCCGGAAATATCCTGTTCGGCCATATCAAGGGCACTTACACCGGGGCCGAAACCAGCCAGACCGGACTGATCCGGGAAGCGGACGGTGGTATCTTGTTTCTGGATGAGGTCGGGGACTTATCCCCAATGGTGCAGCGATCCCTGCTGCGGGTTCTCCAGGAGAAAAAATTCCGGCCCATCGGCGCAAAAACAGAGACTGCCTGTGATTTCAGGGTCGTCAGTGCCAGCAACAAGGATCTGAAAACCCTTGTAGACAAAGGGCTTTTCCGAAAAGACCTCTATTACCGCCTGGTGGTGTTCCATATCGACCTGCCGCCCCTGCGGCAGCGAAAACAGGACATCAAACAGCTGCTCACCCATTATGTCACATCCATCTGCTATCAGATGGGTATCAGCGTCAAAGGCATTTCAAAAGATTTTGTGGATACCCTGGAAATCTATGACTGGCCCGGAAATGTGCGGGAGCTGATCAATGTGACCCACCTGTCCATTGCCAATGCCATGGATGCCCCCATGCTGTATCCCCACTTTCTGCCCAAAGAGCTGCGTATCAATCTGATAAAAAAACATATCAGCGACACCGGTGAAGATGATCTGCGGTCCAGTGTGTTTTTGACAATCAATGCACCGGATACCGGACAGGTAATTGAATACAAGGCGCTCCGGGAATATGTGAACCATCTGATGGAATCCAAATACATCGATTACCTGGCCGGTCTCTCCATTGACAACGTCAGTGAAATCTGCCGGCTGACGGGGTTGTCCCGTTCGCGTATCTATCAACTGCTCAACAAACACAAAAAAAGGCTGCTTCAGGGCTGAATCCGGGTGAAACATGAAAAAAACCATCTCCATCCGAGCCAGGCTGTTCATTTTGTTTTTTATCATTTTCATGTCCTCGATTATTTTTCTGACCTACATGGCCACCAGCATTGTCATGCAGTTTGGCGAATATTCCGCCAAAGAAAATGAAACCAGCATCAAAAGCCAGGCCAGTTTCTTTCTCTCCCGAATGACCCATGAAAAAGCCATGCGGTGCGAAAGCATTTTTGAACGGATTGCGGTATCCTCTTCTTCCCTGGCCCTTCACACTTCCGTGACAATGGACATGGCAGACCTGCCGGACCTGCCCCCTTTCAGAAAACCGGATATGCTGACCCGGCCTCCGGGCAGCAGGCTTTACTCCAATGCACCCACCGATCCTGTGATGGTTTTGTACTGGGGGGAGGAATCTGTGCATCCGGACATCATCTCCCGCCTGAATGCCATGGCGCTCATGGATCCGCTGCTCAAAAACATTATTGAAAACAATCCCGAAGCAGTGGCCTGCTTTATTACCTCTGAAAAAGCAATTACCCGGTACTACCCCAACTTTTCCTCCATTATCCGAAAGCTGGGTGCCGATGCCTATGAAATCAGGGATTCTGACTGGTACACGGCGGTCCGGCCAAAAAACAATCCGGAACGGCGCACCAAATGGTCTGATGTTTATCAGGATCCGGCCGGAAGGGGCCTGATGACCACTGCCCTGACCCCGATCTACAACGCAAGGGAACAGTTTATCGGCGTCACAGGGGTGGATGTAACCCTGGTGAACATTATTGATAAAATTCTGGCAAATACCAGGGAAACATCGGTCACGGGCACCCGGGATATGTTTTCCTTTATTACCGATGACACCGGCCGGATCGTGGCATTTCCCGGAGAATACCTGTCCATGTTCGGTTTTGAGGATATCGCAAAAGAAAACCAGATCGGATATAACGCCCTGCTCGACATCCGTCTGTCTGATTCAAGAAATCCCGATGTCCAGCAATTGTGGACAACCGGCAAAAAAAGAACTGATCCGGATCAGCAGCGGATATTGATTGATAACAAGCAGTTTCTTATTTCTTCAGTCACCATGCCTTCCACCGGGTGGCGGCTGGGGGTGGCCGTGCCGGAATCCAACCTGCTGGAAACCATACAGACAACCCGGTCTGCCCTCCGGTCCATGGTCAACACCATGGTGTTCAAGTTCGGATCGTTTGCCCTGCTGGTCATGGTGCTGTCCATTGCCGGATTCATGATCCTGTCGCTCAAGTATTTCATCCGCCCGCTGGATATGCTGACCCAGGCGGCAGTATCGGTAAAGGAAGGGGACCTGTCCCGGCAGGTGCCCATTGAAAGAAACGATGAGATCGGCATTCTGGCCAGCACCTTCAACAACATGGTGTCTGAACTCGAAAAACTGCACATCAAAGACAAGACCCATGCTTTTCAACTGCAGCAAAAAGTCCGGGAAAGAACCCTGGAACTGGAGGAAAAGACCCGGCAGCAGGACAAGACCCTGGCCCTGCTGCAGCAGGAAATTACAGAGAGAAAACAGGTGGAAGCCCGGTTGAGCAAATCCGAAGAAAAATACCGGGATATCTTCAACAATTCGGTTCAGGGTATTTTCCAGTCATCCCATGACAACCGGATTTTGAACGCCAACCCATCCATGGCCCGGATTCTCGGGTATGATTCCATTGAACAGTTCTTATCCACCATTACCCATCTTGCAAAACAGGTGTATGTGAATCCCGATGACAGGAAGCAGTTTATTGAACAGCTCAAAAAACAGGATTTTGTGTCCGGGTTTGAAACCCGGCTGCGCAAAAAGGACGGCAGCCGCGTGTGGGTATCCATCTGCGGCCGGGCCATCCGGGATGATCAGGGTAACCTGCTGTATATACAAGGATCGTTCGAAGACATATCAGAAAGAAAACATGCCCAGGAGATGATCAAGCAGGCCAAGAAAATGGCTGAAGATGCCAGCCGGGCCAAAAGTGAATTTCTGACCATCATGAGTCATGAGATCCGGACCCCGTTGAATGCCATCATCGGCATGACCAGGCTGACCCTGACCACCCGGCTGGAGGAACAGCAGAAAGAATACCTGGATGCGGTACTGATCTCATCGGATCACCTGTTGAGCCTGCTCAACAACATTCTTGATTTTTCCAAAATTGAAGCAGGTAAATTCGTGCTGGAGAACCAGGCCTTTGATATTGAGTCTCTCCTGCATGACATGATGACCATGTTTTCATTCCAGGCCCGGAAAAAACAGCTGGATATCACCTATTTTACAAGCGATATCCCCCGGTATGTCAGAGGGGATATGCACCGGCTCCGGCAGATTCTGGTGAACCTGGTAGGCAATGCCATCAAATTCACCCAGTCAGGGTCCATTACCATCAATGTGGATGCAGAACCGCGCCTGGAAGAAAAAAAAGACACGGAGAACGTGAAACTGATTTTTTCCATACAGGACACGGGCGTGGGGATCCCTTCGGATAAACTGTCTGAGGTATTTAATGATTTTACCCAGCTCAATGACGTCAATGTCACTGATTCAGGCGGCACAGGCCTGGGGTTGACTATCACCCGGCAGCTGATCCACCTGATGGACGGCGATATCTGGGTGGAGAGTGAAAGCGGTTCCGGCAGCACCTTTTATTTCACTATCCGGTTGAAAACCGCCACGCAAAATGCGGTCCGGCAGGTACTGGGTAAAGGGTTGAAATCTGCGGCCCCATCTTTTGAAACACCGGTCACACGGCTACATATCCTTCTGGCAGAAGATTTTGAAGTGAACCGGAAACTGCTGGAACCGTTTCTGGCACAGCACGGCCATGAGGTAACCCCAGTTGAAAACGGTGAACAGGCCATGGAAATGCTTTCACGGCAGCGGTTTGACATGGTTCTGATGGATATCAAGATGCCGGTGATGGACGGCATTGAAGCCACCCGCCGGATCCGGCAGCACACAGATATTGATATTGCCGGCATTCCGGTTATCGCCCTCACCGCCCATGCCATTAAAGGGGACCGGGAACGGTTTCTGGCCGCGGGTATGGATGAATACATTACAAAACCCATTCACGGGGACGAGCTGCTGATAATGATGGAACGGTTGGCGGCAAACCGTAAGAAGACCGGCCGCAACCCGGAGCCAGTTAACAAGAGACTGTGCAACCGGTCCCATGCCCTGCAATTGATGGGGGGCAATGAAGATATTGTTGACGAGGTCATCAAAACCATGATCATCCGGTTTCCCGAAGAGATCAAAAAAATCGGGGCTGCCATCGGTGAGCAGGATTTTGATACCGTCACCATGGCAGCCCACGCCATGAAATCCGGACTCAAAAGCATTGACGCCGGCCCGGTGCTGGCCTGTGTAGAGCAGATGGGAACTGCCGGCAAATCACAGGATCATGCCCGGTGCCAGACATTGATGCGTTCTTTGCAACCGCTCTTCGAAGAGCTGGTCAGGCAGCTGAGAGAGTCATTGTCTCTTTCAAAGCCGGATGATCTCGGGTGACTGCCCACAGTGTTCCAGAAATTTCACCAGGTCATCGGATGCGATGGTGGTGGTGGCGGTGTTTTCCAGCGGATGAAAATTGAGCAGATCATGGGCCATCAGTTCTTCATCCAGAACGATTTTTACCCCATGGTCTTTTATGTTTATGGCGGCAAACGGGGTGACAGCTCCGGGAATCATGCCCAGCACCTCCATGAGCAGATCAGGTTTGGCAAATGACATGTTGTTTCCCCCGATTTTTTTGGCCACCTCCTTGATTCTGATGGGCTTGTCCGCCAGGGTCACCACCAGGAACAGGTTTTTCTTTTTGTCCTTGAAAAACAGGTTCTTGCTGTGGGCCCCCTTGATGCCGCCCTGGTGCTGAGCTGCCTCTTCCACGGTGAATACCGGGGGGTGTTCATGGTTGGTGTATGCAATGCCGATATCGGACAGCAGGGCAAGCAGTTCTTTTTGCGTCTGTAACATTTTCTTTCCTTTCTCAAAGCTTTTTCAGGGCGGCAGACCTAAGCTGCTACCCGTAGTTGACATATATAAGCCTGACAATGGTCAAAAACACCACGGTCAGAAAAAACGGCCGGATAAATCCGGCGCCTCTTTTGATGGCAAGGCTTGAACCAGCCCTTGCCCCGATGACCTGTCCGGCCGCCATGACCAGTCCGGCAGACCACAGCACGCTGCCGCCGATGATGAACACGGACAGGGCCACGATATTGGACACAAAATTCATCACCCGGGTGGTGCCCACGGCCCCGGTCATATCCAGGCCCAAAAAGATCAGCAGGGCCCCGGTCCAGAAAGACCCTGTGCCGGGCCCGAAAAACCCGTCATAAAACCCCAGGCCCAAGCCGAACAGGATAAAAAACAGATTTCTGCCCATCTTGGGGCGCCCTGGTTTCAGTCCCAGTGTTCTGGAAAACAGGGTATAAAAAAAGACAACCAGGAGCAGCACCGGAATCAGGTGCCGGATAAACCCGGGATCCATGCGCTGGATGGTCACAGCTCCCAGCACAGCCCCGCACAGGGTAAATCCCATGCCGGCCAGGCACTGCCTGATATCCACCAGCCCCTTGGAGATAAAATTGGCGGCAGAGGACAGGGTGCCGAAGCTGCCCTGGAGCTTGTTGGTGCCCAGGGCTGTTGCAGGAGGCAGGCCCAGGGCCAGCAGCACCGGCAGGGCAATCAGCCCGCCCCCACCGGCAATGGCATCCACAAACCCTGCACACAGGCCGGTGGCAAAAAGGATCATAAAACTGATAACTGTCAGGTCTTCAAGCAAAAAAATCTCCTTTGCTTAGTGATTATTTCACCACGAAGGGCACGAAGCTCACGAAGGATCATAAAACTTATCGCCTGATCCCATCTTTATTTTTCTTTACACTAAAATTCATTTCTCTCGATCCGGGAGCTCATCAAGTTCATCAAATTCCATTCTTCGTGGTAAAAATTCAGCACGTCATTACATCGCCTGGATGATGTTGCCCCTCAAAAAACATTAGATATTGCCGCATTCTGGCTGCCCTGGCACTTGATTTTTACTTGGGATCAATGTTAAAAAGAAGGTCATTTTCCAGATATACCTGTTCCAGCTGTTCCTGATATGCCCGCAAGGCATCCCCTTTCCGGTTGGCCAGTTCCTGCACCATGTACTGAATCACTGCCAGCATGCCCGACACATTGCCGATAAAGGGAATGGATTTGGACGGCACCACCAGGGACAGGTGGGCAAAGGGAATCACCGGAGAGATACTGGAATCGGTAAGGGCCAGCAGGGTGTGGCCGCACCGCCGGATCATCTTGCTCAGCTTGATCAGTTCATTGGGATACCGGGTGGTGGCGGTGAGGATAACCAGGCTCTGGGAAGGGGCATTTGCCAGCATGTCCATGGCCGTGGAATCACTGCCTTTGAGGATGTGGATGCCTTTTCTCACCTTGGTCAAAGACCAGCCCAGGTAATAAGCAAAGGTATAGGACAGCCTGGAACCGGTGACATAGATGGTGGGACTGAGGTCCATGTGGTCTATGAACTGGTTCATTCTTTCCATGTCAATGTGTTCATACAGGTATTTGAGGTTGTTGAGTTCTTCTAAAATTCCCCGGTGCAGCCTGTCGAGCCCGGGTTCATCAATGCCCTTGAGATTTACCCGGTCCGGCAGGGACAGGCCGGTGTTGATAAAGTCCTTGAGCGCATCCTGGAAATCTGAATACCCTTTATACCCGAGGGTTGCAACAAACCGGACCACCGTGGCCTCGCTGACCTCACAGGACTCGGCCAGTTCCTTGGTGGTCATGAACACCACTTTGGCGGGATTCTGCATGATATAGTTTCCCAGGGTCTGGGCCTTGGGGGTCAATGTATCAAGCTTGCTGGAAATATCATCTATAACCGGGTGTGATGCTGCATCATTCATTGTAGCTGCCTTATTTGGATAGTTTTTATCATAGCGGGGTCTATATTATAATTTGCTAATTTTATTGAGATTTAGTCCAGAACAACTATTTTGTCAAGAACAAATGAAAGAAAAACAATCATCATTAAATAAAATGCTTGACATGTTTTCTTTCATGGCGTATTGACGAGATGGATATGGCAAAAAAATAATATCAATCCAAAATGAAGAGAAGGCCAATGTTTTCGAAAAGCAAACCCATGTGGGGCAAAAAAACCAAGCTTAAATCAAGTTATGATGTGGTTCTCATTGGAGGCGGACTTCACAGTCTGGCAACAGCGTATTACCTTGCAAAAGAGCATGGCATCACCGATATAGCGATCATTGAAAAGAATTATATCGGATATGGCGGTGCCGGCAGAAACACGGCCATTGTTCGTGCCAACCAGCGAACCCAGTACAATGTGCCGCTTTACAAGGAAGCGCTTGACCTCTGGCCGGTTCTCACCAAAGAACTGGATTACAACTTAATGTTCAACAACTGCGGCAACCTCAACCTCATGCATTCTGAGGCAGCCATGAACGCGGCCCGCATGACCATTGCCACAGCCCAGTTCCACGGGGTGGAATCCCACCTCATCGATGCCAAGGAAGCCAAGGAACTGGTACCGGCCCTGAACATTTCCGAAGACATCACCTTTCCCATCCACGGGGCCATGTTTCACCCCCCCGGGGGGGTGGTCCGCCATGACGCGGTTGTCTGGGGCCTGGCCAAAGGGGCTGCCAAAATGGGGGTAGAAATCCACCAGCAGACAGAAGCCACCGGCATCAATACCAAAAACGGCAAGGTCACGGCAGTGGTCACCGACAAAGGTGTCATCAACACCAAACAGGTGCTGATTTCCGCCGGTGGATATTCCGCCGCACTGATTCACGGATTTTTAGGCATCAAACTGCCCATCTCCGTTCTGACCATCCAGGCCATGGTGACCCAGCCCCTCAAGCCTATCCTGGACCATGTGGTCTCCTCAGGGGCCTACCACTGCTACGCCAACCAGACCCTGAAAGGGGAAATCGCCACCGGCGCCCATATGGATCCATGGCCCAACTATACCACCTTGAACACAGCCCACTACATCAAGCACCAGGCCGAGGCATTGTCTGAATTTCTGCCTGCCCTGCGGGGCATCCGGTTCATGCGAATCTGGGGCGGGCTGGCTGATATGACCCCTGACATGGCCCCCATCATGGACGGTAATGAGCAGGTGGAAGGATTTTTCATGGACTGCGGCTGGGGATATTTCGGTTTTAAATCATGCTCTGCCGTGGGACGTCACATGGCAAGCTTCATGGCCACCAACACCTGTCCTGACATACTCAAGCCCTTTGCTTTGAAACGCTACCAGGAACACAAACTCATGGGTGAAACTGCCGCGCTGATGAGCTATACCCCGGACAATTAAATCAGCTGAATAAAATATTTATGAGATTCAAGGAGAAGATAAGATGGCGTTAACAATTACATGTCCGATCTGCGGAAAGAGAAACGGATATGAGTTCCGTTACGGCGGAGAAGAAAAAGGCCCCAGACCTGATGAAAAAGATCTGACCCCTGAAAGCTGGTGCGATTATGTCCACATGAACAAATGCGTGGCAGGCGTGCAGCAGGAATGGTGGTTTCACCGGGATGGATGTGGTTCATGGTTTACCATATTCCGGGATACGACGACAAACCTTGAAAAGGAAACACCGGAGGCAAAAGAATGATGAACCGATTCAATCATCTGCCCACATTGAAAATCGATACAAGCGACAAGATTCCCTTCACTTACAAGGGGAAAACATACTACGGCACAAAAGGGGATACCATTGCAACCGCCCTGTATGCCAATGGGGTCAGAATTTATGCAAGAAGTCTGAAATACCACCGTCCCAGAGGGCTTTACAGCATGGACGGGGAATGCTCCAACACCATGATGGAAGTCAACGGCATCCCCAATGTCCGCACCGAAACCACATTTCTGAAACCCGGCATGGTGGTCAAAGAGCAGAATGTCAAAGGTTCTGCTGAAAATGACTTCCTGGGCTTTATCGACAAAATGGACTGGGCCATGCCGGCAGGTTTCTACTATGACACCATGCACAAGCCCGCCAAAATCTGGCCGGTTGCCATGAAGCAGATCCGCAAGGCCGCGGGTATCGGCAAGTTGTCTCCGGACCACCACATGCCCGGCAAATATGATGAGATCTTCCCCACCTGTGATGTGTGTGTCATCGGCGGCGGGCCTGCCGGCATGACTGCAGCGCTTGCTGCGGCGCAAAAAGGGCTGCGGGTCATCCTCATGGAAGCCAGGCCCTGGCTGGGGGGCCATTTTGAATACCGGACATCCGAATATATCGACCGCCAGACCCATCACGAGCGTGCCGTGCAGCTGGCAAAAGAGGTGGAAAAAACTGAAAATATCCGATTGTTCACCCACACCGCCAATGTAGGGGCATACAACAACAACCTGATCACCGGTTTCCAGATCGGAAAAGAATCTGATGTCTTTACGGAACGGTATATTGAGATCCGGGCCAACAGCGTAGTGGTGGCCACGGGCTGCATCGAACGGCCCCTGCTGTTTGAAAACAATGAACGCCCGGGCGTGATGCAGGCTGGATGTGCCCTGCGCCTGGCCAATACCTATGGCATGCTGCCCGGCAAGACAGCTGTGTTTTCCATCGGCCATGACCTGGGACTGGAAACAGCCGTTAGCCTGCATGATCTGGGAATGTCTGTCCCGGTCATCGCCGACATCAGGGAAGACGGCCAGGATCCGGCCCTGCTCAAGGCGGTTCTGGACCGGAAAATCACCATCCTCAAAGGCTGGGTGGCCACTGAGGCCCATGGCGGCAAACAGGTGAAAAAAGTCACCGTCAAGAGCGTGGATGCCACGGTTTCCAAAACATATGACTGTGACGTACTGGTGGCATCTGCCGGGTTTACCCCCCTTACAGGACCTTTGGTGGTAAACCAGGCCAAACTGACCTATGACAACCACACCAATTTTTTCCTGCCCACGGACCTGCCCAAAAAAATGTACGCAGCCGGGCGCCTGCTGGGGTTTGAAAACGCCAAATCCATTGAAGCCTCGGGTCATCTGGCCGGACTCAAGGCGGCATATGGCTGTGAAAACTGCTCCATTGCCGACCTGGGTGAGGCCAAAAAAGCCATGGAAAATCTGCCCGGTCCTGCCAGGGGCACCAAGCTGGTAACTGCGCCGGTAAAGGGAAGAAAAACCTTTATCTGCTTTGATGAAGATACCAGTATTAAAAATATCAAGCAGTCCATTGACAAGGGGTTTGATGTACCCGAACTGATCAAGCGGTTTTCCGGAGCAGGACTAGGACCCGGCCAGGGCGGCATCCCGGGACACAACCTGCCGCTGTTCACCGCCAAATACCAGGCTCTGCCGGACATCAAGATCAGGCCCACCACGGTGCGGCCGCCTCTGGTGCCCACATTGATCGCCACCTATGCCGGTACCAACCACACCATGTTCAAAAGAACCCCCATGGATGAGATGCAGCGCAAAGACGGCGGCATCTTCAGAAACATCGGGGTATGGCAGCGGGCCAGGTATTTTTCAAAAGATTTTACCTGTAAGGCGGAAATTGAAAACGTCAGGAACAATGTGGGCATGCTGGACGGCTCCACCCTGGGAAAATTCAGGATTCACGGGCCTGATGCCCTGAACGCCCTGCAGCGGGTATATGTGTCCGATCTTTCCAAGATCAAGGAAGGCCGCGTCAAATACACGGCCATGTGCAATGATGACGGCTGTGTCATTGATGACGGCGTGGTGGTCAAGCTGGGGGAAAATGATTACTACTTCTCCACATCCACCGGCCGTGCCGGCCAGACCATCGAATGGATCCGGTACCACACCCGGTATGACAACTGGAATTTTGCCCTGGTGAACCTCACCGATGCCATGGGGGTTATCAACCTGTCCGGCCCCAATGCCAGAAAAGTGCTGGAAAAAGTGGTGGACATTGACGTGTCCAACGAGGGATTCGGTTTTTCCGAATACAAGGAATTCACCATTGCCGACACCATCCCAGTCAAGGCCATGCGCCTGGGGTTTGTGGGCGAACTCTCCTATGAGCTGCATGTACCCGCCTCCTATATGAAAACGCTGTGGCTGATGCTCAATGAAGCAGGCAAAGAGTTCAAGATCCAGAATTTCGGTGTGGAAGCCCAGAATGTGCTGCGCATGGAAAAATGCCATGTCATACTGGGCCAGGAATCTGAACAGCGCACCAACCTGCTGGATATCGGCATGGGTTTTCTCTGGTCCAGGAAAAAAACAGGCTATAAGACTGTTGGCGTGGCAGCCCTGGCCCAGGCGGAAAATGACAACACCCGGCTCAAGCTTGTGGGATTAAAGATGGAAAATAATGGCAGAGCCCCGAAAGACGGCGCCCTGATCGTGGATGACCGGGTCCGGGGCCATGTGTGCACCGCCAGAAACAGTTTTTCCCTCAATGAAGCCGTGGGCATGGCCCTGGTGGAAGGTGACATGAGCAAAATCGGCACCAGGCTGGCATTTTATGAAGATGAATGCAAGGGCGAGCTGATTTACGGAACGGTTGTGGAAACACCGTTCTATGATCCTGAAGGTAAACGGATGAAAATGTAAGGGATATACACGCATGAAAGACATTAAAAGATACTCAGCGGTGGAGTTCAAGGCAACACCGCTCAAAAATGAAAACCGCGGCAACTGGGATGTGGTCCTGGAATACCACGGCGAAGGAGAAGGTCCCTGGCTGGTGGATCTGAGCCACAGGACCCGGCTGGACCTGCAATGTGCAGACCTGGCAGCCAAAAAACCCTTTGGGATCACGATTCCTGAAACACCCTGCCGGTCTGTTCTGGAAAAAGGGATACTGGTGAACCGCATGAACCGCATCCAGACATCCATCTATCACCTGGGCGGGGAAACCATGGACATCCCCAAAGAAAAAGAATACACCGATGTCACCGAAGCCACTATTTTTGTTGCGATATTCGGAAACAACGTTTTTTCCATCTGTGAAAAATTGTCTGCCTTAGACTTTGCAGGCGCGGACCAGCAGACCCCGTTTCTTTTCCAGGGACCGTTTTCCCATGTGCCCTGCCAGATTGTTACCCTGAGCCGGGATGCGGAAAAATCCGGTGTGGTGCTGACCTGTTCCAGGGGATATGGCAAACACATGATTGACGGCATCCTCCATGCCGGCGAAGAGTTCGGGCTCACGCCGGCCGGAGAAGCCAGGTTCACCAGCTGGATAAACAATTTATAAACCCGCGGCAGTTTTACGGCCGGGCTATAAACTATTTTAAAAATATCAAAAACCAAACTGTAACAAGACAGGTTGATTTATAAGGAGAAAAGACCATGAAAAAAAAATATGATGCCATCATTATCGGTGCCGGCGTTATCGGAACCCCCATTGCCTATGAACTGTGCAAAATGGGCTACAAAACCCTGAACGTAGACAAGCTGCCGGATGCAGGAGAAGGCTCAACAGCAGGTTCCTGCGCCATTGTGCGTGCCCACTATTCCACTGAAGACGGGGTGGCCCTGGCCTATGAAGGGTTTAAATACTGGCTGGACTGGGAAAATTACCTGGGCAATGTCACAGATGAAAAAGGCATGGCCAGATACATGAACACCGGTTCCATCCTGCTCAAATCAGAAGGCCATGACTGGCGCAAGGTACAAAAACACTATGATGCCGTAGGCGTGAAGTATGTAGAATGGGACCTGGACACCATCAAAAAACATGTCCCCCCCATTGACCTGCACAAATTCTGGCCCGTGCGCCGCCCTGAAGACCCCAAATTCTTTGACGAACCAACACAGATGCTGGAAGGCGCTATCTTCTGCCCGGAAGGCGGGTATGTGAACGACCCTGCCCTGTCCGCCCACAATATCATGCGGGCTGCTGAAGCAAAAGGCGGAGAGTTCATTTTCAACGCGGAAGTGGTGGACATCAGAAGCGAAAACGGCAAAGTGACCGGTATCACCCTCAAAGACGGCACCCAGATCGATGCGGACATTGTTGTCAACGTTGGCGGTCCCCATTCCTTCAAGATCAACCAGATGGCTGAAGGGGTATGGGAAGGCTGCAACATCAAAACCAAATCCCTGCGCCACGAGGTCATGTACTGCCCGTCTCCGGAAGATTATGATTATCTCAACGACGGGTACCACATGTCTGACGGCGACATCGGCTGCTATGTCAGACCGGAAGTGGGGAACCTGTTCCTCATCGGTTCTGAAGACCCGGACTGCGACCCCCAGGAATGGGTGGACCCTGATGAATTTTATGCCGGCAAAGGGGGACACGGCAAGGACAATGTGCTCACAGACGAGCAGTGGAAAGCCCAGTGCTACCGTCTGGGAAAACGGATCCCCACCCTCCAGGTACCCAACCAGCCCAAAGGGGTTGTGGACCTGTATGACTGCTCTGATGACTGGATTCCGGTGTATGACAAATCCGATCTTGGCGGATTTTACATGGCCATCGGCACCTCAGGCAACCAGTACAAGAATGCACCGGTTGTGGGCCGTATGATGGCCGAACTCATCGATGCCTGTGAAAAAGGCCTGGACCATGACAAGGAACCGTTTCAGTATGAATTCAAATATACCAAACGCACCCTTGACGTGGGCTTTTTCTCCAGAAAACGGGAGATCAATTATGACTCCAGCTTTTCTGTAAACGGATAACACAAACCAGCCGTACAGAACAGATCCTGTGTTCCTGCAGACACCTGCCGGAACACAGGAAAAAAGCGGCACCATATACCACCCATGCTGCGTCCATACAGTGCAGCATGCTGTCCAGGGCAGGCCGGGGAATACCCTGGCACTGCCCTTTTTTTTCACCCGGCATCATTATCCTGCCTCTGGATGACGGCATATGGATATAATTCAACTGGAGTAAACAAAAAAACATAGAAACTGGTGTTGATACAATGCAAATTTATGTGTGTGTAAAACATGTGCCGGATTCAGCCGCCAATATCCACATCCTGGATGGTATCCGGATCGATGAAAAAGTGGCGTTTTTACTGAACCCCTATGATGAGCATGCAGTAACCGAGGCGGCAGCCCTGAAAAAAAAGGTGCAGGACAGTGAGATAATCGCGGTGTGCTTAGGGAAACCGGATGCACAAAAAACCATCCGGTCTGCCATGGCCATGGGTGCTGACAGAGGCATCCTGGTAGAAACCGATGAAGCCTGCGACAGCATGACCACAGCCCGGGCCCTGCATGCAGCCATTGTACAGGACGGATCTGCCGACATAATTTTTACCGGCAAAGAATCCATAGACAGCGAAGGCATGCAGACCCAGTTCCGCATCGGGGCGTTGTTTAGTTTCCCCGTGGTGACCAATGCGGCATCCCTTGATATCTCATCCGAAACGGCGGTTGTCACCTGTGAGCTGTCCGGGGGCAGGACCCGCAGCTTTGAACTGGCCCTGCCCTGTGTGGTGGGGGCGGGACGAGGATTGAACACCCCGGGATATCCTACCTTTCCTGATGTGGTCAAGGCCCGCAAAAAACCCATTAAAACAGTTTCCATGGACAGCCTGTCCATCACCCCTGCTGCCGGATTTGCAAAAACCGTTTCACTCACCCCCCTGGTACAAAAACGCCACCCCAAAAAAATCACAGGAACCCCGGCAGACCAGGCAAAAGAGATCATCAGAATTTTACGGCAGGAGGCAAAGGTGTTGGCATGAAAAAGACAGGAATCCTCATTGAAATGGAAAAAAAAAGGGTCAAGGATACCACTCTGGGCATGATCACCCTGGCTGCCCGTGCAGATACTGATCTGTACGCCCTGGTTCTGGACGGCGTGGATGATCCTGCCTGTGAAATTCTGGCCCAATACGGCATCACCACGGTTGTGGATCTTGGCCTTTCATCTGCCCCTGAGATCCGCCTGAACCCGGCAGCCCGGGCTGATGCAGTTACACAGGCCGCCCAAAAGCTGCAGCTGGATGTCATTTTCGGGCTCTCCAGTGCAGACGGCAAAGACATCATTCCCCGTGTGGCTGCCCTGCTGGACGTCCCGCTGGTCATGGACTGTCTGGATGTGGATCTGGAAAAAAATATTGCCAGAACTTCCCAGTATTCCGGAAAGGTGCTGGCAGATATCCAGTTGACAGGAGATGTGGTGATATTCGGGATCAGACCCAATGCTGTACAGCCTGTGCCCTCCCCTGCACAGGCAAAAAAAATAAAGATGGCATCAGACAGTGCAGCTTTGCCAGGATCTGCCCTTTTGTCCTGGGATGACGGCGACGGGGCCCAGGCCGGCCTGGCAGAGGCTGACATCATCATTGCCGGGGGCAGGGGATTAAAAAACAGCGACAATTTTTCTTTAATATTTGACTGTGCAAAAAAGATGCATGCTGCGGTGGGGGCATCCCGGGTGGCTGTGGATGAAGGATGGGTGCCCTATGCCTTTCAGGTGGGGCAGACCGGGGAAAAGGTCAGCCCACAGGTATATATTGCCTGCGGGATATCAGGCTCCATCCAGCATTTTGCCGGCATGAAAACCGCCAGAATGATCATTGCCGTGAACAAGGATGAAAATGCCGCCATAATGGCCAATTGCGACTACCATGTCCAGGGGGATCTGTTTGAGATCCTGCCGGAATTGATCAGGCAATTATAAGATGAACCGCCTATCACACCAGAATGCCAGAAAATTTTTATTCGGTCTGGATAACGCCAATTTTCTGGCCATATTTGACGAATACAGTGACGGGGTGCTTATCGCCAACAAAGACGGTATCATTGTCTACTACAACCATGCCATGTCCCGCATCGATGAACTGGACCCGGAAAATGCCATCCTCAACCATGTGACAGACGTGTATGACCTGGATGATCACACCAGCCTGATCATGCGCTGCCTGAACACCCGGCGGCCCATCATTGATGAGCCCATCTACTACCGGACCCGCATGGGCAAATTTGCCAATACCATCCACAATGTCCATCCCATCTTCAACCAAAACCAGCTTGTGGGGGCCATCTGCTTTGTCCGGGATTTCAATGTTCTCACGGAAACCCTGTCATCCATGCGCCTGCCGGACAGCCAGTACCGCATGCACCAGAATGAAATCACCTTTGATACCATCATCGGCCAGGATCCTGCACTCAAAGCTGCCCTGAATGCGGCCCGCATGGCAGCAAACACGCCATCGCCTGTTATGCTGTATGGAGAGACCGGCACGGGCAAGGAATTGTTTGCCCGTGCCATCCACAACCACAGCCCCAGGCATGAAAAAAAATATACCCCGGTCAATTGTGCCGCAATACCGGAGAATCTGCTGGAGGGTATATTGTTCGGCACCTCCAAAGGGGCGTTCACCGGTTCCATCAACAAAGCCGGGCTGTTTGAACGCACCAGCCAGGGCACCATCTTTCTGGATGAAATCAATTCCATGCCTGTGGGCCTCCAGAGCAAGATCCTGCGCATTGTCCAGGAAGGGAAAGTGCGGCGGGTGGGAGCGCTCAAGGAGATAAAATTTGATTTGAAAATCATCTCCTCGGTGAACCAGGATCCCCATATTTCCATTGCCGACGGCAGCCTGCGCTCAGATCTGTTTTACCGTTTAGGGGTGGTATTCATCCATATTGTTCCCCTGCGTGACCGCATTGCAGACCTGCCCCTGCTGGTAAACCATTTTATTGCCAAACACAACAAGGCTCTGGGCAAACAGGTGCGGGGAGTAAACCAGCAGGTCATGGAGATATTCGGCCGTTACCACTGGCCCGGCAATGTCCGGGAACTGGAGCATGTAATTGAAGGGGCCATGAACATCATGGATCAGGATGACCAGATCCGGACGGCATATCTTCAGTCCCATTTTGCCAGCGGCTGCGGCATAATCCGGCCCGCACACACCAGACCATCCCGCAGGGCAGCTGCCCATATTCCCGGCCTTGAAGACAGGGAAACTCAAGAATCAGATCTGATGTTCAACAAAAAAGAACATGAAAAAAAAATGGTCTGGCAGGCATTGATGCAGCACCGGGGCAATGTCACCCGGGCTGCCGGAAAACTGGGGATTTCCCGGCAGCTTTTGTACTATAAAATGAAAAAATTCAACCTCACCCGGGATGCGTTTCAATAACGGCCATGCCCGGCGGGCACAACAAATCGTGAAAGCTGTTAGCTGTTAGCTATTAGCCATTAGCTGTTAGTAATCAGCAGGGAAAATTTGTGATTGTTTACTGGAAGCTGATAACTGAGTACTGAAGGCTGATGGATTTCATATAAAAAAACCTTGTGCACCTGTCAGCCGCTTCGCTGTTTTTGGATGGCATGTTGCCGGCTGCTTTTGATACACAGATTAGTGCCGCAAATCATCTGGGATGTAACATACCGGTATGGGATCCATTTTGTGGCGGTTGGCTGCATGCAGTTGGTTGAAAATTGCCAGCACCTGTTTCTGCCGTGCATCCAGCACCACATCCTTTTTTTCTTCTTCCGGCAGGGCATTATGGGCCATGGCCCACTCCAGTTCTGCATAACTGGCCCCGATCTGGTTTTCATCTGTGCGGTTATCTTCCCATAACCCGTCAGTGGGAGGGGCGGCTATGATCTCTTCTGCAACACCCAGGGCCCGGGCAAGGGCATACACCTCTGATTTGGACAGGTCGGCAATGGGTGAAATATCCACCCCTCCATCCCCGTATTTGGTGTAAAATCCCACCCCGAAATCCTCAACTTTGTTGCCGGTGCCGGCCACCAGCAGCCGGTTGTGGGAAGCAAATGCGTACAAGGCAAGCATTCTGAGACGGGACCTGGTATTGGCCATGGTCAGGTCGTCCTGGATATCGAAAGGGAAACTGTCCTGGATACTGAAAAATACCGGCGTCAGGTCCAGGTCGACAGCGGTAACGTTGGAAAACTTTTCTTTCAGCCATGCATTGTGGGCCGATGCCCGGGACAGCTGGTCTGATGCCTGAAAGATGGGCATGTTCAAAACCATGGTGGGCTTTCGGGTCCTGGCGCACAGGGTGGAGGTTACCGCAGAATCTATGCCGCCGGACACCCCCACACAAAAGCCGGTGAGGCCGGATCCCGTCACATAGGTGTTCAGCCAGTTTACAATATGATGGATGATCATTTGCGTCTGCATGAACTGCTTATAACCAGATCTGTCTCTTCCTGTCAATAGTCCCCCCTGGGCGCCAAGGCCATTGCATGTAACCGAATCCTGTTCAGCTGCTTGATACCCGCCCCTGTGGGAGCCGTGTGACCAGCCCGAGATTGACATCTGACGGTCCTGTCACACGGCTCCCACAGGGGGTTATGCCAATATAGGTGACGCTGCATCTACATGCGATTCCCCTGCCCGGGGCGCCCAGACCAGAGCAGGTAACTTCACGGGAAGTTACCTGCTGACCCCATTCTGCCGCACATATTCATAGAGTACGATGGAAGCGGCAACACTGACATTGAGGCTGTCTGACCTGCCGTACTGGGGGATGGTCAGGCGCCGGACCCGGTCATACAGATCCGGCTCAAAACTGATGCCGAACTCTTCATGCCCAAGGATGAAGGCGCTTTTTTCGGGCAGGCAGATATCCATGACCGGCTCTCCTTTGCCCGGTTCCAGAATAAACAGGGTATACCCCCGGCTGACAAGATCAGCATAACAGGTATTGAACCGGGCATAAAAAAAAGCAGGCACCCATTTGAACGCTCCCATAGCAGGGGCCGGGTCGAAAAAATCAATACCCACCAGGTGCATCTCTTTGCACCCGAATGCTTCAGCACTCCTGAAAATCTTGCCGATATTAAAAGTGGGTTTCAGGTGATCCAGGACCACGACACATTGGTGGCATCCGGGATATGCCAGTTTGTTGTGGTTTCTGTGCCTGCGGAACCTGCGCTGGGCAGCAGCCCGCTCCGCTTTCATCATCTGCCTGATTTTATGGGGCCCTGACATGGGCGTCTCTCCTGTTTATGGACCTTTTGGTTTTTTTACGCTGATTGTAACTTTTCCTGAACACTTTTTACTTTGTCTTCCATGGTCTGGTCTCTGTCGGTTCTAGTCCCAAGCTTGATGGTTGTGGTAATCCTCGGGGCACCCATTTTATGAATTTTTTCATGGCATTTTTTGACTGCCTGAAAGACAACATCATAATCCCCTTCGATGTTTGTCCCATATGCATGAAGTTCTGATTTCAGGCCTGCTTCAGCAATAACTTCATGGCAGGCAGCAACATATTTGGAGACGGAAAGACCAACCCCCAGGGGAACCACACACAGATCAATAATAACTTTCATTGTTACCTCCTTGTATAAAGATGTATATTCCAACCCAGCACATTGTAGTCAGGTCCTGGACACCTTGCAACAGGAGATTTTTTATGTCTTCACCCCAGGTATGAAAAGGTTTGGGTTGACAGAAAGGGACCACCTGTCCTACATATCAAAAAATGACAACCCTCTGTGACAATCCATTGGCCTGAAAAGTGTTATCATAGATCGGAATCTGCTGATGCGTGCCATATTATATAGAAATCTTCAGCCCGAAAATCTTCCCGTACCGGACCACAGGATTATGCAACTGATCCGGTATACCTTACATGAAGATGTTGAAATCGAACACCTGAGCCGTCTGATAGCTTTAAATCCTGTTTTAACCGCACAGATTCTGGGTTTTGTCAATTCAGCTTTTTTGGGCTTTTACCAGTCTGTTGAAACTGTTTCTGAAGCGATCGTTGCCATGGGCATAGACCAGCTTCGCAATCTGGTTTTGTGTTTTTCAGTTAAAGAGGCCTTGTCTAAAACCGCCATACCTGGATTTGACATCAACATATTCTGGGAAGATGCCTTGCGGAGAGCGATTGCTGCCCGGCAGATTTCCAGCCTTGTGAAAGGTCCTGTGGAACAGGCGTTTACTGGCGGCATGATCCAGGATATCGGCCTGCTGGTTCTTTTTTCCATCGCCCCTGACAAAGTTGACAGATGGCCCCTCTTACGGGCCAATCTTCCGGAAAAACGGTATGAAATGGAAAATGAAATATTTCATACCACCCATGACAGTGTCGGGGCATTGCTGGCAAAAAAATGGCATCTGCCTGAAACCTATATTACGGCCATAGCCTCCCATCATCATATTTTCAGGAAAAAGGCAGCAGAAGATGGGCACGTCGTCCTGTCATCTCTATTGATGCTGGCTGATCTGTGCAATGCCGCCTTTACCTGTCATGACAAAGCAACCGCTTTGTCTGAACTCAAACAACAGGCCAAAAAGATCTTCAGACTGGATGGGGATACGATTGAATCAGTATTGTCCCTTTTGCCGGATCAGGTTAAAGAAATGTCCTTTTCATTGGATATTGATACAGGGACACAACCTGATTTCAATACCGTGATGAAGCAGGCCAATCAGAAATTGACGCAAGATAATATCAGTTACGTGGAATTGACCTGGAAATTGCAAAAATCCCTTAATCAAAGGGATGAATATGCTGCAAAACTGGAGGCTGAGCTGGATATTGCCCGGGAAATCCAGAAAAATATGCAGCCGGATATTGGGCAGATCCGTCAGGTGGTGGCATTCAATATTCCTGCGTTTCATCTTTCAGGTGATTTTTACGACTATTTTACAAAATCGGACGGCACCATCTGTTTCTGTATAGGAGATGTTTCGGGAAAGGGAACATCTGCCGCACTCCTCATGGCAAAAGCCATTTCTCTTTTCCGCTGTTTGAGTAAAGTTGTTGATGATATCAGTCACATTGTTTATCTGATGAACAATGAGCTATATGAAACCGCCACCAGGGGTATGTTTGTTACTTTTGTGGGGGGATGGCTTGATCCTGGCTCACGGGAGATATCACTGATTAATGTGGGACATTTGCCCCCCCTGCTGGTAAACGAAAAAAATATCTTCAAAATTCTTCCTTCAGCCCCCCCTTTGGGTGTCATACCGGATGCGGTGCATTCTGTCAGAAAATTTTCTCTTGCTGACAGCCGGTTGTATCTCTATACGGATGGATTCACGGAAGGCCGGATTACAAAAAAAAAATCCTGCAGCATTGATAAAAGACTTGACTTTGATGGTTTTTTAAAGTGGTTGATTCAGTCAAAAAAAATGCAGTTGGATGACCAGATAAACTGGATAAAAAAGCGCTGCGCTGAGCATCTTGTACCCCGGACAGATGATTTGACTTTGATGATTTTGTCCGGAGAATGAGCCGATTTATCCGGGCCGGTATTTCGATCTCCGGGAAATAAAAAAAACCGGATCAGCTAAACAACAGGCGCATTGACCTCCAGGACCTGTATGATCTCATCAATTTTCTGCTGGGCATCTTCCATCTTCAGGGTGCAGCCGCCGGCACCAGCATGCCCCCCGCCGCCGTAGCGTGCCAGCAGGTTTCCCACATTCACCCGGCAGTTTCGGTTGAAAATGCTGTGGCCGATACTCACCAGCACATGGGTCTTTTCCGGTTCGGTATACCGGAGTTTGACGCTGGCAACGGTTTCGGGAAAAAGGCAGTAGGTCAGAAACCGGTTTCCCGACGGCACAGGATCCAGGCCCCTGAAATCGGTAATGGATATCCGGCCCTGGATGCGGGTATGATCCTTGAGATAACAGGCATACACCGTGTTTTCCTGAATAACGGCTTCACAGCGCGATTTGACTGTGGGATCAGCCATGATGGCTGCAATATCCCGGGTCCTGAGCATCCCCACCAGATGGTTCCAATAGGCTGTGTCTGTGTTGTCCCGGTTTTTGATGGTCATGGACAAAAGGATATGGGGATATACTTCCGGATGCAGCACCTGGTCCCTGGTGAGGCTGGCGGAATCGATAATATCGGTGTGAAAGACCAGGTCATCAAACCGGTTGTCCAGCTGTCCGGATGCCTTATAGTATTTATGGACAACGCCGGCGGCTGAAGGGACAATCTCATGTGCTCCTTCAAACACCTGGTCGGGGGTGTTGGAAACATGGTGGTCAAACCACAGGGAACATCTGGGGTCATGGGGCAGATTGGCCAGAATATCACCGGCTTTTATGTCTGCCTCTTTTTTCTGGACCTCATTGGGTTCCACCCAGTATATGTCCGTATCAATATGCAGTGCTTCACGCAGCAGCACTGCGCAGACAATACCGTCAAAATCAGGCCGGGTTACAATTCTCATGGGAAAATCCTGGGCAACATGCAATAATATAAATGGATAATGGAAATTTTCATAACGGGCAGTGTATAACCCATTTCTGATAAATTTTCAAGATTGAATGGAAAACCACACCACCCAAATGGTAATTGTGACAACCAGGACACCGGACAAAAAACAGCATGGCACCTGAAAAGCAATTTTACTCCATTGCAGGATCAGCAGAAAAAGGGACCTATACCGCACAGCTTAAAATCAAACGGTCTTTGTTTATCTGCCACCTGTCCCATGCCGTCTCCATTGCGGCGGCCAAGGATTTCATTTCAAAAATTTCAAAAGAAAACAAAACCGCCACCCATAACTGCTGGGCCTATATTGTGGGAGATGCCGGCCAGGTTTATCATAGTTCCGATGCAGGCGAGCCTTCAGGCACTGCCGGCAGGCCCATGCTCAATGTACTGGCATCCCGCAACATGACCCGGGTGGCGGTGGTGGTGACCCGGCACTATGGCGGTGTGAAGCTGGGGATAAGGGGATTGATCCAGGCCTATTCAGGTGCGGTTGCCGCTGCCCTTGATGCCGCAAAAAAAGTTCGGTTGATCAAAGCTTTCCAGGTACGGGTTCAGATCCCCTATGAATGCAATGATGCTTTTTTAAACCAGATAAGCCGGGTTGATGCAAAAATCAGTGAAACTGATTATGGAGAGCAGGTTATTCATGAAATACTGATAAAAACTGACTGTGCCCAGGATTTTCAAAAACTGCTGTCCCAATATGGCAATCAGGGGCTGGTGGTACTGTGAAAAAGCCCTGAAAAAATAATATTCCTTCAACTTTCGGGCTTCAGCGATGATGAACGGGGTCAGCCAACTCCGAAAGCTGAATTATTCCCTGTCAGGATCCGGCTTGCGGCGATCTCTGCCGCTTCGTTTTTCCTCTTCTTCCGGAAGAAAATACTTTATAAATTTTTCAGCCCTCTCATTGGGGGATTTACGGCGGTCTTCTGTGGTCCGCCGATCATTTTTATCTTCCATTAAAGAACCTCATCAGGTCTAATAATTGGTCTCGGCTGCATTCTTTCCATAAGATTATGGTTTATGGATAACATCTGGAAACAAATTTTGTCAATTAAATTCAAATCAAGGCGACTGCCTGAAAAAAGCATGCGGATAATGTAATACTGCTTATATCGTTTGACAGGTGGTATTGATTTATGTAATTTACGTTATAAAATTGCTTTAGAACTGGAATTTACTGGACTTTTTGATATTTGAGATTGAGAGATCCCATTAAAATACAAACAAAGAATTTTGAAATCAACGGCACCTTTTATCCATGTGGAGCGAATTTTCCATGAAACATTATATTGCGTTTATTGAAGAAATGGTAGCAAAAGGAGGCCCTGATTCTTCAGAATATCATGAATTTACCGACTGGCTCACACAGATTCACCAGGAAATGAGGAATGGCACATTACACAAAAATGATCTTGATCTGCTGCGGAAAAAAATGGGAGAAGCACTTTCCATATTGACGCTTCAGGGTTTTGTCTTCAACAAGCCCCATGGATATCCAGGAGATTATGAGATCATTGAAAAAATTTATCTTGAGCACACATCCAATGATCCGGACCTGAGAAAATGGGATCTTTTTTTCCAGCTCCAAAAAGCCCCCATGGCAGTAAGAAACAGAAAAAAGTACTTTCTTGATCTTTTGTGTCATCTTGATGACCGGGATGACATTGACAAAAGGGTATTAAATATAGCCAGCGGACCGGCAAGGGATCTGTTTGATTTCTTTTCCCGAAAAAAGGACAGCAGCATCACGGTTGACAACGTGGAATTCGATCCGCTTGCCATCTCCTATGCAAAAAACCTGTGCAAAGATTTTCTCCATAATATTGCCTTTCTTCATACAAATGCCTTTGATTTTACCTCAGACAAAAAATATCGCATGATCTGGTCAGCCGGATTATTTGATTACCTCAATGATAAAAAATTTATTTTTCTCTTAGACCATTTGACGCCTTTGCTTGGAGATCAAGGAGAAATGGTTATCGGAAATTTTTCAACAAACAATCCGACCCAGGCCTATATGGAGGTAATCGGAGACTGGCGGTTGATCCACAGAACCCCTGAACAACTCGCTGCACTGGCCATGGCCTGCAACTTCAAAGAATCAGACATCCGCATAGGCCAGGAACCTGAAGGCGTGAACCTGTTTCTGCATTTGAAATGCGGAAAAGAATTTGTCTCAAAAGGCTGAAGGCAATGCTGTTGTTGCTGTTACCCCAATCTGCAGACAATTGTGAAAATATGGCATATGGGATCTGATTTTAAAAAAAAATTGGCCCATTCCATTTTTAATCCATCAGGCATGCAGCTGACACTACTTACCTTGTCCTTTCGTGATGACTCCGGTGCCCTGGAAAAAGAATTTTTAGACGACTACCATACAAAATATATCAATCAGGTAAGGATATCGCTTTTTATAGCTATTGTTTTTTATTCATTTTTTGGTATCCTTGATGCCCAGTTGATGCCGGAGATGAGAAACAAACTGTGGTTTATCCGGTATGCCATTTTCTTTCCTGTGACAGCTCTGGTGCTTTTGCTGTCATTTTCCGCCGGCTACAAAAAATACATGCAGCTTTCCCTTGCCTTTGTTGTCATACTGGCCGGGCTGGGGATTGTCACCATGATAATCATCGCCCCGCCCCCCATAAACTATTCATATTATGCCGGATTGATGCTGATTTTTATTTTCGGTTACTCATTCATACGGGCGCGGTTCATCTGGGCAACCATATCAGGATGGTTTATTGTCATCTGTTATGAAATCGGTGCCACAGTCATCAGTTCCACGCCTCTGCCCATTCTCATTAATAACAATTTCTTTTTTATCAGTGCAAATATCATTGGCATGTTCTCCTGCTATTCCATAGAATACGCTGCCCGCAGAGATTTTTATCTTGCGCAGCTTCTAGAAAAAGAGCAGCAAAAAACCCATGAAGCCAACCAGCTGCTCGAAGACAGGGTAAAGGAACGAACAGAAATGCTGGCCCATGCCAACAAGGACCTTAAAGTAGAAATTGTTGAACGCAAGCGTGTTGAACAGGAATTGCGCAAAATTCACAACGAACTTGAAACTCGGGTGGAAGAGCGGACGCAGGAGCTTAAAACCGCCAACATTGAACTCCAGAAAGCCAAGAAAACGGCTGATGAATCCACCAAAGCCAAAAGCAGTTTCCTTGCCAACATGAGCCATGAAATCCGGACACCCATGAATGCCATCATCGGTATGTCTGATTTGGCAAAAAACCCGGATCTCACACCGAAGCAGCGGTTGGAATATGTTTCAATAATCAATTCTTCAGCAAAATCCCTGCTTGGGATAATAAATGAAATCCTGGATTTTTCAAAAATAGAAGCCGGAAAACTGGATATTGAAAGCATTCCTTTTCAGTTAAGAGATATTATTAATAATGTCACTGATCTTTTTATTGATGATCTGCGCAAAAAGCACCTTGAACTGGTTATTGATATTGCACCGGATGTTCCCACTGAATTGGTGGGAGATCCCTTGCGGCTGCAGCAGGTTATTGTTAATTTAACATCCAATGCAGTCAAATTTACCGAAAAAGGAGAGGTCTGCATTATCATCCAGACCATGGAGCAAACCGATAAGGATGTCACCTTGTATTTTGGCGTAAAAGACACAGGCATCGGCATCGATAAAAAAAACCAACAGACCCTTTTTGAAGCCTTTGCCCAGGCAGACAGCTCCACCACCAGAAAATACGGAGGAACCGGGCTGGGACTGGCCATCTGCCACAAAATACTATCCATGATGCACGGTAAAATCACCGTTGAAAGCATGCCCGGAAAAGGAAGCCTTTTTTCTTTTGTGATCAGACTGAAAAAAGGGATCCCCATAAAAGACAGGCACCACCAATTTCCCCCCGCTCTGAAAGGCATGAAAATACTGGTGGCAGAGACAAACCCATCCACACAGCATGTGCTGAACCAGATGCTTGTCTCCTTTGAGTTTCATCCCCATGTAACAGATTCTGCACAAAAAGCATTGTCACTGCTTGCACAACAAGATCCATCCCAGCCATTTGATTTGCTCATTGCGGATAATGATCTGCCGGATATGGATGGAAAATCACTTGCTGAAAAGGTTCAAAAAAGCACATTATCCGAAAAAATCCCTGTAATATTAATGGGAACCTGCCCCACCCCCGGAAAAAATTATTTGTCTTCATCTGAAAAATTTTTCCGTTTTCTGGAGAAACCGGTCAGACCTTCCCATTTACTTGATACCATCATGGAATCTTTTGGACACCAGGCTCTTTTCTCATCCCGATCTGATTTGCAAAATGTGTATAACTATGCGTCAGACGCCAGGGTGCTGCTTGCTGAAGACAACCCCATCAACCAGATGGTGGCTGTTGAAATCCTTACCCTTGCCGGCATGCATGTCCAAACAGCAGTCAACGGCCTTGAGGCCATGGAAAAAATAAAAACCCAAGACTTTGATGTTGTATTGATGGATGTGCAGATGCCGCAAATGGATGGTCTGGAAGCAACTGCCAGAATCCGCAGTGACCTTGGCAGAAAGGATCTGCCCATCATTGCCATGACTGCCCATGCCATGCGGGGAGACCGCGAAAAATGTATTGCAGCCGGCATGGATGACTATATTTCCAAGCCCATTGACAGACTCAAGCTGTATAAGGTGCTCAAAAAATATATCCCGGATGTCGCCGTTGTTTCTGATCCCCCAAAACCGCCGCTGCCCATGAACCATGCCAGAATGATCCAGATGGAAACCATTAGATCGGCAGGAATTGATGTTGATGAGGGAATGGCCCGCATGGGCTGCAGTCTGGAAAGGTACACAGACATTCTTAACCGGTTCTGCCGGGATCTTGCACCGGTACCGGCCCGGATAAAAGACCTGGTTTGTCAGAATAATCTGAAACAGGCGCGGGAAGAAAACCACTCCCTTAAAGGTTCTGCCGGCAATCTTGCGGCAAAAGATCTTTTTGCTGCATCACAATCTCTGGAAAAAGCCATTGATGCCAAAAATGCTGACCAGATAAACAATTATATCTTTCAGGTCGAGCAACGGTTTTTAGAAATAAAAAAATCCCTGGAAAACCTGCAGGCAGACACCAGGACACAAAAAATTTTTCACCCCCCTGACCAGAAAAATGATCCTGAAAAGATGCGTACCCTGCTTGAAGCGCTGGATGCAAATCTGGCTGAATTCGATCCTGCAGAATCGAAAATATCATTTGACCGGTTCAAGGAATATCTCAACAGCCATGTTCAGGATACCGGTTTTACAGACCTGTCACAAAAGCTTGAAGACCAGATAGAAATATACCAGTTTGAGGCTGCAAGAAAGCTTATAAAATCATTTATTCAGAAATTGTGATCCCGTTTTTTATCAGATGCGCAGCCTTGTTTTTATCAACCGGTCTGGAAAAATAAAACCCCTGTATTTTTTCGCAATTCAGCTCTTTTAAAAGATTGAACTGGGTTTTGCGCTCAATACCTTCAGCCACGACCCCGAGTCCCAGATTCCGGCACAGGGCAAGAATCGTTTTAACGATTTCAATACTGCCGCCATCCCGGTCCATATCATTGATAAAAGACCGGTCAATTTTTATGCTGTCGATTTGAAAATCCTGGATATAGGACAACGAAGAATACCCTGTACCAAAATCATCCAGCAGCACATTAATGCCGTGCTTTTTCAAAACAGCCAGTTTGGACATCATGGATTTCGCATTTTTGGTTATAAGGCTTTCGGTTATCTCAAGGTTAAGATATTGCGGTGCCAGCTGATTTTCTTCCAGGGTTTTGATAATAAATCCGGTCAGTTCTCCATCCATGAACTGCCTGGTGGAAACATTGATATTCATGGTCAGGCTTTCACCACCCGGCATGGTTTCATGCCATTGTTTCAACTGCCGGCATGCTTCCTTAATGACAAACCGTCCCAGAGGAAGGATAAGATCTGTTTCTTCTGCAAGGGGGATAAACAGATTGGGTCCGATTATTCCTTTGTCCGGGTGTTGCCATCTTACCAGGGCTTCAAAACCCAGCAGCTGCTGATCAGAAACCGAAATAATGGGCTGATAAAACAAAACAAGCTCATTGTTAAAAATCGCATTACGCAGCTCATTCTGCATTCTTATGGATTCAAGGGTCATCTTGTGCATTTTCTTTTTAAACACCCGGAAACTTGATTTTCCATTCTCCTTGGCACGGTACATGGCAATATCTGCATCCCGGATAATGTTTTCAGACCGGTCATATGATTTTGTTTCTATTACCACACCGATACTTGCACTGATGGTGATTTCATTTCTTTCAATGAAAAAGCTGGATTTTCCAATATTAAAAATACGTTTTGCAATCTTGAAAACCTCACGTGGGCCGCTGATTTCTTCCAGCAGAACCGCAAATTCATCTCCGCCCATACGTGCTATCGTATCTGTGGACCGGATGCAGTGCCTTACCTGATCGGAAAATTGAATCAGAAATTTATCCCCGGCCAGGTGCCCGATGCTGTCATTAACTGATTTGAAATTGTCCAGATCAACCATGAGAACAGCAAACTGGTAATCTTTTCTTCTATTAGACCGTTCCAGAGACCGGTTGATCCTTTCCATGAGCAGTGCCCTGTTCGGAATGCCTGTCAAGGGATCATGAAAAGACTGGTGCAGCATCTGGGCTTCAAATTTTTTCCTTTCAGAGATATCGTCGTATAAAATAAAAAGCCCTTCAATCTGATTTTTGACTTTTGCAGGATACCCCAGAAATGTCACCGGCAGCAGATCGCCGTTTTTCCGTGATCTAAAGGTTTCTTTGGTGATGGTTTTTCCGGCAAGAATGTTTTTATGAAAAGTGTCATCCTCTGCAATCATGTCTTCGGGCACAATCAGGTTTTTACTGTATTTGCCTTTGATCTCATTTACCGCATATCCAAAAATCTTTTCAAATCCTTTGTTCACCTCAACAACTTTTCCATCAGGCGCAACAATCATAATTGCCTGGGGCGAGTTCTCAAAAAGATGCAGAAAATAGGCCCGCTGTTCAATAAGCGATTTTTGCACCTGAATGCGTTCTGTAATCTCCTGGTGAAGCTTTTTGTGGGATTTTGATATTTCAATGGTGCGCTCTTGGATGATCTCTTCAAGGTTGTCCCGGTGGAGTTTAAGCTCCATGTGTATTCTAACTTTGTGCTTCAATATAACGGGACTGAAGGGTTTTGAGATATAATCCACTGCCCCCAGCTCAAGGCCTTTCACCTCATCCTCTTCCTCTTTTTTCGCCGTCAGGAATATGACCGGGATGTTTCGGGTCTCATCCTGTGATTTCAACTGCCGGCACACCGCATACCCATCCATATCCGGCATCATGATATCAAGCAGAATCAGGTCCGGACAAGAAGATGCCGAAAGT
Source organism: Desulfotignum sp. (assembly GCA_011390335.1). Lineage (GTDB taxonomy): Bacteria > Desulfobacterota > Desulfobacteria > Desulfobacterales > Desulfobacteraceae > Desulfotignum. The sequence continues at coordinate 150,667 of JAABSO010000003.1, read as the reverse complement.
TTCAGGGCATCCCGGCCATTGGTTGCACAGACCATCTTATAGTCGGACATCAGAATTTGGGTCAGAACAGTAATATTGGTGGGAACATCATCAACGATCAATATTTTTCTTTTGCCTGAAATATCCATTGCATATTTCTCTAAAACATTTTTATCGTGATAGCAATAGCAATAGCAATCATTTAAATTTTTCAGGAAGATTTTTTTCAGGCGGAAAGGCATTTTGCAGCATTTATCAGGCACGATCAAAAAATGGGGTTGACACAGGCCTTTTTTTTAGTATTATTAAATTTTAATTAACTATACTGAAATATGGTATCCACGCAGACGTATGAAAACAAAACTGGGCGCATTATTACGGGCCATTCGCAACACCCGGCAGTTTACCATCAAGGATGTGGCAGCCAAGGCAGGCATCAGCTCCAGCCTTTTATCCCAGATCGAGCGGAACCGGATTTCCCCTTCTCTGGACACCTTGCTGCAGCTGCTGGAGGTGTACGGTGTATCACCTGATAAATTTTTCAAGGACTACGAAACCCAGTCCCAGGTAGAAATCATCCGGAAAAATGAACGCAAAATTTACAAACGCAAGGGGTTTTCCTATGAAAAACTCTGCGGTGAAAGCCAGACCAAAGGGAACCATTCCTTTAATGCCTTTTTTCTGGAACTGGCACCGGGCCAGGAACGGGGGGATGCGGAAGACGGCCACCTGGGAAGAGAACTGGGCATCATCATCTCAGGATCGGCCCAGCTGATATACGGAGAAGAACAGCACCAGCTTCAAACCGGGGATGCAGTGTCTTTTTTTTCTCAGATTCCCCATCTGATACGCAATACATCCGATACCCTGCTCCAGGCCTACTGGGTGGTGACCCCGGCAGAGGGGGAAGATTATTTTGGTGAAAAAACAGCCTGAATCAGGAGAATGCCATGGGAAAAACAATCGCGGAAAAAATTTTTGACGTCCATCTTGTGGACCAGCCCTTTGGCGAGGTGAATGTATTGCGCCTGGACCGGGTGTTCTGCCACGAGATCACCACCCCCACTGCCATCCAGGACCTGGTGGCCCGGGGCAGGGACCGGGTGTTTGATCCGGACAAAATCAAAGCGGTCATTGACCATGTGACCCCTGCCAAGGATACAAAGACCGCGCGCCAGGGAAAGATTCTGAGGGACTGGGCCCGGCGGCACGGGATAACGGATTTTTTTGATATCGGCCGCAACGGGGTCTGCCATGCCATCTTCCCGGAAAAAGGCTTTGTCCGTCCTGGCTTTGTCATCATCATGGGCGATTCCCACACCTGCACCCATGGGGCATTCGGTGCCTTTGCCGCAGGGGTGGGCACCACCGACCTTGAGGTGGGAATTTTAAAAGGGGTGTGCGCCTTTAAAAAACCGGACACCCTGAAAATCGAGATCATTGGAACCCTGCGGCCCGGGGTGTTTGCCAAGGATGTGATCCTGGAAGTGATCCGGCAGATTACTGTCAACGGGGCCACCAACCAGGTCATTGAATTCTGCGGACCGGTGGTGGATGTCATGTCCATGGAAGCCCGCATGACCCTGTCCAACATGGCGGTGGAAGCCGGTGCCACCTCAGGCATCTGTCTGCCCGACAAAGTGACTGTGGATTACCTGTGGCCCTTTATCAAGGATGATTACCCGGACAAAAAGGCGGCCCTGGACGATTTCTCCCGGTTTCAGCCGGATGCGGATGCCGTGTATGCAGCCCGCAAAACCATTGATGTCAGTGATCTCCCCCCCCTGACCACCTTCGGATACAAGCCGGACAACGTAAAACCGGTGTCCGACATGGCCGGTACCCCTGTGGACCAGGTGTATATCGGTTCCTGCACCAACGGCCGCATCGAAGATCTGCGCACGGCAGCCCGGGTGGTGGCGGGCAGAAAAATAGCCGATTCCGTGCGGGCCATTGTATCGCCTGCCACCCCGGATGTGTTTTCCCGGGCACTGGAAGAGGGATTGATCAAGATTTTCATGGATGCGGGATTCTGCGTCACCAACCCCACCTGCGGGGCCTGTCTGGGAATGAGCAACGGGGTGCTGGCCTCCGGCGAGGTGGCAGCTGCCACCACCAACCGTAATTTCAACGGCCGTATGGGCAAAGGCGGCATGGTGCATCTCATGAGCCCTGCCACGGCTGCTGCCACAGCCCTGACAGGCACCATAACCAATTCGCATCTTTTTGAAAAATAGGAGGCTGTCATGACATCATTCAGCGGAACCGCCCTGTGCCTGAACCGGTCCGATATCAACACCGATGAGATCATACCGGCCCGGTACCTGACAGAGATCGAAAAAACCGCCATGGGTCCCCATCTGATGGAAGATCTGGAACTGGAAGGCTTTGATCCAAAGCAGGATCTGCAAGGGATCGGCGTGCTGGTGGCCAAACAGAATTTCGGGTGCGGATCTTCCCGGGAACATGCCCCCTGGGCCCTGGAAGCCAACGGCATCCATGTGGTCATCGCGGAAAGCTTTGCCAGGATTTTTTACCAGAACATGTTCAACTGCGGCATGCTGGCCATAACGCTGGACAAAAAACAGATAGACCGCCTGTTTGAAGCAGCCGGCACATCCCCCCTTCACGTGGCAGTGGATGTGGACACCAATAAGATCCAGGTGACCGCCGGCAAGGATACCTGGACCATCCCCTTTACCCTCACCGGATTTGAAAAAGCCCTGGTCAAGACTGGCGGATGGGTGGGGTACGCCGACCGGAACTATTAGATTTTTTTTCACCACAAAAAAATATTGAAGGGGTAGAAATTTTTGATTCCGGACATACTGTATATACAAAGTCATATGCTAATCTGGGTATATGACTTGATATATATCACGAGGTGAAGAAATGTTCACAGCCAAAATATTCAAGAATGGTCGAAGCCAGGCAGTCCGTTTACCAAAGGAATTCCGCTTTGATGTTGAAGAGGTGTATATAGAAAAGGTCGGAAACAAAGTTATTTTGTCCCCTAAACCGGATTCCTGGCGAGATTTTTTCCTGTCAGGTGAAAAGGCTGACCCGAATTTCATGAAAATAAGGAAGGATTTATCCCCCCAACAAAGGCATATCTTTGGTGAATAAGTTTATGCTGGACACCGATATCTGCAGTTACATCATGAGGGAGAAGACAATTCAGGTTTTAGAACGGTTTGATTCCTATGAAATGGAACAGTTCTGTATTTCTGTCGTGTCATATGCTGAATTCATTTATGGCGTGCAAAAATCCTCAAATCCTAAAAAACACCAGCGACTTGTTAAGAACTTTATTCTTCACGTTGACATAATTCCTTGGGATTGCGCAGCAGCTGAGCACTATGGACAAATCTGTAAAGAACTGGAAAGCTTCGGACAGACGGTTGGGAATATGGATATGATGATTGCATCCCATGCCCGGAGTCAGGGAATGACAATTGTAACGAACAATGAACGGCCCTTCGGCAGAATAACAGGGTTGAGAATCGAAAACTGGACCAAATGAAAAAATGGTATCTGTAATACATCTGTGAATTCAGACGTAACGGGGAGTGCCATGAACGTATTGATCATTTCAGCAAATTCATTGCCCATGTCGCCGGTGGGGGCGGCATATATAGCCGGATCTGCACTGGATGCCGGCCATCGGGTGGCGGTTTTTGACTGCCTGCCGGACCAGGGGGATGAGAACAGATTTATTGCCTGCCTTGAGCAGTTTAAACCTGATGTGGTGGGCTTGTCCATTCCCCTGGTAACCTGCGGCATACCGGAAAATCCCCTTCAAAACGGATTTGTTTTCACCGATATCCGCCCCATGCTCAAGCGCCTGGTGACCATTGTAAAGCAACAGACCGATGCCCTGGTGGTGGCAGGCGGCGGGGGATTCAATTATTTTCCCTCTGACTGGCTGTTCTGTCTGGACATTGACTTTGGCCTTGCGGGAGAGTGTGAATCCAGCTTTCCTGAATTTCTGGATGCCTGTAGCCATGAAAAGGCATTACGCCGGGTACCGGGAATCGTTATCCGCAGCGGTGATGATGTGTATACCCGGCCCTGGCAGGAAATGAAAACCCTGGATGCCATGCCCATGCCGGCATATCACCTGTTTGATACCACCGTTTACAACCGCCTGGGTGTTCCCTGGGGCATGGTGACCAAACGGGGATGTTCCTTTGGCTGCACCTATTGTTCCAGCTACTTTGCCAATGGAAAGGATTACCGCATAAAATCCTATGACCGGATTCTGGCGGAAATCCTTCATATCAAAACCCATACCGGAGCAGCTGATATCAATTTCTGCGACACCAGCTTCAACTGCCCCATCACCCATGCCAAAACCCTATGCCGGACCCTGACCGATGCAAAAGAGGCCCTGCAATGGCGTTCCGGCACCTTCAAACCCTTAGGGATTTCCCGTGAGTTCTGCAGCATGCTCAAATCATCCGGGTGCACCTTTGCAGGGCTTTCCATTGAAACCGCATCCGCCCGGCTTCTGGCCAATATGAACAGGGGATACAGAAAAGATGACATCAGATCTGCACTGGAAAATCTTGCAGCATCAGGTATTGCCCATGGTATTTCCCTGGTTCTGGGGGGACCTGGAGAAACCATGGCATCCATCAGAGAAACCTTTGATCTGGTGGCATCCTACCCGGACATCACAGCGGTGTGGATCAATATCGGGGTATTCGGACTAAAACGCCATATGCAGATGTTGCCCCCTGAATCAACGGACACCCGGGGAAAAACCAGCCTGTTCCAGGATGCCTTTTATATTTCCCCTGAACTGGACCGGGACGAACTGGAAGATTTCATTGATGGATTAGGGGAGCATAAAAACTTTCTGGTGCAGATAAACAAGCCCTGGCCCGGATATGCTTCATAGGTATCAGCTGCGGCCGCCGCTCCAGTGCAGCCGGGTTTTAAGGACCTTGAAATAGGACTGTTCTTCAAATGAGATCACCTTTACGGCACAGGGGCTTGTGGTGATAAATATCCTGTCATCAGGACCCATCTCAAATCCTTCCTGCCCGTCCAGGGTGAGAACGATATCTTCCGGGCTGCCTTCCAGCCGGATTTCAATAACTGTGGTATCCGGGATAAGCAACGGCCGGTTGGTGAGGGTAAAGGGGCAAATGGGGGTCAGGATAATGGAAGGCACTGCCGGATGCACCACAGGACCGCCGGCTGCCAGGGAATAGGCAGTGGAACCGGTGGGGGTGGCCACAATGAGTCCGTCTGCACGAAAAGTGGTCAGATAGGTGTTGTCCAGATACACGGCACAGGATGCCAGTCTGGACAATGCTGATTTGTTGATCACTGCGTCATTGAGCACATCCACATCTACCAGGACAGTATTCCCCCGCACCAGCCGGATGTTCAGCCGGGCCCGTTTATGGATAATGTATGCGCCTTTGAATACTTTTTCCAAAGCATCGTACAGATGCTCTTCCAGGATGATGGCCAGAAATCCCACTTCCCCGAACTTGGTTCCCAGCAAAGGGATGTCCCGGTCCCCGATGAGCCTGGCCGCGCTCAGAAACGTGCCGTCCCCCCCAAGCACCAGAATGCAGATGAGGTCATCAGGCAGACTGGCATCTGCACTTTGTCTGCTGTCGATGATGACCACCTTGTCCCCGAATGTCCTGACCAGTTCTTCGGCCTTTTTCTGGGCATCTTCCTGGGGTTTGACAAAAATGCCGATACGCTTTTTTTCCATGGTGTGTGCCACAATTTTTCCTAGTGTGCCGCTGCCCAGTTGGCACCGGACCCAAAATTGACCTTTAACGGTACCTTTAAAGGATATACCCCTTCCATCACCTCCCTGGCCAGATCCATGAGGTCGGATTTTTCTGCAAACGGGGTTTCAAATATGATTTCATCATGCACAGACAGGATCATCCGGGATGCCATGCTGTTTTTTTCCAAAGCCTGTGCCATCTGGATCATGGCAAGCTTGATCAGATCTGCCGCACTGCCCTGGATGGGGGTGTTGACAGCCGCCCGTTGGGCAAAATTGCGCAGATTGGCATTGGAGGAGCGGATGTCGGAAAGCCTGCGTTTCCGGCCGAAAATGGTGGTGGTTTCCTGGGTTTCCCGGGTGTGGCGGATGGTGTTGTCAATGAATTTTTTTACCCCGGCATACCGCGAAAAATAGTTGTCAATATAGGTGGCTGCCATTTTCCGGCTGATATTCAGGTCATTGGCCAGACGGAAAGCACTCATGCCGTAAACGATCCCGAAATTGATTGCCTTGGCCTGGCTGCGCAGATCATCGGTGACAAAACCGGGAAGCACCTGAAACACTTCCATGGCTGTTCTGGTGTGGATGTCTTCATCATTGCAGAAAGCTTCCATGAGGATCTCATCTTCTGCGCAATGGGCGAGGATCCGCAGCTCGATCTGGGAATAATCCGCAGACACCAGGGTACAGCCCTCTTTGGGAACAAAGGTTTTGCGGATTTTTCTGCCCTCGGGCTTGCGGATGGGAATGTTCTGCAGGTTGGGATGGGAACTGGACAGCCTCCCGGTGACAGTGATGGTCTGGTTAAAAGAGGTGTGTATCCTGCCGGTGTCCGGATGGATCAGCTGGCCCAAAGCATCGGCATAGGTGGATTTTAATTTGCCCAACGTCCGGTACCGCAGCAGCTTTTCCGGCAAAGGATGGCTGGCCGCAAGTTTGGTGAGTACCTCCACATCCGTGGAATAGGCGGTTTTTTTCCGGGTTTTCTTGGCAGACTTGAGCTGGAGTTTTTCAAACAAAATCACCCCCAGCTGCTGGGAGGAATTGATGTTGAACCGTTCCCCTGCCAGGTCATATATTTCTTTCTCCAGCACGGCCATTTCAGCTTCAAAGGTTTGAGACAGTTCAGCCAGTTCCTGTTTATCCACTTTGAACCCGGTCATTTCCATCTCAGCCAGCACCGTGATCAACGGCACTTCAAACCGCTCCATGAGATCATACAGCCCCTGGTCTTTGAGTTGTTTTGAAAACTGCTCATAGGCCATAAAGGTAAGATCCGCATCCTCAGCAGCATAAAACAGCGCATCCGCCACCGGTACATCCTGAAAACCGATCTGCTCCTTTCCCTTTCCTGTCACCTCTTCATAGGAAAGCATCTTGTACCCGAACAGGTTCATGGCGATCTGGTCCAGGCCATGCCCCCTTGTGGAGGGATTGAGCAGGTAGGAAGCGATCATGGTATCAAAGGCAATGCCCTTAAGATCCAGGCCGTAACGGGCCAGTACAATATAGTCATATTTGATGTTCTGGCCCACTTTACGGACATCCGGGTTTTCAAGTACCGGCCCGAAAATTCGCAGAATATCAGACCTGTCCGGCTGGTCTGTTTCTTGGGTATGGGCCACCGGTAGGTAAAAACCGCTGTCTTCCATATAGGAAAAAGAGATCCCCACCAGGTCCGCTTCCATGGGGTTTTTGGAGGTGGTTTCCGTATCAATGGCAAACACCTGCTTGTTTTCCAGCACCTTTGCCAGTTTTTCCATCTCAGGAACCTGGGTGATCAATTTATAGATCTTCTTGGATGTGTCTGCTTTTTCGGCAAACTCTTGTGCCAGGGATTTGAATTCCAGTTCATTGAACAGGGCAAATGCCTGTTTGGTATCAAAGGGTTTGAGCCTGAAATCCTCTATGTTTTCACGGATCTTCACGTGCTGGTCAATGGTTGCCAGGTCCCGGCTTAAAAGCACCAGGTCCCGCCCGGCATTCAGATTCTCATACAGCTTTTTCTTTTTTGCCACCTGGTCGAGATTCTGGTATAAATTATCAATGGAGCCGAACTCGGCCACCAGTTTCACAGCTGTTTTGATACCCACGCCCTTGACCCCGGGGATATTGTCCGAGGCATCACCGGCCAGCCCCAGCACATCGATAAACTGGGCCGGTTCGATATCCATGTCCGCCCGGACAGTATCAGGATCCATGAAGGTATCTTTCATGGGATCCCACAGGATGCAGTGGTCGGTGATCAGCTGGATAAAATCCTTGTCACCGGTAACCATGACCACCTCGAATCCCTTGTCCTGAGCCATCCTTGCAAATGTACCCACCAGGTCATCCGCCTCATACCCTGTTTTCTGGACAACGGGAATGTTCAAAGCAGCGATCATTCTGCGGATATCGGGTATCTGGGCTGCCAGCTCATCAGGCATGGGCGGGCGGTTGGCCTTGTAGGCATCATACAGCTTATGGCGGAAGGTGGGGCCTTTGACATCGAAAAACACCGCAGCATAGACCGGATTTTTCTCCCTGATCAGTTTCATCAGAATCCGGGTAAAACCGAATGTGGCATTGGTGGGGTGTCCCTGGGCCGTGCTCAGGCTCTGGATGGCATGAAATGCCCGGTACAGAAATGCGCTGCCGTCTATGAGAAAGATTTTTTCAGGATCTGCTGTCATCTTGCCCTGCCCTTTTGGATATTGCAGTTTTTTGTAATTCAAGGCATATATACTATCTTTTGGTAAAAAGGAGAAGCAGATTTATATGACACAGGAAAATCAAGCAACACGGCAGCAAAAACGCCGGGAAAAACGCATCGCAAAAAGCCGGCGCCGGTGCCATTGCTGCAGACAGGTTTTCATGTTCTGCTGGCACTGCCGGTGCGGTTTCTCTATGTGCCAGGCATGCATGCATGAAAATGCCTGGGGCCTGACCTGCAACGGCATCACCTGGACCTGCCCGGACTGTGGAGACCAGAACGGCTACGGCAACCAGTAACCCCACCTGAAAAAAACCGATACCCTCTCTGGTAAAAATGCGGTAAAATACCCTCCACCTTTGTGGCAGACCGGCAATGCAGCCTGCCCATACAATTGCTATGCATAAGGAGGACAAAAAAATATGGCGGCACACATCAACATCGGCACCCTTATTTCCGGGGGCGGCACCAATCTCCAGGCCATCATCGATGCCTGCAAAGACAACACCATATCAGGAAATATCGTGTTCACCGGGTCAGACACCCCGAATGTCAAGGGACTTGAACGGGCACAAACCGCCGGCATTGACACCTTTGTGGTGGATTATGCACGCATCATCCGCTCCTGCAGATCAGGCATTTCCGATAAAGACCTGCCGGAAGATTTTCATCTGGACGAAATCATGGAAAAGCAGAACCTGGTTGACCCTGCAGATGAGAATGCCCTCTTTTTTCTCAAGTCCCGAGCTATTGCAGAAAAACAGCTGCTGGACAGAATCCTGGTCTATGACATGGATCTCCTGGTCCTGGCCGGGTTCATGCGCGTGTTCACCCCGTATTTCATTGACCGCATCAACACCGTTCCGGGAAAGTACCGGATCATGAATATTCACCCGGCCCTGCTGCCCGCCTTTCCCGGTACGGACGGGTACGGCGACACCTTCCGCTACGGATGCAAGGTGGGCGGGTGCACGGTGCATTTCATCGATTACGGAGAGGACACCGGCCCCATCATCGGCCAGAAAGCCTTTGAAATCGCAGATACCGACACCCTGGATGATGTCAAACGCAAGGGCCTAAAAAAGGAATGGGAGCTCTACCCGGCCTGCATCCAGAAATTTGCCGATGGCGTATTGTCCTGAAAGCCTGAGCTCTCTGACCTGATATCCAAGAGGCCGGATGACTGATACCCTTGGTGTTATATTCTGATGACCCGGCTGTCATATGGTGAACCTGCCCACAAGCTGTTTCAGTCTGTCTGCCATCTGGGAAAGATTATTTGCCTTGTTGTTCACCTCGCTGCTGTCTGCATTGACCCCGGTGGAAGCAGCATCCACTTCTCCTATACGGGTGGCGATTTCCCCTGCAGCCCTTGCCCCCTCATTCACACTGGCCTTTACTTCAGACATTTTTTGGGAAACTTCACTGAGGCTGCCTGCAACTTCTTGGCTTGTTGCGCTCTGCTCTTCAACAGAAGCGGCAATATGGGATATGGCCTCACCGGATCCATGAATTTTTTCTGAAATATTTTTGATTTCCGAAACGATACCCGTCACCTGCCGCCGGATATTTTTGATTTTCTGGTCCACTTCTGCTGCTGAATCTCCTGCTTCCTGTGAAAGATCCGTGATTTCCCGGGCCACTACAGCAAATCCTTTACCTGCTTCACCGGCCCTTGCTGCCTCGATCTTGGCATTCAGCGCCAGCAGACCGACCTGCTCTGCTATATTGCTGATCTCTTTGGTGACGGTATCTATCTCTTCAGAATCTTTGCCCAAAGTGTCAATCTGCTGTGATAAATGGGAAAATTCAACCACAGATTGTGCCACCACATCTTTTGCTGTTTGGGCATTTTTGGAAATTTCCCGGACAGTGGCATTCATTTCTTCAGAAGCCGAAACCACGGTGTTTAAATTTACAAAAGCATCTTCCATGAAACCGGTAATGGATTGCATATTGGCACTCATCTGCTCTGCCGCCGAAGCAACAGAATTTGAATTTACCGATGTTTCCCGGCTGCTTTTGTTCAATGTTATGGAAATCCGGGTCAAGTCTGCTGCAGAGGTATGCAGATGGCTGCTTGTATCCACCACATCCGTGAGCGCCCCCCGAATTTCCTGGTTCACCAGGTGAATTCGGTTGAGGATATGGTTCATTTCATCACCCGAGGCCATTTGTGTGGAAATGGTGAAATCTCCTCTTCTCATGCTTTCGGTTGCCTTCAGCATAAGGGCTGTTTTGTTGTTCACCATAAAATGAAAAAACAGCCACATGAAAATCATAATAATGCACAGAGCGGCAATACCCATGAGAACACTTGTTTTTGCAGCCGTATCAATGGCATCGAGTGCATGCTGCTGTGATAAAAGAACAGTGATTCCGCCCAGCACCGGTTTTGTGCTGTCATGGCAGCCATGGCAGGTTTCTTCATTTAAAATAACCCGGTTGACAACCGCAAATGCTTCCTGATTTTGCATGGTTTGAAAAACGGTGTCTGTATTTTGTGCACCATGTATCATGGCGGTTATATCCCGGGCTGCTGTTTCATCCACATAAGATGATATACTTTTTCCCATGGCTTTTTGCCGGGTTGTGAAAGCAATGGATCCATCATCATCATATATGAATACAGCCATATCATCCAGTGTATTGCCAAGACGGTCAAATTGCTGCCTTACCGTGTCATTGTCGCCGGCAGCCAGCGAATCAAACACTGTATTTTCAATGGCTTTTGCCATATCTGTGCTTTGGGCGGTTATCTGATGACGGTGCAACTGGTTCATGGTGCCCATGTTGAACCATATGGCCAGGGCCCCTGCCAGAAATAAAAAAATGGAAAAAGACAGGACAAACCTGATCCACATTCTTTGTTTTAATAATCTCAGCATACGGATAATTTTCTCACTTTCAGGGCATGGGCCCCTCCAAAATCATTTCAGCGCCTTTGATGTCACCCCGATATCACAATATTACCGGTTCATCCCAGAAGCTTGAGCATCAAAGGAACCGCAGTCATGGTACCGATGGAGGATCCCAGGTTGGTGAAAATGACCACAAGCAGAATCCGGGTGACATTGTTGCGCCAGAACCCTTTAATGGAAACAATATCTTTGGGGATGGCTTCCAGGTCCCGGACTTTTGGTTTTCGGGAAAAGGCCTCCACCAGACCGGATACCCAGCCTGCCGCGATCATGGGGTTCAGGGATGTCAAGGGCGCTGCAAGGATGGAAGAGATGATGGTATAGGGGTGGGCCAGGGCCAGGGCTGCCCCCAGGCCGGCAAAAATACCGTTGGCCGCCACCCAGATCCAGATCATGTCCGTGCCCGCATCTTTGCCTTCCATGGCAAAGCCGGCAGCAAACAAAACCAGGATCAGCCCGGGAATCAGCCATTTGAGGACCCTGCCCAGGGATCCGGCCGGGGGTATCCGGGTCAACTCCCCAAGATCCACGGCTGTTTCATCTGCCAGATATTTTTTGATGCCTGGCACATGGGCTGCCCCCACCACCGCGACAATGCGGCTACCTGCAACGCTGCTGATCTTTTTGGCAAGATACTGGTCCCGTTCATCGATGAGCACCTGCTGGATGATGGGATGGGCCTGTTTCACATCAGCCAGCAGGGTTTCGAGGATATCTTCCTGCTTCATTTTTTCGATATCTGCTTCCTGGATATCATCGGCACTGCCAAAGGAAAACACAATGGAGGCAAACAATTTGATTTTTGCCCATAATCCCATGCCCCGCCACACCCGGGACAGGGTGATCTGGATATCCCTGTCCGCAGGCACAATGGCTGCACCGATTTTTTCCGCCGCAGCAATGGCATTGAGCATTTCCTGGCCGGGTTTGATGTCGAACCGGTCGGCAATCTTTTTCTGGAAAGATGCCAGAAGCAGATTCATGAACAGCACCAGGGCTTTTTTTTCTTTGATGACCTTGATAATATCCATATTGCGCCACCGGTCCGCATCCTGGATGGCAGCCAGGCGGGTCTGGCACAGCTCCACACAAACGGTATCCGGTTTTTGTTCCAGAATGGTTTCCTCAACAAGCTGTGCACTGCTCCGGGACACATGGGCCGTGCCGATGAGGGTGATGGTTTTGTCCCCGTGACAGAGCCGGTGAACCATATGCGCGTCGTTTTCTTCTGCTGCCTTTTCCATATATGTGAAGCCTTTTGCCTTTCTATGTGTCAACCCCAAAAGTTGCGTTAAGCACTGATTATACGCATTTTATCGGTCATGGCAACAGCTAAATCTTGACCTTGGGGCAGGGTTCTGGTAAACAGATCTTTATGAAATCAATTGATGAACAGATACTGCGCTCTGCCAAGGAAATCATCGTCAAGTTTATTGAGATGGGACGGCTGTCCCCTTCCAATGTGCATGAAGCCTTCAAAGATGTGTATGCCACGGTGGATGAAACCGTTAAAAACCACGTAGCGCAAGACAGCCCGACCCATGACACAAAACAGAAATAACCGGCGCCAGCAGCTGGTTTCAGGGATGCGGACAGGCCTGAAAAAAGGCTGGTCCGGATTTGTCTGGCTGTTGAAAATCATTGTGCCGGTGTCGTTTATCACCGGTCTGCTGGTGTATTTCGGCCTTATATACAAACTTGATTTCCTACTGACCCCGCTGATGGGCTGGATGGGGCTGCCCCCCTCTGCCGCCCTGGTGATCATTGCCGGTATTTTCACCGGCATTTACGGTACTGTGGCAGCCCTTTCCGTGATGCCGTTTTCCATGGACCACATGATTCTGCTGGCAGTGTTCACCCTTATCTGCCACAATCTGATCCAGGAGAGCCTGGTCCAGGGCCGGTCCGGGATAAATCCTTTTTTTGCGGCAGCCTTCCGCCTGGTGGCCGCCTTTGTGGTGACATTTTGCTGTGCAAAAATCATGGGCACCACCCCGGAAACATCTGCAGGTGTTTCTGCAGGCGCCCTGCCCGGAACTGACCAGGCATTTACCGCCTGGCTGGCAGGGTGGGCCATGGATACCCTGAAGCTGACCATCCAGATCTTTTTCATCATCATGCCGTTGATGGTGATGCTGGAGCTGGCCAGGATATTTCACATCATTGACTTTGTCATACGGCCCCTGCGCCCGGTGCTGGCCTTTATGGGCCTGGACAAATCCTGCGGCATGCTCTGGATGACGGCGGCGGTTTTCGGGCTGGCATACGGATCTGCCGTGATCATGGAAGAAACCCGGACCCATACCTATGACAAGGAGGCGTTGACCAGGCTTCATCTGTCCATCGGCATTAACCATGCCATGATAGAAGATCCGGCCCTGCTTCTGCCGCTCGGCATACCGCCCTTCTGGCTCTGGATTCCCAGGCTGGTGGCGGCCATCCTGGTCGCCTACACATTTTCGGTGTTTTCGGTTCTAAGGAGACTATATGCTCAGCGAACTGGCCATAAAAAAATTCGCCATTATTGATGATATCCGGATCTGTTTCCAGCAGGGTTTGTCAGTTCTCACCGGAGAAACCGGTGCCGGCAAATCCATTATCATCCAGGCGGTTAACCTGCTGCTGGGCTCCCGGGCCTCTGCCGACCTGGTGCGTACCGGAGAAGAAACCGCAGAGCTGGAGGCCTGTTTTGATATCACCCCTGATTCTGAACCGGCACAACTGCTGGCAGCCCAGGGCATGGAAACAGATGACACCCTCATCATCCGGCGGCTGATTACCCGGTCCGGCAAAAGCCGGGTATTTATCAATTCCCGGCAGTCCACCCTGGAATTTCTCAAGCAGCTGACCCGGAACCTGGCCGGTATTTCCAGCCAGCACGCACACCAGGGACTTTTACGGGAAGAAAACCACCTGGATATTTTAGATGAATTCGCCGGCACCATGGCCCTGCGCCGGGAAGTGGCCGGTCTTTACAAGACAATTTTGCCTTTGAACACCCGGATCCAGGCCTTACAAGAAGAAAAAATCCGGCAGGAAGCACAGAAGGAACTGGTCCAGTTCCAGGTGGATGAAATCCAGGCAGCCGCCATCCAGCCGGAAGAGGACCTGGTGCTGGAAAAACAAAAGGAAAAACTTTCCTGTGCCGCCAAAATTTTTGAGGCTGTAAATGGTACGGTCCACGCGGTCTATGACAAGGAAGGCGCTGTGATTGAACAGCTTTCTTCTCTTGCCGCCGGTATCGACAGATTCGGATCTACCGACCAGACCCTGGCCCGGACAGCGGACCGCCTCAATGCCATCATCCTGGACCTTAAGGATGTGGTGGACAGCCTGCGGGACTATTCTCTGGAAATAGATCTGGACCCGGAATCCCTGGATGCCGTGGACCTTCGCCTGGATCTCATCTCCCGGCTCAAACGCAAATACGGGGGAAGCCTTGATGCCCTTTTTGAAAAATATGAAGCCCTGGAACAGCAGCTGGACCAGACCCTGGGAATGGACCGGCAGATCAGAGAACTAACAGGGCAAAAAAAAGAGCTGGAAGACCAGATCCGGCTAAAAGCCCAGGACCTTTCCAAAAAACGCAAACAGGCAGGTACCCGGCTGGCAGAACTTGCCTGCGCTGAACTGGCTGCCCTGGAAATGGGCAAAGCCAGGTTCCAGGTGGATATCTCCAATGAATCTTCTGACAGGGACCAGGATATCTGCACCCAAAACGGACACAAAATTTTAGCCACAGGAATGGACCGGGTGTGTTTCATGCTCAGCCCGAACCCGGGGGAAGCCCCCCGGCCCCTGGCAAAAATTGCCTCAGGCGGAGAATTGTCCCGGATTGTACTGGCGTTAAAAGCAGTTCTGTCCCGGACACAGTCTTTTGAAACCCTTATCTTTGATGAGGTGGATGCCGGCATCGGCGGGGCCGTTTCTGAAAAAGTCGGTTTGAAGCTGGCGGCTCTGGCCAATCAGCACCAGGTGATCTGTATCACCCACCTGGCCCAGATAGCCAAATACGGCCTTCACCAGTTCCGCATTTCAAAACAGGTTGTCAACGGCCGCACCTGCACGGACATTGTCCCCCTTGCCTCCTTAGAAGAGCGGGTGGAAGAGATCGCCCGGATGATGGGGGGCGAAAAAATAACCGAAGCCACCCGGACCCATGCCCGGGAGCTGCTGACACAGAAAAACTGACGGCCGAAAACCATGCCGGATGGCCGAACATGATAATCGCATGTAGAAGCAGCGTCACATATAGTGACATAGCCTCCTGAAGGTGCCGTGTGACAAGACCGTCAGATGCCGATCTTTGGCCGGTCACACCGCTACCCTCAGGGGGCGGATATCAAGCAGCTGAACAGGATATGATTACATGCGATGACCCTGACGGCCGAATAAACCATATTGACAACAAAATAAAATCTGATTATATTAGCGATCTATTGTAAATTTAGCAGTCCAAGGAGTTATCATGCCCATATATGAGTTCAAGTGTACAAAATGTGAAGAATTTTTTGAGGTGATTGTCATGGGGTCTGAAAAAGATGAGGCAGTTACCTGCCCCAAATGCCAATCTCCGGAGTTTGAACGGGTGGTTTCCACCACCAACTATGCCATGGGCCATGCTGCCGGCCCGGGCGCGGCAAAAGGGGTATCCGCCCAGGAACGCACCTGCTCCGGTGGTTCCTGTAAAACCTATACGGTTCCCGGCGAAACACGCAATTAAAGGTACCATTCATGATCTGAACCATCCTTAACGGCGATTTTTTACCCAGACTGAATCCAGGCTTAAACATATTATTTTATTCATCAGATACAGGACCACCATTCCCGGGGATGTTCCTGTTCGATGAGGAGGCTGTATGCAGGAATATGCAAAACTTATCATTGACGGAAAAGAGATGGCCCTGCCCGTAATAACGGGGACAGAAGGGGAAAAAGCCATAGATATCAGGCAGCTGCGTCAGGAAACCGGCTGTATCACCTTTGATCCGGGGTATGGCAACACCGGTGCCTGCAAAAGTGCCATCACTTACATGGACGGTGAAAAAGGCATCCTGCGGTACAGGGGCATTCCCATTGAACAGCTGGCTGAAAAATCCAGTTTTGTGGAAACCGCCTATCTGCTCATTGTTGGCAGGCTGCCCACCAGGGAGGAATTGACCCGCACCTCGGTGTATCTCAATGATTTTTCCCTGGTCCATGAAAACATGCGGGCCTTTTACCAGAATTATCCGCCCAAGGCCCATCCCATGGGGATTCTGTCCGCCATGGTCAATGCATTGCGCTCTTTTTATCCGGAACTCATTGATTTGGAAGAGGAGATGAATACCACCTTTTTGCGGATCATTTCCAAAGTCCGGACCCTGGCAGCCATGGCGTATAAGATTTCCATCGGCCAGCGGGTGACCTACCCCCAGCCCGGTCTGTGTTACTGCGCCAATTTTCTGAATATGATGTTTGACAGTGATGTGGTGCCTTATCATATGGATGACGACCTGGTGAAAGCTCTGAATGTTTTCTGGATTCTGCATGCAGATCACGAACAGAACTGCTCCACCACTGCGGTCCGGGTGGTGGGCTCCGGAAAAGTGAATATCTATGCCTCCCTGTCCGCCGGCATCAGTGCTTTGTGGGGACCGCTTCACGGCGGGGCCAACCAGGCTGTGATCAACATGCTGGAACAGATCCAGAAAGACGGTATGACCATTGACCAATGCATTGCCAGGGCCAGGGATAAAAACGATCCCTTCCGGCTCATGGGGTTTGGACACCGGGTGTATAAAACCTATGATCCCCGGGGCAGAATCATGAAAAAAATGTGCGACATGGTTCTGGCCAAGGTGAACAGGCAGGACCCATTGCTGGATATCGGCCGGCGCCTGGAAGAAGCGGCCCTGGAAGATACCTATTTCAAGGAAAAGCACCTGTATCCCAATGTGGATTTTTACGCAGGTATTGTGCTCCGGGCCTTAGGCATTCCCACCAACATGTTCACCGTGATGTTCGCCATCGGCCGGCTGCCCGGATGGATCGCCCAGTGGAAAGAGGATATGGCAGATCCGGAAATGAAAATTTCCCGGCCCAGACAGATCTACATGGGCAATACCATCACCGATTATGTGCCCATTGACCAGCGCAGAAATGAAAATGGAAACAGCTGATACATCCCACCGTCCATGACTGAAATCATCGCCCACAGAGGGGCCAGGAGCCTGGCCCCGGAAAACACCCTGGCTGCTGCAAAGGCGGCATGGCAATCCGGGGCACACCGCTGGGAAACCGACATTCAGGTCACCGATGACGGCCTTCTGGTGCTTTTCCATGACCTGGATCTGCTTCGGTGCACCAATGCCGGAAAACACTTCAAACACCTGACATCCAACGGCCGCAGAAAATATCTTCTGTCTCATTTTACCCTGGCTGAACTCAAAGCCCTGGATGCCGGGTCCTGGTTTGAACACACCGACCCGTTTTCAACCATTCAAAAGGGGTATGTAACAGCAGATGCCCTGGCCGGATTCAGCAATGAAAAAATCCCCACCCTTGAACAAGGGCTGTTGCTCACAAAAAACATGGACTGGCAGATAAACCTGGAACTCAAAGACCATGGCACAGATCCCAGCCCTTTTTATACCGTGAACAATACCCTGGCAGCAATGAATGAAAGCCAAATTGCGCCTGCCCGGGTGGTAATTTCCTCTTTCAACCATGCCTGGCTGGAACGGGTCCGGCTGCTGCGGCCGGATATCATCGTCCAGGCCCTGGTGGGGGAAACCGCCACAGACATAAAAAATTTTCAACCCGGTGCATTCAAAGTCTACAACATCAATGCAGCTCTTGTGAACGCCGATTTTGTCCGCAGTCTTGTGCAGAAGGGCTTTGCAATAAACCTGTTCACGGTCAATGACCCCAAAACAGCTGCCATGCACATCCAGGCCGGTGCCCGCGGCATTATCACGGATTTTCCCCAGTTTTTTGTCAACCAAAATTTTTTGGCCGACTAGCGTATCAGACATTCTTCACAAAAAAACACGTCTGGTTTCAATTATTTGGTTGACACAATGCGTATCCGGAATATATGTATACATTAGATCTGTCTCAACCACCAAGATGCTTGTCAAAACACAACAACAGGCGGGCCAGGGACGATGGCCAAAGAAAATTTTGAAGAGTTTGCATACACTGCCATTCTCGGGCTGATTCTGGAAAACCGGTTCAAACCCGGGGATTTTCTGTTTGAAACCGAGCTGGCCAATTCCCTGGGATTAAGCCGGACCCCGGTGCGGCATGCCTTAGGACAGCTGGTGGCTGAAGGCTTTCTGGAAAAAAAGAAAAAGAAAGGGTGCTATATTCCGGATGTAAGTGCCCGGGATGCCCAACAGGTTTTTTTTCTCAGAGAGAACATCGAAGGCATGGCAGCCGCCTCTGCAGCAAGGTTTGCCACAGATAACGACATTGCTTTTCTCAAGGCCCTGGTTGAAAAAGAAGCCAACCCCGACGGCACCCTTTCAAAACTGGATGTTCTGGAAATTAATAAGGCCTTTCACCTGGGCATTGCCCGGTTCAGCGGCAATCGATACCTTGAGCACTACTGCCGCCACATCTTCTGGCGGTCCAATGTGTATGTGTTTTTCTATGATAATTATTACAGGGAACACATTGACTACAGCAAATTAAAAACCCCAGTCCAGCATGCCCGGGTGGTGGCGGCCATTGAAAACAGAAGTGATGAAAAAGCCGGCAATCTCATGAAATTTCATATCCGCTCCACCTATGAAATGCTGTTTATGAAACTGCAGCACCTGGCGTAAAAAAAAAATTGCACCTGCCCTTGACAGAAAACCTTTTTAATGTATACATGTAAACAAATGTATACATTCCAGCAGCATTTGAATATACGATTTTAATATAAGGAATTACTATGAGAATTCTTGTTTTAGGCGGGTGCGGCATCCAGGGGCGGACCGCATTGTACGATCTGGCATCAGATGACCAGGTCAGTGAAATCATCTGTGCTGATGCACAGTTTGACCAGTTATCAAAGATAGAACCCTTTACGGACATGGAAAAAATCACCACCGTTGCCATTGATGCGAAAAATGCCACAGACCTGTTGCGCGTGATAAAACAGGTGGATGTGGCCATTGACCTTTTGCCCAAGGAGTTTGCCGAACCGGTGAATGAGGCAGCCCTGGCAGCCGGTGTGCCGGTGGTGAACACCAACTACATGTATGATCCCGGCCAGATGCAGGAAAAGGCAAAAGCCGCCGGCATCGCCATCATGCCGGAATGCGGCCTGGACCCGGGCATCGACCTTGTACTTTACGGCAGCGCCATGCGAAAATTCGACACCCTGACAGCCATCAGATCCTACTGCGGCGGATTTCCCGAAAAAAAAGCCTGCACCAATCCTTTGAATTACAAGACATCCTGGATCTGGCGGGGGGTATTGAGCTCCACCAAGCGGGACAGTACCTTTATAGTCGACGGCAAACGGCTGAATATTCCCGGGGAGCGCCAGCATGATGCAGCCAACATCCACAGCGTTGAATTTCCCGGTCTGGGCACCCTGGAGGCCATCCCCAACGGCAATGCCGCCTTTTTCACGGACCGCATGGGCCTTTCAGAAACTATTGTGAACACAGGCCGGTATTCTTTGCGCTGGCCCGGGTGGGCCGCTTTCTGGCGGCCCCTCAAGGCACTGGGCTTTCTGGATGAGACCCCGGTTCCCAACCTTGGTGACGGCACGGTTTCCCCCATGGATTTCATGGACAGATATCTGGCCCCCCGCCTGGTTTACAAAGATGATGAAAAAGACCTGGTGGCCATGCTCAACATATTTGAAGGCACAATCGGCGGCAAAAAAATGCAGCTTACCTCCACCATGATTATTGAACGGGATCTGGACACAGGGCTGATGGCCATGAGCAAGGGGGTTGCCTGCTCAGCGGTCATTGCCGCCAAAATGATCGCCAGAAAACAGATTACCGAAACCGGGGTGCTCTCCCCCATGATCCATATACCTGAGGCCCCGTTCCTGGAAAGCCTTGAAAAAAGGGGAATCTTTGTCACGGAAGAGTTGACGGTCCTGGCGGATTGATACTGTCCTTTTTGCATATAATCTTTTTGAGCAGGTTTATGCAGATGATCGGTTACACTAAACCGGTTGCAATAAACTGGTTACATTAAATTGATTGCAGCAGGCTTTTTACAGCAGATGTGCGGTATTGTGCCGCTTAGTTTATACCAACCGTAAGTAAAGGAGAAAAAACATGCGTCAGAAAAAAATCCTCTCACTGGTCCTTGCACTGGCTGCTGTGCTGCTCTTTAGCGCCGTCACGTTTGCCGGCACCCTGACAGAGATCGTAAAACGCGGAGAACTGCGGGTGGCGGTGCAGTCCGGTGCCGCACCCTATGCCTTTGTGGACAAACACGGGGAACATGCCGGGTCCATGATCGATTTCACCAAAGGCATGGCCGAAGCCATGGGTGTCAAACTGGTGGTTCTGGATTTTGACTGGGACGGGCTGATTCCGGCGCTGCTCTCCGGCAAGGCCGATATCCTGGCGGCAGACATGACCCCCACGCCCAAACGGGCGTTGAAAATCACCTTTACCGATCCCTGGATCGAGGTACAGCCCTGTATCTTTACCCGCACCGACACTGACTTTCAGACCCTTGAGGATGTCAACAAGAAAGGGGTAACCGTGGGCGTTCTCCTGGGCTCCACCGGTGAAAACATTGCCAAAAAATACCTGCCCAATGCCGAGATCAAATCCTACAAAGGCGGCGGACGTATGGTAGTCCAGGCCCTGATCGCAGGACACGTGGATGCGGGTGTCAACGATGACCTGGCGGTCCTCACGGTGCTGCCGGATTTTCCGCCCAAATCGGTCCGCCTGCTGGACGAACGCCTGGGCCAGGGCAAAGATCCCCTTGCCTTTGCCGTGCGCCACGAATCGGTCAACCTGTGGCAATGGATCAACCTGTACTTTAAAACCATCCGTGCCAACGGCACCTATGATGAAAACATCTCCTACTGGATGGAAGGAACCGACTGGAAAAAAGACCACTGATCCGTTGACCAGCCACAACTGCGAAGTTCCGTGGTAAAGTGAAATCATGAACCGGGCATGTCCGCATTCTTCCTGCGGACATGCCCCCGGCAAAAGGGATGATCATATGCTGGATGACTTCAACTTCAGAATTATATTTGAATACCTGCCCCTGTTTTTAACCGGGCTCAGAAATACTTTTTTTATTTCCATTGTGTCCATCATGCTGGCCCTGATGACCGGCACCATCGCCTGTGCCTGCCGGATATCCTCCATAAAACTGCTCAAATATCCGGCTATTGCATATATAGAAATCATCCGGTCCACCCCGCTGCTGGTACAGATCTATTTTCTGTATTTCGGCCTGCCCACCCTGGGTCTCCGGGTGCCGGAGATCCAAACCGGAATTATCGCCCTGATGCTCAATTCAGGGGCCTATATCGCGGAGATCATCCGGGCCGGCATCACCTCTGTGGATGACGGCCAGATCGAGGCCGGGGTATCTTCCGGGCTGAACTATTTTCAGCGCATGCGCTTTATCATCCTGCCCCAGGCTTTAGGGGCCACAGTACCCCCGCTTTTGGGGCAGGCCATTGTCCTGGTGAAAGATTCCGCTTTGCTGTCTTTGATCTCCGTGATGGAGCTGACCCGGTGCGGTCAGACCATGACATCTGAAAGGTTCATGCCCACGGAAGCCTTTTTGACCGTAGCCTTCTTTTACATGTGCATCTATTTCTGCCTTAAATCCCTGGCAGACTGGTCCCAGAAAAAACTGATCTTCAGGGAGGCGTATTAATAATGATGGCATTTTATTTTTCCCGGCTGGTGGAAATTTTTCCCTTTTTCCTCAAAGGGTTATGGATGACCACCCAGATCGCCTTTATCAGCCTGTTCACCTGCACCATTCTAGGATTTGTCTTAGGGATTCTGCGCTCGGGCAAAAACAAGATAACCAAACGGCTCATCGGGGTGTATGTCTCCTTTGTCCGAGGCACCCCGTTCGTGGTCCAGGTGTTTATCGTGTTTTTCATCCTCCCGGAATGGGGCATTCAGCTCAAGGCCTTTCCCGCGGCCCTGCTGGCCATGGCCATCATGGGATCCGCATTTATCTGCGAAATCGTGGCAGGCGGCATCAATTCCATCTCCAAAGGCCAGTGGGAGGCAGGCACCGTATCCGGTCTTACCCTGATCCAGCAGCTGCGCCTGGTGATCATCCCCCAGGCCATGAAAGTGATCCTGCCCCCCCTGGTGGGCCAGTATGTACTGCTGATCAAAGACACTTCCGTGGTGTCGGTCATCGGCGTGATGGAGCTGACCCGGGTGGGATGGGTCACCGTGATGCGAATCCCGGAAGGCCTGATGGTTTTCTCCCTGGTGGGGGCCCTGTATTTTGTGATTTCATACCCCCTGATCCTGCTGTCCAACTACCTGGAGCGCAGAATGGCGATATAAAAGCGGTGCCCGGGGCATTGGGAAAAAGGTGTTTACAGTTGAAAAAAAGCTTAAGGATACAACATGATCGAATTCAAGCATGTGAACAAGTGGTTCGGCAAACTCCATGTACTCAATGACGTGAACCTGAATATAGCCGAAGGAGAGGTGTTGGTGATCTGCGGCCCCAGCGGCTCGGGAAAATCAACCCTGATCCGGTGCATCAACCGTTTGGAGCCCATCCAGAGAGGTGAAATCATCGTTGATGGTGTGCCTGTTCACGACAAAAAGACAAACCTCACCAAACTGCGGGCCGACATAGGCTTTGTGTTCCAGCAGTTTCATCTGTATCCCCACATGACCGTGCTCCAGAACGTGATGCTGGCTCCGGTGAACGTTAAAAAAATGTCTGCTGCCGCAGCCGAGGAGATCGCCAGGGAAAAACTTATCCAGGTGGGGCTCACCGACAAGGCCGGAGCTTATCCGATCCAGCTTTCCGGGGGCCAGCAGCAGCGGGTTGCCATTGCCCGGGGCCTGGCCATGTCCCCCAAAATCATGCTGTTTGACGAACCAACCTCAGCGTTGGATCCGGAAATGATCGGCGAGGTGCTGGATGTCATGGTGAACCTGGTATCCGAAGGCATGACCATGTGCGTTGTCACCCATGAAATGGGGTTTGCCAGAAAAGTGGCGGACCGGGTCCTTTTTATGGATTTCGGCAAGATCATTGAAACCGGCAGGCCCACTGAATTTTTCGACAACCCCCAGACCCTTCGGGCAGCGGATTTCATCAGCAAGATTCTCACCCATTGACAAGGGAAATCTGCATAGACTCAATGGGCCAGCAATTTGCCTGCCCTACTGTGATTATAATTATACCGTTTCACCTTGAATGACTTGCCGGGGGGTCAGGTAATCGCATGTAGATGCAGCGTCACCCATATTGACATAGCCTCCTGAGGGTGCCATGTGACAGGACCGGCAGATGCCAGTCTCTGACCGGTCACACGGCACCCTCAGGGGACGGGGGTATCAAGCAGCTGAACAGGATGTTGTCACATGCGATGGCCCTGGCTGGGAGCGTATTTACCATTGACGTACCACATCTGTTTTTGCTATTGTAATTCTATCTAAAAAATATGGGATAAATCGTCAAAAAAATCGCGTCATTGTCCAACCTGGATGATGGACCGTTTTTTTAAAACAGGGAGATTTTTGTGAATACCACTGATTCACATGTTCAAAATACCAGCCATATCCTTTCATTATTGTTAACAGAAGGTATATTGACAAAAGAAAAGGCTGATCAGGTCCTGCGCATAAAATCCAAACTGCCTTCAGGCAAGACCCTGTGTGATATCCTCAAGGACATGAAATATATCACTCCGCAGCAATTGAAAGATGTTCTCAGGGCTAACCACCTGAACCTTAAGATAGGTGAGGTTCTTGTTGAATTCGGCTATCTGCCCGCTGAAAAACTGGATATTGCGCTGGACATTCAACAAAAATCAGAAAACAAAAAGCTGGGACAAATCATCATTGAACAGAACTTTCTCAGTGAAACAGCTTTCATAGATGCCTTGTCAGTGCAGCTGGGATTTACCCATATCAATCTTTCGTCTGAAAATTTTGATCCGGATCTTATTCAAAGCGTACCTCTCAAGTGGTGCCAGGCCAACCATTTTCTCCCGGTTTACAAAAAAGAGGGGAAAACCGTTGTTGCCTTTGCAGATCCCTTTGATAAAAAAGCGCTTGATGCGGCAAAAAAATTATTGGGCGATCAATTTATCATCGCCATTTCATCACCGAGTCAAATGGAAGTTTATCTTGAACGCCTCGTGAATAACAAAAACGACCTCCGGCCCATGATAGATGAAAATACCGCCATGGGAATAGTTAATGTTATCCTCGGGGATGCAATTGATGCAGGTGCCAGCGATATTCATCTGGAACCTTTGAAGAACCGCATACATGTCCGGTTCAGGATCGACGGCATCCTGATATTTCAAAAAGAGATCTCTGCGGAAGCCACTGCCATGGTGACGGCCCGGATAAAGGTCCTGGCCCGTGCGGATATTGCCGAAAAAAGACGGCACCAGGATGGAAGGATGACGTTTGAACACAAAGGAAACCAATACGATTTAAGGGTTTCCTTTTATGCGGGCATTTTTGGTGAAAAAGTGGTTTTGCGGATACTCAACCGGATGGATCAGATTATACCCATCGAAGAAATCGGTATGCAGCCCAAAATGTTGAAACGCTATATTCAGGATGTGCTCAATATCCCCAGCGGTGTTCTGGTCATCACCGGACCAACAGGCTCAGGCAAAACCACAACCCTTTACAGCAGTATCGAACATATAAACAACCCTGAAATCAGCATCATTACTGCTGAAGATCCTGTGGAATATACCCTGGAAGGAATCACCCAGTGCTCGATCAATCCGGCCATCAATTTAACCTATAACGAAACATTACGGCATATCGTCCGGCAGGACCCGGATGTCATTGTCATTGGCGAAATAAGAGATAATTTTTCAGCAGATGTTGCGGTTCATGCCGCACTGTCCGGGCACAAGGTGCTGACTTCCTTTCATACAGAAGACAGCATCGGTGGATTGGTCCGTCTTATGAACATGGATGTGGAGGCTTTTCTCATATCTTCTACAGTGGTTTGTGTGCTTTCCCAGCGGCTTTTGAGAAAAGTATGCGTCCACTGCAAAGAACCCACCAGGCCTTTGCCCAATGAACTGAAATTGTTAGGGTACATCCCCAAAGACATCGCAAAATACAAACTGATGAAAGGCAAAGGCTGTCCTGCCTGTAATTATACAGGATACAAGGGCAGGACAGCGATATTTGAAATGCTGGTCTTAAATGAACCGGTAAGGGAAGCCATATTGAACCACAGCTCCAGTTTTGAGATCAGAAAAGTCAGCCTGGAAACAACCGATCTGGTGACCCTTATGGAAGATGCCCTGTTAAAGGTATCTGCAGGAGTGACAACCCTGGAGGAACTGTTCCGATGCGTGCCCAGGCTGATCCCGCCCAGACCGATTACCGAAATAAAACGCCTGCTTGGAGCCTGATAAATGACCGAAAAAACTGCAATTATCGATTTTATTGAAAACCATATCAACAATGACGCGTCATATCCTGTGCTCAACCCCCATGCACTGGAAGTGCAGAACGAAATCACCAGAAATGATCCTGATTTCAGGACAGTCAGCAAACTGATCCAGAAAGATCCGACCCTGACCAGTGAAATTTTGAAAACAGCCAACTCTCCATTATATCGCGGGCTCCACACCGTAGAAACCATCAAGGATGCCATGCTGAGATTGGGACAGACCGAAATGGTCAATATTGTCATGCTGGTGATTCACAAAAATCAGTTTTCATTTGTTGATCCAATGATCAAACCGTACCAGAAAAAATTATGGAACCATTTAGTAGCCTGCGCCACAGGTGCTGCCTGGACAGCGCGACACCTGTCCATGGAGGAGCTGATACCCAAAGCGTTCATCGGCGGATTGCTGCATGATATGGGCAAACTGTTCATTTTGTCCGCCATAGACAACATAAAAAAAACACAATCAACTGCCATGCAATTTCAGCCGGAACTGATTGAGGTCATCCTGGACAGATTTCATGCCCGGCACGGGTATGCCCTGCTGACCAAATGGAACCTGCCCAAGCCGTATTGTATTGTTGCCAGGGATCACCACCTGGAATCCTATGATTCATCGGATTTGCTGCTCAATATAGTCAGGATCGTCAATATGACCTGCCAAAAAATTGAAACAAATGATCCAAAACAGGACCTGTCAGGAATCATCAGCTCGTTGGAAGCGGATAGTTTGGGACTGTCCGATACTGATATCGCATTACTGGAAATTTTTCTGGAAGACACATATAAAAGGTTTTCTTAGAGCGCCTCTGGTGCGGACCCGATTGCCGCAAAACTGACTAACCGCAGGACAGAATATGACAACTCGGGCATGGTGATCGAAACCCGTTGTGAGGCTTGATTTCCACCCCGGCAGATAACCACCTGACTT
Source organism: Desulfotignum sp. (assembly GCA_011390335.1). Taxonomy (GTDB): domain Bacteria; phylum Desulfobacterota; class Desulfobacteria; order Desulfobacterales; family Desulfobacteraceae; genus Desulfotignum. The sequence goes on along the minus strand of JAABSO010000003.1, from coordinate 123,764 downwards.
TCCACGCAAGACAGCTCCCTGAAATGGACCTTTCGGGCACAGAGACCTTTGACTACAGTTCGCCATGGATCGAATCGGATGGAACCATTTATATGAGAAGCAGATGATCATGCCATGCAGTCGCGTATTTTATGCCTTTTCATATTTTGATTGACAAAAAGCGTTGTCCTGTCTTAAGTTAAAACCGCGCCGGATAACGTCGGCACAGTAGAACTGGAAAATGTCAGGCCGGTGTACCTTAAAAAAGATACCCTGGCAATTAGGGGGCGGCATGGAGACCAGACGCCTTTGTGGAAGAGGTTGGCGGCAAAGACAATTGGCGAAAATCGGTAGATCTAAAATTAAAATCTGAAAAAGGGGAAAGAACAATGAAACATACCATTAAAACCATTTCAAGTTTCCTGTGTGCGATTTTTGCAATGGGCCTGATTTTTTCAACTGCAGACAGCCATGCGGCCAAGGATGTTATCAAGTGGAAATATAACTCCTTGTGGCCCTCGGGCTTTGCTCTGTATGAGGCTGACAAATATTTTGTTGAAACGGTTAACAAATTAAGTGACGGACGTCTGCAAATCAAACTTTATCCGGCGGGACAAATGATAGCGGGCCACCAGAATTTTGATGCCGTCAAAAAAGGTACCATGGAATTGGCTGGAGACTTTGGACCTTACTGGGCCGGCAAAAATACTGCTTTCGATCTTCTGGGAACAACACCCATGGGAATGACTTGGATTGATTATATACTTTGGATTTATCATGGCGGGGGCCAGAAAATTTATGATGAACTTTACGGGGAACACAACATCAAATGGCTGCTTGAATCAATGACCCCGGTGGAATCAGGCTTCCGCACCAATGTTCCGATCAAAAACTTAGAGGATTTTAAAGGCCTGAAGCTTCGTATGGGGAGTCTTTTCGGCCAGAGGATACTCGAAAAGCTAGGTGCTTCACCCATAATGATGGACGGCAGCGAGATATACGAAGCTGTATCCCGAGGGGTGGTGGATGGAGCAGAATTCAGCGTTCCGGCGGTGGACTGGTCGGCTGGCTTTCAGGAAATTGCCGACTACTGGTGCGCTCCGGCCTGGTATCAGACGGCAATTGTTCTGGGCATTATGATAAACAAGGATGCATGGGAAGCCCTGCCTGATGACCTTAAAGAAGTCGTCATACAGGCAAGCCGTGCCAGTACGGCTTATATGAGCTCATGGTTTGAGTACCAGAATATAGAGGCGACCCAAAAATTTTTGGAGAAGGGAATCAAGATAACCAGTCTGGATGATTCAGCCATGCAAAAACTCCAGGGAATTATCAACGAAGTGCTTGCCGAAGAAGCCAAAAAAAATCCTGATTTTGCAAAAGTCTTAAAATCCCAGGTCCAGTATATGAAAGACTTTGCACCTGTGCGTGCTTATGAGAAACCTTATACTTTCGGGTTCAACCCTGAAAGCTACCCGGAACTTCCTTAGTATCTGCAAATTTCTCGGTGCTGATATGGATTCCCGGAAGTATTTGTCCGGGAATCCATATTTGTTTAAAGATATTGACTGCTGGAGGGATAAGACGTATGACCATGGTTAACAAACTGCTTGCATTCATAGATACGACAAATGAATGGATAGGAAGAATCTTTGCCTGCCTGATTATTCCGCTGATGTTTCTGATTGTTTTCGAAGTATTTACAAGGCGTATTCTGGGCAATCCTACGGTCTGGACCTTTGAAGTAATCATCCAGTTATATGCTGCGCTTTTCATGATGGCGGCCCCGCTTACCCTGCTGTATAACAAGCATGTTTCTGTTGACATTTTTGCCTCGAAACTGTCTCCGAAAAAACGGGCGGTTATGGATATTTTAACTTATCTTATCTTCTTTTTCCCTTTTGTACTGATTCTGTTTAACGAGGGCTATGAATATGCGATGCTGTCATGGGAGTTATTGGAGAAAAAACACTCGGCCGGCTTTGCCATGCCCATATATCCACTTAAAACCGTGATTCCTGTCACGGCTTTTCTGCTTTTTTTCCAGGGAATCTCTATTGTTATCAAAAAAATTATATTTTTAAAGACTGCGAGGTAGATGATGTCACCAGAAACGATTCTTCCAATTCTCATGTTCGTTCTGCTCATCATTGGATTGTTGATGGGGCATCCTTTGGCCTTCACGCTGGGCGGACTGGCGGTTATCTTCGGATACGTGGGCTGGGGACCGGAAGCTTTCGGCATGTTTATAAACCGCATATATTCCTCGGCCATGAACAATTATGTTCTTATTGCCGTACCGCTGTTTGTCCTGATGGCCAACTTCCTGGACCAGTCAAGAATAATGGAAGGGCTCTTTAATTCCATGCGTTACCTTTTCGGTCCGGTGCGCGGCGGTGTTGCCATAGCTGTTATCGTGCTGGGTGTGATTTTTGCCGCATGCACCGGCGTAATAGGCGCATCAGTTGTAACAATGGCTCTGCTTGCCACGCCCCCGCTACTGCAATACGGCTACCGCAAAGAACTTATTGCGGGCACCATCTGTGCAGGCGGCACTCTGGGAATCCTTATTCCTCCGAGCATAATGCTCGTTCTGATGGGTTCCTACAGCGGCATACCGGTGGGAAAGCTTTTTATGGCTGCCATAATCCCGGGAATGCTTCTTTCATGCCTCTATCTCATATATGTTATTGCCAAATGCTGGATAAGTCCGGACTGGGGTCCGGCCCTGAGTAAAAAAGAAAGACAGGATATAACAACGAAGCAGATTCTGATAGACTGTCTGAAAAATTTAATCCCCCCGGTTTTGCTTATCCTCTCTGTTCTTGGCTCAATTTTTGCCGGCATTGCAACCCCTACGGAAGCTGCGGGAATGGGTGCCTTTGTTGCTTTTTTGATGATGATTTTCTACGGCCGTTTTTCCTGGAAGGCCCTGTGGCAGTCTATTGTTTCAACAACCACAGTGACCTCGATGGTTCTTATGATCGTTGTGGGCGGCACCTGTTTTACCGGCGTTTTTATTGGCCTTGGCGGAGATGAGCTGGTCTCTTCCATGATACTGGGCATGGGAAGTAAATGGGCATCGTTTGCACTTATGATGATCATCGTTCTGGTTTTGGGCATGTTTATCGACTGGATCGGCATTACAATGATATGTCTGCCTCTGTTTGTACCCATAGCCGCTGATCTGGGCTTCAATCCCGTATGGTTTGTAATGATGATTGCCATCAATCTGCAGGCCTCCTTTCTGACTCCGCCGCTCGGTTATTCATTTTTCTATTACAAGGGTGCCGGCGGGGCCACCGATAAGATCAGCATGATGGAGATTTACCGCGGTATTATGCCGTTTATCATCCTCATGATCATAGGCCTTATACTCTGTATTCTGATCCCCGGGCTCACCTTGTGGCTGCCGAGTCTGATGTAGATGCAACACCCTGTCAGGCCGTAATATTTGAAACCACCACGGCACTGCCGTTTGAGGAGAATAAAATGATTAATGAAGAAATAAAATCAGCGTTAAAAAAGGTCGTGGGTAAAGACAGATTCTTTGATGACCCGGAAGAGATCCTGAGTTTTTCCTATGATGCGTTTATCCTTACAAGTAAACCGGATGTGGTGATTTATCCCGAAACAACCGAAGAAGTCTCCAATATTATGAAGATCGCCGACAGGGAAAATATTCCTGTCACCTGCAGGGGAAGCGGAACAAATATCAGTGCTGCCTCGGTTCCTGTGAAAAAGGGAATTGCACTTTGCTTCACAAAGATGAACAGAGTCATAGAGGTCAACACCCGGGACCGTTATGTAATAGTCGAACCAGGACTCATAAATGGCGAGCTCCAGAAAGTTCTTGCCAAAGAGGGCTTTTTCTATCCCCCGGATCCGGGAAGCATTAATGTTTCAACCATCGGAGGGAATATAGCTCAGAATGCAGGGGGACCCAGATGTCTGAAATACGGGGTTACCAGCGATTATGTCCTGGCAATGGAGGTGGTTCTGGCCTCTGGCAAAATTGTGCGCGTCGGCAGCAGAAACGTAAAAGACGTGACCGGATATAAACTTTCCAGCCTTTTTTGCGGTTCAGAGGGCACACTGGGAATTGTCACGGAGGCCACCCTCCGGGTTGTGCCGATTGCTGAATCCCACCGGACCATACTTGCCACTTATGACGACCTTGAAGATACTGCAAATACCGTAGCCGATATTATCGGTTCCGGCATTCTTCCGGCCGCAATGGAGCTGATGGACAAGACGGTTATAAACGTTGTTGCAGATGCTTCCGGCATGTCGCTGCCCCGGGAGGCCGCAGGCATGCTTCTGATCGAGATCGACGGCGTGGAAGAAGCCGTGGAAAAGGAGATGAACAGAATTGCTGAAAAAGCCCGCGCCAACGGGGCCCGGGATGTAACAGTTGCGCACACCCAAAAGGAAAGCGATGATTTGTGGGCCGCACGCCGGCTTGCATACGGGGCATTTGCACGGCTAGCCCCCAACTGCATTGTAGAGGATGTAACGGTTCCGGTGAGCAATGTGCCGAAAATGATAAAGGCCACAAGAGAGATTGCAGACAGGTACAATCTGCATCTGGGCATACTGGCCCATGCCGGTGACGGAAATATGCACCCACTTATTGCCCATGACCCGAAGGACAAGGATGAGCTGAGGCGCATAGAACAGGCGGCAAAGGAAATATTTGAAACAGGTGTCTCTCTTGGCGGCACCCTTTCAGGGGAACATGGCATCGGTCTTGCCAAGGCTGAATTTCTGCCTCTTGTGATGAACCAGGACACCCTGGATCTTATGGCTGATATTAAAAAAACCCTGGACCCCAAGGGCATTTTGAATCCCGGAAAGTTTGTATAAGGAATTTGGCCTGATATGGATGTCAATGATATAGATAAATGTGTAAAATGCGGCCTGTGCCTGACTTCATGTCCTGTCTATTATGAGGTCTGCCGGGAACCTGTAAGCCCTCGGGGAAAAGTGCAGCTAATCGCCGCCAGCAAACGGCAGAATTTGTCCATCTCCAGAAACCTGGAAAATATTTTTTCACAGTGCCTGATGTGCGGAACATGTACACAGAACTGTCCCAGCGGCGTCAGGCATGATATGCTTTTTATGCGGATGCGCTCGCAGATAGTCCACGATTTCGGAAGAGACTGGAAAAAGCGTGTCCTGTATCATTTCCTTTCCCATGAGCACCAGCTGAAACTGGCCGCAGGGTTCGCAAAATTCGGCAGAAATACCATACTGGAAAAACTTGCCAGGGATACAAAGCTTGGAAATATACAGATAAAAAACATGCCCAGGGTGAATAAAGTACCATTCAGACAGCAGGTACCGGGCGTTGTCGAACCTGCGGGAAAACCGCGTGGAACTGTTCTTTACTTTACCGGATGCGCTACAAATTATGTTTACGATGATATAGGCCACGCCATTGTAAAGGTCCTTACCACAATGGGATACCGGGTAGAAATCCCCGGGGAGCAGGTCTGCTGCGGTCTGCCCATGTTCTCTCAGGGGGGATTTGAAACCGCAAAAAGCAATATACTTAAAAACACAAAGCTTCTGGACCGCCCGGATGATGCTGCGGTCATCGTAGACTGTGCCACCTGCGGATATGCGCTGCGCAACGGGTATGTGGACATATTGGAAGAATTACATGCCGATCCTTCCGCAGCCCGGCGCTTATCTTCAAAGGTCAAAGATATTTCCGAATTCATCTGGCAGCATTTTGACGAGTTAGAGCCCTTCCTTGATCCGGAAAAACCGAAAGTAAAAGTGACCTATCATGCGCCATGTCACCTGAGAAACAGCCAGGCAGTGGGGACGGATCTTATTGAACAGCTTCTGGAAAAAATTCCCGGGGTGGATTACATTCGGGCTGCAGATACGGATTCATGCTGCGGCGGCGGGGGTACTTTCTTCTACGATCACCCCGGCACATCAAAGAAAATCGTGGACAAAAAAATCAAAAATGCCACTGGAACAGGTGCCAGCCTCTGGGTTACAGGCTGTCCGGAGTGCCGGGTCAATTTATCCGGAAATCTGAAAAATCCAGAATCTCTTCAGGTGATTCATCCCGTTCAACTCATAGAGCAATCTTTAAAAAAATAACACTTGGGATCAGGCTTGGCTTATTGCGGCCTTTTCAATAACAGCCATGCCCTGACGGGCACAACAAAAAATGAAAGCTGTTAGCTGTTAGTAATCAGCAGGGAAAAATTTGTAATTGTGTACATAAGCTGATAACTGAGTACTGACAGCCGACGGCTTTCATATAAAGCCAAGCCTGACCCCGCAGCTCTTTAGAAAAAGGAACGGAATCCTGCCACGGCCCGGTTGATATCTGCTGCATCGATGTCCAGATGGGTCACCAGGCGCACCGGGCTGCCCAGGCTGATGCGGATATCCCGGTCTGCCAGGTGTTTCACAAGGGCCTGCATGTCCGCATCAATGTCCGCCAGCACCATATTGGTCTGGAGCGTTTTTTCATCAACGTGGATGGCATCGATGCTGGAAAGCCCTTCTGCCAGGCGGGCTGCATTGGCATGGTCATCTGCCAGCCGGTCGATGTTGTGAGACAGCGCATACAAACCGGCTGCCGCCAGAATGCCTGCCTGGCGCATGCCGCCCCCCACCATTTTGCGCCACCGCCTGGCCCGGGCGATGAAATTTTTTGATCCGCACAGCACCGATCCCACCGGCGTGCCCAGCCCCTTGGACAGGCAGCAGGACACGGAATCAAACAGGGTGGTGATCTCTTTAACGTCAATTTTCAGTTTCACGGCTGCATTGAACACCCTGGCACCGTCCAGGTGAAACCCGAGACCATGGCGGTCTGCCAAGGAACGGGCTTGCCTGAGATAGGCCATGGGCAGTACCTTGCCGGCCTGGGTGTTTTCCAGGCAGAACAGCCGGGTTCTGGCAAAATGAAAATCATCCGGCTTGATGAACCGTTCCACTGTGGCCAGATCCAGGGTGCCGTCATCCGCAAAATCCAGGGGCTGGGGCTGGATGCTGCCCAGAACCGCCCCGCCGCCGGCTTCATATTTATAGGTGTGGGCTGTCTGGCCCACTATATACTCCTCCCCCCGCTGGCAGTGGCTCAGCAGGGCCACCAGGTTGGTCTGGGTGCCGGAGGCGCAGAACAGGGCATCCGCCATGCCGGTCATTTCGGCCGCCGTCTGTTCCAGCTGGTTCACGGTGGGATCTTCGCCGTACACATCATCTCCCACCGGGGCGGCCATCATGGCCTCCAGCATCTTTTGGGTGGGCCGGGTGACGGTGTCGCTTCTCAGATCTATCTGTTTCATTCTGTCTTTTTCCCTGTTTTATCTGTTGATCATTCACCCGCTTCTTACAACTTCTGTTTTAATTTGTAAACTGTTCGGGAAGTTTGAAATTCAGAAAAAAGCATTTGGCCTGTCGCCTTGCCGCGGAGCGGAATATATTTCACTTTACATCCCTGAAATGCATGAATATAATTAAAATTCAACAGTTGAACGGTCAGGAGGGAAAATGGATATACCACAAAATCGAACTATTTTCCCATGAAGAGGTATGGGATGACTGAACCGCGAGGATATCTTGCGAAATATGAAAAACAATTTATCAAAAATCCCAAACGATATCCACCCAATAAAAAACAAATCAAACGTTGCGTGGAACGTATCATTCTTGACCCCTATTTTCATACTGAATTCCTTTCAGACAAGAATGAAAAACTGAATTTGAAGGGTTGCAGAAGTTTTCGTGTCGATAGAAACTTTCGGATCATATTTGTAATCTGTGAGGAATGCATCCATATCCCTCAATGCGAATACTGCTTTTGTGAAAATTTTCCTGACAATACCATCATTTTTTTAACGGTCGGACCTCATGACAAAGCCTATGCAATGAAATAGTCAGGGCAACATTTTTCAAAAAATGAGATCGAATTTATGAACCATTCACGCACCTGGCTTTTCACCACGGTTATTCTTGCGGCGGTCATGTTTGCCATGTCCCAGTTCTACCGGGCATCGGTGGCGGTGATCTCCCCGAATCTGATGCAGGAGATGGGATTGAACGCCCTGGATCTGAGCCGGATATCTGCCGCTTTTTTCTATGCCTTTGCCATCATGCAGATCCCGGTGGGTATTTTTCTGGATACAGTGGGGTCCAGAATAGCCATGACCGCGCTGACACTTTTGTCGGTGATCGGTGCGGTTATCTTTGCTTTGGGCACCACACCGGGCTGGCTGACCTTTGGCCGGGTTTTGCTGGGGGTCGGCATGGCATGCAATTTCATGGGGGCATTGAAACTGCTCACTGTCTGGTTTGCACCCCGGCAGTTTGCCACGCTTTCCGCTGTGGTGGTGTCCCTGGGTACGATGGGAAACATAGCAGCCGCCACCCCCCTGGTGCTCATGGTCAGCCTTGTGGGGTGGCGGCACAGCTTTCTTATCATAGCAGGGTTTACCTTTGTTTTGGCCCTGGTGTTTCTGGCGGTGATCAAAGACCGGCCAGGGGCGGATGCCGGAGGGAGCGTTGACATTACAGACGGTTCCGCAGCAAAAAACACAGGCAGCGCAGCTGCAGGAAACGCATGCAGTACAGGCGGCAAATCAGGCCCCGGTTTGTCTGGAGAAAGGACCGCGGCGCCGGCAGACACGGCAGATACCCGGCCCAGTGTATCCCAGACCCTGGGCCGGGCATGGGCGTTGTTTCACGAAAAAGACTATTGGATCATCTCAGCGGCCACCTTCTGCCGGTACGGGATCTATGCGGCTGTCCAGGCTCTGTGGGCAGGACCGTTTCTCATCCATGTCCTGGAACTGTCCCCGGTCACTGCCGGGAATATCCTTTTTTTGATGAGCATCGGCCTGATCCTGGGGTGTCCCCTGTGCGGGTGGCTGTCTGATTCCCTGGTGGTATCCCGGAAAAAGATCATCATTCCCGGCATCTTCTGCATGACAGGGCTGCTGCTGGGAATGAACCGGCTTTCTCCGGATACCGGTGTGTGGGTGATATATATGGTATTTTTTTCCTTTGGTCTGGCTTCAGGATCCGGACAGGTCATGTACGCCCATATAAAGGAACAGGTGCCCCGGGCCAACGCCGGCATGGCCATGACCGGGATCAACTTTTTCACCATGGCCGGGGTGGCGGTGTTTCTCCAGGGAATGGGCCATGTGATGGCCCGGTTTTTTCCCGGCGCCTCTTTGACCCTGCCCGCCTTTCACCTGGCATTTGGATTGTGCAGTCTGTGCCTTGTGTGCATTGCGCTGCTCTATTGCCTTACCCGGGAAACCCTGGTGAGGTGAATACGGGCCTGCATAAGGGCAAAAATTTCTAACGCGGGAAACCCGCAACCCAGTCGCCGCTCTTCATTTTCTTGTTTTTGAATTTTTATACAAATCATGATGGATAGGGCTTCGCTTTTGTTATTTTCCAGCATGTTCCTTTCCGAGGATAAATTTCCCCAGTTTCTGGTCATTTTCCAGAATATGACTTAAAATCAAATCTTCTATGCGGACAATCAAATCACCCACTGCTTTGGCAGAATATTCCCGGTGTTCCTTTCGAAACGCCTTCACCTCTTCTATGAAGGCCTTGTGTTTTTGGGTATGTACCTCTGTGTCCGGATAGTTGTATTTTGCCATGTATTCTTCTTCCAGTGTAAAATGGTGGTTAACATACATGGCCAGAAACCCTGTGGTGTAAGGGAAAAGACTCTTTTCCCTGTCATCGGACCCGGCCTGCTTGATTTTTCCAAACAGGTCGATCAACTGCTTGTGCTGAAAATCCTGCCAGATCACACCGGTTTCATATTTGGTGGTATCAAATTTCACGGCGCCCTCCTGTAAAAAGGTAAAAAAGTTAACTTCTGACCCCATCCAGGGTGTGGCGCACTTTGCGGGCCAGGTCGCTGCGGGAAAATGGTTTCTGGATAAAATTCACACCGGCATCCAGGACACCTTTGTGGGCAATGACATCAGCAGTATAACCGGACATGAACAGGATTTTGAGATCCGGGCAAAAGGCCTGCATACGATCTGCCATATCCCGGCCGTTCATCTGGGGCATGATCACATCACTGATAAGCAGACGGATATCCGCCCCATGCACTTTGGCTAAATCAAGGGCAAGGTCAGCAGAGGACGACACAAGCACCTGATACCCGATTGTTTCAAGCATCTCTTTGGCTATTTCCAGGATAGTGATTTCATCTTCCACGATGAGCACGGTTTCACCGCGGCCTTCAGGGATATGGGTGTCATCATCAAAAAAATCCAGGCCGGGGTCTCCTGCATGGCAGGGCAGATAAATCCTGAAGGTGGTGCCGCTGTCCAGTTCACTGTACACATTGATGAACCCGTTGTTCTGTTTGACAATACCGTAAATGGTAGCCAGGCCCAGGCCAGTGCCTTTACCGGTTTCTTTGGTGGTAAAAAACGGCTCAAACAGTTTGCCCTTTGTTTTTTGATCCATGCCGCAGCCATCGTCGCTGACAGCCAGCAGCACAAAATCACCGGGTGTAAACCCGGCATGGGAATCGCAGTAGTCCGCATCAAACCGGACATTCTCCGTTTCAATGGTGATATTGCCCACCCCTGCAATGGCGTCCCTGGCGTTCACCATCAGGTTGGCCAGGATCTGATCCACCTGGGTGGGATCTATGTAAACAGATCTGAGGCCGGCACCCGGCTGCCAGGACAGGTGAATATCCTCGCCGATCAGCCGCCGCAGCATCTTGAGCATGCTTTCCACGGTTTCGTTGAGATCCAGTACTTTTGGATTGATGGTCTGCTTTCTGGCAAAGGCCAGCAGCTGCTTTGTAATGCCTGCGGACCGTTTTGCTGCGGTGAGAATTTCTTTCATGTCAGGATGCAAAGGGTTTTTAGGGGTTGTTTTAAGCACGCCCAGTTCCGCATACCCTATGATCACAGAGAGCATGTTGTTGAAATCATGGGCCACCCCGCCGGCCAGCCTTCCTACGGATTCCATTTTCTGGGCCTGGAGCAGCTGGGATTGGAGTTTTTCCTGTTCTTTTTCATGTTTTTTACGTTCACTGATGTCGGTAAACACCACGATATTGAGTTTTCCGCTGGTGGCCATGCGGAACTCTATGTGGCGGATGCTGCCATCTTTGCAGGTGACCGGATACTCTCTTGGAATGATTTCCGAACGGGTTTTTACTGCTTCTGCAACCGCCTTCTGCCATTCCTGCCGCACATGGGCCCTGAAATCCGGGTCCGGATACGCCAGGGCCCACCACTGATCAACAGAGGACATATCATCCAGGGTATAGCCGAACATTTCCGTGAATTTCGGACTGGCGTACAGGGTATTTTCATGTTCATCTGAAATAACGATGCCCACCGGTGCCATTTCTGCAAAGGTCCGGAACCGCTGCTCACTTTCCTGCAAAGCGGCTTTTCCTTTTCTACGTTCTTCGTTTGTTTTCAACCCGCTGAGGGCATAGGCAAAATCCTGGCCCATTTCATTGAGAAGCCTGTATTCTTCATCCCCTTCAGTGATGGTGTTTTCCGCTGCCACGATGAGGAAACCAAAAGTTTTCTCCATGTGAATCAGGGGCACGCAGATGGTCTGGGTATCTGAACAGTCTTCTAATAGGGGGCAGCCGCTGCATGCGGTCAGCTTTTCTTGTGTTATAATGGTTTTCTTTGCTTTCCCGGCACGCTTGCAGCAAAGGGGCAGGTCTCCCTGCTGCAATAATGCATCGAATTCTCCTGAACCGGCAGCAAGCCCTGCAGTTCCCCATGATATGGGGTTGTTTCCTGCATCGGTGAGTACCATTGTGGCTGAAGGATAGCCGCGGTGGGCCACCAGCAGCCGGCATCCTTCCTTTATAAGTGTATCCTGGTCCTGTTCGTGGATGATCAGCTGGTTGATGTCCCGGATGGAGCGCAGCACCTGGTTCAGATGGTGGATATGCTCCCGGGCCCGTTTCTTTTTCGTTATATCTTCCACCGCCCCCATGATCCCGATCATATTGCCCTGGGAATCATGGACCGATGCCGCTGACAGACTTGCGTCAAACGGGGTGCCGTCTTTTTTCTGCCGGACAATTTCAATATCTTTAATAACCCCTTTTTCCAGTACCTGCCTGCGCAGATCTTCAAATTCCTGATATTTTTCACCAGGAATAGGCAGGGGCCGGCCCATGACCTCATCAGCTGTCCAGCCGAATATATTCTCGGCGGAATCGTTCCAGACAAGCACCTTTCCCGCCATATCGATACTGAAGAGAGCAACCGGCGAGCAGTCAATCATTGCCCGCTGGAACTCTTCACTGGCATACAGTTCCCTGGTTTTTCGGGCCACCTGTCTGCGCAGGGACCAGGACCACAGAAACACCAGCACAAGCACCAGAACCAGCGGGATGACCACCAGGGCAAAATTGCGCAAAAATTTAAAAGGAGAGATCTGTTTTTCCTGAAACACCCCCAGCCACTTGTCATGAATGCGGCGGTATTCACCATTTTGCTCCAGCACCTGGAGTCCCTCGCTGAACTGTGCCAGCAAGGCGTTGCGGCCATCTTTCACTGCATAGCTGTATTCCCCTCTGAAAAAGTGCCGGCTGCCCAGATCAAGATTGGTCCATCCTTTTTCCTTAATCAGATACAGGGCGCTGATGCGGGGTACAAGGGCACAGTCATACTGCCCGTCAGACACCGCCTGCAGCACTGCCTCCTGGTTTTCCAGAATGGTCACCTGGTCAATGAGATTTTCTTTTGCTAAAAAATCCAGGATCACATCCCCGTCCTGAACCACCAGCCGTTTTCCGGCAAGACCGGCAATCGTCTCCGGAGGGGGATCATCTCCCTTCTGCACAACACTTGCATAATAAGAAACCAGGTGGGGGGATGAAAAATCCAGAATCCGGTCCCGGTCGACAGAATAAAACATGCCCTGAACTGCATCGATCTCTTCTGTTTTCAGGCTGTTAACAATTTCAGCCCAGGGCGCTAAACGGATCTGGATATCCATGTGCATTTCCCTGGCAATGGCCTGTGTCAGTTCCACGGTATACCCGGCGGGATGTCCGTTTTCATCCAGAAATTCAAACGGGGGGTAATTGTGGTCTCCGCCGATAATGACCGGGCGGTCCAGGGGCAGCTGCAGGGCTGCAAACCATCTGGCATGCAGCCGGCGGAAGGTACCGTCGGCCATGACCAGTGCCAGCCCTTCGTTGAGAAGGGCCAGGGTATCTTTATCCCCTTCCGTGACCGCAAAACAAAAATCCTGACGAAAATCCGTAACAGGATGCCGGGTCACCTCCAGGCCGGTGATACCATTTTCCTGGATCAGACGCAGGGCCACCAGCCGCTGGGTAAAAACCGCATCATATCTGCCTTCGGCCAGTTCCTGCAGGGCGATATCAAAGGTGGGCCGGGTAACAATGGCAATGCCCCGGTCTTTTCTGCGCAGAAACTCTTCGGCATTGTCCCCTTTCATCACCGCGACCTGTTTTCCCTTCAGGTCCTTTAACCCTGTTATACCAGTGGTTCCTTTGCGCACAACAATGGCCCCGTGCAGGGACATATAGGGAAAGGTGAAATCGAACAAAGCTTCCCGCTCCGGTGTGCGGCCCACCAGGGGCAGGGCCTGGATCTCCCCCTGGGCAAGCCAGGTTTTCACCTGTTCCCATGGCCCGGTTTTGAATGTGACCTCCCGGCCCATGGCAGCCAGTGCAGCATGCAGCAGTTCAACGGAAAACCCGGTGGCAGACCCGTGTTCATCCACAATGGAAAACGGCGGATAACCAATCTCTGCTGCAGACCGGACTGCAGGTTCTGCCGCAGCCCTGGCATCACTGGCAGCAGTGCACGATACAGCAAATATAAAGGCCATAAAAAAGGCAATGAAAAGGATGCGCCGCAACCCCATGATTCTGCCGGTCCCTGAAAAAAAGGTAAAAAAGTTAACTTCTGACCCCATCACCCCTGTGATTTTGTTTAATTTATAAATTTACCATTCAATTCATATATAATAGGTGGTATTGTATGTGAATGCAATTTTTATTCATAAAAGAATGCTGCTTTTCAGCAATGAAATTACCCTTTTTTAGAAAACTGCATGCACAAAATATCTGATCATACAGTCTTAATTGTCGATGACGACCAGATGGTCGGCAAAGCCCTTGGGCATCTGATAAAACAGGTCGGTGCGCAATCTGTCTATGTGCCCTCAGGCAGCCGGGCCCTTGAAAAAATCACCGCCGCTGACACCCCTTTTTCTCTGATCATTTCCGACCAGCAGATGCCGGAAATGAAAGGATCAGATCTTCTGGAAAAAGCCAAAGAGATCACACCCGATACCATCCGGTTTCTCATCACCGGGTATACAGACATGGAGGCCGTAACCGACGCATTGAACAAAGGTGCTATCCACAGGTATATTTCCAAACCATGGGATACAAAAACCCTTTCTGAAGCCATCAGAAACGGTCTTGAACAGCATGCAGTCATTATGGAGAACCACCGGCTGTTCACCCTTGCCAAAGAACAGAACGCCGTGCTTTACAAACTGAATGTGGCCCTGAAAAAAGATACCGACCGGCATCAGAAAGCCATCCTCAATAAGAATGAGCAGATTGCCGAACTAACCGCCCGGCTTGAAAAGGAATTTGACAGCAGGGACCATATGCAGGAAATACAGCGTTTTCTGCAAAAAAGACAGCTGCTTGACCAGCCCCGCTTGCATGCACTGCATTCTGCCATGGTTTCAGAGCTGTACAAACAATTTATGGACATTGCCACCCGGAACGGATTTGAAATGCCTGAAAATTCCGACCCCGGCTGCTGAAGGAAGAACCATTTCACAGAGAAAACATCATAAAATTCTGGTGATTGAATCAGCCGCTGCTTTACGCAGCAGAATCCACAGTCTTTTAACGGAAAACGGATTTACAGTGAACAGTTTCCCTGCTGCTGCAGAGGCCCTTGCTGAACTGAAAAAATCCCCAGCGTATACCCTTGTCATCTCAAGTTATGCAATGCCGAAGATGAAAGGGGACGACATTCTTAAGCAGGCCAGACAGATTGCACCGGATACCCAGCGGATACTGATTGCAGAAACATCTGAACTGCAAACCCTTGTCAATGCCATTAATGTTGCAAAAATCAATGCCTGCCTGACCCTGCCCCTCCAGGAACCGGATGTGTTGAGTCAGGTAAACCACTGCTGCGCGCAATATGAAGCCATCCAGAAAAAAGAAAATCTTTTGCAGCTCACCAAGCGGCAGAACAAGCAGCTGTTTCAGCTTGCCGGCAGATTGAAAAAAAAACAGGCCCAGTATGCCGGCCAGATTGAAAGCAAAAACAAAGAGATCCGGATTCTTGAGTCCAGGGCCCGGTCTGTTTTTGCACCCAGGCCTGTGCTGTTCAAAGATATCCTGGACAAATGGAACATCGCTTTTTCTCCCAAAAGCTTTTCCACCCTGTTTCTGGCCATGCAGAATGAAATAAAAAAAATACTTGAAAACGCTGCTTTTTCCGCCCCCACAGCCCAGCCGCCGGACAGCCCGCACACACAAGGCTTTTTGCCCCCTGCCACAACCGACTACCAGGATATTGTTGACACGCTCATGCCCCGGGTGTTTGCGCTTTTTAAGCAGATGGAACAACCGCCCAGACAGGACACGCTTGAAGATTTTTTTTCACTGACCCTGTCGGATAACAATACACAAGCCTTCCTGCAGATAAAAAAAACAGACCCCCGGGATTTAACCCCTGCCCTGGTCAAACAATTTCTTGAAAAAAAAATGGTCATCACCGGGATCTTACCGGATCATGACATCGCATCCCTTCTTTTCAAGGCTGCACCGGAAAATGAACCGGTCCTGATCGCCCGGGGAAGAGCGCCCAAATACCCGAAAGATGCCCAAATCCGGTATCATTTTCCCACAGAGTTCCGCCATGCCGGCAAGGTCAGAAAAGACGGCAGCATCGACTTCAGTGACAGGGGAGAAATCCCCCATGTTGACGAAGATACCCTTCTGGCGGAAAAAATTTTTCCCGAACCAGGCATTCCCGGCATTGATGTGTACGGCAGGATGCTCATGGTGGATGAGCCGGCTGACCTGGATTTTTTACCGGGTGACGGCACACGCTTGTCTGAAGACGGGGATAAAATGTATGCGGCGGTATCTGGCCAGCCCCATCTGGA
Organism: Desulfotignum sp.; assembly: GCA_011390335.1. Classification (GTDB taxonomy): domain Bacteria; phylum Desulfobacterota; class Desulfobacteria; order Desulfobacterales; family Desulfobacteraceae; genus Desulfotignum. The sequence continues at coordinate 107,603 of JAABSO010000003.1, read as the reverse complement.
TGCCCTGGGGATCTTGGCTGTATGCCCGGAATACCAGATAAAAGGGGATCTTGGATTTGAAACAGGGGACGTGCATTTTAAAGGCAATGTCATTGTGGAGGGCACTGTCAAGCCGGGCTTCAAGATCACCTGTGCCTCGCTGACGGCAAATGAGATCAATGGGGCGCACATAGATATTACAGGAGACCTGAATGTCTCCCACGGCATTGTAGACACAAAACTGGTCAGGGTAAAAGGGTCGGTGCAGGCAAAATTTGTACACAATTCAACAATATCCGCTTTTGGGGACCTTGTTGTACAAAAGGAGATCATCGATTCTCATATCAGTCTGAGCAGGGCCTGTATCAACGCAAACGGCATGATCATCAATTCAAGAATCTCGGCAAAACTGGGCATTGCCGCCGGCACTGTGGGAAAGCCTGCCACACAGCCGTCCATTCTCAAAGTGGGGGTGGATGAACAGGTGAACCAGCTGGTGGCGGCTGTCAATGCAAAGCTGGATATCATCGCCCGCAGCACAGAAGACCTGACGTCCCGGATCGTTCTGCTGGAAAAAGAAGACCAGGATCTGCATGCTGTCATATCCCGGCATGCCTATGTCCAGGACCGGGCAGAACTGGAATTAAAAGAGGTTGAAAACAGCATATCACAGTTAAAAGCCGCTGGAAACATGTCCGCCGCCTTAAAAGCGTCAAAAGCGGCCAAAGAACTGGAAAAAAAGGCAAAAAAAGCAGAGACGGAAATTACTGCAGGCTTTGCCCGCCAGGATACCATTGCCGGGGAAATTGCCGAAAACAAGAAACAGATAGCTGAATACACAACAATCACAGAGGAACTTTCCCAGGAAAAAGATGCCCTGACAGCCTTTTCAAACAAAGAAAAACCGCTGCCAAAAGTGACCGTAGCCAAAAAAATTGAATCCCGGACCCAGATTTCCGGGGCAGCCTCCTCCATTATTCTTAAGCAATCCTATGCAAAATGTCATATCCAGGAAATTCTGAGAAACCAGGACGGCGAAGGCGGGACACCCTACCATGAAATACGGATCACCTGACACCTGCCTGCCTTCACATATGAACACCATCCTACAATACAAAGGAATCTTGTCATGAAAAATCCACCAGCCATTACACCCCAAAAAACGCGTATCGGATTCATCGGCTCAGGCGTCATGGGCCGCAGCATGGCCTGCCATATCCTGGAAAAAGGTTATAACCTCTGCATATATACCCGGACCCGGTCAAAAGCGGCGGACCTGCTGGCAAAAGGTGCTGTATGGGCAGCATCTGCAGGGGATCTGGCAAAACGCTCAAATGTCATTATTTCCATTGTGGGGTATCCGGCTGATGTGGAACAGGTTTATCTGGGACCGGCGGGCATTCTGGAAAATGCGGCTGCCGGCACCCTGGCCATTGACATGACCACATCAGACCCTGCCCTGGCCAGAACCCTTTATAAGGAAGGACAGAAAAAAGGCATCCATGTTCTGGATGCCCCGGTGTCAGGCGGTGATCTGGGGGCCCGCAACGCCACCTTGTCCATCATGGCGGGAGGAGACGAAACTGCTTTCAACGCAGCCCTTCCTCTGTTGGAAATCATGGGCCAAAATATTGTATACCAGGGTCCGGCAGGATCCGGTCAGCACACCAAAATGGCCAACCAGATCGCCATTGCCGCCGGCATGGTTGCGGTGTGCGAGGCCCTGGCCTATGCAAAGCAGGCAGGGCTGAATCCTGAGACCGTGCTGGCAAGTATCGGCCAGGGCGCTGCCGGGTCCTGGTCCCTCAACACCCTCGGCCCCAGGATGATTAACCAGGATTTTGCCCCGGGATTCTATGTCAAGCATTTTATCAAGGACATGACCATTGCAGCTGATTCCGCCCGATCCCTGGGCCTTGAAACCCCCGGACTGGACCTGGCAAAAAAACTCTACCACAAACTTGCGAAAGAAGGCTGTGAAAATGACGGCACCCAGGCCCTTTTCAAATTGTTCAGGGGCAGAAGTTGACTTTTTACCTTTTTTTGGCATTCAGGAGGGGTCAGGCTTGCGTTATTGTCGTTATTGATAACAGGTATAGAATTTTTTTGCTTCTTTCCTTTCCAATAACGACAATAACGCAAGCCTGACCCCATTCATCACACGCTGCCCCCTAAAACCTGATCTCAAAAAAGGTAAAAAGTTAACTTCTGACCCCTGGTTTGAGAAAAAAAGTCAGGGCGGCGCCGCAGGCGGTGAGAAATGCGCACAGATAAAATGCCGGGGAGAAGCTGCCGAGGCTGTCTGCCAGAAACCCTGCCATGGCCGGGCCGGCAATCTGCCCGGCCCCGAAAAACAAGGTGATGAACCCGAATGCCCTCACTGCATTCTGCGGCCCCATATAATCACCCACTGCCGCAGACATGATGGTGGGAATGCTCCACACCGCCAGGCCGAAAATCCCGATGGAAACATACAGGAACACCACTGAATGGGCAGCTGCGGCCAGGGCATAGGAAATGGTAAACAGAAAATACACGGCAATGATGGTGATTTTGCGCCCCAGCCTGTCAGACAGCCCACCGAACAAAGGGCCGGAAAATATGGACAATGCCCCCACCACGGCCCAGAATGTTCCTGCAGTGCCTTCCCCGAACCCCCTTTCATCCACCAGGGATGTCACAATAAACGTGGCATACACCACATAGGTGGCCCCGAAAAAGGCATAGATACAGCCCAGATGCACCATTGTCCATTTGTGGCGGTTTTCGGGCAGGGCAGTACCGGAAAAGCTTTTGCCTTCACCAGAAACATGAACCTGGGAAGGATCAGGCTTTCCCATGGGGGCCAGGCCCAGTTCCTCCGGGCTGTTTTTCAGCAGCAGGGCCGCAATCATTGCGATGCAGACAGAAGCAATGCCGATGACCAACCAGCCGGTGCGCCAGCCTTCCGGCCCCAGGTCCGCATTTATCCAGGGTATCAGCAGGCCTGAAAACACGATGGCAATCCCGTTCCCTGACAGCATGGTGCCGGCGGCCCGGCCCCGGGTGTCTTTTTTGAACCAGTGGGAGACCAGGCCCATCATGGGTACATTGGCCAGTCCGGATCCCATGCCGGTAAGGGCATACAGGAGAAGTACCTGCAAAAATCCACCGGAGCGGCTCACCAGCAGGATGGATATCCCTACAAGGAAAAGCCCGGCGGCAATGGTTTTTTTTGCACCAATGGCCCTGGCAACGATCCCGGCAAGAATCACAGAAGCCATATACCCGGCAAAATTACCGGTGCTGATCAGCCCCATCTGGGAATAGGAAAGTTCCAGGGAAATGCCCATGGAGGGGAGCAGCATACCCAGGGCAAACCGCCCCAGACCCAGGCATGAAAACACTACCAGGGTGCCTGTAAAAACGATGACCCATCCATAATGCAACCGCATGTTAACTTCTGACCCCACTCCTTGGCAGCACCAGGTTAAGGAATACACCGAGGATGCCTGCCAGGCCGATGCCCTGGAGTTGGAACTGGCCGGCGGAAAAACTCATGCCGCCGATGCCGAAAATCAGAATCAGTGCGACAATGGCAAGGTTCCTGGCCTCCATGAGGTCATCTCCGGATCTTACCAGGGTGTTGAGGCCCACCACCATGATGGCGCCAAAGAGCAGCAGCATGATACCGCCCATCACCGGGGTGGGGATGGTCTGGAGCAGCGCGCCCAGCTTGCCCACAAATGCCAGAAGCATGGCTGTGAGGGCAGCCCACGTCATGATGGCCGGGTTGAACACCTTTGTCAGGGCCACAGCCCCTGTAACCTCTGAATAGGTGGTGTTGGGCGGTCCTCCTAAAAAAGAGGCGATGCTGGTGGCAATACCGTCCCCCAGCATGGTGCTTTTGATGCCCGGGTCCTTGAGATAATCTTTTCCTGTAACCCCTGACACTGCCACCACATCCCCGAAATGTTCAATGGCCGGGGCAATGGCAATGGGTACGATATAGAAAACAGCGGACAGGTTCCATTCCGGCAGCACAAAGTTGGGCACGGAAAACCAGGCAGCTGTAAAGAGCGGGGTAAAATCCACAAACCCGAAAAACAACGCCAGTACATACCCCACCCCGATGCCGCAGAGGATGGGGATCAGCCGCAGAATGCCTTTGCCCAGGATGGACACCAGTATGGTGGTGGCCAGCGCAGCCAGGCCAACGATCATGGACTGGGTCTGGGGAAACAGCACAGCTGCGCCGTCCCCTGTTTTGCCCATGGCCATGTGCACGGCCACCGGGGCCAGGATCAGGCCGATGACCATGATAACCGGGCCGGTGACCACCGGGGGCAGGATCTGCCGGATGGCATCCCCCCCCCGCCATCTCACCAGCAGGCTTAAAATAATATACACCACTCCTGCGGCAGCCAGGCCGCACATGGTGCCGGGAATACCCCAGGTCTGGACACCGTATATAATAGGTGCGATAAAGGCAAAGGAGGAGGCCAGAAATACCGGCACCTTGCCCCGGGTGATGACCTGGAAAACAATGGTACCCAGACCTGCTGTAAAAAGGGCCACATTGGGATCCAGTCCTGTAAGCAGGGGCACCAGGACCAGGGCGCCGAATGCCACAAACAGCATCTGGGCACCCAGAAAACAGTCTTTTACCTGAAAATGATATTCTGTGGATGAGGGATCGGATACAGACATAGGTATTATTTTCCTTTCAGTTTTGCAATTTTGGGGTCAGAAGTTACCTTCTGACCCCCGACATTATTTGGTGCCGAAAATTTTGTCTCCTGCATCGCCCAGACCCGGCAGGATATAGCCGATATCATTAAGGCGTTCATCAACACTGGCGGTATAGACATCCACATCCGGATGCTTTTCTTTGAGCCTGGCAATGCCTTCCGGGGCCGCCACCAGGAACAGCCCTTTGATTTTTTTGCACCCGGCCTGTTTGAGCAGGTCAATGGTGGCAATGAGGGTCCCGCCTGTGGCCAGCATGGGGTCCAGAATCAGGGCCATGCGCTCTTCCATGGCAGAGGCGGTTTTCACATAATACTGCACCGGCAGAAGGGTTTTTTCATCCCTGTAAAACCCCACCACACTCACCCTGGCAGAAGGAATCATGTCCAGAACACCGTCCATCATGCCGAGTCCTGCCCTGAGAATGGGAACGATGGTAATCTTTTTGCCTTTTATCTTTTCAATTTCCACATTACCGGCCCAGCCCTCCACCACTTTTTTTTCCGTGTCAAGGTTTTTGGTGGCTTCATAGGTCAACAGCCTGGCAATCTCGGATGACAATTCCCTGAAATCCTTGGTGCTGATATCTTTCTGGCGCATGAGTCCCAGTTTGTGTTTGATAAGGGGGTGGTCCCCCACAAAAACGGCCATGGCATCTCCTTTTATTATTTGGTTTATGTCCGGAAAATAAATTTTGTCATAAGTATTAGAATACGGGTATTCCGTCAAGACCATTAGTTCTGATATTGCAATAATTGCTATTTTGTGCACAATTAGGCCCATGACCCAGTGGCCTTACATGGATGTTGCCGTCACCCTGCCGGTGAACCAGAGCTTTGTATATGCAGTGCCCGATTTTCTGGCAGACAGCTGTATGCCGGGAATGCGCGTTCTGGTGCCCTTTGGCCGGCGCAGGGTCACCGGGTATATACTTGCCGGCAGGCAGGACAGCGGCGGGTATACCGCCAAAAAAATTCTGGATGTCCTGGATGATCACCCATTGTTTTTCGAAAACGCGATCGGTTTTTTCAAATGGGTATCCCATTATTATATCCACCCCTTAGGGGATACCATCAAGGCGGCCTTGCCGGCCGGACTGGACCGTCGGGATGTGGCCTGCCTGTTTGCCACACAAGAAGGGAAAAAAGCACGGGATAACGGCAGTCTGACCCCCACAGAGGCAAAGATCATTGCAATGGCCGATAAAAAACAGGGGGTTGGCCGCAATCAGGTGATCAAGGCTGTCAAAACCGTATCGGTGCGCTCTGTGATCCGGAAAATGGAAACCCGGGGACTGGTCTCTGTTTTTGCGGTGTTGAAAAAGGAAGCCGCGTCCGTGCGCCGGGAAAAATTTATCAGCCCGGGCCCTGCCCAACCGGCCCCGGACAAAAAATTATCCCAAAAACGGCTGCAGATCCTGTCCATTGTGGCACAAAAAAAAGAGATCTCCCTGAGTGCTTTAAAAAGCCGGGTGCCCACAGCCTCCAGACTGCTCACATTTCTGGAAGCAGACAACCTGGTGACCATCACCCAGCGCAGGGTATTCAGGGACCCGCTGGGAGACCCGGTGGAGCCGGACACCCCGCCTGAGCTGACATCTGAACAGGCACAGGTGGTGGACACTGTGCTAACAAACCGGGAAAAGGGGTTTGTGCCCTATCTTCTGTCCGGGGTCACAAGCTCCGGCAAGACGGAGGTGTACATGCGCCTGGCAGCCGATGCCGTGGCCCGGGGCATGTCCGCCATTGTGCTGGTGCCGGAAATCGCGTTGATATCCCAGACCGAACGGCGGTTCCGGGCCAGATTCGGGGAAAAGATCGCTGTGATCCATTCCATGCTCACCCATGGGGAGCGCCTGGACCAGTGGCGCAGGATCGTTACGGGCCGGGCATCCATTGTCATCGGTGCCCGGTCAGCCGTGTTTGCACCGGTGGACAGGCCAGGGATTATCATCGTTGATGAGGAGCATGACGGGTCCTATAAACAGGAGACAGGGCTCCGGTACAATGCCCGGGACCTGGCAGTGGTCCGGGCCAAGATGGCGGACTGCCCGGTGGTGCTGGGATCTGCCACCCCGTCGGTGCAGACCTTTCACAATGTCCGGTCCGGCCGCTTCCAGCAGCTGTCACTCCATCACCGGGTGAACAACAGCCCGCTGCCGAAAATCACATTGGTGGATCTGCGAAAATACAGGGAAGCCAAAGCGGTGGATCGGATCATCACACCGGAACTGGCCAGGGCCATCAGGGCCTGTCTGGAGAAGGGAAACCAGGCACTGATTTTTCTGAACCGCCGGGGATTTGCCTCATTTCCGGCCTGCAAAGCCTGTGACAAGCCTTTGCACTGCCGTTACTGCGATGTGACCATGACCTTTCATCTGGGGGAACGCCATTACAAATGCCATTTATGCGGGTTCTGTCTGCCGGAAAACACGGCCTGTCCAGACTGCGGGAAAAAAAAGATCCAGAACTTCGGGTTCGGCACTGAAAAGATTGAAACCATGCTCAAAACCATGTTTCCTGATGCCAGGCTGGCGCGCATGGATCAGGATTCCACTACAAAAAAAGGCAGTGCCCTCAGGCTGCTGAAAAGCATCCGGAACCGGACCGTGGACATCATTGTGGGGACCCAGATGCTGGCCAAAGGACATGATTTTCCCGGTATAACCCTGGTGGGGGTGATCTGTGCGGATCTTTCTATGAATCTGCCGGACTTCAGGGCAGGAGAACGCACATTTCAGCTGCTGGCCCAGGTGGCCGGCCGTGCCGGCAGAGGAGATGCGCCGGGAACGGTTGTCATGCAGACCTATACGCCGGACCACTTCACCATTGAAGCTTCCAGGCGCCAGGATTATATAGAGTTTTTCAACCATGAAATCCCTTTTAGAAAAGCGCTGAAATACCCTCCTTTTGCACGCATCATCCAGGTGAAAATCTCCGGCACCGACAAGGACAAAACAGCACAGCACGCCCGCCGGACGGCGGACATACTGGCATCCCTGCTGAACAGCGGGCCTGAAGATGCCCCGCAGGTTGATATTTTAGGACCCATTGAAGCGCCTATTCAGCGAATTTCATCCAGGTTCCGGTGGCAGCTGCTGGTGAAAAGTACGTCATTTAACCGGATCAGCGGCCTGGTCCGGGCCATGCTGCAGCATCCGGATATCCGCAGCCTGAAAAATATCACCATTGCCATAGATGTGGACCCCTATTCTTTGATGTAACCACGGCAGCTGCATGTACCACAACTTTATCCGGTTGACCGCTGCCACCTTCCTGACAAAGGATTGAAGGTGCCTAAGAATCCCCATCCTTCAGAAGGGATGTTGTCAAACATACAATTTATTAAAGAACAGGTACGGGCCAAGATTGTCATAATGTTCCCGGGATGTGAATGCGGCACTGAGGTATTTGCCGTTTCTCACCAGCACTTTCACTGTTTTTTTGACAATGGACTGTTTGGCATCATCCAGGACAAACTCCAGATTCAGGGTCAGACCGGGATCTATTTTCTGTTCAATATTGGTTTTAAAGGTTATCCCCTGGCTGTTCAGCCGTTTAATGGTCATCCTGCCGGAACGCCGGGTTTTGTCCGAGCAGATGAAGGTGCCTGCCAGACCGATATCCGGATGGGTGTCAGCGCGTTTTTCCAGGACAGCGTAACCGCTGTATCCGCAGGGACAGCGGTATGTAAGCCTGATGTGCTTACTGGTAAATTTATGCCCCGACATCTGCAGCATCTTTTTGCGTTTGCAGTCCGGACAGGTGAGTTTGGCGATTTCAAGGCGGTCAATCCGAATTTTTTTTTCCAACATTTTCTTTTCCATGGCAACTCCTTTGGGCCGGATCATACCGGTGATGGTAGTTTGTCTAAACCTGATCATTTCATTATTTATGCCAAACCCTGAAATATTATTTGATATTATTGATATTATTCGATATATTTTCTATGATTAAAAAAAACAGCAGCGGGAAATGGTTTTATTTAACATGCAATATTATTATTTGATTTAAATAGTTATATATCGTTATTCTTAGGAGATTTTATGCAGCCACCTGATTATGCGCTCTTCAAGGAACTGGATCCTCGGGCCCTCCAGAAAAAATTTCTCAATTCCCTGCTGGAAATCCAGAATGTCCGGCGGGGGTCGATCTGGATCAGGCAGAAAAAATCCTATGTCTGTATCGAGGCAGCCGGCAATGAAAGTGAAAATATCCGGGGCGTTGTTCTGGACAGCCGCCAGCCCAGTATTGTGGGATGGGTGATGGAGAACCGACAGATGACGGTGGCGGAGACAAGGAGCGACCGCCGCCATTTCAAGGAGGTGGAAAACAGTTTTGCGGTAAAAAGCAGCCAGATCCTGTGTTTTCCTTTGTTTTTACGGGACAATAAAGTCTATGGCGCCGTCCAGATCATTGACACCAGCCCGGGGAAAACCCGGCTCAATCTGGACAAAGATTACCTGGCCCATTTGCAGAATCTGGTGGATATCTGCTCCATTGCCCTGAGCAATGCCATTTTATTTTCCACGGAAAAAAGCAAGGCCCGGCACCTGAAAACCGCTTTGTCCCGCATCAGGCAGGATCCTTTTATCATCGGCCAGAGCCGGGAGTTCAGACAGAGCATGGATCTTGTCAAAAGTTATGCAGGCACGGAATTTCATGTGCTGGTCACAGGAGAAAGCGGCACAGGAAAGGAACTGGTGGCAGAGCTGATCCATAAATTGAGCCCCCGCAAAAAAATGCCGTTCCTGGTGCAGAACTGCTCTGCAATCCCTGAAACCCTGCTGGAAAGTGAATTGTTCGGGTATAAAAAAGGGGCCTTCACCGGTGCTGCCCGGGACAAGGCGGGCCTGTTTGAGGCAGCTGACAAAGGCACGGTATTTTTAGATGAGATCGGTGACATGCCCATGAATGTACAGGCCGGCCTGCTCAGGGTCCTCCAGAAAAATGAGATAAAACCCTTGGGAGAAACCCGGGTGCGGTACATTGATGTAAGAATCGTGGCTGCCACCAACAAGGACATCAAACAGATGGTTGCGGAAAATCGCTTCCGCCAGGATCTGTTTTACCGGTTGTCTGTTTTGCCGGTGGAACTGCCGCCCCTGCGCAGCCGGCGCGAAGACATCCCCCTGCTGGTCCGGCATTTTCTTGAAAAAGAAGCCCTGACCGCCGGCACACCGGAAAAAAAGATGGCCCCGGGCGCCATGCAGCACCTGGTGGCCTATGCATGGCCGGGCAATGTCCGGGAGCTGGAAAACCTGATCCGCTTCCTGCTGGTGACCACCCCTGACGATGCCATCGAAGCCGTCCACCTGCCGGACCATATCAGAAAGCCGGCTGCCATCGCCGGGGACGGGTATGGTCTTTCAGACCCTGATGCCGGTAGCAGCGGTTTTTCGGCCGATCTGTCTGCCATGACATGGTCCGGCCTTGAAAAAGCCTATGTGAATGCGCTATTACAAAAACACAACTGGAACGTTACCTGGGCTGCCAAAGCCTCGGGCCTCAACCGGTCCACCTTTGCATCCAGAATGCGCAAACTCGACATCCAGCGCAGGCGCCCGGCCTGAACCATCCGGCACACAAAGGAGACCCCCATGCATCTTGAACCGCTTGACCCGTACCGGTGGCAGATTCCTAAAACCGGAAAGATGCGGGTGCCGGGCATTATCTATACTGATGCATCCGGAATCAATGCACTGCACCAGGACGGCAGCCTGCAGCAGGTGGCCAATGTGGCCACCCTGCCCGGTATTGTCACAGCTGCCATGGCCATGCCGGACATCCACCTGGGATATGGATTTCCCATAGGCGGTGTGGCCGCCTTTAACTGGAAAACCGGGGTGATCTCCCCGGGGGGTGTGGGATATGATATCAACTGCGGGGTGCGCCTGGCCACCACTGCATTGACAAAAAAAGACATCAGCTCCCGCCTGCCTGCTTTGGCAGATGCGCTTTTCCAGGCAGTGCCGTCCGGGGTGGGGTCCACCGGCCCTGTCCGCCTGGGCACAGCAGACCTGAAAAATGTATTGAAACAAGGGAGCACCTGGGCGGTGGCACAGGGGTTTGGTCAGGATTCCGACATTGCACATACCGAAGAAAACGGGTGCCTGGATCAGGCAGACCCGGATCTGCTGAGCCCCCGGGCTCTGGAACGGGGAAAAAACCAGCTGGGAACCCTGGGATCCGGCAACCATTTTCTGGAAATCGGGGTGGTGGATGAGATTTTTGATGCCCGCATTGCACAGATTTTCGGGTTGTTCCCGGGCCAGGTCACGGTGATGCTGCATTCCGGATCCAGGGGACTGGGGCACCAGGTGTGTAACGACCACCTGGCAGCCATGAAAAAAACAATGACAAAGTCCGGCCTGCACCTGCCGGACCGGCAGCTGGCCTGTGCCATGATCCAGTCCGACGAAGGCCAGCAATACCTGAGGGCCATGGCCTGTGCTGCCAATTATGCCTGGGCCAACCGCCAGATCATGCTGCACCGGGTCAGGCAGGTTTTTATGGAAACCCTGTCCATCAGTCCCCGGAGCCTGCACATGCACCTGCTCTATGATGTCTGTCATAATATCGCCAAAAAAGAGGCCCATATGGTTGCCGGCAAAAAACAGGTGGTATGCGTGGTGCGCAAAGGTGCCACCCGCGCTCTGGGACGGGGAATATCCGGGATCCCGGAAAAATTTCAGGCAGTGGGCCAGCCCATTCTCACCCCCGGGGATATGGGCAGGGCCTCCTATGTGCTGTGCGGCACAGATACCGCCATGGCCGAAACCTTCGGGTCCACCTGCCATGGCGCCGGCCGCCTGCTGAGCCGCAAAGCCGCAAAAAAAAGAGGCAAAGGCAGATCCATCCGGCAGGAACTGGAAAAAAAGGGGATCCTTGTACGGTTCACGGGCCGGTCTACCCTGGCTGAAGAGATGCCGGAAGCATACAAAGATGTGTCTGATGTGGTTCGTATCGTCCATGGGGCCGGCATATCACGCATGGTGGCCAGGATGCGGCCCCTGGTTGTGGTCAAAGGCTGAGCAACACTTTTTTTCAAGCATTAACCGGATTCTGTCCGGATCCTGACACGGTTCTAACACGGCTGTGCCATAAGATCTTCATAGAACCAATTGATTTTTTTTCAAATTGGTGTTATGCTCTGCTAAATTTTAAACAAGGAGTGTTACGAAAATGCAGACAAAATATATCTGTACCCATGAACATTGCAGCTACCCTGGGTCAACCCGTTTTGAAATATCATTTAAGCCGGAATCCATAATGGATGATAACAATGTGGCCACTGCTTTCTGCCCTTTTTGCAAAAAAGAGTTGATGCCCGCCCCTGCCTTGACCATGGAGTGTGATTCCCGGACTTCAGCTGGCTGCAGCCCGGTGGACTGATACTGATCTTTACCGGTTTTTTCTTCCCCTGTTGCCCTGTTCTGCTGCCTTTCGGCAAAAGAGCAGGGTAAAATAATCTGCACAAGCCTTTAAAATTCCTGTAACCAATGATATAAACAGTATGAGGATATCCTGTTTATCCGGCCTGACGAATACAACCAGCGGCCTTGCGCCAAAGGAACCCGGAATGAATGATGAGACCCCATTGACCGAGATGGTTCCCTATACCATCACCCGTTACAGAAATGACCAGCTGACAGAAGAAGGCACCCATGTAGCGGCTGAGGTGCCCTTAACCTTTCAGGTCAACGGCCGGGAAATCGCCACCCTCATGTGCACCCCCTCCCATTTAAAAGCCTATGCATACGGTTTTTTGTTCACCTCCGGCTTTATATCATCTGCCGATGATATCGCATCTTTTTCTCTGGACGAAAAAAAATGGCGGGCAGACATCCAGGTCAAAGAACTCGTCGATCCGGATCTGCTGGGGGAGCGGGTATATACATCAGGATGCGGCAAAGGGGTGATGTACACCTCCATGATGGAGCTTTCATCCCGCCACCCCATTGACAGCCAATGCCGGGTGCATGCCAAAGATATTATCCAGGTCATCGGCTGGCTCCAGCGCTGTTCCGACCTGCACAGGATCACCGGTGGCGTGCATTCAGCCGCTGCCAGCATCAGGGGCCGGCTTCCGGAGTTCTTTATCGATGATATCGGCCGGCACAATGCCGTGGACAAGGTGCTGGGCACCCTGCTGCTGGAAAAAACAGACTGTGCCGACGTCATGCTGGCCTGCACCGGGCGGATATCATCTGAAATCCTGCACAAGGCCCGGCGCCTGGAAATCCCCATCCTGGCATCCAGGGGTGCCCCCACCCACCAGAGTATCCTGCTGGCCCGGGAAATGGGCATCACCCTGGTGGGATTTGTCAGGCCGACCAATTTTGCCATATTTACCCATGCCCAACGAATCTTAGGAAATGGAGAAAAAAATGACCTCTGAAGAAATTTTCAGCACAGCCCTTGTGTATGAAAAAAAGATCCGGGACCTCTACCGCTCTGCTGTGGAAAACATTGACGACGACCAGGGCAAAGCCCTGTTCAAGGCATTGGCAGAGGATGAACAGGGACATGTAAACTTTCTGGAACACAGCCTGGGCATTTTACGGGAAGATAAACAACTGGACATAAAAAAACCGGACACAGCCATTCCCCTGCCTGCCCGGGACCTGGAAAAGATCCAGGAAATGGCAAAAAAAATTCCCAAAAACATTCTGGGAGACCTGAAACGGGTGTTGAATGCCGCCCTGGCCCTGGAAATGGAAACCAGCCGGTTTTACCATGATGCCATCCAGAAAACCCGGAAAGGTCCTGTGCAGGATATCCTGAAAAAATTCTATGAAATCGAGCAGCGCCATGTGGAAGTGGTACAGATAGAGCTGGATTTTGCCTCCAACAACGGATACTGGTTCAATTTCATGGAAACGGACATGGAAGATTAGATGCCCTTTGATCTGCTCACAGCCCTGCCCCCTGGGCTGACACCTCAAATGCTTGCGGTTTACGGATTTCTTGTCTGTGTCATTGTCATGTTCGCAGCCGATCTGGTGCGGGTGGACATGGTGGGACTGCTGGTCATGGTGGGATTGCCCCTGGCAGGACTGGTGACGCCGGCGGAAGCCATCAGCGGACTGAGCTCCAATGCGGTTGTGTCCATCATCGCCGTGATCATCATCGGGCACGGCCTGGACAGAACCGGGGTGATGAACCAGGTGGCAGCATGGATCATAAAACTGTCCGGCAGCAGCCAGAAACGGATGATGACCCTGGTGGCGGGCACCGTGGCCCTTATTTCCAGTTTCATGCAGAACATCGGGGCTGCGGCCCTGTTTCTGCCGGCGGTCAACCGCATGTGCCGGCAATTGAATGTTCCCATATCCCAGGTACTGATTCCCATGGGATATGCTGCAGTCATAGGTGGATGCATCACCCTTGTGGGATCCAGTCCCCTGATTCTTCTCAACGACCTGGCAGGCTCCTGGTGGAGCGCCAACCCGGATCTGGTTGCCCGTCAACCCTTTGATCCCTTTTCCCTGTTTTCCGTTGCCCCGGTGGGCATCGCCCTGGTGCTGGCGGCCCTGGTCTATTTTATCGTACTGGGACACTGGGTGCTGCCAAAATGCACCCCTGTTGCAGATGCCTGCACCCTGCTGAATCATGACCTGGAATGCACCTATGGCCGGGAAGTGAGCAAGGTGTTTGAGCTGAAAGTGCCGGCTGATTTTTACACCCGGCGCCTGGAAGAACTGGAACTGCGGCCCAAATATCATGCCACCGTAGTCTGCATCTCCAAGCGCAGCGGCCGGTACCGGGTCACCGAACCCGGTCGGGCCGATGTGATCGAGCCCAATGATGTAGTGGGTATTGTAGGCAATGAGGAGCATGCACAGGATCTGGCAAAAGACCTGGGGTGGACCATGCGGCCCGGGCTTAACGAACTGTCCGGTGTGCTGTCCGTTGACCATGCCGGCATCACCGAAGCCATTGTCACCCCCCGGTCTGAACTGGTGGGCAAAACCTTTCATGAGTACGGTTTCCGCAAAAAGCTGCGGGTGAATCCCCTGGCCCTGTACCGCCAGAACCAGGTTATTCTGGAAAATATATCTGAAATCAAAATCCAGCCCGGAGATGCCTTTCTTCTCCACGGAGAATGGGAAAAATTTCACCTGATCAGGCAAAAACCGCTGCTGGCCTTTACCGAACATCTGAAAGGAGAAATCCTGCATCCGGAAAATGCCGGAAAAGCCCTGGCCTGCCTTGCCCTTGCCCTTGTCATGGCCCTTGGATTCAATATCCAGCTGTCCATTTCCCTGCTGACCGGGGCTGTCGCCATGGTGCTCACCCGCGTGATGACCCTGGACCAGGCATACCAGAGTGTGGACTGGATGACGGTATTTCTGCTGGCCGGACTCATTCCCTTAGGCATTGCCTTTGAAAAAACCGGGGCTGCCGGATTTCTGGCCTCAGGCCTGACCCTCCTGCTGCACGATTTTTTAACCCCGGTCACCCTGTTCCTGCTGGTGGGGGCTCTGACATCCGCCTTTACCCTGTTTGTTTCCAATATCGGGGCCACCGTACTCATGATTCCTTTGGCCATGAACATGGCGGTGCAGTGCCAGGCCGATCCCAGGATAGCGGCCATGCTGGTGGCCATTGCCGCCTCCAACACCTTCATCCTGCCCACCCACCAGGTCAATGCCCTGATCATGCGGCCCGGGGGATACCGGGTCAAAGACTATGTCCGGGCCGGCACCGGCATGACCATCATTTTCATGGCAGTGGTCATGGTCATGCTCTGGGGGTTCTACGGCATCTCAGCCTGAAGGAAGAAGAAATTTTCAGCCACCGTCTCCAACTGGATATTTGCCACAAGCATGCCAGGTTTTCAATCGCTCTGTGCAGCACTCTGTCCCACGCTCCGACCCTGGTGGTGTCCTGTGCCCGGCCCGAGATTTGCGGGGGCCTGTTTGCATAAGAACAATAAAGTGCGGCAACCCGCCCTCTGGTTGAAAACCATCCTGGCATATTTTACCAGGCCCCCTTAAGGCTCTGACGGTCCATTCACAGGACACCACCAGGGGCTCCCTGTAGAAGCGCACACGACTATAGCAAATATTCAGGTCTCCAATGAAACCCTTTACTTTCAAGCCGGCATGACTATTGTTGAATTAACGGCACTTGTTGATATGGCACAAACACGAACTAAAGGAGCGATCATGAAAGCTTTGAAATTTTATTTTGAAAACGCCAAAGGCACCGGGGTTCTGGCCACCGCAGACAGCGATGGCAAAGTGGATGCCGCCATCTATTCCCGTCCCCATTTTCTAGAAGAGGACAAACTGGCCTTTATCATGCGGGACCGACTCACCCACCACAACCTGACATCCAATCCCCATGCCTCGTTTCTTTTCATTGAAAACGGACCCGGTTACAAGGGAAAGCGCCTGTTTTTAAAAAAGGTCAGAGAGGAAGAAAATCCCGAGCTGGTGGGCAAAATCAAACGCCGCAGATACACCGATGAAAACCTGGAACCCAAATTCCTGGTCTATTTCACCCTGGAAAAGGAACTGCCTTTGATCGGTGACACCAAAAAATAGCTGCTAGGATAACAAGCCATACATACAACACAATAATAGTGTAACACGAAAATCGCGTCAATAATTTTCTGACAGCCAAGCTTGACAGAAGGCATCTTCTGCCGTAAAATGTGAATTGTGAATCACAATTCTTTTCGGAGTATCCTATGTCGGCACCAAAAATACAAACCCGTCAGCGCCAGGAACAGATCACCCAGGCAGCCCTGGACCTGATCAATGACAGCGGGGTGACCGGATTGAGCATTGCCGGGATCGCCCGGCGGGTGGGTATTGTTCCCTCGGCACTGTATCGCCATTTCAGCAGCAAGGATGCGGTGCTGGATGCGGTGCTGGATCTGATCGGACAGCGCCTTCAAGACAATGTGGCACATGTCCGGCAAAAAACCCCGGTCCCGCTGCAGCAGCTCAAACTGCTTTTTACGCGCCACACCGCCATGCTCAGCGAAAACCGGGCCATCCCCCATATGGTGTTTTCCGATGCCGTGTATTACGGACAGCCCGGCCGCAGGGCCAGGGTGGCACAGATCATCTTCACCTATCTGAAAGAGATCGAAACCATCATTGCATCCGGCCGCCAGGACGGCTCCATCCGAATGGATGTGGCCACTGCCACTGCTGCGGTAATGTTTTTGGGTCTGATCATGCCGGCGGCGATTCTCTGGAATGTATCAGGAGAAAACTTTGATATGGCCACCCATATAAAAACCGCCTGGCCGGCATATGAACGAAGCATTGCCGCACAAACCCCCAAAGAGGCATTATGAAAAAGATCATTTACAGACTGGGAAAGGCCCTGCTGATTCTGATGCCGGTGGCTGCAGCCCTGGCTGCGACCATCTATCTTGTGACCCACAAACCAGGCCCGTCACAAAAACAGATAAAGGAAGCTGTCCAGACCCTGCGGGTGATTCCTGCCCCGGTGGTGGACCTGGTTCCCCGGGCGGAAGGGTACGGGATTGCAGAACCGGTGCAGGTATGGGAGGCAGTGGCTGAGGTCAGGGGCCGTGTGACCGCCACCCACCCCAACCTGCAGCCCGGGCAGTTGATAAAAAAAGACAGCCTGCTGGTCCGGATCGATCCCACTGAATACCGCCTGGCAGTATTCCGCCTGGAGGCCACGATCGCAGAAACCCGGGCAAAAATCGCAGAACTTACCCAGAATGAAGCAAACACCCGGCAGATTATTGCCATTGAACAGCAGTCTCTGGCCCTGTCTCAAAAAATGCTCGAAAGAAAGCAGCAGATTGTGGCGCGCAATGCCGTATCCCAGGATGCGGTGGACCGGGAAGAAAAAAGCTTTCTGGCCCAGAAACAGGCCCTGCAGCAGCGCAAAAATACCCTGGCCTTGATCCCCTCCCAGAAAAAGGCGCTGCACGCAGCCCTTGATCTGCACCAGGCCGGCCTGAAACAGGCACAGATCGACCTTGCAAAAACACAGATCCATGCCCCGTTTGACTGCCGGCTGGCAGATGTGTCCATTGAACCCGGCCAGTTTGTGGGGGCAGGGCAGGCGCTTTTCCAGGCCCATGGTATCGCGGCCACCCAGATCAATGCCCGGTTCCGCATGGAAACACTGCGCAACCTGCTGGGGGAGAGAACCAGGGGACTGCTGCAGCCGGGCCTGGAAACCGATATTTTCACACAGGTGTTTGCCGGCATCACAGCGGTGGTCACCCTCCAGAACACGGACTGGTCTGTTACCTGGGAGGCGCGCATCGACCGGCTCCGGGAATCGATGGCCGCCGGCACCCGGGAGATCCAGGTGATAGCTGTGGTGGACCGGCCCTATGAAGATGCGATTCCGGGCGAACGTCCGCCCCTGATGCCGGGCATGTTCTGCCATGTGGCACTGAGCGCCCCGGCCCGCACCGGACAGGTGGTGCTGCCCCGGACCGCGGTCCACGGCAGTTCCGTGTTCCTGGTGGGCCCGGACAACCGGCTGGAGAAAAAACCGGTGACCGTGGATTTTGCCCAGTCTGAGTTTGTGGTCATCGCTTCCGGCCTGTCCGGCAAAGAGATGGTGGTGGTGTCGGATCCCGCGTTTGCCATTACCGGCATGAAGGTACAGCCAATCATGGATGATGATTTGCTGCAGCGCCTGGAACAACTGGCACAGGAGAAAGGCATTACACCATGATCCGCTTTTTTGCCGGCCACCCCACCGGGGCCAACCTGTTGATGCTGGTATTTCTCATTGCCGGGGCACTGAGTCTGCCCAATATCCTGAAGGAAACCCAGCCGGATTTTGCCCCCACGGAAGTGGAAATCCGCATCACATACCCCGGGGCCACGGCCCGGGAGGTGGAAGAGGTGATCTGCCAGCGGGTGGAAAACGCCATTGACGGAATCAATTATGTCAAAGAGGTCCGGGCCGATGCCAGGGAAAGTCTGGCTGCCATTGTGGTTGAAATGGCTGCTGCCGGAGATATACAGACCTTTATCCGGGACATTGAAACCGGAATCGATGCCATCGATGATTTTCCAAAAGAGGTGGAACCGCCGGTGATACAGGAGCTGGGCAAAACCGATCCTGTGCTGTCGGTGCTGGTGTCCGGTCCCATGGACCTGCCGGACCTCAAAGCCTATTGTGAAGATGTCAAAGACCGGCTCCAGGAAGCCGGGGTGTCCCTGGTGACCATCAAGGGATTTTCCGATCACCAGCTGCGGATATCACTGTCCGATGCCGCACTCCGGAAAACCGGGCTGACAGCCGCACGGGTGGCGGAACAGATCGCAGCCAAAAGCAAAGATATCCCGTTAGGCCTTCTGGAAACCCGGGAAAGGGATATCCTGCTGCGGCTTGTGGACCAGCGCCGCACCGCGGCATCCCTGGAAAACCTGGTGATCCTGGCCACGCCCGAAGGCGGAGAAATCCGCCTCAAAGATATCGCCACCGTGACAGATCTGTTTGAATTTCCCGAAGAAAAAATCATGATGAATGGGCAGCACCAAGCCCTTCTGGCCATAGAAAAATCCAAGACCCAGGATGCCCTCAAGGTGGCACAAAAAGCAAAAGCGTTTATCTCTGAAGAGCGGGCCCGTTTTCCCCAGGTGTCCCTGACCCTCACCCAGGATCAGACCCAGATTCTCACAGACCGCCTGAACATGCTGGTGAAGAACGGGATCCAGGGGATTTTGCTGGTGTTTGCCTTCATGTGGTTGTTCTTCAACATCCGGATCTCCTTCTGGGTGGTGATGGGCCTACCGATTTCCTTTCTCGGGGCGTTTATCCTGGTTCCCCACCTGGGGCTGAGCATCAACATGTTCACCATGGTGGGCATGCTCATGGCCATCGGCCTGCTCATGGATGATGCCATTGTGCTGGCCGAAAACATCATGGCCCACCGCCAGACCGGCAAACCATCCCTGGCCGCGACCGTGGACGGGATCAAAGAGGTGGGGGCCGGGGTGATCTCCTCGTTTATCACCACCATCTGCATCCTGGGGCCTCTGGCGTTTATAGGGGGCCAGATCGGGCGGGTCCTCAAGGTGGTGCCCATGATGCTGATCCTGGTGCTGGCCATAAGTCTCATTGAAGCGTTCTGGATTCTTCCCAGACACATGAACCACGCGATGCACCAATTTGATTCGAATAAAACCAACCGGTTCCGCAAAGGATTTGACCGGTTTTTTGACTGGGTGCGCACCCGGATTCTGGGACGGGTCATCCGCGTGCTGCTCACCTTCCGGTATCTGGTGGTGACGGTGGTCATTGGTCTCTTGATTCTGTCTGTGGGCATGGTGGCATCCGGAAAAATCAAATTCCAGGGGTTTCCGGAACTGGAAGGAAACCTGGTCACAGCACAGCTTCTGATGCCCCAGGGAACCCCGCTGTCTTTTACCGAAAACACCGTGGCCCGGATCCTTGATGCGCTGGCCCGCACCAACACGCAATTTTCTTCTGCACAGCCAGAGGGCCGAAACCTGGTGGAAAATGCCTATGTCCAATACAATGTCAATGCCGAGGCCTTTGAAAACGGACCCCATGTTGCCACCATCACAGTGGACCTGCTCACGGCGGAAAAAAGATCCGGCACAATCGCGGCGTACCTGGCTGCCTGGCGAAAAGAAATCGGGAGCCTGCCGGATGTAGTCAGCCTGACCTTGAGCGAACCCGGATTCGGCCCGGGCGGGCGGCCCATTGAGATCCGCCTGCGGGGCAAGGATCTGGACCGGCTGAAACAGGCGGTCACAGACCTGAAAACCTGGTTCAACCAATTTGAGGGGGTGGTGAACCTGGCTGATGACCTGCGGCCGGGCAAACCGGAGCTGCGCATGCAGATCAGACCCGGAGCCCACGGCATGGGATTCGATGCTGCCGAGGTGGGGCAGCAGCTGCGCGCCGCGTTCCAGGGGATTGCCGCAGATGAGATCCAGAAGGGGCCCGAAGCCTATGAAATAGATGTCCAAATGGCAGACATGGAAAAAAACAGCCTGCACCAGCTGGAAAACTTTCATCTGAAACACCCGGACGGCACCCGGGTGCCCTTGCCTGCCGTGGTGACATGGGAAATGGAACGGGACTGGGCCAGGATCGCCCGGTTCAACAGCATGCGGGCCGTGACCCTGAGAGGGGATGTGGACACGCGCCTGGCCAACACCAAGGAACTGATGGCCCGGTTCAACAACACCTGGCGCCCGGAATTTGCCGACAGGTATCCGGATATCCAATTGACCATTGCCGGATCACTTGAAGAAACCACCTTCACCCAGAAATCGATGTTCCAATCCATGATGATCGGGTTTATCGGGATTTTCATTCTCTTAAGTTTTCAGTTCAGAACCTTTACCGAACCTTTGATCGTGATGCTGGCCATCCCGTTTTCCCTCATCGGTGTGATCTGGGGCCACGGTCTGATGGGAGTGCCCATCTCCATGCCCAGCCTGCTGGGATTTATTGCTTTAGGGGGCATTGTGGTCAATGATTCCATATTACTGGTGCTGTTTTTAAAGAATGCCAGAAAACAGGGAAAATCCATATATGATGCTGCGGCCCGGGCCAGCCAGGACCGATTCCGGGCTGTGCTGCTCACCTCAACCACCACCATTGCCGGACTTTTTCCCCTGCTGTTTGAAAAAAGCCTCCAGGCCCAGATACTGGTGCCTCTGGTCATCAGCACCTCATTCGGCCTGATGGCCAGCACCACCATGGTGCTGCTGGTCATTCCGTGCATGTATATGATTCTGGGTGATCTGGGCATCGTGGAAAAGATCTCTGCTGATCCGGATGGCAGGCCCGATGAAAACACCCATCCAAAAAAACAGGAAACAACCCACACAACCTGAGGGAGGAACCATGAAATTCAGTGCGTTGAATGAATGCAGACAGACCATTTCCGATGAAGACATTGTCGTGGCCATGAAAAAAATCCCCGGATACCTGGACATCACCCCGTCTGATTTCATGGAAATATACCGGGTGGCCTTCGACCATGCCCTGCACCGATTAAAACACGCTATCACAGCGGAGCAGATCATGACAAGACAGGTGGCAACGGTTCCGGAAAACGCGCTGCTTGTCGAGGTGGTCCGGCTCCTGGCTGACCATGACATATCCGGGATGCCGGTGATCCGGCCGGACCGCACCATTGCCGGGGTCATCTCTGAAAAGGATTTTCTGTCAAAAATGGGCGGCGGCGAATCCCCATCGTTCATGCATGTGATCCTGCAGTGCCTGGAAAAAACGGGCTGTATCGCCGCTGATATTAAAAAACTGACTGCGAAAGATATCATGTCATCCCCTGCCGTCACCATCTCCGGCACCATGCCGCTGTTTGAAGTGGCGGAGATCATGGACCGCCACAACATCAACCGGGTCCCGGTCATTGATGAAGCTGGACGGCTGGCAGGAATTGTTGCCAGATCCGATCTGATCCAGACCATGTGTTAATTTATAAAAAAGGGGGTGATACCGTGTCGGCATTTTTTAAAAAAATGAAAGGCGGCAGCCAGAGCCCGCCTGGTGTAGGGTTTTCCGAAATTGCGTGGTCCTGGCTCGGGGCGTTTCTGGGGATCACACCGGTGGCTTTGCTGCAGTACAATTTTTTTCCTGATGGAGACCTGGTGTTTCTCATCGGGTCTTTCGGGGCTTCGGCCGTATTGATCTATGGGGCGGTGAGAAGCCCGCTTGCCCAGCCCAGGAACCTGGTGGGGGGACATGTGATCTCCGCGGTCATCGGGGTGGCTGCCTGGCAGGTGCTGGGATCTGCCCCCTGGCTGGCCGCTGCCTTTGCCGTGGCCACGGCGATCGCCGCCATGCACGTCACCAAAACCCTGCATCCGCCAGGCGGGGCCACGGCCCTGATTGCGGTGATCGGCAGTGAAAAAATTCACAGCCTGGGCTTTTTATATGTCCTGTTTCCCGTTCTCACAGGAGTAGTCATCATGCTGATCGTGGCACTGGTTGTCAACAACATTGCCGGATCAAGAAAATTTCCGGAGTTCTGGTGGTAACAAAATTTACAGCGCCCGACACTTGACTACTGAAGACACAATACATAATGTTAAGATGTTGAAAATTCAATTATGTCAGTGCATTTTACCACGAAGAACGCGAAGGCCACGAAGCGTGGAAATAATCGGATTGAACGATTCATTCCATGATTCTTCGTGCACTTCTTGCCTTTTGTGGTACAACAAAAACAGGTTACAGGATATGTCAAAAAATGATTTAAAAAAAGATTATTTGTGATTACAATTACAAATTGATCCATATCAAGGAATTGATCGTTCATCTGTAATATCTTGTCATCGAGATGATCGGCAGCCGGCTGGAAATGCCATATGACCGGCTGACAAATACTGCAACACAAACGCAACACATAACAAGGAGGCAACACCATGTTTTGTTTTCAATGTCAGGAAACCGCAAAAAACACCGGATGCACCGTCAGAGGCGTGTGCGGAAAAGAAGAAACCACGGCCAATCTCCAGGACCTTCTGGTTTTCAACCTCAAAGGTATTGCCGTGCTGGCAAAACAGGGCAAAGCCGCCGGCGTGGACCTGACCACTGAAGCGGGCCGGTTTGTGACCAAGGCCCTGTTCACCACCATCACCAATACGAACTTCAACGATGACAACCTGGTCAAGTGGATCAAAAAATCCCAGGAATTCAAAAAATCCTTCAAAGATAAGGTGGAAGGCAAAGTGTCCGGCGCCCTGGACGATTCCGCCCTGTGGTTCTCAGACAATGAGGCGGAATATCAGGAAAAAGCCAAAAAAGTAGGGGTCCTGTCCACGGAAAACGAGGATGTCCGGTCCCTGAGAGAACTGCTCGTTATCGGGCTCAAAGGGATCTCCGCATATGCCGACCACGCCGCCATTCTGGGTGTGGAAAAAGATGAAATCTATGACTTCATTCTGAATGCCCTGGCCTCCACCACCGAAGACCTGTCCGTGGACGAAATGGTGGGCATGGTGTTGAAAGCCGGCGAGTGCTCAGTAAACACTATGGCAGCCCTGGACCAGGCCAATACCGGCGCTTACGGCAACCCGGAAATCACGGAAGTCAACCTGGGGGTGGGCACCAACCCCGGCATTCTCATCTCCGGCCATGACCTCAAGGACATGGATGAACTGCTCAAACAGACCCAGGGCACGGGCGTGGATGTTTACACCCACGGTGAGATGCTGCCGGCCAACTATTACCCGGCCTTCAAGAAATATGATCACCTCAAAGGCAACTACGGCGGCTCCTGGTGGCACCAGAACGAGGATTTTGAAACCTTTAACGGCGCCATTCTCATGACCACCAACTGCATCATCCCCATCAAGAAGAAAAACACCTACCAGGACCGCATCTTCACCACAGGGGTGGTGTCCTATCCAGAACTTACCCATATCCCGGATCGTGAAGACGGCAAAGCCAAGGATTTTGCCGAAGTGATCGCATGCGCAAAGAAATGCCAGTCCCCCCAGGAGATCGAAACCGGTACCCTGGTGGGCGGATTTGCCCACAACCAGGTCCTGGCCCTGGCCGACAAGGTGGTGGAAGCGGTCAAATCCGGTGCCATCAAGCGCTTCATTGTCATGGCCGGATGTGACGGCCGCATGAAAAACCGGGAGTATTTCACCGAAGTGGCCAAAAAGCTGCCCAAGGACACCGTGATTCTCACGGCAGGCTGCGCCAAGTACCGGTACAACAAACTGGATCTGGGCGACATCGGCGGCATCCCCAGGGTCCTGGATGCCGGACAGTGCAACGACTCTTATTCTCTGGCAGTCATCGCCCTGAAACTCAAGGATGTTTTCGGTGCAGACCATATCAACGACCTGCCCATCTCCTTTGACATCGGGTGGTATGAGCAGAAAGCCGTGGCCGTGCTGCTGGCCCTGCTGCACTTAGGGATCAAGGGCATCCGTCTCGGACCCACGCTGCCGGCCTTTGTATCCCCGGCCGTGCTCAATGTGCTGGTGGAAAACTTTGACATCAAACCCACCGGTGATGTGGACGAAGACGTCGCCGCCATGATGGCCGGCAACTAAGATCTGACAGATTTTTTCTCCCCCTGATGTGGCCATGCTTCCGGCATGGCCCACATCAGATTTTTTACTTTTTTTTCCCGGGATATGTCATTCATGAATCTTTTGACAGGATTATTTTGTGGTCTGCTCCTGGTGTGTATGGGCCTGGCCGGCTGTGATTCCTGGCCTGCCTCTTTTTCTGAAGAAACATCCCTTGCCAAGTTGGCTTCCGGAAAAAACAATCCTTGACTTTTATTTGCCTACCGCCTTTAATGGATGTATTGATAAAGACATTGGGGCATGAATAAACTGATTCTCATGGCATGATTTCTCCGGGCTGCCGTGATTGCCGACTCTCTTTCGTTTGCATTGATCAGCATCCGGAACAGCCGAAAGATGGTTCATGTGCAATCAGCCCGCAGCTTTTTTAAGCAGATTAAAATTACCCGCTCCTGGAATGCCTTGAATAGCGATGCATATTTACCGGTGTCTGACATGACCAAACCCCTATCTGGAGACCCCCATGTGTGACATCACGCCGACTCCGAAACTGACCCTATCGGGAATAGAAGACTTTTAACCAGGCAAAGGTTTCAGGACGTAACCGGATGGAACGTTTATGCTGAAAGGAGAACAGTATGAAAGCCATTGAACAGTTGAAAAATGAGCACGAGGGAATAAAGATCGTGTTTCGCATTTTGAGAAAAATGTGTGATTCCCTCAAATCAGATAACCACCTTAATACCGACCATTTTGAAGGCATCCTGGAATTTTTCCAGATTTTTGTGGATAAGTGCCACCACGGAAAAGAAGAAGACATCCTCTTTCCGGAAATGGTCCGGGCCGGCATCCCTGAGCAGGGTCCCATCGAGGCCATGCTGGCGGAACATACCACCGGCCGCGGGCACATCAAAACCATCAGCCAGGCGTTTGACCGGTTCAAGTCAGGCGATACCGCCGTGGCTGAGGCACTTGCCCAGGAATGTGAACAATATATTTCTCTGATGCTCGATCACATCTACAAAGAAAACAACATCCTCTATCCCATGGGAGAGAGCCGTTTTTCACAAGCCGTTGATGAAAAACTATACCAGGATTTTGAAACCCTTGAACAAGAAAGAATCGGCAAAGGCAAACATGAGGCATTTCATGAAATGATCAACCAGTTAACCGATATTTACATAGAATGACAAGGAGAAAACCATGCATTTTGCAATCAAGGAACATATCCACTGGGTGGGAAAAATCGACTGGGAGCTTCGGCATTTTCACGGTCAGGAATACACCACAAACCGGGGATCCAGCTACAACGCCTACCTGGTGAAAGATGAAAAAACCGTACTTATCGATACGGTGTGGTTCCCGTTTTCCCATGAATTTGTGGAAAACCTCAAAAAAGAGACCCCTTTAGACCAGATTGACTATATCATTGCCAACCACGCGGAACCCGATCATTCCGGCGCCCTGCCCGAACTGATGCGGCACATTCCCGACACCCCCATCTACTGCACCGCCAACGGCGCGAAATTTCTCAAAGGCCATTATCACCAGGACTGGAATTTCCAGGTGGTCAAAACCGGGGACAAACTCAACATCGGCACCAGGGACCTGATCTTCATCGAAGCCCCCATGCTCCACTGGCCCGACAGCATGTTCTGCTATCTCACCGAAGACAACATCCTGTTCAGCAACGACGGGTTCGGCCAGCACCTGGCATCGGAGCTGATGTACAATGATCTGGTGGATCAAGGAGAACTGTATCAGGAAGCCATTAAATATTACGCCAATATCCTGGCCCCTTTCAGTGCCCAGGTCACCCGGAAAATAAAAGAGGTGGTGGACCTGAACGTACCGGTGGACATGATCTGTCCCAGCCACGGGGTGATCTGGCGCAAAGACCCCATGCAGATTGTGGACACATATGTAAAATGGGCCGATGCCTATGTTGAAAACCAGATTACGCTTATCTATGACACCATGTGGGAAAGTACCCGGAAGATGGCGGAAACCATTGCCAAAGGTATCCTTTCAGCTGATAGCAGCATCACCGTCAAGCTGTTCAATGTCTCCAAGTCCGACAAGAACGATGTCATCACCGAGATCTTCAAGTCCAAAGCGGTTCTGGCCGCGTCTCCCACCGTAAACAAGGGCATTTTGTCTTCTCTGGCCGGATTGTTTGAAGAGGTGATCGGCCTGCGGTTCAAGGGCAAAAAAGCGGCAGCATTCGGATCCTACGGCTGGAGCGGTGAATCTGTGAAAATTATATCCGAAAAACTGGAGCAGGCTGGATTTGAGCTGTTGAACGAGGGGTTGCGTGAAAAATGGAACCCGGATTCCCAGGCGGTGGAGAACTGCTTCAACTTCGGGAAATCCATTGGTGAAACCCTGAAATCATGACAGGGCCTAAACAGGCATCCGGAACCCAATCCAAGGGATTTCAGGAACAGGTGATCCGTGTCAACACCATTTTATACTGTGAAAAATGGGCGGATACGGTGGCCTTTTACAAGACCGGACTTAAGCTGCCTGTGACAGTGGCTCAGGACTGGTTTATAGAATTCCGGCTCACAGACACCACCTGCCTGAGCATTGCAGATGCCACCCGAACCACCAAAAATTCCAGCGGAGCACAGGGCCATCTCATCACGTTTCAGGTCCGTGACCTGAAAGAGACCCGGATTTGGCTGTGCTGTGCCGGCCTGGCTCCTACCCCCATTGAAACCCACCCATGGGGGGCAAAAGTGATGTATCTTGATGACCCTGAAGGAAACCGGCTGGAATTCTGGTGCTGACCGAACGTGGCTGGGCTTAAACTGAACATATTTTGCCATCAATTTTGAATGAACCCGGTTCAGGAAATATAATGGCGGAAAAAAACTTGACTTGAATCAAATCCATACAAATGTTGGTGTGGTACAAAATAATTGAAGACACAGTGATTCTCATGGCCAAAAGCGGCCACAATACGAAACTATAAGTCAATCTGAAAAGGAGGAATCATGAAAAAAGATATCAAAGAAACCCGATTAAAAGTGTTTATCGAAAACGCCCGGATCATTCCTGAAACCGAAATATCAGACCTGCCTGCAGAAAAGCGCGAGGCCGTTGCCGGCAAATCCGGCGTATGGCTCGAAGTGTCCTGCCCGGACGGATCCTGTGCCTTTGACGAAAACAAAATAACCCTGCCGGCCGGCGGCGTTGTCCCAAAGGAAACCAAAGGTCTCTGGCTGAACCTTTTTTGTCCGGACAATCAATGCAAAGTGGAACAAGGGTCTCAACTTCCATAACAACCCCGAAAAAACCACGCGTTTCATGAAGCGCGGGCACCCTTAACAAAAAGGGTGCCCGCAAAATCCGCCCGTAACATTGTCTTAAAAAAACGAGCGACGAGGGATTTTTTTATTTTCATCAAATCGGCGGCGCAATCGTCACGATGATTCTCATTTTCGTATCCGCCTCGACCCCATGGGGTTCCCGGATTTCCGATATCAGAATATCCCCTGCTTCTGCCGGTATTTTTGTATCATTTTCTCCAAGGAACCACCCTTTTCCCTCAAGAACCTGAATGGATAATTCGCCATCCAGATCATGGGAGTGGACCGGAAAAACCACCCCGGCATCCAGATTGAAATTGATGATTTTGAAATGCTCGGATGTTTCGACCAGAAAGAACCGGTTCATGACCCCCGGTTTGAATTCATTGCTTTCACTGAGTTTAATCACTTGCATTTTCCATCTCCTTATTTTTCATTGTTCATGATTGATCAGGTTTTTTCCACAATAGAAGAATCGCCATATGATCACAATACAGGGGGATCATTTTGTTGGCAATGCTAACGTTTTCCAATTATGATATTGCGTGTGCCATATCTATTTTTGGCACATTCTGCCAACCGGTTGCTTTGTTTTCAGCTTCCCACATAACATGATTTTTTTGCAGATTGGCCCACAGATCCGGCGTGGTATCAAATGCTTTTGAAAGACGTAAAGCCATGTCTGGGGTAACGCTTTTTTTTTCATTTACGATCGCTGAAACCGCTTTTCTTGAACCATTCAATATCTCAGCCAATTTCGTAATAGTCAAACCTAACGGTTCAATGTAGTGTTTTCTCAGGATTCTTCCGGGGTGTGCGGGTTTTTTTATTTTTTTCAATCCCTTATGTTTGAATTGTTTAATCACCAGATTCCTATTGTTGACTCCCGCTATCTAAAATCACATTTTTTCTATACGATCAACCTGTTGTAACCCATGGGATTATATCCTTACCATATATTCACAAAGCCTTTTTGTCAAAAAAAAATCACCAAAAAATACGGGTCCGAAGCCATTGCCACCACGATCCAGGTGCCCGGAACAGGCTATGTGCACAAAGGTGCGTTCGTACGCCTGGCCGGTCTGGCCCAATGGACCATCCACCACGGGTATGACCAGAACGGAGACCTGCCCATGTTCTGGCCCATGACCTTCGGGGTCCAGACCGAAGAGCTGGAATCCCTGGAATGGCCCAATCCCGGATACACCATTGTGCTGGGATCCAACCTGGTGCAGACCCGGCTGCCGGATGTGCACCATCTCATCGAAGCCAAGAAGACCGGCAAGGTGGTGGTGGTCGATCCGGATTTCTGCTCCACCGCATCCAAGGCTGATGAATGGGTGTCCATCAAGCTGGACACGGACGCGGCCCTGGCCCCCACCCATGCCGACCTCACCGGATCCTACAAGGTGGAACTCACCGACAACACCACGGTGGAGGCGGTCACTGTATTTTCCCTTCTGAAGGAGATGCTGACCGAATATTCTTTAGAAACCGTGGCACAGATCACCGGGGCCCCGGCCGAAACCATTGAACGCATCGCTGTGGAGGCGGCCACCCGCACGCCGCTGCACATTGTGTACGGGCCCTCCAACTACCAATGGTACCACGGAGACCTCAAGGGACGTGCCCTGTCTCTTTTGCCGGTGCTCACCGGCAGCATCGGTGTCAGCGGCGGCGGCATCTCCACCTATGCCGGCCAGTACCGGATCCGGTTTAATGTCAGTGAATGGTGGTTTCCCAAAGAAGGAACGCTCAACTGGGTGCCCTACCTACATTTTCTCAACAGCGGCGGCCCCCGGTATCCTGAAAAAGGCATCAAAGCCATGATCGGCGGATGGGGCAATCCCTTTGACCAGCACAACATGTCCAATGCCCTCAAAGACCGGTCCGCATCCGGGGACATCGAGTTTGTGGCCACCTTTGATTTCAACATGACCACCACCTGCATGTGGTCGGATGTGGTGTTCCCTGCCACCACCTGGTATGAAAACTATGAACTCACAGCCACCATTCTGCATCCCTATCTCCAGCTCCAGGAACCGGCCATCGCCCCGTTGTTCGAGGCCCGCACCGGTCTGGCACTCATGCGGGGACTGGCCAAACGCCTGAATCCGGACTGGGAAGCACTGTTATACCCGGACCTGGATGACACAAAAGCCTCCCTTGAAATCATCGACCTGCTGTTGAAAACCGGGGGCATGGAAACCCGCGGCATCACCCTGGACATGGTGAAAAAGGGGCCGGTACGGCTGCACTCCACCGCTCCTGATGACCGCCAGGTGCCGTTTTACGAGCAGGTCCACGACCGGGTGCCGTTTCCGCCTCCCAGCTATCCGGCCCCGCTGCCGGCCACGGCCCGGTTTGTAAAAACCGGCCGCATCGAATTCTACAAGGATGAAGACCTGTTTCTGGCCGAAGGGGAACAGCTGCCGGTGTACAAACCCACCTTTGAAGACACCGAATACAAAGAAGATCCAGACGCCTTGACCAAATACCGTCTGCGGTTTGTGACCAAAAATTCTTTGTACCGGGTTCATTCCACCCATTCCAACAATGTATGGCTCAATGAACTCCAGGGCCATAAACCCAAGATTTTTTTGAATCCGGCTGATGCGGCGGAGCGGAACATCGCTGCAAACGATCTGGTGGAAGTTTACAACAACCGGGGCAAAACCCGGGCCTGGGCCGTCATCGACCCGGGCTGCCGCCAGGGCACCCTGATATTTGAACAGGGGTGGTGGGCTAAATATCTCCAGGATGAGTCCTATAATTCTCTGACCCGTGCCTGGATCAAGCCGCTTCACGAAATCTATTTTGTACCGGGCATCGGGCACCGCCGTAGTGATGCTGGTGGCAGTGCTGTGTTACGGCACGGCTGAAAAATTCCAGAATGCCTATCGCATCATGGCGATATTTATCGCCACCGCGTTTTTCATTCATCTGTTTCTCATGTACAACGATTTTGTGATCCATGCCTGGTACGGCACCGATCATGCCAAAGAGACCCTGGCTATCACCCTGCAGGAATACGGCCTGGCCCACGCCTTTGAGGTACTGGCACCTTTGCTGGGGGTGGTGCTGCTGCTCAACCGGCATGTGCGCAAAACCGTGTCCGGCATCATAGGTGGGTGTCTTTTGATGATCGCCGGCATCTTTGTTCATCGGATACTGCTCATGCCGGCCGCCTTCAACCAGATACCCCTGACACTTGCGCCTTTGGGAAGCCAGAACGTACACTGGCCAGTCCCCATTGCCTCGGGCCGGTATGTTCCGCCCGCAGACACCTTTGTCACCCATCACAGCTATTTCCCCACCCTGGTGGAGATCCTGATTTTTGCAGGGGTCCTCTCCTTTGTGTGTACCCTCATCCTGGTGGCCGTTCACAAACTGCCCGTGGTAAAGGAGGGATAGAACCATGATTCAGCTTCCGGCGGATACAAAAACACTCATGGCCCTGTCCCGGTTGTTCACCTACCCGGATCATCTGCCCGATGACCGGGATCTGGCCCGGGTATTTGTGCAGGCAGACCCTTTGCCTGTCTGCACCTCCCTGACGTTGCTTCAGAACCGGTATGTGTCGCTGTTCATCAACTACCTGCCGGAGGTGCCCTGCATTCCCTGCGGCTCCTGGTACCTGGAGGGCACCCTCATGGGGCCCTCCACCCTGAAGCTTGCAGGCCTGTACCGGGAATACGGATTTGAAGCCAGGGAAATACCGGATCACATTGCCGTGGAACTGGAGTTTCTGGCAATCCTGTCCACCCTGGTAAGCCAGCCCCCCGGTGATGACGACAAAGAAGTGTTAACAACCGATCTCAATTTTGTGACCGGTCATCTGGCCGCCTGGGCACCTGATTTTTTCGGCCGGGTCGCATCCTGGGATAAAGACGGATTCTATGGGGCCTTGGCCGAGATGTGTCAAATAGTATTCTCCATTACAGGCCTTTGGCCTCTTCAGACAGTAGCTGTTCCTGGATACCGAACGGATCTGTAAATTCCTGTTCCGGTTTGAAATTCAGTTTTGCCTGGCCCCGGTTGTTCAGTGTCTCTCCCAGGTCCAGGACCACTTCCAGGCCCGGATCCATGCCCACGCCCGCCAGCAGCTGCCGCAGCAGGGCTTCGCTCTTGCCGGCAAAGGCAATGGCATCCCCGAGCACCCGGCCGGCTTCCGCCGCATTATGAAACCCCACCGAGTTTTCCGCATTGATGAATACGATGCGCAGAAATGCCTGCATGTAAAGGTCCTTGGCTCGCTGGTACACCGTCTTGTCCACGGCCGCGTCTTTTGCCTGGGCCTGGTGCAGGGTTTCAAACAGCCGTGCGCAGGTGGCGGTGCCGTAACCGGCCCTGAGAATCAGGGAGGTTGTCCGGTCCTGGGTATGAAAAATCTGATCGGTCAGCCATTCTTTGGACTGGGTATGGCACTGGGCACAGGCCCTGAGATCCGCTTTCAACGGACTGGTGACATCATGGTCCGAAATCTTGTAACTGCCAGACCGGGTAAACGGCATGTGGCAGTCGGCACAGGCCACACCAGCCTTGAAGTGCACGCTGCCCCGGGAGAAGAGCTCGAATTCCGGATGGCGGATAAACGGCATCTTGAATCCGGTGATCTCCTGGACCCATTCCAGACGGAACTCGTCGGTCAGCAACACATCGATGATGCCTTCAATGGAAATATCCCCCCATGTGCCGTTCCGCCAGGGCATGGTGACATCACCGGCCACCTTGTTATTTTTGTCTTTGGGCACGGAATAGGTAATATGGCACTGGGCGCAGGCCAGAATCCGCAGTTCCTGCCGGGAGGGATCTTTTTTTCCAATCATTTCCAGCCCTTTTTCCAGATGGGCTTTTTTAAATGTCAGCTCCACTGGATCCGGCAGATGGCAGTCATAACAGGCCGGTCCCAGTTCCCGCAGCTTTTCGGGCAGCATATCCAGCGCTTCCAGATAAGGCTTTCCCAGATAATCCAGGCCATGGGTTTCGGTCATTTCCCTGTGAAACGGGGTTTTGCAGGCCAGGCATACTCCGCCGGAAGCGACCCGTGAGGAATCGATCTCGATCTGGTCGATAACCGCATAATAATGGCCTCTGGGTTCGTTATATTCGATGCCGAATCCCCAGCCCGTGTATAAAATCCCGAGAAACGGGAATTCACTGAGTTTGTCATAAACGACTTCATCCGTGTCCCATCCCCTTTTGTACCGGCTTTTGTCCACCGGTTTCGGCTCTTTGGTTTTGAGCCAGGATTCATAGTGCAATGGGTATGCATCTCCCCATTTTTCAGGATCATATTCATTTTCATCGATCTGGGCCGCCAGATATATTTCCGGTTTGGAATCACATCCTGCCAGCCACAGGCACACCACCAGCAGGCCCGTTAAAATCATTACAGCGTTTCTTACCATAGCAACAGAACTCCTTGGGAAAATCGGCTTGCCGGTGTCAATTGACAACCGCATTGAAAATGGCAGCCTTGTGGTTAATTCTTCTATGACAGGACCAGCACTCCTGGTCGTCGGTGGCTATCCGGGAAACAATGCCTTCATGACACCGGATACAATTCTGCTGAATGAATCCTTTGCCACGATCCGTGATCTCGATGGGATCCTCGTAAATTCCCGTATGGAAGAACACCAGGTCTCTGGTACCATCGATGCCTTTCCACAAAAAATGATTGGCGGCATTGTCATTGGGCAGATGGCAGTCAATACATTGAATGGTCCGGTGCACACCGGTCTTGAACCAGGTTTCATACTGGTCATTCATGACATGACAAGAATTACAAAACTGAGGGGTCGATGACCAGGCAATCAGTTTTGGTGCAGCTGCCCCCAGAAGAATACCGGCTCCCACGACAACCATCGCAGCGATCAACAGCATTTTTTTCCGTGTCACCCGAAAAATCCTTATTTAGATGCAATGTTCATAAACAACTTGATCATCCCGTCAATCAAACCTAAATCTATGTACACCCATTAATAGCCAAGGGCGCCTTTTTTTGTCAAGTTTTTTCAAGAATGATTATTTTTTTCCATTAACGATTGCTGAAACTGCTTTTCTTGAGACATTCAATATCTCAGCCAGTTTGGTGATCGTCGACCCCAACATTTATCAAAACCAGTCTGGCTGCCGGGGCACTGTCTTCCCTGGCCCGGGTGGATCTGTCTTTTTTTTGAAACAGCTTTGCCATTTGGGTGTTCGCTCTGGCTCCTTCGATTTCAAGGGGTCCATTTCCTTGGAAATATCTTCATAATCAGGTTGACAAAACGCCGGTTTCCCCTCAGTGTATTTCTTACAATTTTCTTATCGATAGACAAAATGGAGGTGCTATGCAGACAACCATTTCCAGCAAGTATCAGGTGGTCATTCCAAAGCCTGTCAGGGAGCGGCTCCACTTGAAATCGAAACAGAAATTGACGGTCATCGAGAAAGACTGCATGCTCATTCTGATTCCACACACATCCCTTGACGCGCTGCGGGGGATCGCAACAGGCGCCGGCACGGATGACTATCGTGAAAAAAAGATATGATTTCAAATAATTCTGAAGCAGTTGTTGATCTGAACCGGCTGCATCTGTCCTTTGACGGGCAGCCGGTGTTGAAAGACCTGTCTTTGAGCGTGTTTCATGGGGACAAGGTGACCCTGACCGGTCCGTCCGGTTCCGGAAAATCCACGGTCCTCAGGTGCATACTGGGCCTTGTGATGCCTGATTCCGGAACCATCACGATCCTGGGAGAGCCCGTCACCCGTTACAATATCTGGCAGAAAAGGCGCCACATCGCCTATGTAGCCCAGGAACCGGACCTGGGTACCGGCAGTGTCAAAGCAGTGATTGAAACCCCGTTCTCCTATCGGGCCAATGCCGGTCTGCGTGACAATCTTGCCCGACTTCCCGAAATCATGGAAAGATTCAATTTACCGAAACTGTTGCTGGACAAGCAGATCAACCGGCTTTCCGGCGGAGAAAAACAACGGATTGCTCTGACCATCGCTATTCTGCTGGACCGCCCCCTTGTGCTGCTCGATGAAGCCTCTTCCGCCCTGGACACGAAAAATAAGCAGGCAGTGGCCGATTACTTCAAACAGGCGCAAAACACCACCGTACTTTCTGTGGCGCATGACTCTGACTGGCTGGGATTTGCCACCAGGGTCGTTGACATGAAAGAGATCCAGCAGATGTAAGGGGAAAAACCGATGAATCAGATTATTGATATCAGTTTGCTTAGCCTGGCCGGCGGATACCTGCTGCTGATTTTTCCTCTGGCCGCCATGCTCTATCTGCGGGTGGACATGCTCAGGGAAACAGTGGTGGCTGTACTGAGAATGACCGTACAACTGTTGTTTGTCGGACTGTATCTGCAAGTGGTGTTTCAACTGAACAACCCTTTTTTAAACCTGGCATGGTTGGCTGCAATGATCCTGGTAGCGGATCTGTCCATTCTCAAAGGCTGCCGTCTGAAGCTGAAGCGTTTTCTGCTGCCGATGTTCATCGCGCTGCTGGTCGGTACCATGCTGCCCATGATATTTTTTGCCGGCATCATACTCAGGCTGCCCGGATGGTTTGAGGCCCAGTACGTCATCCCTCTGGCCGGAATGATTCTGGGCAACTGCCTGCGGGCGGATATCATCGGGCTCAACAATTTTTATCACTCCATCCACACAAATGAAAAAGCGTATCATCAGTCGCTGGCATACGGGGCAGCATTGGCAGAAGCGCTGAATCCTTTTTTCCGGGACGCGCTGCGATCCGCCCTTGCTCCGACCATCGCCTCCATGGCAACCATCGGCCTGGTGTCCCTGCCCGGCATGATGACAGGCGTCATTCTTGCCGGAGCAGATCCCTTTACCGCCATCAAATATCAGATCGCCATCATGATTGCCATTTTTTCAGGAACAGCCATCACCGTGTTTCTGGCAATCCGGTTGACGGTCGCAAACAGCTTCAATGCCTACGGCATGCTTCACCCGGATATTCTGCGTGTTCATTGACCATACCGGACGGCAACCGGGGTCAATCCAGATGAAGCACCACGGAAAAATTGCCACGCCGGGAAGGACCTCTGGAATGCTTGAAAGGCCTGCCGATTTTGCCGATGTGTTCACCAGCCAGACGTCACAGATTTCCAGCCGATTTTGATAAAAAATTATAGGCGGCTTTTGATCCGCTTTCTGGTGCAGGTGCACCATGTAAAAGGCCTGTGGTATTTAAATCTTCATCTATGTCAGGCCAGTGAATTCCAAACCCTGCACCTGCTATTTTCCAGTTATTGCGCTGTTCCGATGTTGCATGCCGCAGACGTGGATACCAGGTCAGCGGAACCGTTATGGTCCTTCCGTCAAAAAGATCGACGTTGAAAGTATCGTCAGTAAAGGTTACATCCCTGACCCGTTCTCCAGCCTTAGGTTCCAAAGTATTCATGCCACGCCTCCAATAATTTGTTTTGATTTTTAGAAGTGAGCGCCGCTAATTTTCTCAGCTCTTTGGCCGGAAATCCAAAATTATATGCCAATGCCACTGGCTTGCGCCAGAATTTGGCTGAATATGAGTTCCGGTCGATATGGACATGCGGCGGTTTGTGCAGATCATGGCTTACAAAATAAAATCGGCATGGTCCAGATCTTAAAACCGCAGGAGACATTTTTTTCCTTACAATTAAGCGCCCGTTAAGTGTTTAAAATTTAACACAAATATTTGTCAAAAACAAGAATGAAAGTTTTTTGGCTAAAATGGATCTGGACATATTGTTGCCGCTAAAAATCACAATGGACAGGCCTGTTGACAATATTGCAGAAAAACCTTATTTTTGATCATAAAAATCAAAAAACTGGAGAGTGATATGCATGCCACTTTGACGAGCAAAGGGCAGATCACTGTGGACAACATGCTCATTCTTATTCCACAGACATCGCTTGGATCGCTACGGAGTATTGCAGCAAGCGCCAACACGGATGATTACCGTGATTGAAGAAATAATTTTCAAGCAGGAACCGTTGATCCGGACGGGGTTTTTCTTTGGTATGCTGGGGGTTATGGGGCTCTGGGAAAGGCTTTTCCCCACCCGCCGGCCGGTGGTATCAAAACCGCTGCGCTGGGCCAGCAACCTGGGGATGGTGATGCTCAGTACCCTGCTGCTCCGGGCCTTGTTTCCCCTGGCTGCGGTGGGGTTTGCCGGCGTTGCCGCCAGTCAGGGGTGGGGTGTGTTCAATATCCTGGATTTACCCGGATGGCTGGTTATCTTGCTGTCGGTAATGATACTGGACCTGACCATTTACCTGCAGCATGTGATGTTTCACGCCTTGCCGGTCCTCTGGCGGCTCCACCGGGTTCACCACGCAGACCGCGATTTTGATACCACCACGGGACTGCGGTTTCATCCCATTGAAATTTTTTTGTCCATGGGCATCAAAATATCGGCGATTGCCCTGATCGGTGCCCCGCCTGTGGCTGTTCTGCTTTTCGAGATACTACTCAATGCCACCGCTATGTTCAACCATGGCAACGTAAGCCTGCCCGCGTTTCTGGACCGCATGATGCGAATGGTTGTGGTCACCCCTGACATGCACCGGGTCCATCACTCGGTGATTCCCCGGGAAACTAACAGCAACTACGGGTTCAACCTGCCGTGGTGGGATTATCTGTGCGGCACCTACCGGGCCCAGCCGGCTAAAGGCCATCTGGGCATGACCATCGGCCTGTCAGAATATCAGACAACAATCCGGGTGGCCCAGCTGCCCTGGATGCTGGCGTTACCGTTCTGGAATCCGATAGATTCCCGGTCATCAAAGGATAACCGCAGATAGGCCATTTCCCCCTGAAATAGAGTCCCTGAATCGCCATCCGGTCCTTAGGGCCTGCCCTTTCTGGTGACATCGTCTGGATCCACGCTCATACCGCCGGTGAGTAGAATCAGATCACACCCGTCTGCCAAATGGGTGTTGACTGCCTGCTGGATAAGGGAAGCATCATCCGGGGCGAACACGATGCCTGACACGTCAGATCCCTGGGCAGCTACCTTCTTTAATATTCACACAGGCAATCTTCAACTTGACAGGAATCAATTCAACCAGAGGCCGGCCGTGCTAAAAAAGAAAATAGATACAAGAAACAAGAGGGCAAAGCGCCTTCGGCACCCATTTTTAATATTGTTTGTAAGACGTATTGAACAAACAGGAGTCTGCACATATGACCGGCAAAAGATCTTTTATCGGTTCTTTCTTAACTATCCGGAGATGGTGTCAGATCATATTTTGGCCATTGTCATTGCCATCGGTATCCAGTTCGGGGGGTTCGTATTTCAGCTGGAATCAGGAATTCTCCCGGATGTTGACCGGCCGCCGGGTGTGGAAGCGTATCTGGCCCATGTCACGCAACCACTTTCCATGCCTGTGGTCGGTGATCCGGAGATTGATGTTGAAAAAATGAAAAAAATGGTTCAGGCTATGAAAAAACAACGTGCAAAAGCAACCATCACATCTGAAGAAACAAAAGGAGAATGACATGCCCATACCCGGTAATCTGCTGACCACTGCCATGGCGGTGATGCCGCACACGGATGTGGACCAGGCAATCAAGGCGGCCCTCACCCTGGATATCCCGTTCTGGCCCCAACTGCCCCATCTCAACTATTATGAGGACATGTATGTCCAGGCAGCAGAGCATTTCCCCGGGATCCTTCTGGACCTGGAAAAAAAGACCCTGCGGTTTTCCATGAACCGGTTCATCGCAGAATTTGAAGAAACCATGGCCCATTTTGACGACCCGGATTATTTTGATGTCAGTGAGACCTATTCTGCGGTGTACCACCGGTTCCTGGACCTGGATCTGTCGGATCGTCCGGCCATCCGGGGTCAGTTGGAAGGCCCGGTGAGTTTCGGATTCAATGTTCTGGACCAGGATGAGCGGCCCATTCTGTTTGATGATACGGTGCGGCCGTTCATGTTCGAGTTTATGGCACAGCGCATCAATGTGCAGCTGACAAAACTCAAACAGAAAAACCCCAACGCATTCATGTTCATTGACGAACCAGGCATGCAGTTCGTATTTTCCGCCATGTCCGGGTATGGGGAACAAAAGGCGAAACAGGATCTGGATCTTTTCTTTTCAACCATTGACCGGCCCCGGGGCATTCATCTGTGCGGCAACCCGGACTGGGATTTTCTGCTGGGCCTGGACATGGATATTCTGTCCCTGGATATCTATACCAATGCAGACATCTTTGCCGCCAGCACCCGGTCCGTCAAAAAATTTCTGGACAAAGGCGGCATCCTGGTGTGGGGCATCGTGCCCACCGGCATGGAGACCTTTGA
The DNA here is from genome assembly GCA_011390335.1 of Desulfotignum sp. Taxonomy (GTDB): domain Bacteria; phylum Desulfobacterota; class Desulfobacteria; order Desulfobacterales; family Desulfobacteraceae; genus Desulfotignum. Next base: position 68,251 of record JAABSO010000003.1, on the reverse strand, counting down.
AACACAAAATCTGGACCTGCTGGCTTTCCGGCTCAAAACCGTGTGGAACGCCCTGGACAAAAAAGGGATACCGCTGGATCAGATCCTGGCACAGAGCCTGATCTCTCCGGCCACCTGCTGTCTGGTAAACAAGGATCGGGAAAAAACCGTTGAAAAAGCGTTTCAACTAACCCGTTTTATGTCGGAAACCCTTCGAGAAGAGTACAAACTGACATAAAGAAGCAGGCTCATGCATGTCACCCCAGATGTGGAAAACTGAGGTCACACCTGCCACCGCGTTTTCAATACTGGTGTCGGATCGATCAGATGACGGTTCAGCCATTCTTTGGATGCTTTTCCGTCACGGGCCAGAGACAGAATTTCAGAAAAATGAAACACCGGGATTCGATTTTCAGGTGCACATCGAATCTCGAGATTCAGATGACACATGACACACGCCGTGACAATACATTCCGCGCCGGATTGAATCGCCCCTTTCATGATGCGGTTCACCAGATTGGATGCGATCAAAGGCCGACTGACTGACAAAAACGTACCGCAACAGGTATTGGAAAAGCCCCATTGAACCGGATCACCGCCCAGAGAGGTCATGGTTCTTTCAATCAAGCCGTAATGATTCGGTATTTTGTTCATCCGGGGAGGTCGTGCCAGCATACACCCGTAATAGGGTGCAATTTTCAATCCCTTCAACCGGCCGGTCAGGTTTTTGAACAGACCGGAAAGTAGTTCAGTTCTTTGTGTGAAAAAGTCATGACAAGTCTTCCGCTAATTTGAACAACCCTTGAATCTGTTGTTTATTCTTTACTTTTGAGGGCATGAGATCCAGCTTTCGTCTGGAAAGCATTCTCAGACCCAGATCCATATCCGAAAAAAAATCCTTTTCAGACAGTTTATACCGCATCATGATTTCCAGTTTATGGGTCCGGCCATATCGGGAAATGGAATCGATCACTTTTTGATGAAATGACAAAACAGCGGGTTCCGCTATTTTCACCTTTTCCTGAATAGCCATGCGGCGAAGCGCATCCATCATCGCTGCCATATCCACTGCATTGGGACATTCCATGGAACAGGTGTTGCAGCCCACGCATAGCCAGATGGCGGAACTGGTCAACACTTTTTCTTTCAATCCCATTTGAACCATGCGGATGACAACATTGGGAAGAATATCCATATCCTTTGCAAATGGACACCCGCCGCTGCAGCAAAGGCAGTGCCAGCAGCGGCTCAAGTCCGACCGGCTCATTTCCTGGACAGCGTGTAAAAAATTGTTTGACTCCGAGGTCAATGTAATGGCATCCATATCAGGGCCTTTGAATTTTATGGTTGTCTGTTATTTAATGTCACATATCGGGATTATATACACTGACCATGCCCATTTCCTTGATATATATCAATCAGGATCAAATAAATCCGATGGAACCGCCAGGATCATGGTGTGGCCGGGACCGGGCGTTTCATTGAAAAGCCTTGACATAAATCAATCTTTCCATAGACCCGGTCGTGATATATAATAATGCAACTGGCCTGCAGCGAAGATGAACGGGGTCAAGCCTGGTTTATTGTGTTTTACCAAAAATTGGGCCAAGTGTCGAAAACGCAATAATGCGGGCCTGACCCCTGCTGATGACCGGCCTGACATCAATCCGTTCATCTGACATGAAAGATCCTTTTTGAAACAAGTGGACAAACCGCCTGTCAAAGGAGGTGTGTGATGCATGTAACCCGGATACTGACAAAAGAACATGTGCTGATCAAACAGGTACTGGACCTGCTGGATGAAACCCGGCAGGCACTGGAAACAGGCATTCCGGAACCAATGATCTTCTTTGAAAAAGCGGGGATCTTCTGTTCCGAGTTTGCCGACCGGTTTCATCATTTCAAGGAGGAGTTTTTATTGTTCGGGCTGCTGTCCTACAAAAAACAGGGGGAACTGAACACAGCCATGGGGGCTCTCCGGTACCAGCACGACCGGTGCAGACAGTGCATGGCCCAGATCACACGCGCCCTGGAACGGTACGAAAAAAATGACGAAATGGCCGTCACCCTGGTGCTGGAGCATCTTAGCGTGTATGTATCCCTGCTGCACCGCCATATCCACACGGAGGACCACCTCTTTTTTCCCATGGCGGAAAAATCTCTTTCCACAGAAGAAAACGACAGCCTCACAGGCCAGTTTGCGGAACAGGCCCGCCGGTTCGACAAATCCGGCAGGTTTCTTGAAAAACACCAGGCCCTGGCAGATGAACTCTCTGACATAACGGGCAGCTGGTGAAGAAGGGTTTCATGGCCGCCAGAACCAACTGCTGGGAATATATGCGGTGCGGCCGGGAACCTGACGGCCGGCATGCAAAGGCGCTGGGGGTCTGCCCGGCAGCCAAAGACATATCCCATGACGGCACCAACAGCGGCACCTGCGGGGGCCGGTTCTGCTGGGCTGTGGCCGGGACCCTGTGCCACGGGCAGGTCCAGGGCACATTTGCCGAAAAACAGACCTCCTGTCTGGCATGCGATTTTTACAAACTGGTGCGGGCCCAGGAGAGCAGTGCCAACATCCGCACCAAGTTTTTGCGGTTTATCCACCCGTTTTCCGCATCCCCGATCCTCAACAACCTGGAAATGGTCCAGATTTCCAGGGGCACCCGGTTCATCACCCAGGGCGTAACGACCCGGACCGCTTACATCATCCAGCAGGGATCCTGCCTTGAACTTGTGGAAACCCGGACAGGCCTGCACCCGGTTGGCCACCGCAGCGAAGGAGACATCGTGGGGATGATGTCTTTGGCCACAGGCGAACCCATGGGGTTTCATGTGGAAGCGGAAACCGACATGGATGCCTGGGCTGTCAGAAAAAGTGATTTTCAACGCATCCCGGAACAGGACCCGGACCTGTACATCACCTCAAAATATAAAACCGTGTTCATTGCCTGTGAATATTTGACCGGCAGATCTCTGGAACAGCTGATCACGGACAAGAAAAAGATCCGGCCGGATCATGCAACAGCCTATCTGGAACAGATGCTGTCCGCCATGGCTCATGCCGGGGAAAAAGGACTGGTGCACCGGGACATCAACCCGGCCAATGTGATGGTTTCCGACAATCATCAGGTCAAACTCATCGACTTCGGCCTGGCCTGCCCTCCTGGAACCGATGACCCTGCTGATGGGGGGAAATTTCAATTACCTGGCCCCGGAACTGTTTGACGGCGAGCCTGCTGATTTCCGCAGCGATATGTTTTCCTTGGGTGTTACCGCCTTTCACATGGTTACCGGGCACCTTCCCTATGACACAACCGACCCGGCCCGGATCATGAAACAGGTCCGCACAGCCCCCCTGCCGGATCCTGGAAAACTGGTGAAAAACCTGCCCCGGCACCTGGGCGAATTCATCCTGAAAGCCTGTGAAAAAGATCCGGACCAGCGGTTCCAGACACCGGATGCGGCACGGCAGTGGCTGGCAGACCGCACAGCAGCCGCTTCTGGCAACCGTGCCTCTCCCACACCTGCCAGGGCCGTGCATACCCTTGTCCGCCTGGCACTGGATGCCAGGGGCACGGACAATATCACCGTGGTGGTCACGCAGAAAAAACCACTGCTTAAAGGTTGACAGAAAACAGGGAATAACGCATGCTGTGCAGACTGTAATGCAACCCATGGTGACAAATGAAAACAGATTCTGCATCCTTCAGCGTAATGACCATGAACATGCGGTTCGGCCTTGCCAGGGACGGTGAAAACCACTGGGACAGGCGCAGAGCGGTTGTCGGAGAGTTTCTGAAACAGCTTCGGATGGATTTCATCGGATTCCAGGAAGTGAACCATTTTCAGGCGGATTTTCTGGAAAATATGTTGACGGATTATGATTATATCGGCCGGTACAACCGGAACCTGCCCTGGTGGCAGTCCAATATGATCTTTTTTCACAAAGACTGGACCTGCCTGGGGCACCGTCACCATTTCATCAGCCGGTTTCCCGATATTCCGTCCAAAATGCCCGGGTCCCGGTGGCCCAGGCAGTGCGTTGCGGGGTGGTTTGAAAAGCAGGGCCGCTCCATTCTGGCCGCAAACACCCACTTTGATTTTGCCCCGGCGGTCCAGGCCAGGAGCGCAGACCTGGTCATGACCTTTTTGAAACGGTTCCCCCGGGGACTGCCGGTTGTCATCACCGGTGATTTCAATGCCGGCCATGATTCATCTGCGTTTCAGGTTTTTCAGACCCACGGTTTCAGGGAGGTGTTTGCGTCGAACCCACCCGGCACCTTTCACAACTTTACCGGAAAAACCGACGGCCGCCACATTGACTGGATTCTCTACAGGGGAAATATCCGGCCGGACACCCCCAGGGTTCTTACCTTTCACAAAGATGCCCAATATCCCTCGGACCATTTCCCGGTGGCTGCCGATTTCACCTGGGAACAGGGTTTTGATTTGACCCGGCCCCGGATTCAGGGCATACTGGCACCGTCCGTTACCCTTTGACCGGAGGAAAGACATCCCATGTCATTTTTTATTTCCGACAGCAACAAATTTGTAACCACCATCGAGGTGGTGCCTCCTGCCGGCAATGACCCGCAGGCCCTGCTGGACAAGCTGGCCCAAATCGCATCTCTGGCTTTTGACGGATTCAGCGTCGCCACCAACCCGGTGGCAAAACCGCGGATGTCGGCCATGGTGTTCTGCCACCTGCTGACCCAAAAAACCGGCAAACCATCCATTTTGCACCTGACGGTTCGGGACCACAATGTCTTAGGACTTCAGGCTGAACTGTGGGGGGCCCGTGCCCTGGGCATCGACACCCTCATCGCCATCACAGGAGATCCGTCGGCAGCCCGGCACAAAGGGGCCTGTACCCCGGTGAATGACCTGAATGTGTACCAGCTGATCACCATGGGAAATGAGGCAGGACTCACCACGGGCGGGGTGCTGGATTTCCGGCCGGAGCGCAGCGGGCTGGCAGGGGAAATCAAACGCCTGGAAAAAAAGGTGGCAGCCGGGTGCCGGTTCATCGTGACCCAGCCGGTGTATGATGAAAAAACCGCCCGGACACTGGCTGATGCCTGTGCGCATCTGCCGGTGCCCAAAATCATGGGAATTCTGCCGCTTTTGTCCTTTAAACATGCCTGCTTCCTTAACGACAAAGTAGACGGCATCGCCGTGCCGGAAGCCCTGCGCCGGGAGATGGAAACATCAGACGACCCGGTGCATACCGGCACGGTTCAGGCGAAAACCATGCTGGAAATTGCAAAAAAATATTTTTCCGGTGCCTGCGTCATGCCGCCCTTTGAACGGTTCGAAATCCTGGCGGAAATTCTTTGAAAAAAAACCCGTAAAAGCCTGCATGGCAGGAAAATCTTCAGGTTATTCTTTTCATGTCCGGCAAGACAGATCATGCCGGTTTTTGTGGTGCGATATCCTTTATTTCAAAAGGATATGCCTGCGTTGGGCGGTCATGGTAAAAATCTTTCAGGGTCTGGCGGATCGACTCAAAAGCGATATCCTCCCACGGGATATCTGCTTCATGAAATAAACGCACCGCCATACTTTCCTTGGTAGGACCAAAGTTTTCATCCAGCAGCTTTGCCCGGAACATAAAATAGATCTGGTGGACAAACACCAGGTTGAACATCCGGTAGGGTGCGATGATTTCCACCTCTGACCGGGTTTCCTCCAGGGTTTCGCGCATCGCCCCGTCCTGGACCGATTCCCCGTTTTCCAGATACCCGGCGGGCAGGGTCCATTTGCCCTTTTGCGGCGCAATGTTTCTTTTGCACAACAGCACCCGGTCCCCCAGCACCGGGATACACCCCACCACCAGTTTCGGGTTTTCATAATGGACATGGCCGCACCGGCAGCACACCGGCCGGACATGGTCATCATCATCCGGTATTCTGGCTTCCATCCGGTCCCCGCAGATGCTGCAATACACTATATCCATTCCAGGCTTCCTTTTATTCTGACTGCCAGTTCATTTACAAAATCGCTTTTTATTCCATACAGGAAAACAGCTGCCGGCACAACCCTTGAACCCGGCGACCCCACATTGACAAATTCATGCGTATCCTATATATTAGCTGTCATGAAACAGACAGCTAGATGCGCAATTTTCTTGTTCAGCCTACGCTTTTGACCATCTTTGGGACTATCTGAACCCCAAACCAATTTTTAACCCGTTTCAATTTCAACAGGAGAACTTATGTGCGGCATATGCGGAGAAATATTTTTCAACAGGCAACCGATTTACGAAGATTCAGTCATCCGGATGAACCAGGCCATGGCCAGGCGGGGCCCTGATAATGAAGATATTTATCACGGCATCTGGACCCTTATGGGCCACCGACGCCTCAAGATCATAGACTTGAGTGACCACTCCAACCAGCCCTTCATCGATCCCAAACTGGGGCTTATCATTGTGTTCAACGGTGCCATCTACAATTACAAAACATTGAAAGAAGAACTCTATCAGAAAGGATACACCTTTCACACCACCGGAGACACCGAGGTGATCCTCAAGGCTTTTCATGCCTGGGGTGAAGACTGTGTACAGCACTTCAACGGCATGTTCGCCTTTGCCATATATGACCAGAATAAAGACAGGGTCTTTATGGCCAGGGACCGCCTGGGCATCAAGCCGTTTTATTTTTACAAAAAAGATAACAGTCTGCTGTTCGCCTCTTCTCTGCCGGCCCTGCTGGCCACCGGAAAAATAAAAAAACAGATTTCTTCCCAGGCCCTGCACTATTATCTGACCTTTCATTCTGTGGTGCCCGCCCCCCATACCCTGATCAGCGGTATTGAAAAGCTGCCGCCCGCCACCTGGGCCTTTGTCACCCAGGAAGGTACCATGACCAAAAAAACCTATTGGCAGCCGATGTATCTCCGTGACAAAGAAGAAGAAAACTATACCTTTGATGACTGGAAGCAGCTGGTAACCAAAAGCCTGATGGATGCGGTTAAACGGCGTCTGGTGGCGGATGTTCCTGTGGGTGTTCTTTTGTCAGGGGGTCTGGACTCCAGCCTTGTGGTGGGGCTGCTGGCAGAGGCCGGGCAAAAAGATCTGAAAACCTTTTCCATAGGCTTTGAAAGCGTGGGCGATGAAAAGGGGGATGAATTTTTGTATTCAGATATCATTGCCCGGCATTTTGCCACGGACCACAACAAAATCCAGGTGGATGCGAACCAGGTGCTGCCCTCCATGCCGGACTGCGTTTCCGCCATGAGTGAACCCATGGTCTCCCATGACTGCATCGGGTTCTATCTGTTGAGCCGGGAGGTGGCCAGGCATGTCAAGGTGGTCCAGAGCGGCCAGGGAGCTGATGAAATCTTCGGCGGGTACCACTGGTATCCCCCCATGATGCAAAGCACTGACCCGGTGGCGGACTACCGGTCTGTTTTCGGGGACCGTTCCCATGAAGAATACCTGGAAATGGTCACTGAAGCTTTTCAGAAAGAGGATTACAGCACGCAGTTTATCCGGGAGCACTTTGACATGGAAGGTGCAGACACCGCCATTGACAAGACCCTGCGCCTGGACACCATGGTAATGCTCACCGAGGATCCTGTGAAGCGGGTGGATAACATGACCATGGCTGCAAGCCTGGAAGCCAGGGTCCCGTTTCTGGACCATGAACTGGTGGAGCTGGTGGCAAAAATACCGGCAGAACACAAAGTGGGCAGCGGCGGCAAACATATCCTCAAGGAAGCAGCCAGATCTGTCATCCCCAATGAAGTCATTGACCGGCCCAAAGGATATTTTCCCGTGCCGGCCCTCAAATACCTTAAGGGCGAATACCTGGATTTTGTCACCGATATTTTGAACACAGACGCTGCCAGGGACCGGAATATCTTCAACCGGGGCTATATCGACAGGCTGCTGGCAGATCCGGAATCCCACATCACCCCGCTGAAAGGCTCCAAGCTCTGGCAGGCAGCCCTGCTGGAATACTGGTGTCAGCAACAGGATATCTGAACTTAGGCTATATCTGACGTTTAAAGGAGTTTTGTCATGGGCAAATCAAATCACCGGCTGGAACGTGGATTCGGCCAGTCCCTGAGAAACTGGGAAAAGCTGGGAGGTCCGGCCACAAAAGGCATGACACCCGATGCGTTCGTGGAAATGGGATGGGGGCGGCTGGTATTTGGCCACACCTTTGAAGACAATGCACGCATCGTGGAAACCATGACCCGGTACGGGTATGACAGCCGGGACATTGCCATGTATATCATCGATCCCCATGTGGTGGTGTCACTGGCCCCGGAAAAACTGTTTCTGGACCCTTCCCATACATTCCGGCTCTGGTCCCATGACTATACCATTGACCACCGCGCACGCAATCCCTTTGTGATCCAACGGGTGTCCACCAGACAGGAAGCCGAGGCCATCAACAGGATCTACAGCCTCTGCCGTATGAAGGGTGCGGATCCCGATTTTATCCTGGACAAGCGGGCCAATAAACTGCGCACCTATATGATCGCCAAGGACCTGGCCCAGGACCGGGTCATCGGCACGGTCACGGGGGTGGATCATGTGGCCGCCTTCAACGACCCTGAAAAAGGGGCCAGTCTGTGGTCTTTGGCCGTGGATCCCCAGAGCGATTTTCCCGGTGTGGGGGTCAGCCTGGTGCGGCATCTGTGCGAACACTATTTTACCCGGGGCCGGGCTTTTGTGGATATCAGTGTCATGCATGACAACAAAAAAGCCATTGCATTGTATGAAAAGCTGGGATGCCATCGAATCCCTGTGTTCTGCATCAAACGCAAAAACCCCATCAACCAGGACCTCTACACCACCCACCAGCAATACCCGAAACTCAACCCCTATGCCAAGCTCATTGTGGATGAAGCCAAACAGCGGGGTATTCGCATTGACATTGTGGATGAAGCATTCGGGCTGTTCACCCTGACCCTGGGCAGCAAAACCATCTCCTGCAGAGAATCTTTGTCAGATTTGACCACAGCCGTTGCCATGACCAAATGTGATGACAAGCGCCTGACCCGCAAACTTCTGGCAAAACACAATATCCGGGTGCCGGAACAGATCATGTATACCGATCTTCCCACCGCCGGAAAGTTCATGGAAAAGCACAGGGCCGTGGTGGTCAAACCGGCCCGAGGCGAACAGGGAGAAGGCATCAGTGTGGACATTTCCCAAAAAAAAGAGCTGGAAACCGCCATAAAAAAGGCAAGAGATGCCTGTCCGGATGTGATCATCGAGGAACTGGCCCCGGGACAGGACCTGCGCATCATTGTCATCAACTACGAAGTGGTGGCGGCAGCCGTCCGCAAACCACCCGTGATCAGGGGCACCGGCACCCATACCGTCAGAGAACTTCTGGAAAAATACAACCGCCGGCGCATGGCTGCCACCGGCGGGGAAAGCCGTATTCCCATGGATGAAGAAACCGAAAGGACGCTGGCGCAAAACAATCTGGACTATGACACCATCCTGCCCGAAGGCAAAGAGGTGGTGGTGCGAAAAACTGCCAACCTGCATACCGGCGGCACCATCCATGATGTCACCGACCAGCTCCACCCGGAACTGGTCCAGGCGGCTGTTGCGGCGGCCCGATGCCTGGAAATTCCGGTCACCGGCCTGGATTTCATGGTGCCGGATGTTGCAGGATCTGAATATGTCATCATCGAGGCCAATGAACGGCCCGGCCTGGCCAACCATGAACCCCGACCCACAGCCCAGCGGTTCGTTGATCTGCTGTTCCCTGAAACCGCTGTCAAATACAAGGAATAATACCATGTCTCCCATCTGCCTTGATGAGACCTTTCTCATACACCAGCTCAAGGAGTTGTTAAGCATCCCCTCTCCGTCAGGGTATTCAGATCAGGTTGTCCACTATGTGGGCAAAGAACTGGAAAAACTGGGCATTGAATTCGAGGTCACCCGCAGAGGATCCATCCGGGCCACCCTGCCCGGAAAGCAGAACACCCTGGACCGGGCGGTCACTGTCCACCTGGACACCCTGGGGGCCATGGTCAGTCAGCTCAAGGACAACGGCAAACTGGCCGTCACCCCCATCGGCAACTGGTCCAGCCGGTTTGCCGAAGGGGGACGTGTCACCATCTTCACCCAGGCCGGCCCCAAGCGGGGGACTGTCCTGCCCCTGAAAGCCTCGGGACATGCCTGGGGAGATGCAGTGGATAGCCTGCCTGTGGGCTGGGACCATGTGGAACTGCGGGTGGATGAGATCTGTAACAACCAACAGGACCTGGCGGATAATGGCTTTGACATCGGTGATATCATTGCCTTTGACGCTTTGCCGGAAATAACGGAGAACGGGTTCATCAATGCCCGGTATCTGGATGACAAGGCAGGGGTTGCCATTTTGCTCACCGTGGCAAAAGCCCTTGCCGGGTCCGGTACCATCCTGCCGGTGGACTGCCATTTGATTTTTACCATATTCGAAGAGATCGGATTCGGCGCATCCGCCGATATATATGCGGATGTGTCGGAAATGGTGGTCATCGACCTGGCACCGGTGGCACCGGATCAGAATGCATCAGAATATGCCGTCACCATTGCCATGAAGGACCAGACCGGCCCCTTTGACTATCATCTGTCCCGAAAACTGGTAGAGCTGTGCCAAAGTTGTAACGTCGACTTTCGCAAGGATGTGTTCCGGTATTACCGCAGTGATGCCGCTTCCGCCATCGAAGCCGGCCATGACGTGAGGACCGCTCTGGTGGGATTCGGGGTGGATGCCTCCCACGGCTATGAAAGAACCCATCTGTCCGCGCTCACGGCCACAGCCCGTCTGATCAGCGAATATATCCAGAGCGAACCCACATTCAAACAGGACCCGAAACGTTGGGCATCCCTGTCGGAATTCCCCCACCAGCCGGACCGGGAGGTCATCAAGCTGAAAACCTGACCCCTCCCCTGCAATGACCGGCAGAAAAAAAACCCAGGCTTTCAAAATGATCCACCAGTTTCGGCAGTGACGATCTTTTGGTGTTGTTGCGGGACATAAACGGTTCGTTGGGAACGGTCAAAGGCATAATAATGGTTGACCCCGGAAAGTTTCAAAATCGGGGTTTCCGGCAAACAACTATTTACTGATTCATGATTACCAGGGACACCCTATTTACTGATAATTTTTCATACTATTCTTGACAAATAGCATTTTTTTGCCTTATGATCCCCGATGTTTTTCTTTTGGAAAAGCCCAGGGATGATGAGGTAGAATACTGGAACGTGTTCTCCTGGCATAGATGCCGCGAGCACTAATTGAAGCAAAAGGAGCTGTCATGGATCCCATCGAGTTGTTCAACCAGGCCGTTGCGCGTGTGCCCGCCTATCGCAGGTTTCTCTTGGAAACAACCGGATCGCTGCCTCAGGTTACGACCATCGATGATTTTCAACGCCTGCCTTTGATGAACAAGACCGACTACCTGTTACCCAATCCCTCCGCCGACCTGTGCCTCGACGGCGACCCGTCTTGCGCTCACCTGTGGTTACGCAGTTCCGGCACGTCTCGGAAACCGTTTTTCTGGCCACGCCGTTATGAGGACGAAATGAATTTTCCGCAAGGGATGAAACGCCTGTTTCATGATTATGTGGCTCCGGAAAACCAACCGACCCTGATCATCGTCGGCCTTGCGCTTGGACCATGGGGAACAGGCATGCAAACCTCTTTCGCCTTCCGGACACTGGCCCAGGAAACCCGTGGATTGGCCGTCGTTTCCCCGGGATTGCAAAATGATAATATTATCGAGGTATTAGAACGACTGAGCCCGAACTATCGCAGGACCCTGCTTCTCAGCTATCCGCCCTTTGCCAGAAATGTCCTGGAAGAAGCTGTCCGGCGCGGCCTGGACCTGCCCTCGCTCAATATCCACGTAATGGTCGGCGGCGAGGGGATCACCGAGACATACCGCGAACGGATGTGGAACCTGCTCGGTCATGACGAAGACAGACTCAACAGCGTCTGGTGCCTCTACGGCTCGACCGACTTTGCCAATGTCGGTTTTGAAAATCCGCTGACCATCGCCGCCCGGCGGATCTTGGTTCGTCACAACCTGTGCAGCCAGGTGCTCGGTGAGTCGGATATTCCGATGCTCTTTCAGCAAGTTCCCGGCAACAGCTACTTTGAGGTCATCGACGGCGAACTGGTGGTCAGCCGCTTACAGGGCATCCCCTTGATTCGTTACCGCAGCGGCGATCACGTGCGCTTAATCCAACGTGCGGAATTGATGAAACAGCTCAGGAAAGCCGGCTACGATGCCGAGGAGACGGTACGCAAGACGGGCATGCCGCTGCCTGTCTGGGATACCCCTTTTGTGGCACTCTATGGACGAATCGATCATGCCGTCTTTTTCTATGGATCCAAGATCACTGTTGAGCAAATCAAAGCCGCCCTGGAAGCACCGGCCCTCTCCACCTATTTCAACGGGCGTTTTCTGGTTCGAGGCGTTGAGGACGATCATGGCAATCCATTGATTGAGGTGGCGCTTGAAAACAGCGATAGCCTGGAGGCGGCAGACCTCGATGAAGTTGCCGAACAGCTTGCCGGCGAACTTGAAAAAGTGCAATCGGAATTTCGCGAAATCCGCAAGCTGTCACCGCATTTTCGCCATCTACGAGTCGTAGGAGCCGACACGGAAACCTTTGAGCTTGGCTGGAAGACCCGCCACATGTGAGAGGCCTACCGAACATGACCGACAACAAACGGCTGCACCTGCTTCCTGTCGTTCTGCTGGCTGCCGCTTTATTCTCGTCAATGGGCGGTCCTGCGCTGGCACCGGCACTGCCGGCCATCCGTCTGGCCTACCATGATGTGGTGCATATCGAGTTCTGGACGAAAATGCTGGTTGCTGTTTCCGGATTGTTCAGCGCCATCGGCGCCCCCTTATTTGGTTGGATCAGTGATAGATACGGCCGAAAACAAGCACTGAACCTGGCGCTGACCTGTTGGGGACTGTTCGGCATCCTCGGCCTGTTTCCGCAGCCCTTCTGGACCCTGCTGGCCGGTCGTGCCGCTTTCGGCTTGAGCCTGGGAGGTTTGCTGGCGGCCAATACGGCGATGATTGCCGCCGCGTTCGATCATGATCGCGGCCGGCAGATGATGGGCCTGCAGTCGTCGTTTGCTTCGATCGGCATCATCATTGCCCTGATTGTCAGTGGCTGGCTGGCCGATCTGCACTGGCGGCTTGTCTTCACTCTCTTTATCGCCGGTTTTCTGGTACTGCCCTTTGGCCTTGCCTGCCCCGAACCGCAGAGGCAGATTAATGGCGGCGCACCTCCGGTGAGCGGTTCGTTCTCCTGGGGCCTGATGTTCCTTTGTCTCTTCGGTTTCACGGCTATGCTGGCCTTCAATATCATCCCCACTCAGCTCCCCTTTTTCCTGAAACAGCACTATCTGAAATCGGCCAGTCACATTGGCCTGGTGCTCGCGGTCCTGCCGCTGAGTTCAGCAGTGGCAGGGCGCATTTATGCTCGGCTGTCAGGCATTGTGGCATGGTGGAACCTCTTTTTGGTTACCGGCTCCCTGATGCTTGCCGGCTTCGTAACACTGGCACTGGCGGAGAGCATCGGTGTCCTGGTGGCAGGTCTGGTCATGATAGGCGGCGCCTTCGGTCTGACCATGCCACACGTCAATGTGGTACTTACGCAACTGGTGCTGCCGGATCGGCGGGGCCGCGCACTGGGTATCCTCACCTCATGCAAATTTCTCGGATTGTCAGCCTCGCCGATCCTGCTCCAGCCGCTATTGAACAGTTACGGCTATCACGGCATGCTCTTTCGATCGGGCTGGATCATTTTCTTCGTGTCGGCCCTGGTGTGGGCGGCCGGTCTGCTCTTGTACGGCAAACGACCTTCCGGATCCGATCCAAGGACTTTTTGATGAAGATGGATTATCACCTCTGTCATCAATCCGATATCGGTTAATTTTTTCTCAAAGCAGCAGGATGTGCAGCAGGGATTAAGGCCATGCTCATTTTCCATAAAATCCGCTAATCCGTCCAATGAGCGTATCCCGCACATCCGGCCATTCCACAACAGCATCCAGACAGCCCTTCTCCACAAACCGCCGCGGATTCAAGGCGCTCTCTCGCATTTCATGAATCGCTTCGACAGCACTGTCAGACAACGAACGATCTGACGCAAAGCGATCCAGGGCCTTCGGTCCGAAAACTGAAATGGATGCCCCTGGTGCCGCCAGGAATCCAGACGGATCAAACCCCGGCCCGGCCATTGCGTATAGTCCGACCGTATAGGCCTTCCGAACCACGAAGCAAATGCGCGGCGTTTCCACCACAGCCAGGCTACGCAATAATTCGCTGGCCGCATCCAGCATCCCGTCCTGCTCGCAGTCCACCCCGACCATTAATCCGGGATTGTCGCACAAGAACAGCATCGGAACATGATAGCGATCACAAAACCGCACAAACCGGGTCAGTTTCCGGCAACTCACAGGATGAAGCACGCCGCCGCGATGCAAAGGATTGTTCGCAAGGATTCCAACCGGCATTCCGCCAAGCCGTGCCAATCCGGTCATCACCTCCGGGGCAATCAACTCACGTACGCCGACCCAGGATTCTCCATCGATCAGGCCGCACAAGACCGCCCACATGTCAAACGGACGGTTCAAATCCTGCGGGATCGCATCATTGATTTCTTTTGCTGTCCGCTCAGGAGCAGCAGGCTCGGATACCGGCAGTTCTCCCCCCTTCTTGGGCGGCAAAATGCTAAGGCATTGGCGGACCCAGGCCAGAGCAGAGATTTCATCCTCGGCCAGCACATCGCCTGCTCCCGAAACCCGGCAATGCATCTCGGCTCCGCCCAGCGCTTCTGCATCGGGCGTGCTGCCCAGCATGATACGCACGGCATCCGGGCGCCCGATCCAGGCATGAGTCCCCCGCAGCATCACCACAAAATCGGCCAGCCGAACGGGAAAGGTCTGTGCCGCCCCCGCCTCGCTGAACAAGACCGAGATCTGCGGCGCCTGTTCCGAAAGGCGTGCATGCAGGCAGAAGGAGCGGCCAACGCCGGTGCTGTTGGATGCCAATAATGCCTCCGCCATCGCCGGAATCGGTGTACGGCCCCCGGGTTCCCGCAGTGGGTAATCATGCAACCATACCACCGGCGCCGGATCCGCCAGGACCGCCTCCATCCAGTCAATCTTTCTCTGATAGCAGGCATGCACGTCCACCTTGCCGCAATCGGCAATACCGGCATAAACGTAAACATTCCTGCCGTTGACGGTCCCTCTTCCGAACCAGTGCATAGTCGGTGCCATATCATCCATGCGCCTGAACGATCCTGGATCAAGCAGCCTTTCGATGCGTGAAGTTACAACATTCATTGAATACGCTCCCATTCGGTGCGGATAACATCGCACAGCATTTCCGCGGTTTCGGTCCAGACCGTCATTTGTTCAAACGGATTTTCAGAAAGGTTCAGATATTGCATCGCAAGTCCGTCGCTGCCCGGGAAGGCATCCGGCACAATCCCGGAAAAGATGAACCCCTGTGCGGCGGCATCCTCGGCCAATGCATCCGCCCCGGCCTGTTGGAGGTTAAGGGTCAGATATACCGTATCAAACTTTTCCCGGCAAAGCTGCCGCAACGTAGCACGCAAGCGCTTCTTGACGTCGAAAATCCGAAATCCATGCGATACCACCTCAATCATTCCGACATTCAACGCCGGAATCCGCTGGACATGGAAAAGGATCTCGCTAACTGCCACCCCATCATCGGAGGCTGCGGTTCCTTGACAAACTGCAATGCCTGCCCGACGGTAAAGCTCGGCAATGACCTCTGCATAGCATGCAGGCGGGTAAATTGCAGTCACTTTCTCACGGGGACTGCTGATCGGGACCCATTGCCGCATCCCACTCATCTTTCCGCCCTGTAAGCCTCCCATATTCTTCAGGTCAACATTCCGGGGGAAAAGCGCCAGAGAGAGTGCACAGTCGCTGAAACCATGGCAACGCGCCAGTTCCTGTGACGCGCGATGACCAGTGACGGATCGCGCAAACAGGCTTTTCAACGACAATGATTCTGAAGCTTCAACCGCAGCACCCCATAATGCAGCCCCAATGCCATAACGCCGGTATTCCGGACGGACAAACAAAACCCCCAGCTCGGCAACATCACGTTGTCCCTCACAGAACTTCAAGCCACAATGCCCCATCACATGCCCGTCAGTCGCAACCGCAACCAGGGAATGCAAGTCTCCGGACCGGTTCATGGCAACAATCGATTCCGGATAATAAATATAATCCTCATAGGAATAACCATATGTCAGAAATGCACAACGTGAAATTGCAAGAGCCTCTTCTTCCCGGGCCGGACGTATAACATACGAGGGGGAGTGCACTGTCTCATGCAGGGCTTCAGCAGCAGGGCTGACCTCCATCGTATGCATGACATGACCCGACTCCCGGAACTTGACCATTTCAATGAAAAACCCGGAAGGTCCCTGGTTGGTCAGTGTGATCCGATCCAAGACATGCTTTGCCAGATGAAGATTCAATCCTGCCCACCCCTCATCCGTATCCAGCAGCTCGGAAGAGTACACCGGCAGATCACGATCATCCAACGGCAATCCTTTGGCAGTCAGGCAGATTTGTATTTCCGCAGGGGTCGGATCGAATCGGATCTCCAGCGGTTCTGCATCGCCTTCGCTGAAAACAGTTTCCATCACAAACACGATCACTTCTTCAAGTGCAAGACGGACTTTACGGCACTCTGCTTCATTAAACGCCAGTTCCGCAAGAAATGCATCCGAGAAATCCAGAACCGCATTCAGGGGAACGTGCTTTGGCAGAACCGACAAAACAGCCGTCTTCTGGCCTCTCCCTGTGCCCATCAGGTGGATACTTTCCAATCACCAAGACTGTAATGCAGTTCGGTACTTTCGCATGCCATATCAGAATGCGAAACATCCAGATCCTTGATCAAGGTCCCCAACATGGCCGGCGGTTTCCAGTAGCCAAGTTCCTGTACTGAACGTAACGCATCATCTCGTTCTGTCAGGCCGAAGAACACGGCGGCGCTCAGCTCGATAATCGACTGGGGCATGAATACCGTCCGCATCGACTTGAAACGCTGGAATTGCAGATAATCTTTGACGGTCTCAATGGCGCAGCTTGTGTGCAGCAACCCGTGTTGCCCTGCCGGTGCCTGCCATCCCATCTCTTCTTCAATCACCCGGCGGGCTTGATCCCAGGTCCCGTATTCTTCATTGGTACTGAGTCGTCCAATGAGAGGTATATCTATTGACGGATCTCGTCTGGCAGTCTCCACCAACTGGGCCAGGTTATCAAAAAGCCCCGGCAAGGCCCGGCATACAGCCGCATGATAATTACGCATTTCATCGGGCCAGATCATGGGCGAGGTCAATTCACGCGGCGTAGTCCTGCTCGTTAAAAATGACAATGTATAATCCCGCTCGGAAACAGGCGAAGGCGCGGGTGCCGCCGGATCGGTTACCACATAATCAAGCACGGCCGCCTGCACATCTTCAATGCCGAGAAAGACATAGGGAATGCGCAGTTGTGCCGCCAGCGGATACAAGGTAGGGAAGGCCGCGGTCGGACACAGGCAAGGCCAGCCATGCTCCTGCCATTTGGCTTTCATGGCCTTGCGGACCATTGCATTCGGAAGTGACCATTCCACAAACTCCACTTCAGGCATCCGCTTGCGGGCACGACGTATATTCGCATAGGCTGCTTCACTGCAGTAGGGCATATTCCAGAACGCCGCCATTGTCCGCAGCTTCAAGCGCCGGGCCAGCAGCCACAACAGATAGGATGAGTCCTTCCCTCCTGTGTAGAAAACCATGCAATCAAAACGCGCGTGCGTGTTTTTTTCGGCCATTTTCAGCAATTTTGCTTCAGAGACCGTGGCAAATGCAGAACGCCCTCCTTGCATGGGGGCCTGGGCATAACATTGACAAAGCGCACAAACCCCGGTGTCATCAAACTCAAGTCCGGGAATGACATAATCATTATTCACGCAGCGCACGCAGGTCTGCATCGTATCAGGTGTAACATCCGTTCGCCTCCGTCCCGGCTTTACAAGCACGCCCTTCGAAACCAGTGTTTCGATTTCGGAAGCGTCCGGAACATCAGAAGCCTGTGCAGGATCCTGCGCCCATGCAGCGAACGTCTCGGACACCGGCAATCCGACCTCGCGCTGATATGGCGGATTACGCACTCCGTAATAAAGCACTTTCCAGCCGGATTCGGTCAAGACCGGTTTCCAGCGCGATTGCAGTACCCATTCAATACCGATACCCATATCCCCTTCCCCTCATGCCTTCAGATCGATCGTCTCAAATTTCCGCTGCAGCAAATCCACATAGACCGCCTGGGGCGCACACACGAGCTCCGAGGGAGAGCGCATCCCGCAAATCAATAAGGCAATCTCCGTCGCCACCAAGCCGCCATTGAGCATGGCAATCCCTGCACAGTTGGAAAGATATCCCCGCCGCCCTTCCAGCATATCACGCACCAGGCTGCCGAAACGATCCGGCCCCAGCAGCCTGTCAAGCGGCAGTTTATAGGTTGGCCAGAGCGTGCAGTCGGAGGGCGCATCATAAAGTTCCTCCAACGTCATGCCCTGCGGATCGAGAATGATCAGGGCGCTCCCCAGTCCCGAGATCGGTGCCGTGAAGTTATACAGTCCCGCCCGCCTCACACACTGCGCAAATGTCGCCTTATAGTCAAACCCCAGGTAGTCAATCGCATCAATCGCCACATCCGCTCCCTCTATCAAGGCATCCAGTTCGATTTCGCTTGCAGGTGCATAATCCAGCGCATTGACCTGCATGAACGGATTGACCTCTTTCAAGAGCTCGGCCGTGGCCTTTGCCTTATTGCGCCCAATATTGGATCTCAGTGCACCGATCTGGCGGTTCATATCCGGCTCATCAAACACCCCCGGATCAAAAATCGTCAATTCTCCAATACCCATCTTGGCAAGGGTCAGTGCCTCGATTCCACCCACGCCGCCAACCCCGGCAACCACCACTTTTGCCTTTCGGAGACGGGCCTGCTGCTCTTCCGTGAAAAGCCCGATATTACGTAGGTAACAGGTGTCGTAATCCATTTTCATTACATGTGCCTCGTTTTCCAACCATGCTCTAAAACCTCTGAGCATTTATTTTTCCTCTATGCCTGTAAAAAATACTTAACTTGGTCTTCAAATACTTTTTTTAACTTTTTTTGTCAAAAGAAAATCTATAAAATGCAAGGCTTCCCTTTGAAAACGCGCCCGGACATATCCGTTATCTTCTGTTCCGGGTGTGGTGAAAAAAATGATCCGCTCATCAGGACAAAAGCATTCTACCGTGTGGAAATTATGCCCGGAAATAGATATCCAGTACGTTATGACCGTCCTGATGATTGTAAACCATATCGCTGCTCACCTGCCTGGCCAGGTGGATCCCCAGTCCGCCCACTTCACGGTCGCCCACATCACGGGTGGTGTCGGGCGAGGTCTGTCCCAGGGGATCGAAGGGGCGGCCAGAATCGGTGACGCGCAACAGGAAGCTTTTTTTGTCCGGCATCTGAGTGCAACCCACAGACACTGTCCCGGCCTGCCCGTCTTCAAAAGCATAGTTGAAGGTATTGATCAGTATCTCTTCCAGAACCAGATCAATCCTTGTCTGAACCGTTTCGGACAGATCCGCGGCTTCGGCACGCCCCAGGACAAAATCGCGGAATTGTGCCAGGGATTCAATCTTGCCGGGGAGGCTTAACCATGTCAGCCTTGATTCATCCTGTGGCTTCAATGGCCTTCTCCAGGGAAGGATGCACCGGGAAAAGGGTTGCAAAGCCGGAGATATCAAACACCTCCTGGACCATGCCCTGCAACCCGGACAAATCCAGGGTGCCGGCGACGGCCTTGAGCCGCTTATGCAGGACTAAAAAGCAGCGCAGCCCAGCGCTGCTGATGTATTCTACCCCGGCGAGGTCAACCACCAGGCATGTTTCGCCCTGGTCGATCCAGTTACCGCATGCCTTGTCGAATTCCGGGGCCGTAACAGCATCCAGCCGGCCGGTTACCTTTATGACAACTGCCTTGTTCTCTTTATGACTTGTGCACTCCATTTTATATTCCTTTGCTATCTATTTGGTGTTTTTAGCTAAAGCCGATGTTCCCTTGTAGTGCAGGGCCAGCATGGTGATGTCATCGGACTGGTCCGCACCTGCTGCATGGGCGTGAACGGCTGCCATAAGCTGTTCCACCATCTGCCTCGGCTCGGCCCGGGTCATGTCGGCCATTTCTTCCAGAAGCCGGTCCTCGGAAAAAAGATTCAGCTCATTATCCATGGCCTCGGTCACCCCGTCCGTATAGAACAGCAGCCTGTCTCCGGGGCTAAGCTGAATGGTGCGGTTGATAAAAATATCATCCTCCAGTACTCCCAGGACCCTGCCCGGCGGCATCGGCAGCATCTTTGGAGCGCCTTTCGAACGCAGCAAAACCGGGGGATTATGGCCGGCATTGGAATAGATCAATTCACCGGTAGAAATGTCGAGTATGCCGCAGGCAACCGTGACGAACATTGCCGATTCGTTGTTCTGACACAATTCGAAATTCACCTTTTCCAGGACATCTGCCGGGGTCATCCCCTGCTCCACGATGCCTTTCATAAGCGTCTTGGTCACCGCCATGAACAGGGCTGCCGGCACACCTTTGTCCGAGACATCGCCCACTGAGAAGAAAAGATGGCAGTCATCGAACATGAAAAAATCGTACAGGTCCCCACCCACTTCCCTTGCAGATTCCAATGTGGCAAACAGATCAAATGCCGGTTGTTCCGGGAAAGGCGGAAAGTGCTTGGGAAGAAAGTTCATCTGGATGGCACGCGCGATCTTGAGCTCGCTCTCTATACGTTCCTTTGCCCTGCTGGTTTCAGTGATGTCTGCGATGTATTCCTTAAGGGCCAGGCGCATTTCGTCCACTGAACGGGTCAGCACCTGTACTTCATCATTTGAACGCACCACCGGCAGTTCCACCTCCAGATTTCCTTTGGCAATTTCCGCAGTTGTGCGGACCAGGCTGTGCAGAGGCCGCGTGATGGACCGTGCGATCGCCACCACCACCAGGAGGAGCAAAGTAAACCCTGCAGCCCCGATAACCAGCACCATGCGGTTGAGGCTCCTTACATCGGCAAACAGTTCGTGCTCCGGGATCATCACCCCTACGGACCAGCCTGCAGGTGCAACCGGCGCGTAGGCCAGCAGGGAGCGGCTGTCCGCATGCACGCTGTTGACAGCGGCAAACCCGGACTGTCCCTGGACCATTTTTCTCCCGATGGTCCGCAATTCCGGCAGCTCGCTTGCAGCCGCCATGCTGAAGATGCTTTCCCGCATGATCCGCTCCTTGTCCGGATGGGCCAGAAAAGCGCCGTTGCGGCTGATCAAGAATGCATAGCCTGTCTTATACAGGGAAATGTTGCCAATCTCGACAACCAGCGCATCAAGAGAGATGTCGGCTGTTACCACTCCCCGGAACCTCCTTAGCTCCCCGGACATCTCGTAAAACGGATGAGAATAGGTAGCCATGAGGATGCCGCCCCCTCCTTCATCGAAGTAGGGTTCACTCCACACCGGCTGGTCGAGCTCCCTGGGAATCATATACCAGTCCCAGAGAAAGTAGTTGTAGGATTCGCTGCCCAGCTGGACAAAAGACACTTCCCCGTCTTTTGCATGATAATAATAGGGCGCGTAGAAACGCCGGGCCGGATCGAATGCATGGGGCTCAAAAGCTGCGGACGCCCCGAAAATTTCCGGAGAGCTTGCCACCATATCATGGACCAGGGAAAGCAGCAGATCTTCTTTTACCAGCTTATTTTCCAGATGTCGTGAAACCATCCGGGGAAGCCCCTCTACAGAGCGCAGCCTGGTTTCAATCTGCAGCACAACAGATTGGGCCCGGTTCATGGCCACTTCCTGCACGTTCTTCAAAACAAGCTGCCGCGAATGATAGTGGTTGTATCCAAAAGCAGCCAGGAAGATCAGTGTGGTGCTGGTGAGGATGAGCAGGGACAGGCGAAAAGCCAGACCGTGTTTCCTGGTTTTTCTAAAGCGGGGCATAAAACTCCATGTAGTCGGAAATGCTTTGAATAATGCCATTTTGGCGCAATTGTTCGGCGACGAACAGAAAATCTTTTTTGGTCCTTGGGTTTCTCACACCACCATCCCCTTTTTGTATACCCATTGCCTGCTGCATGGCGTGTGTTTAGTAGGACGAGAAGATACTTATTGTCAAGGAAAATATCACAGATGGGGCTTACCGGCCTGGCACTGGTGGCCCCCATCATCGCCATTGTGGGCGGCATAATCATTGGCAGCCTGATGAACCGGCACCGGTCATACAGTTCATCATGACCAGGACCACATCATATGTCATCTCATATTGTCAATGCGCCATGTGGCCATTGTTGCACAGAGCGACAAACCGCACCAGCACCTGTCCGGCCTCGGGTGTATCGGTCACCTGCTTTTGCACCTGCGCCGGATCCTTACCCAGGGCCTGGATCACCGGCGACATGCTGTGGATGTACCCGGCCATGATGGCATGGGTATATTCCGGGTGAAACTGCACCCCCCAGGCAGCGTGGCCCAGGCGGAAAGCATGATGGGGTTCATGGGAGTTTTCCGCCAGATTCACCGCCCCGGGGGGCAGGGTCAGCACGGTCTGGGAATGGCAGGTATGGGCGTTGAAAACCGGAGGCAGCCCCTGGAGCAGGGGATCTGACAGGGCATCGGCGGTCAGGGTGATGGGTGTGGTACCGATTTCCAGGCCCCCGGGGTGAAAATCCACCTTGCCGCCCATGGCCTTTGCCAGGAGCTGATGCCCGTAACAGATGCCCAGGACCGGTACCCCGGCCGTCACCACCGGGGCAAGCCACGCCTCCACCGCAAGGCTCCAGTCCAGATTCTGGGTGACCATGGCATGGGAACCGGCGATCACGGCCCCGTCGAAGGTGCCGGGTTCAGGCAGCGGTTCGAATGCCAGGGCATTGACCACCCGGACCTGCTCCTTCCCCACGCCCAGGCCATGGCGGATCCAGTCTTCAAAATTCCCGTATGAACTGATAAGGTCGGCAAACGTATCCCCGGTCTTTACAATCAGAATTGTTGGTTGCTTCATGATGTCAGCCGGTCACCTCTTTTAAAATGAGATCTTCAATGGCATCCAGGATTCCCAGGTGCCTGGTGATGTGAAACTGCACGTCTGGATACCGCTGCCGGGCTTTTTCAACAGCCTGTGGAATATCTGTCTGCACATGGCTGCCGGCGGAAATGAAAAATGGAAAGATCACTACCTCGTCCACCCCGCTGTCCACCACCTCCTGGATGACTGTTTCTATCGATGGCTCGCAGAACTGCAAAAATGCATGCACCACCTGCTGAATATCTTTTGAACCATCTGCTTTGACCTTGTCGTCCAGTTTTTGGGCCAGGGCCGCAACCTCGGCAGCAGAGGCTTTCTGACGGCTGCCATGCGCCGCAACGATCAATGTTTTCAAATCAAACTCCTGTCTGTTGTATGTGTCATTCCTGTTCTATTCCATTGACAATAGCCTGTAAATATTACATTCAGTAACAATAAAATACAATTAAAAATCAGATGACACGCTTCGGGTAAAATTCAGCAATAATGACCGGACCGCTGTGCAGATAGGTCAGAAACGCCTGGATCCCGAACCTCATCGCCTGATAAAAAGGGTATGCAGTCCATGAATTGCCCTTGACTTCAACTTTTCATGAGTATCATGTAATAATATTGGATAACAGGATCAGGAGGACAAAGATGGGTGTCGCAAAAAGAGTACAAAAGCATCGGGAAGCATTGCGTGCTATGGGACTCAGGCCATTGCAGATTTGGGTACCGGACACCCGGCGCAAAGGTTTTGCCGAAGAATGCCGCCGTCAGTCCAGATCGATCGCCAATGACCCCCATGAGCAGGAAGTGATGGACTGGATCGAAACCGTCATCTGATAACGGGCTGCAGTCAAAAAAACATCCGGAACCTAAAATCAAAATACACAATGGCAAATACGGATAAGAAGGAAATCAGAATTTTTCCGAATGCAATGGACAGGGTTATGATCAGGCTGTTGAACTGCATGATGGCCACGGGCTGTTCTCTGGCATTGCCCACGCCATGAAACAGCGCCTCGGACATGTTTTCAAAAAAATGGTCCCCAGGCCACAGTGGCAGCGGGGCCTGAGCCATGCGGACCATGTCGTGGCTGGCCGCCACAAAGGTGATCCACAAAGGAAAACCGATGACAATGGCCATTAGAATCACGGACTGGGATGCCGGCCAGATAAAAAAACCAGCGTGATGAGCACCTGGGGCAGCACCAGCATATACGGAAGGAAAGAAGAGGCAAAATGGACCCGCTTGATCATGAAAACCTGTTTTATCCGGTGCAGGAAACCGCTGTTTCCTGCACCAAAAATAGTGTTAAACCGTTTATTTGTTGGCTTTCTCAAATTTTTCCAGCAGTTTGTTGCTCTTTTCTACGGCATCATCCATGGCAGCGGCAGCTGTTTTGCTGTTGTTACAGACGGCTTCCAGCTCATCATTGATGATGTCCCGGATCTGGACAAAATTGCCGAACCGCACCCCTCTGGAATTGGGGGTAGGGGTGTTGAGGTTCAACTGCTGGATGGCGCATTTCTCATTGATGAACAGAGGCAGACTGTCTCCCCTGCGCCCCCCGTACTGGAAGAGCTTGTTCTGGTGCCATCCGTCAATGCGCTCCAGCATATTTTTCACCCCGGGGTTGTTGAACTTGAATCGGGTGTCCAGGCCGGCAAATCCGTTTTCCCGGGTCCCTATGGCAAGGTTGTGCCAGGCACTGAAATTTTCGATCATCACCCAGGACTGCCAGCCAAAGGAAAGACCACTGTCATAGCCTGCTGCCACCAGTTTTTCGGCCGCTGTTTCCACTTCATCCCAGGTTTCAGGCACCTTGGTGATGCCGGCTTTGGCAAAGGCATCCTTGTTGTACCACATCACCGGTGTGGAGGAGTTGAAGGGCCTGAACAGCAGCTTGCCCTCCGGGGTCTGGTAATAGGAGATCACCGCCGGTAAAAATCCTTGTTTATCCAAGGTGAACCCATGGTCGTTCATCACATCTTCGATGGGATACACCGCGCCTTCGGCCGCCATCATGGTAGCGGTCCCCACCTCGAATACCTGGACGATATGGGGCTGCTGACCGGCCCGGAAAGCCGCAATGCAGCGGTCATGGTTTCAGTATAGTTGCCCTTGTACACCGGCACCACCTTAAATTCCGTCTGGGTGGCATTGAAATCATTGGCAATTTTTTCGGTCTGCTCCCCCAGCATACCGCCCATGGCATGCCAAAACTGGATTTCCACCACAGCGGACGCCTGGCTGGTCATCAATAAAATGGCGGCCATTATCAGTCCGGCCGATTGCATCAGTCTGCGCAGTTTCATCGATCTCTCCTTTTGTTTTGAAAAATATCGGTTTTAATTTTGCTTCAGTGAATCTTTCAACAGCACAACCATAGGCGGATAATATTCATTAAATATGTTGAACCGGTTATGCATGATTTGCGATCCTGCAGGACCCATGGATTCTGACGGAGCAGTGTTATCCACTCTTGGGCGCAAACAGTGCCAGACGGGAGGATTCGGGTGGGGTCCGGCCGTTGAAATACCCGCGGTTTTCCGCATGCCGCACTGGGGGCACCTGGCATTGCACTGGTTGGTGATCTGGATAAACAGCTGTCCGGGCACACGGTCTTTTGCCAGACATGCAAGTGTCTTGAACACAGAAAAAGCGGTCATGGGTTTTCTGACAACTTTTTACGCATCGAGAACAAACAGATTGGGTCTGGTATCATTTGACGGTATCCGGGTGTTTTCTTCCAGATACGTCATGAAATCCGTCATCGGCATGGGCCGGGCATAGCGGTATCCCTGCATCATGTCACATCCTTCCTTCAGAAGGAAAGCTTCCTGTCTCTGTGTTTCAACGCCCTCTGCCACAACGGTCATTGACATGGCTCCGGCCATGGCAATGGCGGCACGCACCAGGGCTTTTCCCTGATCACCTGTCTCGATACCGTTGATAAGGGACTGATCGATTTTCAAGGTGTTGATGGGAAGATTTTTCAACAGGTTCAAAGAAGAATAACCAGTGCCAAAGTCATCCAGCTCGATATGGATACCCTTTTCCTGTAATGCCTTCAGCGTTGCCCGGCACTTGTCCAGATCATGGAGCAGACAGGTTTCGGTGAGTTCGAATTTCAGTTGCCGGGGCGCCACCCCGTTCTCGGTGATGATGGTGGTGACTTTTTCCAGAAAATGTTCATCCGAGAACTGACGGGCGCTGATATTCACCGCCAGGGAAAAATCCGGCGGCAGATGCCGGCACCGGGACAGCGTGACCAGGTGCCGGCAGGCGTTTTCCAGAACCCATTCCCCCAACTGCAGAATGAGTCCTGTTTCTTCGGCAATGGGAATGAACACTGCCGGGGAAACCGGGTCTTTTCCAGGGGGCAGCCAGCGCAGCAGCGCTTCAGCACTGCATATTTTTTTCGACCCCAGGACTTGGGGCTGCAAATACAAGGACAACTCATCATTGGCCAGGGCTTTTTTCAAATCATAGGCCATGGCTGTCTTGCGGTTGACAACCGCCTGCCGCTTTTTATTGTACAGGCAGACCCGGTTCCGTCCCAGGTCCTTGGCCTCGTACATGGCCACATCAGCCCGCTTGAGCAGTTCGCTGCCCGTGTGGCCGGACCCTTTGAAAATGATGACACCAATGCTGGCACTGGAATGACACAGATGTTTTTCATTGCCGAGAACAAATGGACGGTTGAGGGAAGTACGTATTTTTTCAGCCAGTTCCAGAGCCCTTTGGGTGCTCACATCCTGCTGTCCGTCCAGCCACTCCAGCAGTACGATGAATTCATCTCCTCCCAGCCGGGCTGCGGTGTCCGTCTGCCTTATACAGGCGTTGAGCCTGTCTGCCACCTCGATTAGAAGGGCGTCTCCGATATCGTGGCCCCTGGTATCATTCAATGATTTGAAATGATCCAGATCCAGCATGAGCACCGCCCCGTATTTCTGGTTCCGCCGGGATGCGGCAATGGCCTGCCCCAGCCGGTCCCCCAGAAGGCGGCGGTTGACCAGTCCGGTCAGGGCATCATAGAGAGCCAGTTTTCTGATCTGGTTTTCCGATTTTTTACGGTCTGTGACATCCTGCACCGTGCCGGACAACACCTGCCTGCCGTCGTATTCCCGCACGGTTGCCTGCTGAAATATCATCCGTTCCTGTCCGTCCGGGCGGATGATCCGGTATTCCATGGTGGCGGGTTTTGTCTGGGTGACAACCCCTTTTAAAGCGGTTTCAACCGCATCCCGGTCATCCGGATGAACCAGCTGCAGCGCGCTTTCTTCACTCACAGTGAACTGGTTTTTTCCCACACCACAGATGTCGTAGATCTCATCAGACCAGGTTACTTTGCCATCTGCCGGTCTGAATTCCCAGTCCCCGATGCGGGCCAGTTTCTGTGCCGCCACCAGGCGCTCGCGGATACGGGTCAATGAGGCGACACTTATTTGCAGGGAATCGATGGTTTTGCGGATATACCGTTCCAGGGGATAAAAAATGAATACCACCTCCAGCAGGAGCATAAAAATGGTTGCCCCCCAGAGCAGGGTTTCAAGGCGTTCGATTCTCATGATCGCGGCCCGGCCGATCTTCTGGTATTCATCCACCGCCGCATCCAGCATGGGCTCCAGTACATGGGGGCCATAGGTGGTCAGATAGATGTAGGAGAAAAAGTTTGTGTTGAGCACTTCATAATGTGAAAGATACACATCATCGGCATGGTTCAAAAACCGCTCGCTGGCAAGATTCAGCCCCACGGACGGATCTTGAAAAATCATTTTCAGATTGTCATTGGTCACCTGTGGAATGCCGTTTTCCGGATCACCGTCACGCAGAATTTTGTGGGCATTTCTCATTTTGCTGATGGTGTGACCTACCTGGGCACGGGCCATGTTGAACTCGGTTTCATCGGAAGTGGTCACCATCAGGCTGCTGAAATAGGCGATGCGGTTGGCAAGCCCTGCCTGATGACCGGCCAGATTCACCAAACTGGAAAACCCCCGCTGTTTGGATATCACATTCTGCATGGTAATGAAGGATGCCGTAGCCAGCAGGGCAATGGCACTTAACCCGACGATATATCGTATCCGCAAATTTTTGACCGCTTTGAAAGGGTACATTGTCATCCTTATTAAAACACCTGTTTCTTAAGTGGTGAATGAACGCGCAGCATGATTTAAAATGATGCAATTACATGACGGGTTATGCCTTGAACCGCTGGCCGAAAAATTTGTGAAGATGACCCGCAAAGAACAGGGGCAGATATCTGGGCAGGGAATGATGTGTTTTGCGCACTGTCAGAAAAATCCATTTGTGTTCAAAAAAATTAAATGCGGCAAAAACATCCCATATTGGGGGTAAAATAATGGTGATTGTTTCACCGACCCTGCGCAATTCCCGGAAGAACAGATCCGGTTTTTCCACATGCTCTATGGTATGTGAACAGAGCACTTTTTTGAATTGTTTATCTGCAAAAGGCAGATTGTAAATATCTTTAATCAAAACAAAATTTGGGACCCGGGCATGTTTGATAATATCTGCATTGATTTTGCCGGCATCGGTCTTTCCGCAGCAAATATTCAGATCCCACTGCTGGCGGGCAATAATACGTTCTTTCATCAGGGTATAACTGATGAAATTGAAAAGTTTGCCGAACAGTAAAAAGGTCATTAATATAAGGGCTGAAATCACGCTGTGCTGTTCAAGTATTTCGCTCATTGCCTGGTTTCCCGTACCGGGTTTCATGCCCGGGGTTGTGGTGTGGCATATCTTTGCCGATACAGCAGACAAACAAACCTGCCGGAAATCAGCATGCCGGTTTGCCTGTAAAAGTCGTCATGATACCCGGCAATTGATAATATAATGTTTAGAATGTGTTTTATTTTCGTCAGTGCTGCCGGCCAGGGCCTGTTCGCCCATATTAAAGCCTGCAGCAAATCCTGTTCTGCATTTTTTTCCTGGGGGCATCTGCGAAAACTGATCTCGCCCGGAAATATGAATTATTCTCATCTCGGGAAATTTCGGTATGGAAAATGACCTGGACCGCACTGATTGACAGTTTCGGAAAAATCAGGTACTGGTGTGACATCATGACAGAAGAGAAAAGAAACGGCCTTGTTTTTTTAGCCCGCAAATGCCGGCTGATCACCATGGAACAGGAAGAAAGCTTGACGGCGTGTTTGCATAAACGCCGGGAAGAACAGCCTGAATACACCGAAATTGACCTGTTTCAGGAAACCTCTGCCCTGTCCTGGGATGATATCCAGTTTCTTCTGGTTGTTAAAGACCATCTGAAAATGAAAATGCTGGACAAGCGGTTTGGTGAACTGGGGGTGGCAAACCGGTTTGTCCGGCCGGAAAACGTCCGGCAGGCACTGGATCTTCAGAATAATCTTTTCAAAAAAAACAGACAGAGCAAACTCATCGGTGATATTTTACTGGAAAATAAGCAAATATCACGGGCTGATAAAACCGCTATTCTTCTCACCCAGGACAGGATAGCAGATGAATATCTGGCAGAGGCCATGAATGATATCGCTGCCACAGAAATTGAAAAGATTTCCCTGAACATGCGTCTGGGGGCCATTGCCGTTAAAAAGGACATGATAACCCTGGACCAGCTCAACACAGCACTCAAGGTCCAGGAGCAGGAGATGGTCGCCGGCAGTCGCCGGCAGTATCTGGGGGAAATCCTCAAAGAGATGTATCACATTTCCCGGGATGATCTGACATATATTCTGAAAATCCAGAAAGAGATGGAAAAAAAACGGCTGGCCCTTGAAACCGCCCTTTCCCGATATTATTCTGAAACCAGCATAAACAAAAGGCTGTCCAGGTCATTCAGGTACCATTTTTCCAAAAATAAATTACAGGCCCATGTCCAGAAAATACTAACCCTGCACGAAGATGTAGATCTTTCAGATTTTATCGGGTGGCTGAACACCATCGGCATCGCTTTCGGATTCATTGAAGCAAAAAAAATGCAGTCTTTTCTGACAAGTGCCCCTGAAGGCAGCCAGATATGTATTGCAAGAGGTACCCCCCCTGTAAAATGCAAGGATGAGGCTGTGCAATATTTTTTTGATACCACCCCCTCAGCCGGTGACAGCCCGGATACACCGACAGCTCTGGTGCGTAAAGGTGATGTGCTGGCCAGAATTTTTCCACCAAAAGAGGGCCTGCCGGGAAAAGATGTCTGCGGGTTTACCATTGCACCACCGCCACCCGGGCGGATATCCCTTAACCCGGGGCAGGGGGTGACTGAAAAAAACCGCACACTTATCGCCGACACCGACGGCCAGGCCACCCTTTACAAGGGCAGGACCCTGTTTGTCCAGTCCGGAACCCGGACCATCCCCACCCGCCAACATACCGGCCAGATTGATACTGATCTTTCCAACCAATACCAGGACACCATTCTCAAGGTGGAAGGCACCATCCTTGAAAACGGACGCATCCAATGCCGGCAGCTGGAAATGACCGGCGATGTTTTCGGCCGGGTATACGCAGCCGGAAATATCCATGTCAACGGCGTCATCGGCCGGGAAAAAGACCTTCAAAAAACTTCGGCCAGATTGACCGCCGACGGTGACATCTCTGCCAATAAAAAAATCATTCATGCGGTTATTATCACCAGCAAAGGGCTCAAAGCTTCGGGAGCCGACCTGGTGTCATCCCGGGTGATGGCTTTTGGGGATATTGTGGTGAAAAATGTCATCTCAGGCAGCGCCGGTCCCTGTATCCTCCAGATCGGCAGACAGGCAGGGGAAATGGAAACCCCGTTTGATGAACCTATCCAAAAACACAAAGCTGCCCTGGCTGAGCTGGAGCAAAAACATGCGCTGGCTGAGCTAAACCAGCGGTTTGCTGCAAAAATTGCAGCCCGGGACACCTATCTGGCAGAACATGAAATCCTGGGATTTCTCCATGCAGTGCTGAACTGCCCCCAGCTGGGGCACATCCAGTCCATACGGGCGAAAATAAAATTGGTTTGCCGCAATGTAAAATCCTTTCCAGACCTGCCTCCGGTGCCCGATAATGCCCTGGCTGATGCCAAAGATTTCCTGGAAACCGTGTATGCGGAAACAGCGCCTTTGGATTCAGCAGAGCAGCTTCGAAGAATAGAAGAGATGCGCTGGATCAAATACGGCATGTACCGGGCTGCCGTGAATGCGAGCCGGCGCCATAACCTTGCATATGAAAACCGGAAAAAGGCCCTTCTTAAACAGGTTCAGGCACTGGCACCGGATATTCAAAAAACCAACGACCAGATCCAGTCACTCCTCTCCCGGCGGGACGCATTTTTACTGCGCAGGGATTTGCAGGTACCGGGTGCAGCACGCCCCACAATCAAGGTAAAAAACCGGGTCCAGAAGGGAACCGTGATCAAAGGGATACATGCTGCATGCACCATTGATCAGGACATATACGGGGTCAAGTTTTCAGAAGCAAAAAAAACCGGCCGCACACCGGCAAAGATTCTCATTGAAGGGCTTTACGATTGAGATCCCGTATGCTTTTCTTACGCAAAGGTGCGGCTGCCGGGGGAGTCAGTGACATGGCAGCAATCTTTCTGAAAAGAGGCTTTCACCGCCTCCACCATGAAATAGAGCCGGTTTCTGATATTGACCTCGGAGGTACCGGCATCAAAATCCAGGTATAACAGGTTCATGTCCGGATAAAGGGTTTTGATGCGCTTTTCCACTCCCTTGGAAACAATGTGGTTGGCAATGCACCCAAAGGGCTGGACACTGATGACATGGGTGATCCCTTCTTCTGCCAGACAGGCGATTTCACCGGGAATCAGCCAGCCTTCCCCGAACTGGTTCACCAGAGACAGGATCCGGCCGGCCTTGTCCGCCACCGTGCGGATATCATGGAACGGCGCATAAAACCGGAACCGTGCAAACCGCTGGTTGATCCTTTTATGGAAGGTGTTTAAGAAAGTTTCAATAAACTGCCCCAGAATGTCGCTGATTTTCCGGTGCCGGATATGGGCACGGATATTTTCCCTGTAATTGACAAAATCCTGGATAAAATAATCCAAAATCGGCGGGATGACCGGCTCAATCTGGTTTTCCATGAGGAAATCCGCCAGAAACTGGTTCCCGAACCCATTGTATTTGACATATATCTCCCCCACAATGCCGATTTTTCCCTTTACCCGGTCATGGATCTCCACCTGGTTGAAATCCGACACCGCCGCATCCAGCAGGGCAAAAAACCGGTCATAGTCCCTGGCCAGGATACAGGGCTGTGCTGCTGCGATATACTGTTTGCGCAGGTGTGCGGCCCTTCCCTTGTGAACTTCTCTGACCGCAGTGGCATAGTACATCTTGGCAATGCAGTCTGCATACATGGTGGTGACGAACAGCAGCTTGATAATTTTCAGCCAGTTGATGTCAAATCCCGGCTGGTGGGTCAGTCCCTGGGCACTGGTCACCGAGATGACTGGCACATGATCAAATCCGGCCGCCACCATGGCTTTTCTGATCACAGACAGGTAACTGGATGCCCGGCACTGCCCCCCGGTCTGGGTGATGCCCACCGCAATCCGGTCCGGGTCATACCGCTTAGACTGCAATGCCCTGATGATATCCCCGGTCACCAGCACCGCAGGATAGCAGATATCATTGCCTGCATACCGCAGGCCCGTCTCCACCGAGAACCTGTCAGGCGGTGGCAGAATCTCAAACCAATACCCGGCCGTTTGAAATATCGCCGGAAGGTACCCGGAATAATCTTCGGCAAAAAACGGGGCAATGATCTTTCTGGCCCGGTCTTTTTTTTCAAACCCGGGGGTGGTTTTCCGTGCTGCGGGTCTGCAGCTGTTTTTATTTACAGGGCGCATCAGCGATTCCACCATGGACCTGATCCGCAGCCGCACCGACCCTGTGCCGGCAATATCGTCCACCTTGATCAGCGTAAGGTTTTTCCCTCCTGCCTCCAGTATCTGCCGATTTTCTTCCATGGCCACGGCATCAGGCCCGCACCCGAATGAATTGAGCTGGATCATCTGGATGTGGTCCGGCTGCCGGGCCACCCAGGATGCGGCATGATACAGCCGGTTGGGATAAGCCCACTGGGTCAGGACCTGCAGGGAATCAAACCCTTTGTCACTGGTGTCGGGAACAGCATCTTCCGTAATAAAATCCACCCCAAAATCGGTCAGAATCCGGGGAATCTTCTGGTTGATCAAGGGGTCGATGTGGTAGGGACGTCCGGACAGCACCACCAGAAGGCGCTGGTTGCGGCCGGACCGGTCAACCAGCCGGGCCCCTTTTTCCCGGACCGCCTTTTTGTATGCCTTATGGGCGGCCAGCCCCTTTTTCACCGCAGCCCTGATGCGGGATCCGGCAATACCCAGGGGCTTGAGGTATGCCACACAGGCCCTGGTCAGCAGGGCGGCATCCCTGAAGGTGATCACCGGCTTGTCCAAAGGGATACCTTTTCTTGTACCAAGGTCCAGGCTGCTGTCAATCACATCGGTATAACTGCTGACAATGGGGCAGTTAAAGGTGTTGTGCACCTGCGAAAACTCTTCATATTCATACATGACAAGGGGGTAGAAAATGCGGTCCACCCCGCGCCTGACCAGGTCCAGCACGTGGGCATTGGCCAGCTTGGCCGGAAAACAGATATTGTCTGACATGATGCTGCCCTTGGCAGCGTCACTCATGGCCATGGTGGAACCGGCCGACAAGGTGACATTGATGCCGCAATGGACAAAAAATGCATGCCAGAAGGCAAAATTCTCATAAAAATTCAGGCACCGGGGAATCCCCACCGTAAATTTCGGTTTCCTGTGGGGGGCCAGATTCCGGTCAAACAGCAGCCGGTATTTAAAATCGGCAAAATCAAACCCCTTTTTTGGCCGTCCTTCGCCTTTTGCCCCGAAAATTTTTTCGCACCGGTTACCGGAATAAAAAGATCCGCCGCTGGAAAAAACAAACCGGGTCACTGCACAGGCATTCTCACATCCTTTGCACATGATCTGCCGGGTTTTGAAATCAGCAATGGTATCCAGGTGGTCCAGGGCGGTAAAGCCTTTGGATTGCAGGCTTAGGTCAAAAACTTCTTTTTTCACCGCCAGTGCTGCCCCCAGGGCCCCCATCATTTCCGGCATGTCCGTGTGAGTAACACAGGTGCCTGTCAGAATTTCCAGCGCCCGGACAATGGAGGGATTTTTACCTGCCCCCCCCTGGAGCACGATATGATTTCCCATCTCCCCCATGTCAACGAGCTTGAGCACCTTGAACAGGCAGTTTTTCACCACTGCATAGGACAGGCCCGCACTGATGTCGGCAATCCCGGCATTTTCCCGCAGTGCCTGCTTGACCCGGGAGTTCATGAAGACCGTACACCGGGTGCCCAGGTCACAGGGGGCGTCCGCCTCCATGGCCAGGGCTGCAAACTTTTGCACCCGGTATCCCAGAGAATTGGCAAATGTCTCGACAAATGAGCCGCATCCCGATGAACAGGCCTCATTGAGTTCTATGCGGAGGATGGCCCCATGAAGGATGAAAATAGCTTTCATATCCTGGCCCCCGATGTCCAGAATAAACGACACTTTAGGGTCCATGTGCGTGGCCGCCTCAAAATGGGCAATGGTTTCCACCATGCCCAGATCCATGTCGAATGCCGTACGGATCAGGTCTTCCCCGTAACCGGTAACCGCAGTCCCGGCGATGACAAGATCCGGATGCTGTGCCAGGATTTCTCTGCGCAAAGCCTTCAGCCCCTCTACAACCGCCTCAATGGGATTGCCTTTGTTGTTTTTGTACCAGGAAAACAGCACCTGGTTCTCTGTGCCCAGGGCCACGATTTTTGTGGTGGTGGACCCGGAATCCACCCCTAAAAAGCAGTGGGTGGATCTGTAGTCGGACAGAGAGCTCCGGGGGATGGCTATCTGTTGCCGGTTCTGTTCCCAGTTCTGTCGGTCTTTCTTGGTGTAAAACAGAGGGGGCAGGCGGTTGTCCTTTTTCAGGGACCCTCCTTTTTTTTGGGCCATGGCATCCAGCAGATGCTGCACAGAAAATGTTGTATCATGGCGCCGGCCCAACATCGCCCCGCCCAGTGCCGGCAGCAGGGCCGGGTGCTCAGGCACCACCAGATCGGCACTGGGAAGTCCCAGCACACGCAGAAACGCCTTGACCAGTTCCGGCAGAAAAGCGAACACCCCGCCGCAAAGCAGCAGTTCAGGCCGGATCTCGCATCCCCTGGACAGGGTGTTCAGGCATTGGATGGCCACGGCATGAAACACGGAGGCCGCAATATCCGCAACCGGTACATTACGGCTCAACAGGTTCTGCACATCGGTTTTGGCAAACACCCCGCACCGGGATGCAATGGGATACAGATGGGTGTGCTTCTGGGCCAGGCGGTTGAGGCCGTCAGGGGACTGGTTCAAAAGAGCGGCCAGCTGATCGATGAACGCCCCGGTGCCGCCGGCGCAGTTGCCGTTCATGCGGATATCCGGGGGTCTGTCAGAAGATAGAAAGATCATTTTAGAATCTTCCCCCCCAATATCGATGACCGTAGCGGTCCCAGGATATATCTGCAGCACTGCTTCATTGGTGCAGATCACCTCCTGGACAAAGGGCAGGTCCATAATCTGGGAAAACCCCATGCCTGCCGAACCGGTCACAGACAATTGCAGCCGGCAGTTGCCCAGCTGTGCTGCCACATCTGAAAAAAACAGGGACACGGTATCCATGATCCGGGCATAATGCCGCTGATACCGTGAAAAAATCAATTTACGGGTCTCATCCACCAGCACCAGTTTGGCGGTGGTGGAACCGATATCCAGGCCGGCAAGGTATGTTATGTTCTGTTTCACCCGACTATCTCTCGATTTTTTTTATGTTTTATGGTACTTTTATTCCGAATCCGCCACATATGCAAGGGATATCAGCCAGGCCCATGTTAAATGCGCACACTGCCTGAAATATGCACCGTCCCTGACGGCACCCTGTTTTCGGCCCGGGATTGAAACCGCTGACCGAGCATGCACAGGCTGCCTTAAGGGACATACAAAGACAAAGTTAGCCAGGGTTTCAATGGGAACTGTTTTTGCCATAAAAAAATATGCCATCCACGACGGACCCAGCATCCGGACCACGGTGTTTCTCAAAGGATGCCCCCTTGCCTGTCAGTGGTGTCACAATCCCGAAGGCATGGACAGCAAAATTGCCCTGGTGTGGAACAAAGACAAGTGCATCGGATGTATGGCCTGTGTGGCGGAGTGTACGCAACAATGTCTGGTATTTGAAAACAATCTTCTCAAAAGAAACCCGGCTGCCTGCATAAAATGCCTGCACTGCACAGATATCTGCCCGGCCCTGGCACATGAAGCTGTGGGCCGAAAAGCGGATGTGACTGATATCATGGCTGAAATCCTGAAAGACAGGCCTTTTTATGACACATCCGGCGGCGGGGTAACCTTTTCAGGCGGAGAACCCCTGATACAGCCTGATTTTCTGATAAGTCTTCTCAAAGCATGCGGCAGATCAGGCATTCACAGGGCCGTGGATACCAGCTGCTTTGCCTCGTCCCGGGTGGTCCTGGCGGTGGCAGACCATTGTGATCTGTTTCTGGTGGACCTCAAACATATGGACAGTGAGATTCACCGGCAGTATACCGGGGTATCCAATGAGAAAATCAAAAAAAACATCGTCCTGCTGGCCCAAAAAGGCTATAATATACGGGTGCGCATCCCGCTGATTGCAGGTTTTAACACGGATGAAAACAATATCCAGGCAAGTGCTGATTTTCTGGCATCCCTGCCCGAAATCCAGGGAGTTGACCTGCTGCCGTACCACAGCACTGCCAAAGGCAAATACAAAAAAATGGGGCTGGCAGACAACTCCGGCCGGTTTGCACCCGTCAGCTGCCGGCAGATTGACCGGTGCGCCGACATATTCAAACAACACACACTGATGGTCCAGGTGGGGGGATAACTCAATGAACAACAGGATTGCACGGCTTCGGCAACACAGTTTTTCAGCACACCCGGCATTGTCCATTGAACGGGCTTTACTGGAAACCCAATATTATAAAGAACACAGTGGCAAATACAGCCTGCCCGCGCTCCGGGCCGGTTTTTTCAAATTTCTGTGTGAGAAAAAAACCCTGTACATCGGAGATGATGAGCTGATTGTGGGAGAACGGGGACCGGCCCCCAAGGTGGTGCCCACCTTTCC
The DNA here is from genome assembly GCA_011390335.1 of Desulfotignum sp. Classification (GTDB taxonomy): domain Bacteria; phylum Desulfobacterota; class Desulfobacteria; order Desulfobacterales; family Desulfobacteraceae; genus Desulfotignum. The sequence continues at coordinate 30,919 of JAABSO010000003.1, read as the reverse complement.
TGAACTCACCTGCCACAGTCCTGACGACCTGCGCATCCTCAACAGCCGCAAAATGACCAGTTATACGGTCAGAAAAGAAGATATCACAGCCTATGAAAAAAAAGTGATCCCTTACTGGAGCGGCAGATCCATGCGGGAGCGCATCTTTTCCAGGGTGCCGGAAGCCTGGCAGAAAGCTTACAAAGCAGGATTGTTCACCGAATTCATGGAGCAGCGGGCACCGGGGCACACCGCCTTGGACGGCCGGATCTACCAGACAGGGATGACCGGTTTCCAATCCCGGATCCAGACCCGCATCGCCGGCCTTGACTATCTCAACGATCCTTCGGCATCGGACCGGTATGAACAGCTCTCAGCCATGGACACGGCCTGCGATGCCGTGATCATCTTTGCCCGGCGCCATGCAGATCTGGCCCTGCAGATAGCGCAAAAAGAACCCGATCCCCTGCGCAGACAAGAACTGCACACCATAGCTGCCGTGTGCAGACAGGTGCCTGAAAACGCCCCCCGCAGCTTTTACGAAGCCCTGCAGATGTACTGGTTTGTTCACCTGGGCACCATCACGGAACTCAACGGCTGGGATGCCATGTCTCCGGGCCACCTGGACCAGCACCTGCTGCCGTTTTACGAAAAAGGCCTGGCAGACGGCACCCTGACCCGGAAATCCGCCAAAGAGCTGCTGGCCTGCCTCTGGATCAAAATCAACAACCACACCGCGCCCCCTAAGGTGGGGATAACTGCCAAAGAAAGCGGCACATATAATGATTTTACCCAGGTGAACTTAGGGGGACTGTACCGGGACGGCACCGATGCCGCCAACCCGGTGTCTTATTTGATTCTGGAAGTGGCGGACGAACTGCACCTGCTACAGCCCCAGCCCAGTGTCCACATCAGCAGCAGGACACCGGACAGGTTTCTTTCTGCAGCATTACAGGTTATACGCAAAGGATATGGATATCCGTCGGTCTTTAATTCCGACATGGTGATCCAGGAACAGATCCGTACGGGCAAATCCATTGAAGATGCCAGGGAAGGCGGCACTTCCGGGTGCATTGAAACCGGAGCCTTCGGCAAGGAGGCCTATATTCTCACCGGATACCTGAATGTCCCCAAAATTCTCGAAATCACCCTGAACAACGGAATAGATCCCTTGACCGGTGAAACCGTGGGTATCCGCACGGGTGATCCCCGCACATTTGAAAGCTTTGAAGACCTTTACACCGCCTTTGCCCGCCAGCTTGAATATATCGTTGACCTGAAAATAAAGTTGAACAACTATATTGAGCGCATGTATGCCAGATACTGCCCGGCCCCGTTCCTGTCCGTGGTGATAGATGACTGCATTGACAAGGGCAAAGATTATTATGACGGCGGCCCTAAGTACAACACCAACTATATCCAGTGCTGCGGCATCGGCACGGTCACCGACAGCCTGTCCGCCATCAAGACCCATGTCTTTGACAACAGAACTGTGTCCTGGGAGCAGCTGTTGAAAGCCCTGGACAACGATTTCGCGGATGCCGAACCATTGCGCCTCACCCTGTGGAACCGGACCCCGTTTTTCGGCAATGACGATGACCGGGCCGATGCCATCATGCAGCAGGTGTTTCAGTCCCTTTTTGCGGCCATAGACGGCAAACCCAACACCAAGGGCACCGGGTATCACTTGAACATGCTGTCCACCACCTGCCATGTCTATTTCGGCAAGATGCTGGGGGCCACACCCAACGGCCGGCATGCCTATATGCCGGAGTCAGACGGCACCTCCCCCTCCCACGGGGCGGACAGAAACGGCCCCACCGCCGTAATCAAATCCCTGGCCAAAATGGACCAGGTGAAATCCGGGGGCACCCTGCTCAACCAGCGGTTTTTACCCAGTGTCCTTTCAACAGACCAGGACCTGAAAAAACTGGCTGCTTTGGTACGCACCTATTTTAGGCTCGGGGGCCATCATATCCAGTTCAATGTGGTGGACACCCAGACCCTCAGGCAGGCCCAACAGACCCCGGATGAATACAAAAACCTGCTAGTGCGGGTGGCGGGATACTCTGATTATTTTGTGGACCTTGATGCCGACCACCAGGAGGAGATCATCTCCCGCACCGAACAGGAGATGGGGTAAACTCAGGGACTTATACTTAAACCCACAGATATGTTGAATACCCCTGCAAAAGGTGTTATAAAAATACAAGGTGCGGGTTTTTCTGAATTTGAATTGGATATGATCAACCCTTAAACAGATTAAAGTCATGAAATGAAAGAGACAATGATCGAATCCAGAGTAACTTACACACTGGAACATGACGGAAAGTTTTTTATCGTCGAAAATGTGCCGGCGAGAGTGTGTAAAGAAAATGGCGAGCACTTTTTTTCTCCTGAAACGGTCGAGCATATTCGAAATCTTATCAAGGGGAGGAAAAATCCAGATAGGATGATTGAAACTCCCGTATATAATTATGGATGAGCTGTGATGCGGTCTGCAACCAAGACACTGCAGGGAACGGTCGAAAAACCGGAAACCCGGCTAATGACATGTCTGGACCGCTCATGCAACCGGACCGAGAATCAGTCTTTGGGGATCACAATTGTCCCGCAGGATTTTCAGCTCGTTTTCAGTGGGCGGCACTGCCTGGAAAGCCTGTGACACATCCATATGAAACTGGGTATTTTCAAGAATTTTTTCCGGTGTGGTGCCGGGATAATACTGATCCAGATACATTTTGCCTGTGTCTTTGTCAAAGCGCATTACCCCGAGATTGGTGACCACCACGCTGACCCCGCCGGGCCTGAGACCTGCCGCCTCCCGGGAGCCGTTGCCGGTCAGCTGTCCCGGACTGGTGAGATAATCCAGTTTGTTTACAAACTTTCTTTTTTCATGCTGCATAAAGGCGATGCACCGGGGCACGAAACTGGCCACGCCACACCCCCCGCCGCTGCCGGAAAACCGGACATCCGGAGAATAATAATCCCCGATGCAGGTGGTGTTCAGGTTGCCGTAAGGGTCGATCTGGGCCGCACCCAGTATGGCGATCACCCGGTCCCCGGTGATGCGGTTCTGCATGGTGGCAAAGGCATCGGTAAGACTGGAATTGGCCGCTGCCCAGTACATGATCCTGGGATCTGCTACTGCAAAGGGAATTTCCTCCAAAAGCGAATCCATGGCACCGGTTTCAAAAAAGATCACGCTGTCCGGGGCATTGATTTTCTTGGCTGCCATGGCCGCCAGCATGGAGATGCCTGTGCCGGAGAACACGATGTCCCCGTTTTTGATCTCCCTGGCTGCCATGATGGTCATGATCTCCTTGGGGGTGTAAGATATCTTCATAATCAATCTCTTTTCATGTTCACGCTGTAACCGGTTCTCGGGTCGGCAGCGACCGCCTCTAAACGGTCTTTTCCCACCTGTTCCAGAAACTGCCCATGACTGTCCACCCCGAAGATGAACCGGTCCTGATAGGCTGTGAAGGCTGCCTCGTCTCTGGCGGCTGCGGCAAACTGTTTCAGGTATTGGGCATCATAGTCATAGTGGCCGTACACGGCGGTGGGATATCCGCCAAAGGGCACATGGCACACCGCAGACACATGGATAAAGGGAATCTGGTTCATGTCAGGGTTCTCTCTGAGCACTGCCTTTTCCACCAGCTGTTCACAGGTCACGATCACATGCCGGGAGGCCTTGGCCTGTTCCACATCGGCAAAGGTCAGGCCCTGGATGCGGCAGGTGCCCATGTGATCGGCCTTTTGCACATGGATGATGGTGACATCCGGGTTGATGGCGGGTACAGCCACCACTTTTTTGGCGCCCCCCCAGTTCCCGAAGGGGTTGTCCACCACTGCCAGTTTTCTGTCCACGATTTTCGGATCGGACAGGCGCATGGATTCTGAAAAACCCCAGGTGGTAAGCATATCCGATCCCAGACCGGACAGGGTGGGCAGAAAAGGCACCCCCATGGCCCCGGCCATGAACCGCAGGCTCATCATGTAATTGGAATAGTCTTCAAACTGAATCTCATTGTTCTGGATGGCCCTGGCAAACCTGATGCAGGTGGGTGCGGCCTTGCCGTTTCCCCCATAGGCGATCTCCAGCCTGGAGATGCAACCGGCACCCACCAGTTCATCCAGGCCTGTGCCGTTGGAGTGGGCATATAAATGCAGGCCCGTAATTTTCTGGCGGATGATCTCATACACCGCTGCCATGGGGTTGCGGTTCAGGGTGAATCCGCCGATGGAGATGTGGGCCCCGGTTTTGACAAACCGGGTCACCGCTTCTGCAAGGGGCATGGTCTTGTCTGTGTCGTTGTTCATCTTACTACCTGGTATCCTTTATCCTGAATTTGTCAATAGCGTTCGCACCGGGATGATGCCCGGCACCAAACCGGCCACTACCTGCGATGGGTTACTCAAAAAATGCCTGCCAGCTGTTGGCCATGTTGCACAACCGGTCACTGTCCAGCCAATGGGGTACATTCGGTCACCGGTGATCCGTATTTCGGTCTTGCGGAAGAAAATTTCTGGAGGGCCAGGGCGATCACCAGCAGGATGAATCCCGCCGCCTCGGTCCAGAAGGAGGTCCACAATAATCCTGCGGCCGCCAGCCAGAAAAGCCCGGTTTCCAGAAGGGTGGCCCGTCGTATGAAAAACCGCTCCAGGGCTGAGGCAAAGGCCACCAGTCCCAGGGTGGTGGTGATCATGGTCAGTATGACCTCCCAGTGCAGCAGTTCATAATTGTCTCCCATTCCCAGAAGTGGTCTGTATGCCATAACCAGGGGGATGATGTAAAGACCTTTTGCCAGTTTCCACGAGGCGAATGCGGTGCGCATGGGACTGGCTTTTGCAATGGCTGCCCCGGCAAAGCTGGCCAGGCTCACCGGCGGGGTGACGTTGGAATCCTGGGAATACCAGAACACGATCATATGTGCCACCAGTACCGGCACCCCCATGTCCATGAGGGCCGGTCCGGCCAGGGTGCCCAGGACAATATAGCTGGCCGTAACCGGCAGCCCCATGCCCAGCACAAGGGATGCACCGGCAATGAGCAGAATGGCAAGGGCTTTAATGCCGAAGCTCAAATCCATCACCAGGCTGGAAAATTTCAGCCCCATGCCGGTCAGGCTGACCATGCCCACAATGATGCCGGCAGCGGCGCAGGCCACCGACACCATGACCGCATTTTTGGCCCCGTTTTCCAGGGCCTTGATCAACAGCCCACCCTCTTTGGCTGCAAATCCTGACAGGCTGATCCGGTTCTCTGTGCGGATAATCCATCGGATGAAATTCATCAAAATACTGATGGAAAGGGTGCTGACAACCGCAATGAACCCGGCCATCATGGGCGAATAATTGGCCATCAGCACATAGATGAGTATCAGCACAGGAATGATAAAATGCAGGCCGTTCTTAATCACCTTGGTAATTTTTGGCAGGCTTTCCTTTGGCTGGCCTTTCAACCCGAATTTTTTTGCTTCATAGTGCACGAACACCAGCACAGTGATATAGTACATGATAGCAGGCACCAGGGCCACCTTGATAATGGTCAGGTAGCTGGTGTTGGTGAATTCCGCCATCAGGAACGCCCCGGCACCCATGATGGGCGGCATGAGCTGGCCTCCGGTGGAGGCGGCCGCCTCGATGGCCCCGGCCATGTGGGGCCGGTATCCCACCTTCTTCATCATGGGGATGGTGAATGACCCGGTGGCGGCCACATTGCCCACGGCAGAGCCGGACACCGACCCCATGAATCCCGAGGCCACCACGGAGGCCTTGGCAGGGCCGCCTGAAAACCGGCCGGTCAAGGCATAGGCCATGTCAATGAAAAACGCGCCGCCGCCGGTGGTTTCCAGAATCGCGCCGAACAGCACGAATACGAACACAAAGGTGGCGGCCACACCGATGGGCAGGCCGAAGATCCCTTCGGTGGTAAGCCACAGGGTGGTGGCGATCCGTTCAATGCTGTATCCCTTGTGGATGATCAGATCCGGCATATACGGCCCGTACATGGCATAAACAATGCTCAAAGCACAGATACCGGTCATGAAGACCCCAATGACCCGGCGGCAGGCTTCCAGCACCAGCAGCACCCCCATGATGCTGATAATCCGGTCCTGAAACAGCCAGTCGCCCTGGCGGTCGAATATATCCGACAGGTTGCTGCAGATGTAAAACGTGCAGTAAACCGACAAGGCCACCAGAACCCAGTCCAGAACCAGCCAGAAGGACAGCCGGTTCTTTTTTGCGCCGGCAAACGCCGGCCGGAGTAAAAACACCAGGCTGAGAATGGCCCCCAGGTGGATGGAGCGCTGGACCAGGGCGGTCAGGGCCACCAACCCGGCGGTATACAGCTGGTACAGGCTTAAGCTGACCGCAAGTACCATCACCACCCAGGCGGTGGTTTTCACCAGAATCTGGTTTGGCCCTTCGGAAACGTTTGTTGCATCTGGATTCGCTGGTTTTTCAGAAATGCCGGTGTCAGTCATTGATCTTCCCTCTGAGGTTGTGTGGGTTCATGCCATGGCCCGGCCTTTCCGGATCCATGGAGATGTTGCATCTTCTGAAACAGTGTCACGGCCCGGCCGGAAAACCGCACCCGCTGATGGAAAAATTTTTTTGAGAGGTTGAACCGCCGACCCCGCCAGATAACGGTATGGTCCACCCCCGGACTGCCCACCCGCAAAACAAACTCCCCCACTGGCATGTGCATGTCCACAATGGCTTCTTGTCTTCCCTGTTTCACCATCCGGCCCACACCGGGCATTTTTCCCATACCGGCACCGAATTTTTCATACCGTTCCTCTTCAATGAAGATGGTGCCGGACCTATCCATACTGTGTACTTCCCATATAGGGGCGTTTTCGACAGAATGATAGTAGTGCAGGGTAAACCGTTCCCCCGGGGCCAGCGGCAGGACCAGGACAGGGGTATCATCCTCCGCCAGGGTGACATGCAGCGCCAGGCCCGCCGGAATCAGCAGGGCCGCCCCAATCAGCAGTAAAACCAGGCCGGAGAGGCACACGGCAACAACAGTTCCCGGCCTGGTCATCGTCTTCATTCCCGGTTGCCTGCGGGTCAAGGCATCATTTTTTCAGGGACAGTAAGACCTTTTTCCTCCAGGTATTTGATGGTTCCCGGATGCAGCGGGATGGGTGAATACTTTACCGTGTTCTCAGGGACGGTATAGGATGCGGTGGGATGAATTTTCTTCAGATAGTCATTGTGTTCAAACAGGGCTTTGGTCAACTCATACACCAGGTCCGTATCCAGAGATGCCTGGCAGATGATCACGTTCCATACCCCGATGGTGGAAACATCCTGGTCCACCCCCTGGTATACACCGCCGGACAGGTCCACCCCGGCATAGGTGGTCTCGGCGGCCAGAATTTTTTGTGTCTGTTCCGGTGTAAAGGGCAAAATGGTGATCTCATGGGTGGTGGCCAGATCCAGAATGGAGCTGGTGCCCGGTCCCACACACCAGACCCCCACATCGATGGTGCCGTCCCGCAGGGCATTGGCGCTTTCAGTAAACGACAACCGGCTGTCTTTATAAGAGTCCAGCGGGATGTCCAGGGCTTTCAACACCGCCTCGGCCATAAAATTGGTGCCGCTTCCAGGGCTCCCGGTGCTGATATTTCTGCCTTTGACCTGCTCGATATTGGTAATGCCGCTTTTTTTCAACGCCACCACCTGGAGCAGGTTGGGATACATGGTGGCCAGAGAGAGGATATTTTGTTTTTTATCCTTGAATGCATCGGTTCCGTTATAAGCGGCCATGGCCACATCCCCCATGACCAGGCCGATGACGGTTTCGCCCTTGTGGGCCAGCTTGATGTTTTCCACACTGGCGCCGGTAACTTCCGCCACCGCCTTGACACCATCCACATGTTTGGACCAGATTTCAGCCACACCGCCGCCGTAAGGGTAATAAATCCCCCCGGTGCCGCCGGTGCCGATACCGAGAAAGGTTGTTTTGGCTGCAACCGTTCCGGCAAACATCAGTGTGACGGATAAAACGACAAACAAGATCTGTATCTTCTTCATTGGGCATATCTCCTTATAAAAATCAGGCATTTTTTTAGAAAATGGCATAACGTCCCATGAAAATGCGATGTTCAGTTAACCCATAGGCAGCACCTCCTTTGCTAAAAGGTTGACAAAATTTTATGGAACCTCTGTTTCAGGCTATAGCACAATACCAGCCATTTTGCCAAGTGAGAAAGCCAGGTGCAAAGATGTTTTACCCTTCCTTGCCGTGTTGCATGATTTCTTCAATAATGTCGCCTATATTAACTGTTTGTTCCATATCAGAAATATATTTGCTGTCGGTATCGGTTTTTAAAATCCATTCAAAAATCAACCGGTCTTTCTGGTAATCGTTGTAAACGGCAACCGAACTGGCCGATGGATGATATGCCATTTTTATCTGGGAGAGGAAAAAACCCTCTTCGCTCAATTGATCAATAATATTGGAGATACTGTCAAGATGTGGTGCGGCTGCAACGAAAACAACATCCTGCATTTCGTAAGGATAAATATCAAAATTTTTAATTTTTTTGGTAATTTGTTCTACAATATTGGTGCCGGAACCATTGTATATTTTGTCCAGTGGACTGATATGTGCGAGGTAAGAAAACCTTTCCGGGACAGTTGCGATCAATGCCGTGCACGTGCTTACTCCCCATGTTTCGAGGGGTTCCCCATTTTTTGCCTTCAAAAATTCATCCATATCTACCCTGAATGCCGCCGGATGATTTTTTTGAGCCGGAGCCGCAGTTAAAAAAAGAGAAGATTTTTTCAAATAATCCAGCAGCAGGTTACTATAGTATTTTTTTTGCCGCAGATAATGATTTGTGGTTATCTCATCTTTATCGATTTTAGCAACAACCAGCCACTTTGTGCCCAAAAAATCAAACACTTCAAATGAGGTCAATGCAGTTGCCCCGCGATAGTCAGTGACAACCCTGTGGCCGATACTGTCCGTGAATTTTGCACTGATATTCTTGTCATCCAGTTCTTGTGTCAGAATTGTTGAATCACCTTTAAAATATGATTCTGTGAGCATAAATCCGCTTTGATTGACCAGAAAGGTTTCTCCGGTTTGCCCTAAATCATCGGTAGAAGAAAAAATGGAGTTCAATCTGTTTATTGCACACTGAAGAACAATCCATCCTTCCTGAACACCGTCATGGATAATCGGCTCAATGAAAAAGGCGGCCGGCTCGGCTGATGGGCTGTAATGATAAAAATCAATAAAAATTTCCTGTTCAGGTTTTTGTGCAATAACGTCCCCAAGAACACCAGCAAATTCTTTCTCATTGACCAGATTCAGATACGTATCCTTTTCCTTCCGGATACTATAGAATACTGTTCCTAGTGTATCGACAAATAAAATATCATAAAAGCTGAAATAATTAAAAATATAGTATTGGTTAAAATCCTGACGCATCTCTTCAACCTTGTCTGTCAGTGAGGCAGGAGGTTTATCGTTTATGGAAGCATAGTGATAGTGTCTGTTCATTTCAAAAAAAGCGACCACCCGTTTGTCATCTGAAGCTTTTTGAGCCAGATCATGCAAGCGCTGGGTAAATCTTTTCAGATGGTCCACCTTTTCTTGTCTTATATAATCCAATTGGATCAATGCCCAGTCATACGGACTTTTTTGGGCCCATGCACTGGCATGAAATAAGACAAGAACAATCGAAAAGAGGGCTGTAAGAAGGCCGGATAACAAGTTTTTTTTCATGTTTTTCTCCATATCACGTGGATACAGCGTTTTGGGCCAGGGATCACAGGGTCCTGATGCGCGGGCTGGCCAGGTTTTTCTGCCGGGTGCACAATCCAATTACAAAATCAGGCAGGGCCGCAATCACCGCATCCGCTTCCCGCCGGGCCAGTTTTGACAGGGCCCGGGCCGCATCCCCGGTCTCCAGCCGGATCTGCACCCTGGGATGCTGCTTTCTGTGCCGACGGATCAGTTCAGGCAAAATGCAGGGTCCGGGCCAGGTGGCAAAACAGCTTCAGGGTCCGGATATCCACGGCAGTTTCCTTATTTCCTGGTTTTCCCCAAAAAGCGGCCCCATTCCCGAGGTGTTACCAGATAATGGCCCTGAAGACAAGCCCAATGACCGGACCTGGATATTTGCCATAAGCATAACAGGTTTTCGATCGCTCTGTGTAGCCATTGATACAGCTGTACGCAATACATAAGATGGCCGGCAAGCGGATCACCGCACCCATATTTTTGTGGTGTTTTCCCATGGGGTTTGGTAATTTACTAAAAAACTATAACCAGGGGCCACCTATGCATAAAAAAACAGACAAACCCGTTCTGGTGACCGGCGCCACAGGATATGTGGCCGGCCGGCTGATTCCCCTTTTGCTGGATGCCGGGTACAAGGTCCGGGCCATGGGGAGAACCATTGCAAAAATGGCGGGCCGGCCCTGGGGCAGTGATGACAATGTGGAACTGGTCACAGGGGATATCATGGACACAGGTTCCCTGCAAAAGGCCTTGGCCGGGTGCGGCACCATCTATTACCTGGTGCACTCCATGATATCCCGGAAAGGCGCATACCGGGATGCGGACAAAACCGGGGCCGCGAACATGGTTCGGGCCGCCACAGACCAGGGGGCCGAACATATCATCTATCTGGGGGGCCTGGGGGATATCCACCACAAAAATATCAGCAGGCATCTGGTGTCCAGAAACGAAGTGGGGCAAATCCTGCAGAGCGGGCCGGTGCCGGCCACCATACTCCGGGCCGCCATGATCTTAGGGTCCGGCAGCGCCAGTTTCGAAATCCTGCGGTATCTGGCGGAAAGGCTGCCAATCATGATCACCCCGAAATGGGTGCGCATGCCCACCCAGCCCATTGCCGTCACCAATGTGCTGGGGTACCTCAAAGGCTGTCTGGAACACCCGGAAACCCGTGGCCTGACCTTTGACATTGGAGGTCCTGATATCGTGTCCTACAAAGATCTGTTTGCCATCTTCGCCCGGCAGGCCGGCCTGCCGGCGCCGGTGATGATACCGGTGCCTGTGCTGACCCCCCGGCTGTCCTCTTTGTGGATTCACCTGGTGACCCCGGTGCCGGCAGCCATTGCACAACCTTTGGCTGAAGGATTAAGCCTGCCCACGGTGTGCACGGAAAACCGTATCACAAAGATTATCCCCCAGGACCTGCTCACCTGTAACCAGGCCATCGCCCGGGCCCTGGACCGGATCAGGCAGGAACAGGTGGATACCTGCTGGACCGATGCCGGAGCGCTTTTGTATCCGGAGTGGGCCCATTGCGGGGATTCCGATTATTCCGGCGGCACTGTCCTCAAGTGCGGATACCGGGCAACGGTAGCGGGAAAGGTACAGGACGTGTGGCCGGCGGTGGAACAGCTCGGGGGAGAGACCGGGTATTACGCCGCCGATCTATTGTGGAAAATCCGCGGGGTCCTGGATCTGTTTTCCGGCGGTGTGGGGCTTCAGCGGGGCAGACGATCAAAACACAGACTGCAGGTGGGGGATGCCCTTGACTTCTGGCGGGTGCTGGAAGTGGACAAACCGCACCGCCTCCTGCTGGTGGCGGAAATGAAAATGCCGGGCCAGGCTCTTCTGGAAATTTTCATCACCCAAAAGGACCAGAACCGCTGTGAACTGACGCTTTTGTCCCGGTTCCTGCCCACAGGACTTTTGGGCATTGCCTACTGGTATGTGCTGTATCCGTTTCACCAGTTTGTCTTTGCAAAGATGCTGTCGGGCATGGCAAAGGCAGCCGGAAAAACACTGATGACCCCTCCCCGGCGGTTTACCCCCAAAATCACCAATGCCTGTTCTCTGCCCCCGGAGAAATGAACCTGCCAACCTCATATAACATGACATGGAGCTGATATGACCGACACGGAACAAACCGACTACAAACTTACCTTAAGAAGCCTCAAAAAAACGGACTACCTCCACATAAAAAGGATCATGGACCTGGTGTACGCCGGCATGGGCGGGGCCTGGGAACCGGAAGAATTCGCCGGGCTGATCGACCAGTTCCCCGAAGGCCAGATCTGCATTGAAGACAAAGGCAAAGTGATTGCCGCGGCCCTGGCCATCATCGTCAATGCCGAAGAATTTGAAAAACGGCGGCACACCTATGAAGATGTGGTGACCGGCGGTGAGATGACCAGCCATGACCCGGAAGGGGATGCCCTTTACGGGGTTGATATATTTGTGGATCCGGAATACCGGGGTCTGCGCCTGGGCCGGCGGCTGTATGATGCCAGAAAAGAGCTGTGCGAGACCCTGAACCTGAAAAGCATTATTTTCGGGGGCCGGATTCCCGGATACGGCAAATACGCCCAAGAGATGACCCCGGCCCAATATATCCAGAAGGTCAAGGCCACCGAGATCTATGATCCGGTGCTCACCTTTCAGCTGTCCAATGATTTTCATATCAAAAAGATCCTGAAAAACTATATTCCTGAAGATACCCAGTCCGACGCCTATGGCGTACTCATGGAATGGAACAATATTTATTATGAAAAAAAACAGGTGCTGTTCGGGGGGCGCAAATCCTATCCCCGCATCGGCATTGTCCAGTGGCAGATGCGGTCTTTCAACAACCAGGAGGAATTTCTGCACCAGGTGGATTTTTTTGTGGATGCCATGGCCGGATACAATTCGGATCTCATCGTGTTCCCGGAACTGCTCAATGCGCCTTTACTGAAAAACTTCAACCAGGAGAATCCGGCCGAAGCCATGCGGTCCCTGTCCGAATACACCGAAGAGATCCGGGCCGCATTCGTGAACCTGGCCATCTCCTACAACATCAATATCGTGGCAGGCAGCCTGCCGATGCTCAGGGATGACCATCTGTACAATGTGTCTTTTTTATGCCGCAGGGACGGCACATGGGATGCCCAGGACAAACTGCACATCACCCCGGATGAGGCCCAGTACTGGGGATTTCAGGGCGGCAGTTCCCTGCGGATGTTTGATACGGATATCGGGAAAATCGGAATTCTGGTATGCTATGATGTGGAATTTCCCGAATTGTCACGGTATCTTGCCGACAAAGGCATGACCCTTTTGTGTGTGCCCTACTGGACAGACACCAAAAACGCCTATCTGCGGGTGCGGCGCTGCGCCCAGGCCCGTGCCATTGAAAACGAGTGTTATGTGGCCATATCCGGCAGCGTGGGCAACCTGCCCAAGGTGGAAAACATGGACATCCAGTATTCCCAGTCCGCCATTTTCACCCCGTCCGACTTTGCCTTTCCCCATGATGCCATTGCCGCAGAAGCCACCCCCAATACAGAGATGACCCTGATGGTGGACCTGGATTTGGACCTGTTAAAAGAACTGCGGCAGAAGGGCAGTGTACGTAACCTGAAAAGCCGGCGAAGCGAACTGTATGAGGTGCTCTGGAAACCGGATCTTGATCCGTAAGCCGGTATCCGGTAATATATCCGGGAAAACAATCAAAATAACAGGACAAAACCATGTCTGACAAACCCTCATACGAGGCACTTGCAAAAAGGGTTCAGGAACTTGAAAAAATCCTGGGAAAAACCCTGGAAAAATATCAGCTGTCAGAAGAGCCAATGACGAATTTAGCTGATACGGTTGATATGAAAAGTAGTGAAGAACGATACCGCTCCCTGATAGATTCTTCGCCATTACCTTTTCTGGTGACCCAGGAAGAGAAAATCGTCTTTGTAAATCCTGCTGTGATGCGGCTGTTTAATGTCACAGAAAAAAACAATATAATTGGCAGCAGCCCGGACGACTGGATTCATCCGGATCTTAAAAAAAAGGCGCACCAAAGACGTAGGCTTGTCTTGGAAAAGGGCGAGCCGGTTGAACCTGTTGAACTGTGCCTTATCCAGCAGGACGGCACAACAATTACCGTGCTGGCCAACGCAGTCCGGATCAACCATCAGGGAACACCTGCTCTCTTGTCAGTCTTTCAGGATATCACCGAACAGAAAAAAGCTGAAAAAAAGCATCAAGCCCAGAAAAAAAATCTTGATGACATAATTGAACACCTGCCGGTTGGTATTGGTATACTCGATAGCCTGGGCAATATTTTGCGGCTCAATCAGCGGTTCAAAAAAATGTTCGGGTATACGGAAAACGATATTCCCACAGTCGAAGCGTGGGCTGTCAAAGCATACCCGGACAAGGATTACAGAGAAAAAACCATGGCTGTCTGGGACCAGTATTTACGCAAGGCCTTTGAAACCGGATTGAACACACCACCCATGGATGTTGAGATCACCTGCAAGGACAAAACTACGAAAAATGTCCTCTTATCCTTACAGCCCGGAAACAATCAGCATTTGACCACATTTGTCGATATCACCGGACGCAAGCAGGCAGAAGCAAAGGCGGCACGGCTTATGTCGGCTGTGGAGCAGGCCGCTGAAATCTTTGTGATAACAGATCCTGACGGGACCATTCAGTATGTCAATCCAGCGTTTGAACGTACTACAGGATACACACAAAAAGAGGTTATCGGGTCAAACCCCCGCATTTTCAAAAGCGGAAAGCAGGATAACGCTTTTTATCACCGTTTATGGCAGACAATTCTTTCCGGCAAATCGTGGCAGGGCCGCATGACCAATAAAAAGAAAAATGGTGCTTTGTATATTGAGGAAATGGTGATCTCACCCGTGTTTAACCCTGCCGGAAAAATAATGAACTTTGTTGCCGTCAAAAGAGATCTGACCCATACCATCAAAATGGAAGAAAAACTGCACCAGTCACAGAAAATGGAATCCATCGGTTCCCTTGCCGGGGGCATTGCCCATGATTTCAATAACCTTCTGTTTCCCATTGTCGGGCTGTCGGAAATGATGATGGACGATTTTTTACCGGACAGCCCGGAATATCACAATGCACAGGAAATTTTCAATGCCGGCACCAGGGGCAGAGAACTGGTGCAGCAGATTCTTTCTTTCAGCCGGCAGTCGGAACACCAGTTCATACCGGTTCACATCCAGAGAATACTCAAAGAGGTGTTGAAACTCTGCCGTGCCACCATTCCGGCGGATATCACAATTACCCGGGATATCCAGACCGACTGCGGCCCTGTCATGGCAGACCCCACTCAGATACATCAGATCGCCATGAACCTGATCACCAATGCCTTTCATGCGGTGGAACCTGCCGGCGGCAGCATTTCGATACAGCTTACGGAAACTGCCTTCAGTCAAAAAGAAGAACCAACCATGCAGCCGGCATCAGGCCGGTATGCGGTTCTGTCGGTTTCGGATACCGGCACCGGTATTGCTCCTGGTATTATGGACAAAATTTTCGACCCCTATTTCACGACAAAGGAAAAAGGAAGGGGGACCGGACTGGGGCTTGCCACGGTGTACGGTATTGTAAAGGCCCATGGGGGAGATATCAGGGTATACAGTGATATCGGGAAAGGCGCATCCTTCAAAATTTTTTTACCGCTGCTGGAAAAAACACAAACCGCCGCTTTTGAAAAAAAAATAAGCCCCCTGCCAACGGGAACAGAACATATCCTGCTTGTGGATGATGAAGAGCCCATTGTTCACCTTGAAAAGCAGATACTGGAGCGGCTGGGATATCGTACCACCTGTTTCACCGGCAGCAGGAATGCCCTGGCAGCATTCAAAGCAGATCCGTCGCGGTTTGACCTGGTCATAACAGACATGAACATGCCCCATGTAACCGGCATGCAGCTTGCCAAAGAGCTGATTGCCGTCAGGTCCGATATCCGGATCATCATCTGCACCGGATTCAGTGAAAGAATTAACAACGAAAAAGCGGCTGCTATCGGCATCAAAGGATTTTTGATGAAGCCGGTCATCAGATCCAAACTGGCCGCAATGGTCAGGCAGGTGCTGGATGAGGCAGAATAATTTTTATGGATATCCAGACAGTTGGAAATTGCTGTTTTCACCTGGCATTGAAAACACAGGAAATGCAAGGATATGAAAAGTACGCAGGAAAAATGGTTTGAGCGGTTACGGGAAATGGCAAAACAGGTTGTCAAAGACCATTCGGTTGACGTTAAAAAAATCGATCCGGCAGATATCACAAAACTGATCAATGACATCCAGGTGTTTCAGGTGGAACTGGAAATACAAAATGATGAATTAAGAACATCGCTGGATGAACTGGAAAAATCCCGAACCCGTTTTTCACGGCTTTTTGATATGGCCCCTGCCGGCTATATCATCCTTGATGAATCCGGTATTATTCTTGATGTAAACCAAACAATGATGGACATGCTTCACAAGCACCGCGATGACCTTATGCGAAAACCGTTTTCCCGGTTCATTGCGCCCGATGACCAGGGCATTTTTCTGGCAAGGTTCACCGCTTTTTATAAAAATCCGGCAGACAAAACCATGGAAATCAGACTCATCAATGGCAGCAGCTCTATATTTCATGCCAGGCTTGAGGGACGGTTTATTCCTTTGGAAACATATTCCGGGAAACCGGATATTGACCAGTTCTGTCTGATTGTCACCGATATCACTGAAACCAAGAACTCGGAAAATGAACTGAAAAACTATGCTTATATTCTCAATGAGCGGAACAAGGAACTGCATTGTCTGTACAGCATTTCCAGATTGACCAATGATCCGGCAAATTTAATAGACGATATCATTGAAGACACCATAACCCTGCTGGCCAATGCCATGCAGTATCCCGACAATGCATGCGGGCGGATAAAATACAAAAACCGGGAATATGCAACCCAATATTTTAAAGAAACGGAATGGAAGCAGTCTTCCGATATCGTTGTAAATGATGAAATCATCGGCTGTGTGGACATTTATTATGTAAAAAAAATGCCCATCATCCATGACTCTCCTTTTCTTGAAGAAGAGCGGGCATTGATCCATTCTGTCGCTATGAGACTGGGACAAACCATTGCGCGCAAACAGGCGGAAAAAAAACTGCGTGAACAAAAAAAGCGGTTGGAAGGCATTATTGAAGGCACCAATATCGGCACCTGGGAATGGAACGTCCAGACCGGCGAAACCGTTTTCAATGACAAATGGGCACAGATCATTGGATACAACCTGGAAGAACTGGAACCTGTCACCATTAAAACCTGGCAGGCCCATGCCCATCCCGGAGATTTCAAAAAATCCGGAGAACTGCTGAAACAGCACTTTGTCGGAGAACTGCCCTATTACGACTGTGAGTGCCGGATGAAGCATAAGGACGGCCACTGGGTGGAAGTGCATGACCGCGGCAAGGTGATCACCTGGACTTCTGACGGCAGTCCCCTGATGATGTTCGGTACCCACCAGGATATCACACAGCGCAAGCAGGCAGAACAACAGGAAAAACAAACCAGGAGATATCTTGAGACCATTCTCCAGACCACGGCGGACGGCTTCTGGGTGCTTGACACGCAGGGGATACTTATCGATGTCAATGAAGCATATTGCAGCATGACCGGGTATAAAAAAGAACAGCTCATTGGAATGTCCATCGGTGATCTGGATAATATTGAATCGCCGGAGATGACAGCAGAACGTATTGAACGGATTGTTGCGAATGGATACGAATTCTTTGAGGCTTGGCACCGCCGCAGGGATGACAGTATATTTCCCGTGGAAGTGTCCACCACCTGGCTGCCAATAGACGGGGGCCGGCTTGTCTGCTTTGGAAGAGACATAACTGAACGTAAACAGGCAGAGGCCAGAATCCTTCACCTGGAAAAGGAGGAAAGCCTGGGAAGAATGGCCGGGGCAGTGGCTCATCACTACAACAACCTGCTCACGGTTGTAATGGGAAACCTGGACATAGCTCTGATAGATCTGCCGGAGGATTGTGAACCTGCAGAAAGTCTGACCCATGCCATGGAAGCGGCACTCAGGGCATCAAAACTGGGCAGCATGATGCTGGCCTACCTGGGACAGACAAATGCCCCCCGGAAGCGGCTGGACCTGTCCCGGGCATGCAAAGGATTTCTCCCAGCCCTTCGGGCGGATATGCTTTCACACATTAGCCTGAAAGCGGATCTGCAGGAAACCGGACCCGTAATCACAGCCAATGCCCGGCAGTTACAACAGATCCTGGAATTTCTTATCACCAATGCCTGGGAGGCCATGGGTGATCAGACAGGTTCTGTTTTTCTGGGTATACGCAGGGTTTGTTCCACAGAAATTGCCACGGCCCATCGGTATCCAATAGATTTTCAGCCTGGCAAAACAGACTATGTCTGCATGGAAGTGACTGATACCGGGGCCGGTATCCCGGAAAATGATATTGACAAAATTTTTGAGCCTTTTTATTCTACCAAGTTCACCGGGCGTGGGCTGGGGCTGCCGGTTGCCTTAGGGGCAGTGAAAGCCCACAGCGGCTGTATGGCCGTGACAACCAGACCCGGCAGGGGGACCAGGGTCATGGTTTTTTTGCCGGTGACAGACAAGACAGATCAGGCCCTGCCTGATAAAAGGGAAACTGATGAAATGTGAAAGGAAAAATACACATGATCGGTAACCACACGCATACACCATCTGAAAACCAAAGGCAGGCGTTTGAAACGGAGGAGGCTCTTCGCAAAAGCGAAGAACAGTTTAGAAGCATATTTCAAAATCATGCTGCGGTAAAACTGCTCATTGATCCGGACACGGGGAATATTGTCCAGGCCAATACCGCGGCAGGAAAATTTTATGGCTGGCCTCCTGAAGACCTCACGAAAAAGCGGATTCAGGATATCAATACGCTTGCACCGGAACAAATAAACGCCCATATGGACAAGGCCAGATCACTTCACCGGACATACTTTGAATTCCGGCACCGCCTGGCAGATGGATCTGTCCGGGATGTGGAGGTATACAGCAGCAAAGTGGAAGTGGAGGGCAGGGAGCTGCTGCATTCCATTGTTCATGATGTCACCAACCGCAAACAGGCAGAAGAGCAGCTGAAAAAAAGCCATGACCTTTTATCCAGGCTTGCCCGTCTGGTGCCGGGGGTCATTTACCAGTACCGCCTGTATCCGGACGGACGTTCCGCATTCCCTTATGCAAGCCCCGGCATCAACGATATCTATGAGGTAACACCGGAACAGGTCAAAGATGATGCAACCCCGGTTTACGGCCGCCTGCATATAGATGATTATGACCATGTCGTAGATACCATCCAAAACTCAGCCGACACCCTGGAAACCTTTTACTGCGAATTCCGGGTCGTGCTTCCCCGGCAGGGCCTGCGGTGGCGGTGGTCCCATGCCCACCCGGAAAGAATGCCGGACGGCAGCACCCTCTGGCACGGCATCATATCCGACATTACCGAACGAAAACAGGCGGAAGAAAAGATCGCCCATTTTCATGACCTGATGCAGTATATCATTGAACACAATAACAGTGCGGTTGCTGTCCATGACCGGGATCTGCGTTATATCTATGTCAGTCAGAGGTACCTGGATGAATATGGGCTGAAAGAAAAAAATATCATCGGCAGACACCATTATGAGGTCTTTCCGGACCTGCCACAAAAATGGCGGGATGCTCACCAGAAAGCCCTGGCTGGAGAGATTTCCACAGCTGACCGGGATGTATACACAAGAGAAGACAGCACAAAGATCTGGACCCGCTGGGAATGCCGGCCCTGGTACCAGGCTGATGGTACCATCGGCGGGATCATCATTTATACCGAAGACATCACCGACAGGATAAAGGCGGAAGAACGCCTGCAGCAGGCCCAGAAAATGGAGGCCATCGGTACCCTGGCCGGAGGGATTGCCCATGATTTCAACAATATTCTTTTTCCTATCATCGGACATGCGGATATGCTGCTGGATGATATTCCCAAAGACAGCCCTATCAGAAAAAGCCTGGAGCAGATCCAAACCGGTGCACTACGGGCCAGGGAACTTGTACGCCAGATTCTTGCCTTTTCCAGACAGGAAAAAAATGAACTGGCCAGAATGAAAATACAGCCCATTGTCAAAGAAGCGTTGAATCTTATCCGCTCCACCATCCCTACGACCATTTCCATCAACCAGCGCCTGCATTCCGACTGCCGCCCTGTGAAAGCCGATCCGGTGCAGATCCATCAGATCATCATGAATCTTGCCACCAATGCCTATCATGCCATGGCGGAAACCGGAGGAACACTGACCGTCAGTCTCAAGGAGATCCAGGGGAACACTTCTGATCCGGTCTCTCCTGATTTACAGCCCGGACCCTATGCCTGCCTGTCGGTGGCAGATACAGGAACAGGCATGGACAAAGAAACAGCAGAAAAAATTTTCGATCCTTTTTTTACCACAAAAAAGAGAGGAAAAGGCACGGGTATGGGATTGTCCGTGGTCCACGGTATCGTAAAAGCCATGAACGGGACCATTCAGGTCCAGACCGAGCCCGGCAGAGGTACGGTATTTCACCTGTTTCTACCGGTGGCTGAGAATGGTGCGGCAGAAAACACCCCCTTGATAAAAGAACCACTGGTGGGCGGATCGGAACGTATTCTTCTGGTGGATGATGAAAAACCCGTGATTGCCATAGAGAAACAGCTGCTGTCCCGTCTGGGATATCAGGTAACCGGCTGCACCGGCAGTATCGAAGCCCTGGAAATGTTTACAGCAGATCCAGACCGGTTTGACATGGTGATTACCGACATTGCCATGCCGAAAATGTCCGGGGATAAACTGGCTTGTGAACTGCTGAAAATACGGTCTGATATCCCCATATTGCTCTGCACGGGTTTCAGTGAAACAATGACCGATGAAAAAATGGCCTCCATCGGGGTAAAGGGCGTGGTAATGAAGCCTGTAGTGATAAATGATCTGGACAGAAAACTGCGAAAAATATTTGGATAAACAAAACAGTCATAATATGGAAAGCATCATGGAGCCCATTCACACAGGTATTCTCCCCATGTCCAGGGTACTTATTATTGACGATGATGAGCAGGTATGTGACATTTTGGTAACCGCGTTCGGCCGCATGGGGCATACGGCATCCTGTGCCATGACATTACAAACGGGTCTGGAAAAAATAATTTCCGATACCATCGATGTGGTGTTTCTGGATGTTAACCTGCCGGACGGTAACGGCCTGGCAGCCATCAAAACCATACAGCAGATGCCGGCTGCACCTGAAATCATCATCATCACCGGCAATGAAGATGTTGATGGCGCAGAACTTGCCATGCGGTCCAACGCATGGGACTATATTTCCAAAAGCGGATCTTATAAAGAATGTAACTTTGCCCTGGACCGGGCACTGGCATACCGCAGACAAAAACGTGTTCCAGAATCGAAAATTCCCTTAAAAAGAGAAGGTATTGTCGGTGAAAGCCGCCCTGTTCTGGACTGCCTGGACAAAGTGGCAAAGGCGGCAAAACACCATATGCCCGTGCTGGTTACCGGCGAAACCGGGAGCGGCAAAGAGCTGTTCGCCCGTGCCATTCATGCGAACAGCAGAAGATCCCATGCCGCTTTTGTGGTGGTGGATTGTGCGGCCCTGCCCGATCATCTGGTGGAAAGCACATTGTTCGGCCACGCAAAAGGGGCATTTACCGGAGCAGATAGCAGCCGGACAGGGCTCATGAAAATGGCGGACAAAGGCACCTTGTTTCTGGATGAAGTAGGAGAACTGCCCTTGTCAGTGCAAAAAAAATTTCTACGGGCCATCCAGGAAAAACAGTTCCGGCCCATCGGGGCAGCCCATGAAATCACAAGCGACTTCCGGCTGATCTGTGCCACCCACCGCAATTTACCGGACATGGTGAAAAACAAGAGTTTCAGAGAAGATCTGTATTTCAGGCTCTTTTCCATGCATATCCATCTGCCGCCCTTAAAGGCCCGCAAAAGTGATGTGGCAGCACTGGTTCATGCCCATCTGTCCCGCAAATATGACAGATCAAAAGGAAAAGGGGTCACCGTATCCGAAGACTTTCTGGAGGAACTGCAAACCTATGACTGGCCGGGAAATGTCAGAGAACTCATCAACACACTGGATCTGGTCTGCAGCGATGCCGGAACCGGTGACACCCTTTTTGCCCACCATCTTCCCACGCATATCCGGGCATTTCATATCCGCAATAAATTCAGCGCCCTTCCGCCTGCTGCAGCAGATCCGACAACTTACGGCAATTCATTAAAATTCAAAGAGTATATGGAAAAGATGAAGCTTGCATATCTGCAGGACCTGGTGTCAGCCACCAGAGGGGATATTTCTGGATGCTGCAGCCGATCCGGTCTTTCACGCAGCCAGATGTATCGGCTGATACAGCAGTATAATCTCAAAACCGGTATTTGAGCATCAACTGCAGACCGGTACCATCCCAGTCCCGGGAGTTCAGCCATGTCCCCAAGGCCTCCATTGACCAGCGCGGTGTGAATCTCCAGTGCCATTTTGCATCAAATGCAACGCCGGCATTGCCATCACTGTCTTTATTTATGGTTGTTCGAAGTGCGTAAAAATGTTCCCGGTTGCCGCAGTATTGCGGATACGATAGATCATGACGCCACTCCAGGGTCAACGCTGTGCTCAAATGATTCCGGGGTGTCCAGTAGGGATGAATAATATCCTTTAACAAAGGGCCATCATAAATGAAGCGGCTTTGGTGCTGCGTGTCCATGTATTCAGCAGATATGGCCGCTTTAAACATACGCGGATGATCAGTAAACGCATAAGCCGATGCAAACCGCAGTGACCTTTTACGGTTGTTATCGTTGTAATCGGATTGCATCAGGCGTAATGCAGCTTCCCACTTTCGGGTCAGATCCGACTGCAGCGCAATCCACCAATTGTCTGCCTGTGTTTTTTTGAAAAATCCAAAACGGTTATAAAGTTCATCGGTACGCTCATAGCCGATGCCGAACTGCGCATAATCATCCAGGTTCAACCAAATATTGGCCAAACCGGTATTTGTTCGGGGAAATCGGTCATGGTCATATTTTTTTCTGCTCAAACGGATCTCTCCACGCAGATACGGATTGAATACGCCGCGGAAGCCGACTGTATCCCGCCAGGCATCAATACGGCCGCTTCCGCCAGGGTGCTCCCGGGAACGCTGGCGCTCGAAATAAAACCGGGTCCGACAAAAAATCGGAAAATCCACTCCAAGAGTCAGCTCCTGCCGGCGTATATCTGCTAAGTCGCCTCGGCCTTTTTCACCCCAGTACCTTCCGGAAATACGTACGGC
Source organism: Desulfotignum sp. (assembly GCA_011390335.1). Taxonomy (GTDB): domain Bacteria; phylum Desulfobacterota; class Desulfobacteria; order Desulfobacterales; family Desulfobacteraceae; genus Desulfotignum. The sequence goes on along the minus strand of JAABSO010000003.1, from coordinate 7,791 downwards.
CGGGCGTGAATCCAGATTTACGAGCGCCAGTGCTTCGTTTGCAATCAGATGGGTTGGATCGACCTGCAGAAGCGATTGATATTGCGCCATGGCACGGTCGCACAGTCCGATGCTGCAAGCGGCCTGGGCATGATCGAAACGGACCTCCTGATCTGCCGGACTCAATGCCAGCAGTTTTTCTGAAAAAAGCAGCGCACGGGTATACTGACGATGCCAGAGCTGTTCTTTGTACATCAGTTCCAGGTCGACCCGACGCTGGATCTCGTATAGACTGCGCAGGTCATCCAGTGCAGCGATCAATTCATCCGAAACCTCCGGAACATCCGCTTGTTTAACCAGTTCAAGACAACGTGCGTAAGACCCATAAGTGCCGGGTTCATCTTCCGGCATTTGTTCAATCTGTTTCAGTTCATCCAAAAATTCAGGTGCCAGGCCGGAACGGTGCGATTGCAACCGTTTGAGCAGCAATTTGTCAACACCAGGTTCCAGAATGCTTTGGTATCTATCACGTCCGTTCTGATACATTTTACCCCAGAATGCCACTCTGGCGGCCTCTTTTCGGGCAACCAGATCTGCGGGCTGCAGCTTTCCAAGCCGGTCATAAATCTTCAGGCTGGCTTCATACTCCTGGCCCCAAGCCAAGGTGCGGGCCAGACCCACCAGCAATTTCCGATTTTCAGGAAAATCGTCGATAAGCTTGGCATAAGCCTGGGCCGCGTGTTCATATTCATGTAATACGGCCAGTAAAAATGCCCTGGCTTCGGCTGCAGGAAAATATTCCGGTTCCCACTCCAAAACCGTTTCATAAATAACCAGGGCGGTTTTGTAACGGCCATCAACTGTATACAATTTTGCCCAGCGACAGAGTGTCTCAGCATCGTGTCCGGCTTCTAAAAGTTGTTTCAAGAATGTATCTGAAGAAACAGTATCCGGTCCGGCCAGGCGATAAGCCGCTGCAACATAATCAGGACGCAGCTGGAGTGCATCGGCAAATTTTTTTTTTGCTTCGTTTTGTTTACCGGATTCTGCCAGCAAAGACCCATGCCGCAAACGCGCTTCGGCAATTTCCCCGGTATCACCTTTGATATCCGCAAAAACCGCCGCAGCCGCATCAATACGGTTGAGGCTATGCAGGGCTCGGCCCTGGATCAATGCCGCCTGCGCCTGCTGGCCCGGGATCATTTCCAGGGACCTGCTTGCCTTCAGCGCTGCTTTAAATTGTCGCTGCAGCATCGCAACATCCGCCAATCCACGCCAGCCTGAGGCCAGTTGGGGATTTTGCCTGACAAGCTTTCGATAGACCGCGGCTGCTTCGTGATAACGGTCTGAACCAAGCAGTGCGGCCGCCAGTCTTAGCCCGGCCCTACTGTCATCAGGAAATTGCTGCCATCGCATACGCCAGTATGCTTCCGATAAATAAAAATCTCCCCACATCAGCTGACGGTCAGCCATACGCTCACGGATGGCCTCAACATCCCCACCCGGCTTAGAAAGTGCCTCAACATAAAGATCACGTCCGACACGATACCTTCCTACCGAAATATTCAGATCTGCCAGTTCCGCTAATAATGTATGGTGTTCGGGGCTCATTTGAAGCAGTATTTCCAGCTCTTTTCCAGCTTCCCGGAAGCGGCCCGGAGTCGCAACCAGTGCCCTGACAAGCGCCAGGCGTGCTTCAAAATCAGAAATTGCCTGGTCCGCAGGCACCAGACTATCAGCGGCAATCTCATGAAAAACCCTGTTATGTGAAGACACTGCCAAGATTGTTTCGTTCAGAACCATTGAAAAAAAAGCGATACAGCATGATACCATGGCCGTCTTCACACACAGACCGGTATGGGACCTGACCGGTTTTGGGACGGGTTGGTTTTTCATTTCAAAGTTCTTCTCAACTCAGGAACGGCTTTCTCGTGCTGACCATCCCAGATCAGCACCATTGCATATTTACGCCGGATATGAATATCCTCGGGCAGTGCTTTCAACAATTTCTCATATTCGGTCAAAGATGCGGCATATTTTTTGTCCCAGCTGAGCATCTCTGCCAATTTCAGCCGGGTGCGATTGTCCTGAGGGATTTCTTTTAAGACATTCCGGTATAAAGGTTCGGCTTTGGCATATTCTTTCTGGATCACATAAATATCGGCCAGCAGAATTCTTTCCTGTGGACCGAGGCTGTCTTTGGAAATATCCTTCAAAAGTTCGGCAGCCGCCGCACCTTGCCCATACCAGTGCAGCACCTGGGCCAGCTCGATTTGTGCTTTTTCCAGATTCGGTTTTTCCCGGAGCAGCAACCGGTAATCGGCGATTGCTTCGTCATAACGTTTCAGGATTGTCAGGCAGCGGGCCAGCTCCCAGCGGGCGACCCAATCCGGCACCACTTCATCTGAAATCCCGGATGCTGTAATTTCCGGCACCGCCGGTACAGACTGGGCATACAAGGGTGTAAGCCCGGCAGCCAGAAAAACGAGCAGACAGCCCACGAGCAATTGACAGGCCGCTGGATGTTCAATCCAAAAGACTTTCATTTTTTTCTCCCAGTAAAATTCGATACTCGACCACCGCGTCTTCAAAATTGCCGATCCAGGCAAGGGCACGCGCATAACCTATCCGATACAGGCGGTTTTCAGGATTCATATTGATCAATGCCCGATATTCCCGGAGGGCATCCTGATACCACCCATAGTTTAAATTTATTTCTGCCAGCCGATGCCGCACCGATATCTTGTTGATACCGGAAGATTTGGCCAGTTCAATCAGTATCTGTCGGGCATCATCCGGGCGGCCGCTTGCAAAATAGCATTCCGCCAGACGGACCTGATTTTTTTCGTTTAAAAATCCTTTTGCCGCCAGTTTTTCATAGACCGGCTGAGCTGCAGCCAGCTTACCATGGTCAAACAGTCGATCCGCCCGGGTCAGACAGACATGGTCCCACCTGAGCCAATGGTAAGCCAGTGATGTAATTATAATCACCAGCAGCAGAAAACCGGAAAAATAAAGAGGCTGCCGGACTTTATCCACGGTCAATAAGCCGCTTCATTCGCTCAACGACATCCACATGGTTTTTTTCTTCGTGGTAAAGCGTTGTTAACGTGCTGCGCAACCGGGGATCCTCAACCCTTGCCGCCAGGTTTTTATAGGTTGATGCCATTTTTTCTTCCATAAGACGGATCTGCTCAACCATTTCCAGCCAGTCCTGTTTACCAATCATCACGATCCTCTTTATCAACCTTTTTTATAAGTTCCTCCAATAGCCTCCGATGACGATTATTTTCTTTGATCAGATTATTCAGTTCGAACTGAATTTTTTCTATCGTCTGATCTTTTTTGATTCCGACACGTTCCGTAATGGCATGAAGGTGTGTCAGATAAATAGCGGAAGCGCTTTCCTCGGTACGAATAGACTCCTTGAGTTCATTGAGTAATTCTTTTTTATGCATGATCAATCTCCGGATTTCGGACTATTGGTTTTTTCAATATTTTTAAGCAGCCGCCTCGCTGCCGGTTGTATGCGCCAGTCGTTTTCTTTGAGGGCCTGAAACCAGATTAAGGCAGAGATGTTCCATTCACTGGCCGTTTTCAAGGCTTGATCGAGCCATTGTTCCTGACTTCCCCCGGTTGTAACACTGGCGGTTTCAAATATTATCAACGGTTTGTGTGGATTCAGCGCACGCAATTGTGCCCATGGCTGTGAAAATATTTGCTGAAAACTTTGCCAGCGACTGTTCCAGCCATGTTCTGCCAGGGTCTGGGTACTGCCCCAGTTATAGCCGTCAATCCCGAAGACATCAACCATATCATCTCCCGGATAAAACGCGGCAATTTGGTTCCAGTCCGCCTGCGGCACTGATTCGGCATTGGGACAGAATGCCCATAATATATTGTCGGCACCCTGCCCGCGGCAGATATCAACCACATATGCGAACATCTGCCGATAGCGTTCTGGACTGGCGGGTCCATAGTCAGACAAATTGCCCCCCCAGTGATAACGTGACAGATTCATTTCATGCGCAAATCTGATAATCAGGGGGTGTCGCCACCGGGCCAGCTTTCTGGCAAATGTTTTTAGATAGGCATCATACTGTCCGGTAAGGATGTCGGATGCAGGGATGACATGTTCCCTGCCGTCCGGGCCCAGCCACATGGGTTCCCAGGTCAGGCATGGCAATGCACCGGCTGAATGCATTGCCTCCAATGTACTCAGAGGAAACTCACCCGGAACATCACCCTGTTGCGGCCATGTCATAAAAAAAACAACCACGTCCGGGTATCGTCCGGTTTCGGCTGCCGCCTGCACCAATCGGTCACTCGTTATGGGATATCCGTCCAGCGCCACACCCCACCGCGGTCCGGCATTGGCCGTTTCCAGATGCAGCGGCCAGCTCGTTTCGCTGTGACAGCCACCGGCAGTCGTCAGAATCAAGATTGTAAAAAATGAGACGGTCAGTGACGGCACCGCCCGGCACAATAAAAAAACAGTCATGCCCGCTCCTCGGGATTGTTCAGATAAAGCACGGCTGAAAGCATGGAAAAATGATACAGGCACCAGAGGATGTTGATACCTATGCCCAGAACGGAAACATCCTCATAAAAAAGGCGGTGCAGGCCCCAGACAATGGCGGCAATGTTCAGAGAAGCCAATCCGAGCTGCATCCACAACGACGTCAGCGGCAAGGCACTGCTGCTGCCTTTCGGGGTCACGACAAAAGAACCGGGTTTGTTCAGAATGGCATAAACCGAAGCTTTCAGATAAACCGGAAACGCTACGGCCACGAGCAATTGTCCGATAATTACGTCTTTGACGCTGTAATTACGCTGACGCAGGGTCCAGAAAAAAACCAGCAGGGTTACTCCGATATAAGGTGCAAAGAAGAGAAAAAACAAGTGCGCATGACCAAAATAGGACGGTACGTTCAAAACCAGATACAGGATGGGACAGATAACCAGCGTAAGGAACGCCCAACCGATCAGGTAGTATGTACTGGACAATAGATATTCCCACCATTTTGCCGGGCTCATCATCAGCGGGTGGCGGAAAAAATTCTTGCACAATTCGCGCAGCATGCCAATTGTACCAAGTGCCCATCGGAACTGCTGTTTGAGATATCCACCCAGATCTTCCGGGCCAAGTCCGAATGCCAGTGTCTTGTTTGAATAAGCGGAACGCCATTTTCCAACATGCAGTTTCAAAGATGTGGCAAAATCTTCGGTTACGGAATTTTCTTCAAAACCACCGACATCCTCCAGTGCCTGCCGCCGGAATATCACATTAGTCCCACAGCAGAACATGGCGTCTTTTGTGCTTTTGCCTTCACATATAAATTCATAGAATATGGCCTGTTGCAGACCGGCGGCCCTGGCGACACGGTTTCGTTGAAAATTGGTATAATACTGCGGTGTCTGTATAAACGCCAGATAAGGCTCTGCTTCCATCCGGGCCACCAGTTGCTCAAGAAAATTTGGAAACGGGTTCTGGTCGGCATCAAACACCACCAGGTACTTGAAATCGGCTGGCCGGGTTTCACCCGAAATGCCCGTAAACTGAAAGTCCGGGCAAATCCGGCCGGCACTGAAATCCAGAAAATCATTGATCATGCCTGCTTTCGCACCATGCCACTTGCGCCGGAACAGGCTGACTCCGACCTGTTTTGCCAGTGTATCAACCGCGTTACGGTATGCCTGCATTTTCTGTGTATCTTCCAAGGAGACATTGTCATACCGCGTATCATCCAGCAGGTAAAGATGCTTGTTCGGATAGGTGAGGTTGTAAAAACCGACCAGCGTTTGTTCAATGACCGCCAGCGGCTCTTTGAAAGATGACACAACCACCGCCACCGGCGGGGGATGTGCAGGAAGTTCCGGCAGCGGCGGCATCGGGGTTTTATCCCTGGCAGCCACCCGCAAAAGTTGCAGGGAATACCCTACACCATGAGTCAAAATAAATAATTCGGAAAAAAGAAGAAATAATCCGATCGTCTTTTCGTACCAGGCACCGCCAAGACTGAGAAAAAACAGGGTACGCGCTATCAGATAAGCAAAACCCAGGGCAATGGTTACCATTGCTGCAAATGATAACATCGACCAAACTTTGTTGATCCGCAACTTTTCCATAAAAATGAAGATAGGAAAAATAATTGTCGAAGTCAACGCATATTCATAATCAGCCCCTCAACCGACGGTCGCTCCTCTGCAAGAGTATTCTCAGGCTGAATAAATTCATGAAAACAGGCAAATACCTGACCTTTACCCTGGCAGATGAAGAGTTCGGCATAGGCATTCTCAAGGTCAAGGAGATTATCGGCATGATGGCCATTACATCAGTGCCCAGAATCCCGGATTTTGTCATGGGGGTGATTAACCTGCGGGGCAAGGTGATACCGGTTATCGACCTGCGGCTCAAATTCGGGATGCCCCCCATTGACTACACCGACCGAACCTGCATCATTGTGGTCCGGAGAAGTGCGGTCGGACCAGGTTATTTTCTTTGACGATGACGATGATTTTAAAAACTTTTGATAGAATTCAGTAGGGAACAACCCCGGGCCAAAAAAAACAAGGCACGATATGTGAAGGGTCACCCATCAGGGGGTGCTGGATAAAGGAGTAGCTTTTATCCAGAAGCCATTTTCAATGGCGGACATGACGGCGAGGTTCAGGAATTGCTGGATATGAACCTGCCGGACGGCAAAACGGCCTGACAGCCATCAAAACCATACAGCAATATAATCTCAAAACCGGTTGCGGAATACCAGGTGAAATTTGTCCCATCTTTGCGACTGTCATATTTTTGAGACAACCCGCAGAAATATTATTTTCCTAATTAAATTCAGGAATTTATCCTGAAATAACAGCAAAAATCATGGGATTCCTTCCCTATTTATGTGACACTCCCGATGTCACTCATATTTCCATAACCATCCGAAATAAAAGAAATTGTCTGCCTACACGCCGTGGTATGCATTTTGCTCTGTCAGTATCCTGTGCACTGAAAAATAGATGACAGGATGACCGCATCCAAAGGAGCATTATGAACCTTATCCTTTTTGTACACCAGGATGCCTCCCGACAGGGGGAGGCATTGCAAAAAAAGATAGGCCGACATTTTGATGAAAATATCATTCAGACGGTTCATACGTTTAACGCATTGAAGCATATATTGAAACAGCCCGGGGGCTGCGACCAGAAAGTATATGTTCTGCTGGCCGAATCACCCCTTCGGTTACAGGAACTGTTCTGCCTGATCGATCTGCTCGATGGCCGGCGGATTGTTCTGGTTCTTCCTGATGATGCAATGACAACCGTAAGCATGGTCCACCGGTTTTATCCACGATTTTTCACCTATATCAACAATAACTATGACGATCTTTGTGCAGTGCTTTATAAAATGACCAACAAAAAAACACCCATAAAGGAGGAAAAAAATGGCAAATGAGCTGAACAGTATGAATGATGCCATCAAGGCAACGACCATGAAGACAGGCAAATACCTGACCTTTACCCTGGCGGATGAAGAATACGGCATCGGTATTCTCAAGGTCAAGGAAATCATCGGCATGATGGCCATCACCTCGGTGCCCCGGACCCCGGATTTTGTCAAGGGAGTGATCAACCTGCGGGGCAAGGTCATTCCGGTCATTGATCTGCGGCTCAAATTCGGGATGCCCGCCATTGACTACACCGACCGGACCTGCATCATTGTGGTGGAAATCGATGCCAATGACATGACCATCCAGATCGGCATTGTGGTGGATGCGGTCTCTGAAGTCCTCAATATCAAGGAGGAGGAAATTGAGA
>JAABSO010000039.1 GCA_011390335.1 Desulfotignum sp. | reverse complement strand
TGGATGCGTCCGGTTCAAAAGGTGATGCAGCCAGGCCGGTATCAAAATGAATTTTCCTTTTTGCATGCGGTTACAGAGATCCCTGTCAGTCGCGTCAGACAGGTTATATCAGAAATTAACACATTGCAAAAAAGATTTTTTTAGTTGGGTGATTTTGCTGTTTCTTTTTATTCACCATATGTTTGAATTTCTTGTCTGGTACCTTTTATGTTAAAATAAAAACCATAATCTATGTACAGACATGCTAATGAAGGCCCGCATCTTATTAATTTGACCATTGCCCTGCTCCTTTTTCTGGGCTTGTGGTTCTTGATATAAAGGGAAATACACCATATTTACCAGGCTTTTTGAACATTTATTCCGGGCATTGGAAAGTGTTTGATGTTCAGAGTATATATACGACCTCCCGTTTGAATTACTGTTGCAGCAAGAATTGCATCATTAACATCAATTCCATGGCTTGGATTCCATTTTCGGTATAATATGCCTGCATTATCAACGATTTCTTGATCTACTGACATTGTTTTAATCTGGGATAAAAACAGCTTTGTATCTTGTTCCTCTTCAGGCTTCATAAAGAAAACGACTTCTGCTCGTTGTAAAGCTCCAGTATAAAGTTCATACTGTTCCTCATCTCGAAGCTGTAACAACAAATTTGCTGCCTTCTGTTCCCCTCGCAGGTGCCAGATCAAAACATCAGAATCAATATATGCTCTCATTGATGGTGCCTTTTCATGGATTTATTAAACGCAGAGCGCGCTTTTGAAACACTTTCTTGTTCGGTCTCACTCCTTTTCCAAGTGCCACACGTTTTATCAAAAATATTGATTTTTTTCTCTAACCCTTTCTGTTCTGAGTAGTGTTTTATTGCTGCTTCAATGATTGCCTTTTTGGTCGTATTAAGTTCACTTGCCAAAATGCCGATTTGTTGAATAACAGCTTCATCTACCCTTGCTGACAAAATTTTGTCCATAGCAACCTCACTAAAAAAACGTTTACAATTATACGTAAGATTACCATGCTTGCGTTTTAAGTTCAAGAAGTTTGCCATCATTTTCTTTTAAATCAGCCCAATGCATGGTAAAATTTTTTTCAGGAGCCAAAAAAGTAATTTCATCTTTTTTGCTCCCTGTACACACGGCAGTTTGAGACCAGCATATATGGGAGAAACAGATGGAATCCGCTAATCTGTCATTCAAAAACATTTTGATACTTGTATTTCTTATTATCGCCACCTGCAGTGCCCTGCCGGACGTATCCCGGGCAGAAGACAACCTGCTGACCATGGAAACAGCCATCACAACCGCACTAAAAAACAATCCGGATATCCGGATGGCCCGCACCCTGATCAAAAAATCCGAAGCTTCGGTCAAAAAAACCGAAGCTGTCTTCTGGCCCCGGGTGACGGCTTTCAGTGAATTATCAGCAGGTGATGCCCCTTCTGCCTACCTGTTTAAAACCATTGACCAGAGAGAACTGCCCCGTGATATTGATTTTAACGATCCCGGGTCGTTCACCAATGCTGAAGTGGGCATCATGGCCGGGATAAGTCTGTATAACGGCGGAAAAAACCGGCTGGAAAAGCAGCTGGCACAAAAAAAACTCGCAGACCAGACCGCACTGGCCCTTCAGACAGAAAATGACCGCATCGCTGCGGTGATCCAGATGTTTTTCACCGCACTCAAAGCCAGGGAATATACCATCATAGCCCGGACCTCTGTGCAGACGGTGGAAGAACAACTGGATATGATGACGGTGCGTTTCAGGGGCGGCAGTGTATTAAAATCAGATATTCTCTCTTTGAAGGTCCGCCTGGCTGAAGCAAAAAAAAATCTGGTGGAAAGCAAAAACACTTTTTCAACCACCCTGACAGCCCTTGCCACACTGCTCGGGCATACACCCGGCCATTCTTTTTCTCTTGACCCGGAGCCGGACAGCACCTGTATGGTAACCTTTCCCGTATCCATTGACCAGGCCTATGCCCTTGCCCTTGAAAAACGGCCGGAACTGCACCGGGCACAGCAGCAGATCGATATGGCCAGAACAGCTGTATCCCTGGCAGCGAGCGGCTACCGGCCCCGGATCGACCTGCAGGCCAAGTGGTATATGGACAGTGATGACCTTTCGTACAATACATCAAAGGACAATTACACTGCCAGCCTGAATCTTGCCTGGAACCTGTTCGACGGCTTTGCCACCCGGGCGCAGATTGCTGAAGCCAGGCATGAACTGGAAAGGGCCCTGGAAGCCCGGCAGAAAATCCGGATGCAGATTTACCAGGATGTGAAACAGGCCTATCTGGAACATGAAAACGCACAACAGCGACTGAATGTTGCCCGGTCAAGTGTGGATATGGCAGAAGAATCCCTTCATATAGTAAAAAAGCGCTATGACGGCGGTGCTGAACCTATTACCCGGTACCTGGAGGCGGAACTGGACAGAACCAGGGCCGGCATCAACAAAGCTGCCGCATTTTATGACGGCAAAACGGCAAAAATAGAGATTGCCCGGGCCATTGGAACCCTTTCCAGACTCTGGTCACAGGAGAAGTAAAAAAGATGTCTTCACATAAAAAGAACGCGGCCTGCAGTTTGATTGCAAAAACAGTATTGTCAGCCCTGCTGGTGTTTGCCCCATACCCCTTCAGGACAGCTGATGCAGATGCAGGGTATCAGCCGCAAAAAACAGTCGAAACAAAGGAGCAGACCGTTGCCCAGACCTATCCGGCCGTGGGAACTGTCCGGCCCAAAAGTGAAACCAGTATCAGTGCCCAGATCAGTGCCCAGATAACCGATGTACATGTCAAAGCAGGACAGATCGTAACATCAGGCACCCTGTTGATCACCCTGGACAGCAGACAGGCCGCAGCCAGGCTGGAAAGTGCCAAAGAAGCGCTTCGCGGGGCCAAAGCCTCACGGGACAAAGCCCTCCAGGCCATCAAAGCAGCTGAAGCCTCTTATACCAATGCAAAACAGCATGTTGCGCGTATCAAAAGCTTTTATACATCAGGTGCCGCCACTGAGCAGGAATTTGAAAATGCACAAGCCGGTTACCTGCAGGCCCGGGCCGCATTGTCCATGTCCCGTGAATCCCTGGTGGAGGCAGAGGCAGGCATCCAACAGGCCACAGAAACCATTACCGACGCACAGGTACACCTTGGTTTTTCAAAAATCATTGCGCCTGTGGACGGAGAAATCATCCGGATCCTGGTGGAACCCGGAGATCTGGCCCTGCCGGGCAAGCCTTTGGCAGCGGTGCGGACCAAAGGGGGCTACAGGGTTGAGGCCCATGTAAGAGAAGGCCTTATCAACACCATCAAAACCGGTTCGCAGCTTCAAGCACTTATCCCCACCCCCGGCCTTTCCTTGAACGCCGTGGTTGAAGAAATAATTCCCTATGCCGATCCCCGGACCCGTACCTTTCTTGTCAAAGCTGCCATCCCGGCCAAAGAAGGCATCTATTCAGGCATGTATGCCAAGCTGATGGTCCCGGAAGCCCACAGAACCATCATCACCCTGGACAAAGAGGCGGTTATCCATGCCGGACAGCTCGAACTTGTGATGGTCAAAACCAATGGCACCTGGCAGCGCCGGTATATTACAACCATTCCCCTGGACAACACCCGCGTGGAAGTTCTGTCAGGGCTGTCTGCCAATGAAACCATAGGCATCGGGGAGGCCCGCTGATATGACAGACCAGCAGCCCTCTGATCCCAAAGGCATTATTCCCGGGATAGTCAAGGTATTTCTCGGTTCAAAATTTTCCTTGATTCTTGTCATCATTGCCCTTTGCCTGGGTGCTGCCGCCCTTTTGGTCACCCCGAAAGAAGAAGAACCCCAGATCGTTGTGCCCATGGCAGATATCTATGTCAATGCCCCGGGCGCCAGTCCCCGGGAAATCGAGCAGCTGGTATCCATTCCCCTGGAAAGGTTTTTATGGCAGATCGACGGGGTTGAGTACGTCTATTCCATCTCACAAAAAGACATGGCCGTGGTCACGGTCCGCTTTTTTGTGGGGGAAGACCGTGAAGATTCCCTGATAAAGCTGCAAAACAGAATATCCATGCACATCGACCAGGTCACCCCCATTGTCGAAAAATGGGTGATAAAACCCATAGAGATCGATGATGTGCCCATCGTCACCATCAGTTTGTTTTCCGACCTGCTGGATGATGCCCAGCTCCACAGGACAGGCCAGGAAGCCCTGGCCAGGCTCAGCCGGGTTGAAAACACCTCCAGAACCGTTCTGCACGGGGGAAGGCCCAGAGAAATTCGGGTTGAACTGGATCCTGAAAAAATGTTCGGTTATGGGATTTCCTATATGAATGTGCAGCAGGCTCTGCAGGAGGCGGATTTTTCTGTCAATGCAGGAGATTTTTCCAGAAACGACACCAGTTTTCCGGTGACCACCACCTCTTTTATGTATACTGCCGAGGATGTAAAATCTCTGGTTGTCGGAATAAAAGACAATATTCCCGTGTATCTGAGAGATATTGCCCATATCCAGGATATGCCCAGACAATCCGACAGCTACACGGCAATCAGTTTTTCAAACGCTTATGCAAAAGAACATGGCCAGTTTGTGCCCGGCAAACGTTACCCTGCTGTAACCCTTGCAGTTTCCAAAAAAAAAGGATCCAATGCCGTTGCCGTTGCCAAAGAAATCATAGATGAATTTGAGCGGATTCATGAGCAGATCCTTCCCGATGGTGTTTATTATCAGATCACCCGCAATTACGGAGAAACGGCTGCCCAAAAAGTGTGGGGCCTTGTCACCTCTTTGGGATTTGCCATCGCTTCTGTGGTGATTCTTCTGGCTTTTGCACTGGGATGGCGGGAGGCTTTGATCGTCGCCGTTGCCGTACCCATCAGTTTTTCTCTGGCCCTGTTTGTCAACTACCTGTTCGGTTACACCATCAACCGGGTGACCCTGTTTGCCCTGATTCTTTCTTTGGGTCTGGTGGTGGACGATCCCATCACCAATGTGGAAAATATCCAGCGCCATATCAAAATGGGCCTCCTCGAACCGTTCAAGGCCACCCTGGCTGCGGTTGACGAGGTGCTGCCCCCGGTGATCATGTCCACTCTGGCAATTATTGTCTGCTTTGTCCCCTTGTTTTTCATTACCGGCATGATGGGGCCCTACATGGCTCCCATGGCGGTGAATGTCCCTCTGACAGTGACGTTTTCCACCCTGAGCGCCCTGACCATCGTGCCCTGGCTGACCCTGAAACTGCTCAGATCCACTGCGCCTGAACTGATGGATCAGAACGATCCGGATACAGCATCATCAGACCGTATCTCCAGACAAAGCCGTTTGTTCCGCATCTACCGCAGCATTGTTCAGCCGTTTCTGGACTCGGGCCCAAAACGCATGGTGTTGTTTGTGCTGGTCATTGTACTGTTGCTGATTTCCTGCTCTCTGGCACTGTTCCGTCTGGTACCCCTGAAACTTTTGCCCTTTGACAACAAAAACGAATTCCAGATCGTGATCGACATGCCTGAAGGCACCACCCTTGAGCGGACCAATGCGGTTGTACAGGATTTTGAAAACTTTCTTACAACCGTTCCGGAAATCACCAGCATGGTATCATATACAGGGGACGCCTCTCCCATGGATTTCAACGGCATGGTCAGGCACTATTATCTGCGAAAAGCAGACAATCTGGCGGATATCCGGGTCAACCTCACGGGCAAAGATGTGCGGGACCAGCAGAGCCACGCCATTGTTTTACGGCTGAGAAATGACCTGGAAGCCATTGCCCGCAGCAACAATGCCAAAATCAAGCTTGTGGAAGTCCCGCCGGGACCGCCGGTGCTGTCAACCCTTGTGGGCGAGCTGTATGCGGATGCGGATGTGCCCTATCACCAGCTGATCCAGGCCGCAGACCACCTGAAAAAAATCATGGAAAAAGAAGCCTTTGTGGTGGACATCGATGACATGGCCCAAACGCTTCATGAGCGCATCGATTTTATCATCGACAAAGAAAAAGCCGCGCTTCACGGTATCTCCACCCGACAGATCACCACCACCCTTCAGGGTATGATTCAGGGCATGACACCCGCACATCTGCATCTGCCCAGGGAAAGAAATCCCTTATACATCCGGGTGATCATGCCCAGAAAACACCGCTCCGGCATCGTGGCCCTGACCTCGGTGCCCCTCCGGTCCAAAACCGGCAGCATGGTTCCTTTAGCGGAACTGGTGCATGTCCAGAGAGTGCCCAACCAGCAGCCCATTTATCACAAGAACCTTGACAAGGTGGTGTATGTGCTGGCAGATACTGCCGGCAGGGCCCCGGCAGAGGCCATCCTTGACATGCAGAAAAAACTTAAAGACAATCCCCTGCCCAGCGGCATTCAGGTGAACTGGGCAGGAGAAGGAGAATGGAAAATCACCATCCGGGTCTTCAGGGACATGGGTATCGCCTTTGCTGCAGCCTTGATCGGCATATACATTCTTCTGGTCATCCAGTCCGGATCTTTTTTCATGCCGGTTCTGATCATGATGGCCATCCCCTTAACCCTGCTGGGCATCATGCCCGGATTTTTTATTCTCAACCTGGTGGCTGCCTCTCCGGTGGGCGAATTTTCCAATCCGATTTTTTTCACCGCCACCTCCATGATCGGCATGATCGCCTTAGGCGGCATTGTCATACGAAACGCCCTGGTGCTCATTGAATTTATCCAGGCTTCCCTGAAACAGGGCATGGACCTGAAAGAGGCTATTCTCCAGAGCGGGGCCATCCGGATGCGGCCCATCTTGCTCACCGCACTCACAACCGCCATCGGTGCATTTCCCATTACCCTGGACCCGGTTTTTTCAGGACTTGCCTGGGCCCTTATTTTCGGCCTGGCTGCGTCAACCCTGTTTACGCTGGTACTGATTCCGGTGGCCTATTATGCCGTCTATCACAAAAGCAAAGCATCCTGATAAGCAGAATATTATAATACATGATTTTGCATTTTTTTATGGGTATTTTCCCTGATTTCAATTTTTTCCAGACTCATATATTTATGCAGACATGGAAAATCTGGTCATTGAAGCTGTCAGGGGCAAAGGAGGCCCCTAAAATGAAGATATTGTTAATTTATCCTGAATTTCCGGATACGTTCTGGTCATTCACCCATGCCTTAAACTTTATCGGGAAAAAAGCTGCTTTTCCGCCGCTGGGATTGATCACGGTGGCGGCCCTGCTGCCGGGAAAATGGGACAAACGCCTCGTGGATACAAATGTGGAACGTCTGAAGGACAAGGATATTGTATGGGCCGACCTGGTGTTCATCGGCGGTATGGCGGTGCAGCGCACATCGGCCCGGCAGATCATTGACCGCTGCAAAGTATTGAATGTAACGGTTGTAGCCGGCGGGCCGCTTTTTACCTGTGAGCCTGAAGCGTTCAAAACCGTGGACCACCTGGTGCTGGATGAAGCAGAACTGACCCTGCCCAAATTTTTGGCAGATTTCAGCATGGGCCGGGCTAAAAAAACATACCGGGCCGCAGGGTTCTGTGATCCCGATGACACTCCGGTGCCCCTGTGGGGACTTTTAAACAGGAAACGCTATGCCTCCATGAGCCTTCAATTTTCCAGGGGCTGCCCCTTTAACTGCGATTTTTGCAATGTGACGGCCTTGTTCGGTCACATCCCCCGATTAAAAAAAGCCGACCGGATCATCCTGGAGCTGGACCATATTTATGCAGCGGGCTGGCGCGGCAGTATCTTTTTTGTGGATGATAATTTCATCGGCAATAAGGCGTATTTGAAAAAGCATCTGCTCCCGGCCTTGATTGACTGGCGCAAAGATAAAAAAGGCTGTGTATTTTTTACGGAATCCTCCATCAATCTGGCCGATGACCCAGATCTTTTAGACATGATGGTAAAGGCCGGGTTTGATTCCGTGTTTATCGGCATTGAATCACCGGATGAGGTCAGCCTTGCCGAATGTCATAAAACCCAGAATAAAAACAGGGATCTTCTGGAAAGCGTGGGCATCATCCACCGTTCCGGGCTGCAGGTCATGGGCGGGTTTATTGTCGGATTTGACAATGACGGGCCTGCCATTTTCCAGCGCCAGATAGAGTTTATCCAGAAAAGCGGT
This sequence comes from Desulfotignum sp., assembly GCA_011390335.1. Taxonomy (GTDB): domain Bacteria; phylum Desulfobacterota; class Desulfobacteria; order Desulfobacterales; family Desulfobacteraceae; genus Desulfotignum. The sequence goes on along the minus strand of JAABSO010000039.1, from coordinate 28,354 downwards.
ATTGTCACGGCCATGGTAGGCCTGCTCCAGGCCATTCCCGGAACCCGGCTGTTTGACCGGCTGCAGCAGGAAAGCCGGGTTACTGAATCCTTTACCGGGGACAATGTGGACGGCACCACCAATATCATCCCCAAGATGGGCATGGATAATCTGTTCAACGGATACCAATCCATCATGAAACAGATCTATCAGCCGAAAAACTATTACCGTCGGATCAGGACCTTATTCATGGAACTCAAAGATCCTGAAATCATTATTCCCATTGATTTTCAGCGGTTTCTTTGCTTTTTCAGGGCAGCCTTGCGGCTCGGGGTTTTCGGAAAAGAGCGCTTCCATTACTGGTATTTGATTCTCTGGACCCTGATCCGAAAACCAAAACTGGTGCCTATGGCCATCACCCTTTCCATCTACGGCTACCATTACCGGAAAATCTGCGAGCGATATATCTACAAAGTATAAAGACCTGGCCAGGATTTACCGCGTTAGTTATCCATCGCATTGCGATGATTCCGGCAACCCGAAACCAAGACATTGCTGACCTTATAAAGGTTCTACATATGCGGCATCGGTTTTTTTACATGCAGCCGCTGTTACATGTACATGGTTTTCCTGATTGAAAATCATACCCCAATAAACGAAAATTATGGTCAGACAAAGCAAAGGGCGTTTTTTGAAAAAATGGTTACCCTGAAAGGTGAGGTTAATTCCTATTTCGTTACACAACATACAAATAAGAAAAAAAGGAAATGAATGTATCTGAAATTATGGGCACACCGATTCAAGAAATTATGGACAAAGACACGGTAATAAGGGCCGCCGGAAAAATGCGGAACCTTGATGTGGGTGCTTTGGTAACCTTACGGGCCGTGACAACGCAATATGGGCGGCCTGTCACATCTGCGGCGGGGTATTGACCAGGCAAGGCGCGGCTGGCTGGAACCTGCAGATGTCATCAACACATACAGCTGCCCGGACCTTGTCTGGATGATGCCCCGGATATGATATATATGATAGTCTCTACCCGCATCTTGTTACCGGTCGGTTTCATGAAAAGGTTCTGCCCCCTGTTTTCTGTCATTGCATGTCTGTGTATCTTTGCCCTGCAGGGGTGTGCGAAACTGCCGGATATTGAAACCATAACTGTTCTTAACGAGAGTAAAAAACCGCCGCATATAATGGGTTCTCGCAAACCCTTTTCCACAGACAAAAGCAGGGCCATAATTGACGCTTTTCAGCAACAAATCGGCCCTACCGATATTTTGTCTCAGCATATTCTGTCTATGGAAACGCTCTCCGACAGTCCCCTGATTGCCGGCAACAAAGTTACCCTGCTGCGTGATGGTCCACAAGCCATTGCTTCGATGACACAAGCCATTCACAATGCCAAAGATCATATTCACCTGGAAATGTTTATTTTCCGGGATGATGAAGTGGGACGTCCGCTTGCTGATCTTTTGATAAAAAAACAGGCCGGCGGTGTGACGGTTCGCGTGATTCATGACGGCTTTGGTTCACGAAAGACCCCGCCGGAGTTCTTTGAACGCATGCATAAGGCCGGTATTGCATTATATGAATTCAATCCATTCACTTTGCTGAATAAAAAGGGCCCATGGAATTTGCATAAAAGGGGCCATCGAAAAATACTGGTCATCGATGGAAAAATTGCTTTTACCGGGGGGATCAATTTTTATAAGGTCTATGCAAAAGGTCCGAATTTTGCATTGGCCGGCACAGATAAAAGCCAGTTGTTCTGGCGGGATACCCAGATCAGGATTCAAGGCCCTGCGGTGGCCCAATTTCAGAAACTATTTCTGGAAACCTGGATCCTCGGGCAAAAAAATATTCCGCTGGGATCCCATTTATTCCCCCGCCTTGAAACAAAGGGCGACACGCTTGTCCGGGTAATTGCCAGCGCACCTGAACAGCGTGTTCCCCAAATCTACGCAGCCTATATTTCGGCAATCCTGAATGCCCGAAATTCCATCTATATCTCCCAGGCGTATCTGATTCCGGACAACAATATGCTTGATGCATTTTCATCAGCGGTGCAAAGAGGGGTCGATGTCCGGATCATTGTGCCGGGAGAAACCGACTTCTGGATGCCGATTTATGCAGGGCGGGCCTACTACAGCCGATTGTTACAGTCCGGCGTGCGGCTGTATGAAATGAAAGGTGCGGTGCTTCATTCAAAAACCGCCGTCGTTGACGGCATCTGGTCCATGGTGGGGTCGAGCAATATGGATTCTCTGAGTTTTCTGCATAATACCGAAGCCAATGCAGTGATACTTGATACGGTTTTTGCCCAAAAAATGGAAGCTATGTTCAAAGAGGATCTGGCAGAATCAGAGGAACTTTTTTCAACACAATGGCACCAGCGGCCATGGACCAACCATATCATGGAGAGACTTGCCTGGATATTCAAATACTGGCTATAAAGAGTTTCGACTGCTGTCCAGGTTCGCAACCGTTACAAAATTTTCTATGAGATCTTCTACGCTGGAAAACGCGGTTTCCATAAATTTTATCAAATGCTGGCTTTCGTCGCTTCCAATCACTGTGTCCCTTCCGATCACTGCGGTGAAAGAAGCGATCATTCTTTGATAGAAAGTCAGTGTTTTTGCCTGTTCATCGGTGCTCAGGAGGAGAGGCGGACGGTTGGCGCCGATTTTAAGCGGAGCATGTAAATTTGTCCCCATCAACTCCGGAAACATGAGGGAGTGCAGAAACGAGGTGCAAAATTCATCAAGATTGTCCTGGGAATGTCCTCCTTTACTGCCGGGCAGAAAATTCTTTTCATTTACAAAATCAAAAAAGTAGTGCCGCTTTTCCCTGCTTCCGGAACGTTTTTTACTTTTTCCTTGCGTGACCAGAAAAAACCGTTCTAAAGAAAGCTGGTCATAACCCTTCAGTTCGGCAAAAATTTCCCGAATCTGGCCGGATTTGGTGAAATCATATTTGTCGACAAGAAGATGAAGCGCTTCGTGTCTGGCAATTGTTTTCAATTCCGAAACCGGTTCCTTTTTGAAAGTTTCGATAAAAAACCAAATGTCCTTGTATCCCACGCTGGTGAGCGCATTGTGAATTCCATCGTAATCGACCATGTTGACTTTTCGCACAAGGCGGGTCCGAAAAGCTTTTTCCACTTCAGCGACACCTTCGATTATTGCGTCTATCCTTTCCTGGTAATCCGGTATCTGCCGCTCAAGGGATTCGAATCCGTCTCCGAGATACCGGATTTGAATTTCCATTTCATCCGACAAAGCCTCCTTACGGGGAAAATTTTTGTATCCGTTTTGATAAACAGAAACCGCGTGCTTTTTCCCGTTTTTCGGTATATTGATGGTAAACCGGTTGTCCGGGCTTACAGCGTCGCCGGGTATAATGGGAAAAAACGAATACCCCTTGACCGAATGGTCCTCGAAATATCTGTTGATCGCGGTGTCGGTCGAATCCTGATGATCCGCCATGCCCAGGATGAAAATCTGCTTTGTTTTCAGTTTTTCGGAATGATTGAAACCGATGGCGCTGTCTTTGTTTCTCGAAACCTGGCGCAGCCGGATGCCGTCTACGGTAATATCTTGTTCAGCATCGGTGAACGCCATGATTCCCGCTACATAACCGTCAACTGTAATTTTAGGATTGTCGAAGAGGTCTGCTTTGGAATGAAAGGATTTTTTGACCTTACCGTTTTTGACATTGAAAAGTACAATCATAGTAGATTGCGCGTAATCGGGATGCGTCAGCAGATGCACCGAGTCGGATTTTTCAGGTCCTGCAAAATGCCTGTCAATCGAAAATGCGGCTGAAGGGATCAGTGCCATGCCGAGTGCCATAAAAAGCACGGGAACCATGATCACCGATTTATAAAAATGCTTTCCTTTCAATATTCTCAATGCCTCCTACATGTTTTCCGCTCGCAAAATACATTTCAACCATAGTATAAAATACATATCGGCTATAGCATAAAATACATTAATAATATAACATAAAATACATAAAAACCCTAGTTATCATCCGAACTTCTGAACAGTCAACATGAAACCACTTGAAATCATTGGAATACACATAGCCCTGCACCGCAATTTTTCAAAATCAAATTCTTGATTTTTCAAGCATGGTCTGCCATACTACGCACACTCCGGCCTTTGAAGCATTATACGGTTGGGCGGCGGTATTCTTTGGTCTGCAGAAAGGAAAATTTAGGATTTGCTGGAGGAAAATAGATGAAATCAGTAATTATTTTCGGTGCCGGTATAGCAGGATTAAGTGCCGCACATGAACTCAACCAGTTGGGATATAAGGTTTTTGTGTATGAAGCTTTGGAGAAGCCGGGAGGATTCTTCAGAAGCGCCCGCTGCAGTCACAACAATATGCCCACGGAATATTCCTGGCACGGCATGGGGCCATGGTATCATAACACGTTTGATCTCATGAAGAAGATTCCTTTGAACGATAACGGAAATCTCTACGATCTTGCACTTTCCCGGCCCATCGATTTCGGCATTTTTCCGGACGACACGCATGCCAGATTCTATGATAAGCGTTGGTTAAGTATTCCCGGCATGTTCAGAATGCACCGATGGGAATTTATCAAATGGGCGTATCTCATGGCCAAGACCTGGACCGCCAATCACCGCAGTATAGAAAAATACAGCGGCCTCAATGCAGCCCGGGCATGGCGCCCTCTCCTCAAGGACACAGCCTATAAAACCTGGCGCGCCTGTTTCGGACCGTGGATCGGCTCGGACTGGTCCAAGGTGTGTCTGCATACCACCGGTGATTTTTTCAGGAAGCAATTGACAACCAGGCCGAAGCATCACCACCGGGCTGATGAGGACGGACCGGCATGGACCCATGGGGCGGAAGACGGGTGGCTGTTGCTCAAAGGACCCAGCAGCGAATACTGGTTCGATCCCTGGATCGCCTATCTCCAGAAAAAGGGAGTTACGTTCCACTGGCAAAAGCCGCTGACAAAAATCGAATATGACGGCACAAAAATTCTTTCCACTGCTTCAGGCGATGAGACAATTGTCGGCGATTATTATATCCTGGCCATTAATCCTTTTGCCACGGCGGATGTTTTAAGCAAAACTCCTGAACTGGAGCAGCTGGAAGTTCTCCGATTGTTTAAGCCCCTTATCCAGGATGGACCGCACACCCAGGTGTCCTTCCGGGTGCCGTTTTCCGAAAAGATCCGTTTTCCCCGTGAAAGAATGGCGGTGATTGTGAGTGATTCAGAATTCAACCTGACCCTGTTTGCCGAGGAACAGGCGTGGAACAAGGAGGTGGATCTGGGGAAAAACGTGAAATCGCTGTGGACCGGGACCTCCTGTATCAGCAGTGTTCCCGGCAGAATTTATCACAAACCCGTCAGTTCATGCACAAAAGAGGAGTTCCAAGAGGAGGTGAGGGCCCAGATATTGAGTTGCGGCGCGCTTGATGAAATGATCCGGGAGGCGAATCAGGGAAAAGCGCTGCAGGATTTTTCGATGATGGAAATCGAGGTCTGGCATGAGTGGGAATTCTCTGCTGAGGGAATCAGGCCTTATCAACCGAAATGGGTGAACAGTAACACTACCCAGCACTTTATGCCGCCCCAGACCACACCGCTTGCCAACCTGTTTCTCGCCGGTGCGCATACCCAAACCCAGGCCCATGTCTGGAGCATTGAGGGCGCCGTGGAAAGCGGCAGGAGAGCCGCCAGGGCCATTGATCCGCAAGTGGCGGTGATAAACCAGTACCTTCCCGGATGGGTCAGGATTATTTCGAAAATAGATGATATATTCTATGCTGTTAAGGGGCCGCATGTTATTGATTTGACCATTGTCCTGCTGTTTTTTCTGTGCTTGTGGTACTTGATGTAACTAAATATTTGCTATAGCAGCGTGCGCTTCTAAAAGTTCTCCTTTCCGTGATTATTATTCTTTGGTTAGTGGGCGTATTTTAAAAACATAATAATCATGGTGGGCAATAGCCGGTTTCCAGCCACCAGGATAAATCTTGTTCCATATGATCCTTATCAGCCATCATTTGTCTTTTTAATGATTGCGCAAAGCATTTATCAATTCCTCTTTGTTCATTTTTGATCTGCCTTTTATTCCAACCTCTTTGGCCTTGTCATACAAGTCACTTTTGGTCCAGTTTTCATATTTTTGTGATTTACCTCCTTTCCTGCCTGTCTTGCGGTCGGGTGAATTGGCAATTCTGGCCGCCTTCTCCTTGCTCATTCCCTTATCGCGGAGCTTTTCATACTGCTTCTCATTTTTGATTCTCGAATCCGGCATTTTCTTTTCCTTTATTAACTGCTTTTTCATTGTGTTTGTAATCCACTGCCTGACCTTGAAAAAATCCTTCCATGGATCTTGCGTGAGAGATGACAACCTTGCGGGAAGATTTTCAATATTGTATGAATCGGGGCGGATTCCGGCTGTCAATTCATCCCAGCCTATGGGCACTGAAACAGGCGCCCCTTCCCTGGCACGGGTCGAATATGCCGCAACACTGGTAGCACCCCTCCCGTTGCGCAGGTAGTCAATGAAAATTTTTTCTTTTCTTTTGGCCTTGCTCATGTTTGCGACAAACCGGTCCGGATATTTTCCTGCAAGGTCATAAGCGATGCGTTTGGTAAAGGTTTTTGCTTCGTCCCACCCTGTTCTTCTTTCTATGGGGATCACTATATGAATTCCCTTACCACCCGATGTCTTTACAAATGACTGCAGGCCCAGTGCATCCAGATAATCTTTCAGGATATTAGCCCCTTCGACAATATCTTTCCAGTCGATTCCCGGACCGGGATCCAGATCAAAGGTCAGCATGTCCGGTTTTTCCAGGTTATGCTCACTGCTTCCCCAGGGGTGTATTTCAAGCACCCCCATCTGGATCAGGGAAAGCAGGCCTTTTATATCATCTATAAAAATATATGCCGCTGTTTTATTTTTTTCTGTGATCTTTCTGCCACGCACGGCATCGGGCATGGTTTCATTTATATGTTTCTGATAGAAGCATTTGTTCGCTCTTCCCCGGGGGCACCGAACGAGTGTCAAAGGTCTTTTTATGATAAAGGGCAGAATATGTTCTGATATCTTTTCATAAAATGTCGCAAGACTCTTTTTGGTTGCTCCCTGTTCCGGATACAGAATCTTGTCAGGACTGGTTATCTTTATTCCCCTGATAACCGCGTTGTCCGATCTTTTGATTGAAAAGGATGTCCGTCCCATTTTTTGCCTTTCGCCATTTTCAGCATCTGCTATTTCATCCATGGATCGTCCGGATTCCGCGCTCAGGGGCTTGTCTTCTAAAATATTATATTCATCTGCGGAAATAGCCTCTTCATCTTTTTTCTTGATAAGAAGCCAGTTTTTGCCATCCGCACCGGCTTTACCTCCCATCTTCGACAGACTCCAGAGGCCGTGCAGCTTTTGGCCGTAAAGCCGGAATTTCAGGTGGCCCTTTTTATAATCCTCTTCCGGATTTCCTGCAGGATCCCAAAAACCGCTATCCCATATCATGACTGTTCCGCCGCCGTATTGATCTTTTGGAATAGTGCCTTCAAAAGAACCATAGGACAAAGGATGATCTTCCACATGCACGGCAAGACGTTTCTCAGAAGGATCCAGGCTCGGGCCTTTGGGAATTGCCCAGCTTTTGAGCGTACCGTTCAATTCCAGCCGAAAGTCGTAATGCAGCCTCGATGCAGCATGTTTGTGTATCAGATACAGGTGACCGGCATCAGAAGTTGCGGAGTTATCCTCAGGCTCTTTTTTGCGTGAAAAACCCCTTTTTTTCTTATACTCTTCAAGTGTCAAAATCCACCTCAATCAGCGGTTATGACTAAAATATCAAGGAGAACAAGCATCTGTATTCCTTTAATTTCCTATTATGCCGGTAAAGCCAATAAGCAGCTGAGTACGGAGAATACCGAAAAATGATCCGGTATCCTCCATTCTCTTTTCTCATCAGGCAGGGCCGTGAGGCAGATCAAGATTTTTTTATGCTATCATATTTGACATGCCTGCTCACAGCGGCGGCCCGCCTCTGCGCATATTTTGCAGTGGGTATGTATCTGTGCATGTTTTCCACATTCCACAGCACCTATCCACATTCCACAGCACCTATTTGTTCAATTCCATTTCAATATATTCCAGGTGATGCCTTTTGCAGATTGGCACATGATAATAAACTCCCCGAAATTTTGGCATCCGTATTTACCCGTAAACAGGACAAGACTATCATGTAAAATAAGCACACTTTCACTGTAACAGAAAATATCTTTCGGCAAGCCCTTCTCCGGTGATCGGGGTTTGTGTCAGGTTCGCGGTCCGGAAAAGTGAACTATACAGCACTCCCGATAGGAAAATGGGGGAAATGCTGTATTTCACCATATAACAGATATTGTTATCTTAAATTCCATGCCGCTGATGTGAAAATTGCATGGCCAAAAAAGAACAAAAAAACAAAGGAGATGCATGATGAAACACCGAAAAATGATGTTCATGACAGTGATTCTGGTCGCTGCCATGCTCCCGGCAGCAAACATTGTTCAGGCAAAGTATGAGAGTAATGAGAAAATGGGCATTCCCAAGGATGTCGATTCGGTCCACTCCACCTATCTTCCTGTGGTGATGGATAAAGATTTCCAAACCACCATGGAAGAAGACAAGAAAATGAAGCCTCAGATCATGGAGCGGCAGAAAACCCTGCTTGAACGCCGTTATGATCTGAGCGACAACCCTTCTGATGTAATGATGTCGGCAGAAAGAAAACCTGTTCAAAAAGGCGTGCGCGTAAAACTTCCCGACGGCATGACCTGGAAAAAACTTTCAGAAATGTCGCCTGAACAGATACGTGAACAAGGCCTCTTTCCGGAAGGATTTCTTCCCCTTCCCCATGTCAAGCACGAGACCGGCGGGCAGGTGATTCCGCCGGATCAGATTAAAGAGATCAACAATCTGGAACAACGCAACCTCGAACGATTCGATGTTACGTTCGATCTGCCCAATCATCTGCTGCCTGAATTTCCACCACCCATATTTCTTACCACCAGACCGGACCTGGGCGATGTCTCCCAGGGCAAACTTTTGTCCATCAGAAACTATTACGAGATAATGCACGGGATAGTCACCCCGGTCCAGATGGAAGGGCTGAGACTTCTGCTCACCCCTTTTCCACAGCAGCAGTTCAACCAGACCGATGACCGCAAGGTTGAAAAGGCAAGTCTGGGAATTACCTGCTTTGACTGTCATTCAAACGGCCACACCAATGCAGCCTTTCACCTCAACCCGGACACAAGACCTCATGTAGCCAGACTTCGGCTGGATACCGTCAGCCTCAGGGGAGTGTTCAACCAGCAGATCCACGGATCTAAACGATCGCTGCGTTCTATTGAAGATTTCACCGAATTTGAACAGCGGTCTGCATATTTTGACGGAGATCATGTAACTGCCGCCAAAAAGGGAGTCCATCTGCCGGATCGTGCCAGTCAGGTGGTCATGATGGCACAGATGCAGAACATTCTGGATTTTCCGCCGACACCCAAACTCACGGTTTTCGGTCGTCTCGACCCGAAAAAAGCAACCGAAGTTGAACGTAAGGGAGAAGAAATATTTTTCGGAAAAGGCCGCTGCGCCGAATGCCATCCGGCGCCGTTCTATCTTGATGACAAGATGCACAACCTGCAAGTGGAAAGGTTTTATAAACCCCATATGAGCAACCAAAAATGGATCACCGGGGTTGGGCCCATTAAAACCTTTACCCTCAGGGGCATAAAAGATTCACCGCCTTATATGCACGACGGCAGACTCCTCACGCTTGAAGACACGGTCGAGTTCTTCAATATAGTCACCGAACTCAAGCTCACCAAAGAAGAAAAAGAGGCGCTTACCGCCTTTATGCTCTGCCTCTAACCTAAAATCATAATTCAGGCGGATAGCCTTTTCTCAGGATATCCGCCTGAAAACCGCACGTCAGCTTCCTGCCTGTTGTTTTTCCAAAGCTTTAAGGGCCTTCAGGGTATGCTCCGGTTCAACCCTGTCGGTATGATCCGCACTGACAACAGCATATTGAATGATTTTCTTTCGGTCTATGATATAACGGGATACCAAGGGCAGTCTCCAGGGATCACCGCTGTTGTATTCTTCCAGATCGATACCCACTTGCAGGTAAGCCTGCTTGAGTTCCTCGGTAAAAGTATAGACGAGGCCGTATTTTTCACCCACACTGTTTCCGGGGTCGCTTAAAATCTCCATGGTAAGCCCTTTTTCTTCCTTAAAGGTGCGGGAATGCTCCTTTGTCTGGGGAGAAATCATCAAAAGGGTGGCCCCCAGAGATGTGAATTTAGACTGGGCCTCCTGCAGAGCTTCCAGCTCCAGGTTGCAAAAAGGTCACCACCGTCCGCGATAAAACCCTAGTACAACCGGGCCGGATGAAAGGATATTATAAAGATTAACGTGATTGCCGCGGGTATCTTCCAGTGTAAAATCCGGAGCCTTATCACCTTTTGTCAGCACCTTGTCCATCATTTCGGAATCCTGCAGCTGCTTTATGGAGCGGGTCATAACCCCCTGGACTTCCTCCGGCGCTGAAGACTGGAATTCCGCTTTTTTTTCTTTAATTTTCTGTGTTAAACTCATGAATTTTCTCCTTGCGGATCTGCATCCTGTTTTTTGATGTTTCTGTTTATGTGGCCGGGCTGTTTTCCGGTGTAATCAGCATCTTTAAAGCTGCGCTTCACTTTCAGGTCTGACCATCTTATTATAGGGTTCATGTTTGCGTGATTTTGTGTTCCTGAATTTGCACATTTTCAATATACATTAACGAACCGCAGTTTTCCCAGTGGGCAAAACATGTAAATTGGAAAATATTTTTCTGTAGATCAGAAATTTCGGGCGCACCTTTCCGGCAAGGGTGTATAGCGAAATTTTTTGTCCGCGTGAACCAAAATGCAAAAAACCATCCAGGGTTGCATAGGACACTGTGTGAGATAACGCTTAAATTGAATGAAAAACTGTCGTGATATTGGGGGGCCCACTGATAAAAGCTGCACCAATACCAAATACATTGAAACACGGCCCTGAATGGGTAGATTCATCTATTTATGAAACACCTGCCGAATATTATAATTTTTCCATAATGAACAAGCAGCATGTTCGTTACAGGCAGGAGCGGTTGTAAAAGTCATAACGCTAATTTTAGGAGGATGGGAAAAAATGGTTCAGCAAACAGAAAAAAACGAAAGGAGAACATCATGAACGCAAAAAAACATTTTACAACAATGGTAATTGCAGCGATCCTCTTTGCCTTTATGGGAGCAGGATATGTCTTTGCTGCGGATTATGACAAAGAAGGCCGTATTGAGGGAAAGAGCGACAAATCCATGGAGATGCAGAGTGAAAAGGGGACCATGAAAAAAGGTAACCAGGCTACCATGAATTACAATGATAAATCACGCCTCAAAAAATCCTGTATGGCCAGTGATTTGATTGGAATGCCCGTAAAAAGCAAACAAAATGAAGATCTGGGTGAAGTCCAGGATTTGATTATCAATGAAAGCGGCCGGATACAGTATATGGTTCTATCCCACGGGGGAATCCTGGGAGTCGGTAAGAATCGTATTCCGATTCCTTTCAATGATGCAACGGTAGATTCAGAGAAGAACGTTGTATTGCTGGATAAAATTCATAAGCAAATGCTTTCAGAAGCACCAGAGTTTACTGAAGATGACTGGAAAAATGTTGGCGACTCCCGATTTGACCAGAAAATACGCGGGTTTTATGGTGAAGATTTCAATGATGATTATGATCAAAAGAATCATATGAAACAGGGGGACTATGATAACAAGAAGATAAATGAATAATACCACAAAATACAGGATAAGGCCGGGCGGCCGACCCCCCTGCACGGCCGCCTGTTTTTATCTGTTAATCCATTTTTCAAGCGCAGACAAAGGATTCACCTCTTTTACACTGTGACACAAACCAGGGTACTATGTTATGCTTGCCTTTTACAGGTAAATTTTTCAGGTGGAAAGGGAGAATAGATGAAGCCAGCCATGCTCTTTGAACGCGGAGAAGATAAAAAAATCACCTGCCGTTTGTGCCATCACGGGTGCCGCATATCTGATCAGAAATTCGGCATCTGCAATGTCCGGCAGAATCTGGACGGCAAACTGTATACCCTTGCCTATGGCAGAATCATAGCCGCCCATGTCGATCCCATTGAAAAAAAGCCGCTGTATCATTTTCTGCCGGGCAGTTCTGCCTATTCCATCGGTACGGCAGGCTGCAATTTTGCCTGCAGTTTCTGTCAGAACTGGCAGATTTCCCAAGCTGTGAAAAAAGGGGACAAAGATCTTCCCGGAAAACCCATGGATCCTGAACAAATCGTTCACAACGCGGTGGAAAGTAACTGCAAAAGCATTGCATATACCTATACTGAACCAACCATTTTTTTTGAATATGCCTATGACACGGCCCGCCTGGCCCGGGATCGGGGTTTGAAAAACATTTTTGTATCCAACGGATACATGACAAAACAGGCCATAGACACCATCGGGCCTTTTCTGGACGGGATCAATATAGACTTGAAAGCCATGAATGATTCCTTTTACAAAGATATCTGCAAAGGAAGCCTGCAACCGGTCTTAGATAACATCCGGTATTTAAAAGAAGCAGGCATCTGGCTGGAGGTCACCACCCTGATTGTGCCGAAAGCCAATGACAGAGAAGAGGAACTGCGCAAAATTGCGCAATTTATTGCCGATGTAGATCCAGATATCCCATGGCATGTCAGCCGGTTTCATCCTGACTACCAGTATACCGATGCTGTTGCCACACCCCTTTCTGTTATGGAAGCTGCTTTCAAATTCGGGGAAGATGCAGGATTGCATTATGTATACATGGGCAATGTCATCAATGAAAACAAAGATACCAGAAATACCCGGTGCCCGCAATGCAGACAGCCGGTCATCCAGAGAGACCTGAACCGGGTAAAAATGGATCTTTCAGAAAATAACACCTGCGCCCACTGCAAAGCGCCTATAGCAGGTGTCTATGAATAATGTTTACAAAAAGTCTTCACGTTTCCGGCCGCAAGGTTATGCCCGGAACCGGTCGGCCAGGCGGGTGAGTCATATCCCCGAAAGATATGAGCAGACTGTCAGGTACGATGGCCATCAATTTTCCATACTTTTCTTGACAAAATGCTGTTTCCTATCCAGAATTATACGGCAAAGGGATTCTCAACAATACAGAACAGAAATTATTAATACAGTACCATACTGGCGGTAGAGGTTATGGCAAAAAAAGACAAAGAAAAAGCTGAAGACAAGAACGGGCAGGCGGAAGATCAGCAAAAAAACGCAGACCTATCTGATCAGGAGAGGGCTGAGGCTGAAGAGAAAAAAACCATTCAAGAGGCCGAGGCCCGGCGAGGATCCGAGGGGAAATCAGCGTCTCACGCACCGGAAGATGAAGCACTGAAAAGCAAAGCACGGGACGACGAACCCCTGGAAGACGACCCCCCGAAAGAAAAAGCCTCTGAAGAAAAAGCCTCTGAAGAAAAAATCCAGGAAGACGAAGCACCGGAAGACGTCCCCCCCGAAAACGCAGTATCCGAAGAGGAAGCGCCTGGTGGTGAAGACCAGCCACACAAAGAATCCTTTGAACGGAAACTGTTTCCGGTGGTCTGCGTCGGCGCGTCAGCCGGTGGACTTGAAGCCCTGGAGCAATTCATATCCGGGCTTCCGGAAAAAAGCGGCATCGCTTTTGTCATTGTCACCCATACCCATCCGGATCACCCCACCCGCATGCCTGAATTGCTCCGGCGCAATTCAGGTGTTACATTCGTGCTTATCGAAGATAAAATGACTATTGAAACCGATACGGTCTATGTCCCCCCTTCGGATCAGGATGCCATTATAGAAAATGGCGTACTCAGGCTGCAGGAGCGGTCCAGCCGATCGCATGTGCATATGCCGATTGACATTTTTTTACGATCTCTTGCCGAGGAAAGAGGCGATAAAGCAGGCTGCGTTATTCTATCAGGCACCGGCACCGACGGCACCGGCGGACTGCGGCTGATCAAGGAAAATGCCGGGATAGTCATGGCCCAGGCCCCGAAGTCAGCCCGGCACGGGGGCATGCCGGCAAGTGCCATCGAAACCGGGATGGTCGACTTTATCCTGACACCGCAGGAAATGGCTGATCAGCTGATTGCGTACTTCCGGCATCCGGCTGTACTGAAGGCCGAGATCCGGAAAAACGGAAAACCTCCCGGGCAGCTGTCTAAAATTCTTACCTTTCTGGCGGACCGAACCGACCATGATTTTTCTCAGTACAAAAAGAGCACAGTAACAAGACGGATCGAAAGACGTATGGGTGTCACCCACTGCCGCTCCATTAAAGATTATCTTGCGTTTCTTCACGACAACCCGGATGAAACCCACATGCTGTTCCAGGATCTGCTCATCGGGGTTACCAATTTTTTCCGAGACCCTGAAGTGTTTACCTTTGTGGAAGAAGAGGTTCTCCCAAAGCTTCTTTCACAAGGAGAAGATAACGAAAATTTTCGGGTCTGGGTACCAGGGTGTTCCACCGGGGAAGAGGCATACTCGGTTGCGATCATTATCCGGGAAACCATGCAAAAGCTTGGCATAAATCGCTCCTTGCAGATCTTTGCAACAGATATCGATGCAAACGCCATCCATAAGGCCCGTCAGGGCATCTACCCCAAAAACATCACCGCAGATGTCAGCAAAACCCGCCTTGATACCTTTTTTATTGAGGAGGAAAACCACTTTCGGGTCAACAAGAAGATCCGGGAGCTGATCGTCTTTGCCGAGCAGAACGTCCTTCGCGATCCCCCGTTCATGCATCTGGATATGCTGGTCTGCCGAAATCTTCTCATTTACCTGGAACAGGCAGCCCAGAACAAACTCATTCCCTTGTTTCATTACAATTTGAAAGCCGGGGGAATACTTTTTTTAGGCACATCTGAACACCCCGGCCGGTTTGAGGATCTTTTCACCCCGATTCACAAACGCTTCAGCATTTATAAAAAACGGGACCAGAGAGGCCCTCTTTCGCACCCGACACCCTTTCCAACCGGTGAAAAGCACGCTCCCCGGATCACACCGCAGAAAAGCCGTAGCGAGGATGCAGATGACGGGGACATTGCCCGGGCCGTGAAAAAGCAACTTTTACAAAATCATACGCCGGCCTGTGTGATCATTACTGCCTATGGCGACATCATCTATTTCCACGGCAAAACCGGAAAATACCTGGAGCATGCCCAGGGAAAATCAAACCTTAAGATCACTGACATGGCCCGGGAGGGACTTCGGCACGCGCTGGCCGCCTCCCTGCGCAAGGCTGCGAAAAACAATGAAAAAGCGGTCAAATCCTCCGTCCGGGTAAAAACAAACGGCGGTCACGTACATATCGATCTGACAGTGCAGCCGTTTACGGAACCGTCCATGAAGGATCACTTCATGGTTTTTTTCACCGAACTGCCGGAATCTCTTTTTGATTTTGAGCGCAAAAAGGAAAACGCAAAAGAGGTTCCGGAAAATGAGGCTGCCCGACGAATCGCTGCACTGGAACAGGAACTTTCGGATCTGAAGGAGGATCACCGGACCACCCAGGAGGAACTCGAAACCTCCAATGAGGAACTCAAATCGGCCAATGAAGAGATGTATTCTTCCAATGAGGAAGTCCAGAGCACCAATGAGGAGCTTGAATCGTCCAGAGAGGAACTGGAATCTTTGAACGAGGAACTCTCCACGGTCAACAACGAACTCCACGAGAAGATTACCGAGGTCCAGGAGGCTTACGGCCGGATCACCGATGTCCTCAACAGTACCGGAGTCGCCATATTGTTTCTGGACAATGAGCTTCAGGTAAGACGGTTTACCGAAGAGGCCTCCCGGCTGATCAATCTCATCGACAAGGATGTAGGCCGGCCCCTTGATCACATCTCCCACAACCTGGATATCGGCAACCTGACGGACAGGATACGTTCCGTGCTCAAGCAGTTGTCCCACAGTGAAGAAGAGGTCCAAACCATTGACGGCCATTGGTACCGGATGCGCATTATGCCGAATCGGAGCGACAACAACCGTATCGCGGGGGCGATTTTGACCTTCATCAATATCGATTCCCAGAAAGCGGCCCAGAAAAAACTTGACAATTCGTTTCATTCATACAAACGGTTTACCGAAGCCATTGTTGACACGGTCAGGGAATCACTTGTGGTTCTTGATACAGACAAACAGGTGGTCATGGCTAACCGCCAGTTTTACGAGACCTTTCAAACATCACCGGAAAAAACGGAGAAACGACCTTTTTTCGACCTGGAAAAAAGCCAATGGGACATCCCTGAGCTCCGGCAGCTTTTGAAAGATATCACAGAGCATGACCGTGCTTTTCAGGACTACGAAATAACGCTTCATTTTAAAACCACGGGAAAAAAGCTGTTGCGGCTCAATGCCCGGCGCCTGCGGGATAAAGATCCGGACCAGGACCGTATCCTTCTGGCCATTGAAACAATAACCCGATCAGAAAAGCGGCCGCCAGCTGACCACAAGGAATAGACCATGCCGAATGATAAGAAACATTTTGATCTTCAGCAATTACGGAAAAAAGCGGAGCAGATTGTCGATGAGCGGCAGGAAGAAACGTATAAGAGTGAATCCGACATATCCGACATGGTCCGCCTTATCCATGAGCTTGAAGTCTACCAGGAGGAGGTGGAGCTTCAAAACCAGGAGTTGAGGGAGAGCGCGAAAAGTCTTGAAAACGCCCGCAACGAGTGGTTCGAGCTTTTTGATGCCGCCCCGGTCGGGTTTGTTATCATAAACAAACAAGGCATGATCGAACGGTGCAACCAGGCGGCTGCCCGCCTTCTCACCGGAACCCGGCATCCCATGAGCGGCCGCTCGATGCTGCCCCGGATACATCCGGATGACCAGGAGATTTATCATTCTCTTGTCAGGTCGATGAGGGAGAATCCCGGGGTCGCTACGTCCCGGGAGCTGCGGCTTGTCCAGGAAAACAAAAGAATCGTCTTTGTGCACATGGAGGGATCTGTTGTAAAAGACGCTGAAGGGGAATTCAACCAATTTCGCGTGGCCCTGGTGGATATCAGTGAGCAGAAAGCCTATGAAAAATCTTTGAAAAAGATCCTGGAGGAACTGGAGGAGCGGACAGGCGAACTTGCGGCGCGAAACCGCCAGCTTGCAAGACTCACCAGTGAACTCACCCTGGCCGAACAAAGGGAACGCAAACGCCTTGCTGAAATTTTACATGACCATCTCCAGCAGCTGCTTGCCGGGGCCCGGCTCCATCTGGAAATCCTCGCGGGCAAAGTTGATGTGGAGGGTACGGCGGCCTTCAAAACCGCCTATGACCTGGTAACAAAGTCTATAGAAACCTCCCGAACGCTTTCCTCGGAGCTGTCACCGCCGGTCCTCTACCAGAAAGAACTGCCGGAAGCGCTTCGATGGCTGGCCCGGTGGATGTCCGCCACCCATAGGCTTGACGTTGACCTCGATCTGCCGGATGATTTTGTTTTTCTTCGGGAAGACCTCCGGGTGCTTCTTTTTCATTCGGTCCGGGAGCTTCTTTTCAATGTGGTCAAGCATGCAGAAACATCGACTGCACAGGTCGCCATGCAGGAGCAAAACGGACGTATCCGGATCATGGTCAAAGACAAGGGGCGCGGGTGTGATCCAAAAAGTTTAACAGAGAATGGTCCGGGTGAGGGATTCGGGATTTTTGCTATCAGAGAAAGAGTGGAACTTCTCGGGGGAAACCTGGAGACTGCGTGCGCGCCGAATGAAGGCGTCACCGCAACCATCTTTTTGCCGGTCGCCCCCCCGGTATATGCAGATCCGGAACAGCCGTCTCTGGTTGCTGAAGAATTTGCGCAGCGTATAGAGCCTCCGGCAACCCCGCCTCCGGCAAACGGAAAAATCCGGGTAATGCTGGTTGATGATCATACAGTGATGCGAAAGGGGCTTTTATCCTTTCTTTCCGGGCACGATGATATCGAGATCGCTGGAGAGGCGGCTGACGGTGAAGCGGCTGTGGAACTGGCGCAAAAGATTCAGCCGGAAGTTATTCTCATGGATATCAGCATGCCGAAAATGAACGGGGTGGAAGCAACCCGCCAGATCCGATCAAAGATGCCCGGCATCCGAATTTATGGTCTTTCCATGTTCGAGGCCGAAGACCAGGCCCATGCCATGTCCGAAGCCGGGGCCACAGGGTACCTGAGCAAAAGCGGAAATTCTGAATCCCTGCTGGCAGCCATACGCGGCGAATAACCAGCGGTAAGGATTGCAATATTCTGGATTTTGGGGGATTGTTTATGGTCTGGTCAACAAAAAGCAGGTTTCTGTCTGAATGAGGTAACCATTGACAAAACAAGCAGCAGGTCTCACCTATGCGGTGCGTTTCTTTGTTTTGACAAAATATTTCGGACAGCTTTGCCTTGTTGTCGCTGTACTGACATTATTACCTCTGGTGGTTTCGCTGATCTTTGGGGATAACCTTATTGCTTTCAGATATACCATTGTCATTGCCGCACTGACCATACTTGGCAGCCTTCTCGGACGGCTGCATGCGCCTGCAGAGATCCAGGTCAATGAGGCCATGGTTATTGTGGCTTTCATGTTTGTATTTACGCCTCTTGTAATGACTTTTCCCGTGATGGGTTCAGGGCTGACTTTTCCCGACGCGCTGTTCGAGACCATCTCCGCTGCTACCACCACTGGTCTCAGCACTGTGAAGGACCTGCAGGATCGGCCGCAGACATTTCTTTTTGCCCGCGCCTGGATGCAATGGTACGGGGGGCTGGGTATCGTTGTTCTCTCTGTCGCCCTGCTGTTTCGTCCAGGAGCCACAACCAAAAAATTTGCCGTTACAGAGGCCAAAGAAGAAGATCTGGTAGGTGGAACAAAAGCCCACGCACGCCGGGTGCTTATTGTGTATACTTTTTTGAGCGTGACCGGATTCCTGCTTTTACTGGTGCTGGGAACCAGGCCTTTCAACGCAATGCTTTTGGCTCTGGCAGCAGTCTCCACCGGCGGTTTCGCCCCCCATGATGCCAGCCTGGCAGCGTTAAGCGGCCCGTTTGTTGATTATTGCGTTATTCTGATCTGTCTGACAGGGGCGGTGCCTTTAAGTTTCTATCACAGGCTCTACAAAAAGGACTTGAGACCCGACAGCGATATTTTGCAATTGCGTTGGATTATTTATATGGGGGTTTTGGTAAGCCTGTTGCTTGGCATTTTTATGGTAGCAAACGGAATAAAATGGACGTACGCGCTTCATCATGCCCCGGTTATTGCTTTTTCCGCCCAGACGACGGCAGGCTTTTCGACCATGGATATTTCTCAGCTTTCACCAGCATCCAAGCTTTTGTTGATTATGAACATGGCCATTGGAGGAAGCGTCGGCTCAACAGCAGGCGGCATAAAGATTTTACGTCTTCTGATAGTCCTGCATCTTGTATGGATATTTCTCAGAAAGGCCTGCGCCAGCATGCACGCAGTGATCAAACCACGACTGGCCGGCCGGCGCATGGAGGAAGCCGAGATCCAGGAAGCGTTGCTCCTCATTCTGCTCTTTGGCACCATCACTTTGTTTTCATGGCTTCCTTTTTTATTCATGGGCTATAACCCGATGGATTCTCTTTTCGAAGTGGTTTCGGCCATGGCAACTGTCGGGCTCTCCGCAGGAGTGGTCAGCTCTGAAATGCCGAACCTGCTCAAGGGAATACTTTGTATTAACATGCTCCTGGGAAGACTTGAAATACTTGCATGGTTGGTGATAATATATCCCGGGACCTGGATTGGAAGGAGATTATAAGGACATGAGAATTGCTTTTGTAGGTGCCGGTGAATTCACTGTGAGGACCGCTGAATTATTGATAAAAAGAGGCCACGAGGTGATTATCATAGAAAAAGATGAAAACAAAATAGATGATCTCTCCGATTCCATGGATTGCAGCTTTTTGCAAGGGGATGGAAGTAATCCCGCCATCCTTAAGGAAGTCGGACCGGAGCAGACCGATGTGCTTTTCTGCCTGAGCAACAGCGATCAGGAAAATCTGATATCGAGTCTGGTGGGACGTTCTCTGGGTTTCAAGCGGGTGATTCCGAGTATCCAAAATCCCGATTTTGAGGTGATCTGCTCGGAACTAAAACTTCAGGACACAATTTTGCCATCCCGGACTATCAGCCGATACCTTGCCGACATGGTTGAAGGCCTGGATATTCTGGAACTCTCCACGGTAATTAAAGGAGAAGCAAGATTTTTTACCTTCATAGTAGATGAAGAAAAAGGAAAAAAAATCAGCGATCTCGATCTTCCGGACAATGCCAAGGTTGTTTGCTTTTATCGCGATGGGCAGTTTACACTGGCGCTCGATGAAACCAAGTTGAACAAAGATGATGAGATTGTCATTTTGACCCACAGCAAAAACCTCAGCGATTTGAAAGAAAAATGGAAAAAAAACCAGCCTAACAATGGCAAGTCTAAAGGACAGAACAAAAAATAATTCGGACAAGATCGGCAACGTCCTTGACACACACCGCCCATGACGGATTTGTGGCCGTGCTGGCGCTGGCGATCACAGGATAAGGAAAACAATGTATATTCAAAAATTCTTTCCTGTAGATGATAGATGAAACAGCACGCCCACGGCGGAGCGCTTATAAGCGCTTATACCAGATATCTATAAATACATAAATTTTCATTTTTTTTCTTTCGCAGATACAGTGAAATAGAACCCTGAATGGGTAGATTCATCTATTTATAAAAACCCTGCCCAATATTATAATTACCCCATAATGAACAAACAACATGTTCATTATAGTCAGGAAGCGGTTGTATAAGAAGGTCATAAATTAATTGTATGTGGGTGGGTAAAAAAATGGTTCATCAAACGAAAAACAAGGAGAACATCATGAAAGCGAAAAGACAGTTTACAACAATCGTAATTGCAGCGATCCTCTTTACCTTTATGGGAGCAGGATATGTATTTGCTGCGGATTATGACAAAAAAGGCATTGATAAGGATAAGACCAATAAATCCATGAAAAGCGGCAAGCACGCTGCGATGAATTACGATAATAAATCAGCCCTCAAAAAATCCTGTATGGCCAGTGATTTGATTGGAATGACCGTAAAGAGCAAACAAAATGAAGAGCTGGGCGAGGTCCAGGATTTGATTATCAATCAAAGCGGCCGGATACAGTATATGGTTCTTTCCCACGGGGGAATCCTGGGAGTCGGTGATGATCGTATTCCAATTCCTTTCAATGATGCAAAGGTAGATTCAGATCAGGAGATTGTAACACTGAATAAAGTTGATAAACAAATGCTTACAAATGCACCAAAGTTTAGTGACGATGACTGGAACAGGGTTGGCGACCCCCAATTTGACGAAAAAATGCGCGGTTTTTATGGTGAAGATTTCACTGATGATTATGATGGTATGAATCGTATGAAACAAGAAGATCATATGAAACAGGGAGATAGTATAAAACAGGAGGACTCTGGTCACAACAAGTTGACAGAATAAACCCACCAAATGCAGGATAAGGCCAAAGAAAACAAAGATAATATGAAATAATGATGGTTATTTCGGTTCTGCCCTGCCGAAATGGCCGAAGCAGTGAAAAGCAATACAATTTTTATGACCTTCCCTTCCCTTCCCGGGCGGCCGTACCCTTGATGTGTACGGCCGCCTCTCATTTTATCTGTTAATCCAATTTTTTCATCAACCATCTGTATTCTTGTCATTGTCCGGAAAATAAGGGAACGATCAACGTGGTATGGGTGCCGGAACCCGGTCGGGATGCGATTTTTATTTCGCCACCGATGTCGGCCAGCCGCTCCTGAATGCTGAACAAACCAAAAGTGGCATCTTCGGGAATCCGGTCTGTAAGAATATCCTGATTGAATCCTGTGCCTTTATCCTGAACAATCAGTGCAATGCAGCGGTCAGCGTTTTTTTTCAGTCTTACCCGGGCTTCTGAAACATGGGCATGCTTCACTGCATTGAGAATCAACTCCCGGGCACACTCGAACAACAGGATTCTTGTGTTGTTGTCATCCGGCTCTGCCTGGTTGTCCAGCTCGAGGTGGAGGGTGAATTCATTGGTTTTCTGCATATGAAGCGCAAGCCATTGCAGACCGCCGCACAGACCGCCTTCCCGGAGAGCCGGAGGGCTGAGATCCAGTGCCAGAGAACGAGAGGTCTGTATGGCCTGACCCAGTGTGTCGTCAATGGTATCAACAATGTCTTGTATCTGCGCCATCTGTTTGCAGCGTTTTATACTCCCCAATTGGAATCGTGCCCCCACAAGCAGCTGCTGGACATGGTCATGAAGAATCTTGGCCAGCCGCTTTCGTTCCTCATGTTCAACCCGGGTCAGTCTATTGGCAAGTGCGCGCAGTTGTCTTGTCTGTGATTCCACTTGTTCCGTTCTTTGCTTCACCCGCTTTTCAAGGGTCTGGTTAAAGGCCATGAGCTGGTTTTCACGGATCTTTTTTTCTGTAATATCTTTAACCATGCCGATATTGAAGCCCACCCTGCCCTGTGCATCCAAAAATGATTCAGAACCGCTGCTGACCCAACGCAGGGAACCATCCGGATGAATCACTCTGTATTCATTCTCAAATTCTGCCGCGATTGTTTTGCATTCGCTCCATTTCTTTTCTATTTCGGGACGGTCATCCGGATGGACCGTGTTCAGTATCTGCGCAACTGTCACCTCCCCTTCCAGAGTCAGTCCATAGATCTGTCTGGCCCTCATTGACATTTCGAGTTTTCCTGATTGTACATCCAGATATATTGTGCCGATTTTTCCGATTTTGAGCGCTATCCGAAGGTGTTCTTCACTCTTGCGCAGTTTTTCCTCGGTCTGCCGAAGCCGCAGAAGCGCCACATTGCTTTTGGACACCACCGCATCCACCTCATCGCCTCTGAGTGCTTCCACGATGTTTTCCGCCTCTTGCAGTCTTTTTTTCAGTTCTTCCATATTATCGGTATTATCGCTCATTTATTTACTCCAAAGGCAGCTGCAAAGCGGCCCGGACTTTTTCCCGGTTGTTCAGGTTGCCTATTACCATGATGTCAGCGTTTGCATTTTGTATCAGCAGGGTCGGGGTCAAAAGAATATTATGCGCTGCAGCACTGTCAAAATCCTCCATGACATCCACTATCTTGATTTTGGACCTGCCTTTGAGTTCCTGTTCACACAATTGCGCCAGATTCTTTCTGGCCATCATGGAATTGGGTTCATTACCTGCGACAAACAAGATGAATTCATAATATTTTTGTTCTTTGAAATTCCCGGGAAAAGCGTTTTTGTTCATCTTATTCACCCCTCCTGGATTTTTGCCTGTTCACCGGTTTTTTCAGAAGATGCAAACGCAATTCCCCGGCCGGTGATAACAAACGGATGGTATCTCATGGAATGGTTTGATCCCCGGGACTTAACCACCAGAAGCCTGCGGCAAAGCCTTGTGCCGTCATCCACGTGATAAAGGGTTACCAGCGTATCGACCAGGGAAGCAATCCTGTCCCCGGTGATTTGCATGACCTGATCCATCGTATCCTTTTGATTCGTATACAGGCAGGTGATCTCTTTTTTTCTGCAGATAACAATAAGGCGCAACAGCAAATCAAAAACCGCTCTTTCAGAATCCATCCGCCTGCATGCGGTTATGGCATCAACAACCAGATGGTCCGGGCCAAACGCATCGATTGCATCAGAGATCCAGAGCAGATGTTGTTCAACCCCGGCGGATTCCGGAAGCAGAGAAAGAAAACCCAGCCGGTTTGCATCCCAATCCTGGTACAGATCGATGCCTATACTTTTTGACCGGGAAAACAATACATCCCGGCTCTCTTCAAAAGATACGTAAAGTGTTTTTTCATTGCGGCTGCAGGCTGCCCGGGTAAACGTTACGGCCAGAGTGGTTTTGCCCGAACCGCTGGGGCCTGATAAAAGGATGGCGGAACCATGGAAAAAACCGCCTCCAATAATCTTGTCAAGGGCGGCATCTCCGGTGGAGACACGTTTCTTGTTTTCCGGATATTCCAGTGACACCCCGGAAACAGGCATCAGTACCACACCATTGGGAGAAATCACATAGGGGTGTTCATTGCTGAGAAAATCGGACCCCCGATATTTCATTACATTCAATCTTCTGGTGCGGACCTGTCCCGTTGTTCTCTGGTCCAAAAAGATGATGCAGTCAGCCATAAAATCCAGAAAAGAATAGGACTTTTTTTCCTGCGCCATGGATTTAACCGTGAGAATTGCCGTCAAAGACTGTTCCCGCAGCCAGTCATTGAGCATATACATCTCTATGCGTTCACGTTCAGGGTCACCAAAAACCCGCAAGAGCACATCCACGGCATCCAGTACAATTGTTGTTGCGTTCAGTGCATCAAGGTTTCCTTTGATGAGTGTCAACAGACCCTGGATATTAAAATCACCGGACCGAACCGCTCCGTGGGGAATCTGAAAATGCAGAATCTTAAATTTATTCGACTGCTCTAATTTTATTGTATCCAGGCCGATGGACAACGCATTGGCCCGTATATCATCGGCATGTTCCTCAAAGGAGATGAACAAGCCGGGTTCGCCGCCCATGGCCCTGTGATACAGAAATTCCATGCCCAAAAGTGTTTTTCCCGTGCCTGGTCCACCGTTGAACAGCACGGTATGGCCCTTTGGCAGGCCGCCATGAAGGATTTCATCCAATCCCCGGATACCTGTTGTTACTTTTGGAATTGATTGTCTGACTTTCTCAGGTGCAGCAGAAGCAGTCAAAACAGGTATATTCATGTGCAACTCCCGATTCCTTACCGTATGTTTTTAGTTTTAATCTTTGAACTTTGAACTTTGAACTTTGAATCCAAAGATACTTTTTTATATTTACCATCCCTTACCTATGACAGACCTTTCCGCAGCGAACTTCTGTCATTATATCAACTGATGGTGACAATAGCAGAGTTTTTTTCATTGCACAATTATTTATTGCTGAAACCTCTTTCATTGACCATACTGGTTCTTGGGTTTTTCAGCATATTGGAGGTAAAGAACATGTAGAAGAAAATGCCGGTCCCTCAGAATCTAAAACAGGACCTGCCATACCTGACAAATGATGACCACCAGGACCACTGTGGTGAGGATATAGGCGAGCAGCGCCATGAGCCCGTCTCCGGCAATAAGTGAAAGGCCTAAAATGGTAAGAATGGCACCGGCGCTGGTGGCGGAAAAGGGCACAATCTCCATCACCGGCATCACCGTGGCAATGGCGATGCAGGCAGTCGCAAGGATACCGATACCCATGCCCCGGTTGAAAAAAGTCAGCCGGGGTTTCAGCCAGCGATCGATAAACCGGGCCGCCGGCCGCAGCCGGTGAAGCGCTTTGCCCATTTTTTTGCGCCCGATGGAGCGCACAAGCAGCCAGCGGGGCAGCCAGAATTTTTTGCGGCCGAAAAGAAGCTGCACCGCGATCAACAATACAACCACCCCCATGATCGTGGGCATTCCCGGAATTCCACTCAAAGGAGAAAACAGGATTACGCCCACCATGGCCAGTAAAGGACCAAAAGAGCGGTTTCCCACTGCTTCCATAACCATGCCCAATGAAACACGGTCCGAGTCCGCGGCAACCGTACCGATCTTGTCAATCAATTGCGCCAAATTCTTCAATTCTTTGGTCATACCTGATCCAAATTTGATCTGCACACTGCGCTGTCAGCGGATGGCATTCAGCTCTTCTTCCACCACGCCCTTGAAAAGATCCATTTTATAGGTATTTCCCAGAATCGGCGTGGCGTCCTCCACCACTGCCCGGGCCGCTTTTTGAATGGTTGCAGCATCCAGTTTCCGGCCCGTGATGGCCTCTTCCACAGGCCGGCTCCGCCAGGGTGCCGGCGCAGCACCGGACAGGTACACCCGGCCGCTGGTGACGGTATCATTTTCTATTTCCAAAGCCAGGGCCATTCCGGCAAGGGCAAAATCCCAAGACCTGCGGGCCCGGACCTTGCGGTAGGAACTGCGCAGGTTTTTGGCAGGTGCGGGCAACACAATATGGGTTATCACTTCTCCTGGTTTTAACACGGTTTCCGCCTCGGGATCTTCTACCGGCAGCAAATAAAAATTTTCCACCGGGATCGTCCGGCTGCCCTCTGGGCCAAGAATTTTGAGCTGTGCCGAAAGTGCCGCCAGGGGCGGGGCTGTATCGGAAGGATGGGTGATGATACAGATAAAATCATGTCCGAATATGGCATGGAACTGGTGTTCTCCGTCCAGGGCATAGCAGGTGTTCCCGCCTTTGCGCAGGCAGTGGAATTCTCCTCTGTAATACCAGCAGCGGGGCTTCTGGCAGAGGTTTCCACCGATGGTCCCCTGGTTTCGAAGCTGGGGACTGGCCACTTCGGACGCTCCCCGGGAAAGGCCGGGATATTTTTGTTTCACCAGAAGATTTTCCGCAACTTCGGTGATGGTTGTCAACGCCCCGATGGCCAGGCCCCCGTCCGCGGTTTCCCTGATTCCGTGAAGATCGGACAGTGCATTCAGACTGACGATTTTGTCCACCTGCATAATACCATCGCGCAGGCACCCGATCAGATCGGTGCCGCCCGCATGGATGGCCGCATTTTCCTCATTGAGATGCCTTACAGTGTCTTGTAATGTATCGGGCCGGACATATGAAAATTGTGGTAGCACGGCTTATCCCTCCTTTTTGGCTGTCAGGTGTCGGCGCATTTCAATGGGACTGACCGGGGCCCTGGTAAACCGGATACCGGTGGCCATAAAAAGCGCATTGGCAATGGCTGCGGCGGTCGGTATGGTCACCGGCTCTCCCAGGCCTTTTGTTCCGGTGTTGTTGGCTTCTGGATCATCGATCTCAATGGGCAGACTTTCCATGTCCACAGGCACATCAAGCGCTGTGGGAAGCTTGTAGTCATGCCAGTTTCGATTGCACAATTTGCCGGTCTGTCTGGCATCCAGCTGCCGGAACTCGGTCATGCCGAAGCCGATACCCATGACAATGCCGCCAAAAACCTGGTTGTCATAGGTGAGCCTGTCCAAAACCCGGCCGCTGTCATTGGCACTCAAAAATCGCAGAATCTGCATTTCACCGGTTTTGGTGTTCACCTCAAGCTCACAGAACTGGGCCGCAAACGGATTCACACTCTTTTTGGGGGGATTGGGGCCCCGATAGCCCACCCCCACAACCACTCCCCTTTTTTTCAGGCGACTGACATCGGTTATCTTTATCCGTTTGTTTTTGTCATTTCTGGATATGATTTGCGCACCTTCATAGTCAAGATCGGCTGCCGGTACGTTGAGGTCTTCTGATGCCATTTCAAGGAGCTGCCTTTTGACGGCAATCGCCGCGTTACGCACAGTGGGTGACTCAGTGGGAACTGTTTTGCTGCCCCCGCTGGGCGTTGCATACTGGGTGGTTTCCGTGTCTGCATGTTCAATCTGGATAACCCCGGGCGTAACCCCGAGTTCCTCGGCCGCCACCAGCGCCATCACGGTTTTGGTGCCGGTGCCGATATCACTGGCCCCCATGTTCAGATTCACTGATCCATCCCGAAAGAGTTTTATAATGACAGTGGATGGCGGACCGCCCCCACCCACAAACCAGACGCAGGCCCCCATTCCCACACCGCGCTTGATATGGGTATCGGTTTGATTGTGCGCGCTTGCACTTTCTACCGCCTTTTTCCACCCGAATTGTTCAGCGCCCTTCTCGATGCACTGCTTAAGGCCGGTTGTGGTATAGGGCTGGTTGCGGCCCTGGCTGATAACGGGAATATTTTTCAACCGCAGTGCAACCGGATCCATGCCGATTTTATCAGCAAGGTCATCCATCATCTGTTCCAGGGCCCAGCTTGCCTGGGGATGCCCGGGTGCACGAAACGGACGGGCCGGCCCTGCGTTGATATAGACATCTGTGGATTCGCACCGGACATTGTCACACGCATAAAGATCGCGAATCAGCCAGTCCACCAGAGCGGTACCGCCTGCAGGATAAGCGCCGCTCGGACCTGTGCAGGTAAAATCACAGGCAGTAAGGGTCCCGTCCTTTTTCACCCCGGCTTTCAGGTGCATGGTGCTGGCCGGCCGGTTGCCCACGCACAGATAGGTCTCTTCCCGCGACAGAATCAGCTTGACCGGACGACCCGTTTGCCTGGCCAGCAGTGCGGCAAACACCGTGTATTTACCCGGCTTGAGTTTGCTGCCGAATGCGCCGCCCATATAATGACCGATTACCCGCACCTTGGAAAGGGGCAGGTTAAGAATTTCTGCTAT
>JAABSO010000038.1 GCA_011390335.1 Desulfotignum sp. | reverse complement strand
TCTTCATCCACGGCGATTTCCGGCAGCACACAGGTCAGCAGCTTCACCAGCCAGGCTTTGTGGGTTTCAATGAACTTGGTGTCCACCCCGGGGATCTCCAGCTGCCGGATGTAGATGCCGGGCCGGGGATGACAGGTAATGAATTCCAGGATGGCCAGCAGCTCCTCCCACACGTTGCCATGCTGGAGCACGGTCAAAGGGTGGTTCAGCAGCAGTCCGGCCAGTTGGGGAAACCGGTCCGTGATGGTGTGGAACAGGGTGTGAAATCGGTTGGCCTGTCGGGTTTTGCCCAGAAACCCGGCCACATCGGCCGGGGTGGGAAATATCACCGCTGCGGGCAGCCTGTTCTTTCCCAGGGTCCGGTGGGTGAAATCGTGCCATTCAATGGAAAATCCGGGCCGGCCCGGGGCGTTTTCATGGGAGACCCAGTGTGCCACCCAGTCACGGGCTGCTGCAAAATCATGGGTCAGCTCCCGGGCCGTAGGATGTTTCAGAGGGATGCGCAGGGGGTAGCATTCGTCCGGAGTTATCCATTGGGCCAGGAACGTTCCTTTACGCCATTTTTTTCCCAGCCGGTCCTTCAGATCCTGGATCCGGGTCCAGGCAGCGGTCACGTTTCAACCCTTTCCCGGCGGTCCCGGTATTCTTCCACGCTCATGTTGCGCAGCAGCGATTCTCTGCCGTCCGGGCAGTACACCAGTCCCACCGACGACACATAAGGCTCGATGATGTGGATTTTTTGCAGCGGGGTCACGATGAGCAGCTGGAGGTTGAGTTTTTTGAACAGTTCCAGGCTGTACCGGGTGGAGTCGTCCGAACCCCGGCCGAATGCCTCGTCAATGGCCACGAACCGGAAGGTGCGGGACCGTATCGCCCCCCATTCCAGGCCAAACTGATAGGCCAGGCTGGCCGCCAGCACGGTGTAGGCCAGTTTTTCCTTCTGCCCTCCGGACTTGCCCCCGGAATCGGTGTAATGCTCATATTCGGTGTGGTCCTCTTTCCAGCGCTCCGAGGCGGCAAACACGAACCAGTTGCGCACATCCGTCACTTTTTTTGTCCAGCGCCGGTCCAGATCCACCGTGCCGTCTCTGCCCCGGAACCGTTCGATCACGCGGCTTACCTGCAGGAATTTGGCTTCAGAGTAATGGTCCTCGTCAGACCCGGTCAAAGCCCCTTCCGTGCAGGCCCGCAGCTGCTGCTGGAAATCCCGGATATCCATGTCCGGAGTGAGCTCCGCCTCCAGCACGATGTACCGGCCCGGGTTGTATTCGATGTCGGACAAAGACCGGTTGATGCGCTCGATACGCTCCTTGATGGTCTCTTTTTCCCGCAGCAGCTGGGACTGGAAATTGGCCACCTCCCGGATGGTGTTTTCATTGAGCAGTTCCTTGAACCGTTTTTCAAATTCCGGCAGGTTGTCGGAGCACAGCTGATCCAGCATGGTCCGGTATTCCGGACCCGATGACACCGCATCATCCACCTCCCTGGTTTCCAGCGGAAAATCCCTGCGGTACCCGTGCATCGCTTTGATGATCCGGGCGGCCAGGGTGGAGATGCGTTTGTCCAGGTTGTCGATGCGGTTCTGGAGGAGTTCCCGCATCTCTCTTTCTTTGTTGCCGCAGGATTCAATGGTCAGGGTGTGGGCGGGCAGTTCTTTCTGGCGCAGGGATTCCAGGTTCCGGTACAGGGCAGTTGCCTGTTCAGTGTCCATGGCGGCCCAGCCCGCCAGATCCTGTTCACAGTCGTCTGCCATGCGCCTGGTCTGGTTCTGCTTTTCCCGGTTTCCGGCCAGCTCGTCACGGGCCTGTTTCAGGTCTTTTTCCGTGTCATCCATTTGTTTTTCCAGGGTTTCCAGCTGCCTTCCCAGGGTCTGGAGGATATCGGACCGGGTCTCTAGTTCCTGTTTTTCCTCTTCCAGATGTAGGATCTCTTCGGCCGCTGCCTGCCAGTCCAGGTCGGAAAAATCCTGAAAATCTCCCAGGCGGGTCAGATTGGTCAATTGATTTTGCAGATTGTTTTTTCTGGATTCCAGCCGGGATATTTCATCACCTGTCGTTTGCATCTGTTTCTCCAGATCATGGCTTTGCTGTTTCAAGATCCTGATTTTGGCCTCATTGGTCCACCCCAGCACATAATGGGACCGGTCCGTGAGATCCCGGCGGTCATCTTTTTCATGGCGCTGTCCCCCGGACTTGATCTGGCCTTTTTCCGTAATGGCCCAGGGTTCCTGGTGGAACCTTTGCATGTCCGTACAGCAGGCATAGTTGAACCGGGCCGCCAGCTCCTGTTCCAGCCAGTCGTAACATTCGTTATCCGGCTTGATGGCCAGTTTTTTCACCAGGGAATCCGGATGCAGATTCATGGATTTTTTCCCCGGAGACGGTCTCACCAGGTAATACACCAGCCTGGCCTGCAGAAATGTGTTGTCCACCCAGGCGGCCACGGCCCGGTAATGGGATTCCGGCACCAGCAGGGACAGGGCGAAATTATGCAGCAGCCGTTCGGCAGCTCCTTCCCAGGGGGATTGCTCCGTTCTGACCTGGATCAGCTCACCGGCAAAGGGCAGGTCCTTTTCATGGATGGCAAGATGGCGGCACAATGTCTGCCGTATACTCACCTGCCGGGCAAGGATATTGCTTTTGCGGGCGGACAGGGATGTCAGTTCTCCGGTCAGCTCTTCATGGTCTGCTTTGAGATCCCGGAACTTCATGGAAAGATCTGTGCGCAGGTTGAGGAGATCTGCTTCCTTTTTTCTCAACGCCTGCTGCCGGTCCTGGATGGCGGCCGCGTTGTCATCAAAATCCGTCCGGGTGTGCACCGGCTTGAATGCCAGATCCTGTGCCAGGTCTGCATACCGCTGTGCCTGGTTCTGGCGCTTATGTTTCTGGTCGAAGAGCCGCTTGATATCGGCCCGGAGCCGTTCCAGACGGTCGCCGCCGTTTTCGGCAATGGCCTGCCGGATGTCATCCCGCCGGGCCATCTGTTCTTTGTTTTCGCTCTCCAGGGCCCGGGCTTTCCGTGTCAGCCGGGTGTGTTCATCAGTTAAATTGGCCATCCGCTTTTTGAGCAGCTTTTTTTTGTGCACGGCAAAAAACGGGGCCAACGCCTCTCGGCATTCCCGCATCTGTCCTGCCTCCTGCACCAGATGCGTGTGTCTGTCGCAGTCCGCCACCAGGGGGGTCAACCGCTCGATCTGCTGTTTTGCCTTGAGCACGGCGGCATGGGCCCGGTTCAGGTCGTCAAAATGATGCAGCAGGGCATCGATGCGGGGGGTGACATCAAAGGGTTCCAGCATGTGTTCCCTGACAAAGTCGGTGAGGTTGCCCACCGATTTCATGGACACGGTCTGGTGAAACAGGGCCAGGGCCTGTTCGTTGTCAATGCCGAACCGCCTGCGGAATGCGGCCCCGTATTTGGGAAAGGTGTCGAATACCGCCACATCTTTCATTTTTTTTAACCGTTTTTTCAGCTGCCCGATATCGGTGCCGAACCCGCTGAAATGACCGGTAATGGACAATGCCTCGTCCGCCACCACATAGAACCGTTCCGGCGGAGCCTGGGCCTCTTTGATCCAGAACACCTGGGCCAGGGTGACTTCCTGGAGATATCCCGTGTTTTTGAACACCCCCAGGATCACGGAAAAACTGTTGTGATCCCGCAGGGACACCGATTTTGCGGCGTGACCCGTGGTGCTGCGCTCAGACTTGTAATATCCGAGCACATAGGAGCGCAGGCTGCGTTCTTTTGTGTCGGCCCCGGCCGCCTTGTTGTAAGCCACGCGGTGGGCCGGCACCAGCAGGGTGGTCACTGCATCCACCAGGGTGGATTTGCCTGATCCGATATCGCCGGTCAGCAGGCTGTTGCGGCTGTCCAGATCCAGGCGCCACACCTGTTTGTGAAAGGTGCCCCAGTTGAAGACCTCCAGGGTGTGGAGCCGGAACCCGGCCAGGGCATCATCCGATGAAAAATCCAGCAGCTGCTGTTCCATCAGCCGTCACCTTTGTTCCCGGTGCGGTTCGAACCGGTGTCTGTTTCGATGTCACTGTCGCCTGCCGGACCTGTCTCGCTATCGTCCTCTTGCCGGTCCTGGTATTCTTTGAGCCGGTCATCCAGTTCACTGAGCCACTGGGCATCCACAAACGCCTTGAGGATACGGATCACCTCGATTTTGTCCTTTTCGCCCTTGAGCCGCCGGATAAATCCCAGATTTGCGATTTTGTTCAGGTGGGTGTTGATCCGGTCCATCATCCGGGCTTCGTTGCCCGATGCCGGCAAAAATACCCGGACCATTTCCGTGATCTCCTCCACTGACAGAATCAGGCGGGGATCTTCTCCGGCTGCATCCTGTTCCGCCATTTTTTTGCGTAAGAGCGCAATGATCAGGCTCACAGGATAGGACAGCTGCCGCCTTCCCACCAGGCGGGGCAGGGGGTCTTCCCCTTCTTCCGGTTCCCGGGTGGTCAGCCAGGCATACCCTTCGGCAGTGTCCAGCATCAGTTCCAGGCCCATTACCCGGAAATAGTCCCGGATGGCCATCTGGCCTTCTTCCAGAAGGTGCCACAGGGCCGGGTCGTTTTCTTTGAACACCACGCCCTTTAGCAATGCCACCAGGGGGCGGGAGATATCAGGTGGATAAGGTTGTGTTGCATCCATGGGCGTTACCTACTGAAAATTACGGCGTTGAAGGTGGCCTGCCGGCCAATGCCACCGGCATCTGTCCATACTGCCTGGTGGGTCAAAGCGTCGTCAAACCAGGCGTTGTCATCCTCGGCCGCCAGGGTCAGGTAGGTCACCAGCTCGGCCAGGCCCTTTTCCAGGGGATGGTCGGAAAGGATCTGTGCCAGGGTGACCTGGTCTCTGGTCTGCAGGGCGGTGCGGATCCGTTGTTTGAGCACCAGCCGGTCCACGAACACAATGTCATGCAGCATGTCTGCAGGGATGTCTGAACCGTCGCCCAGCGAGACAGTGTCCGTGATTTTCGGTTTGACCGGGATCTTGTAGAGGGGCCGTTCCATGGGCAGGTGAATGTCCAAAGAAGCCTCATCCATGGTCATGATGCAGCCCTGTGGCATCTGGTCCCTGAGCCGGACTGCCCGGGTCTCGATCTGCTGGATCACCTGCATGATGCGCTTGTTTTCCAGGAAGGCCTGGTCATCCAGGTACCGCCGCAGCTGTCCAGACAGCTTGGCCACGGTGCGCTGGGTATGTTCGCCGGCAGACAGCCAGTCATAATGCACACGCTTGAGGCGCCGGTCCGGAGACAGCGCTTTGACCGCTGCCAGGTCAAACACCGTTTCCAGCATCCCGGTGAGTTCTTCCTGCCGGGCCGGGGACATGAGCAGGTCCCAGAACGCGGTAAAGCTTTTCCCCTGGTCGGAATCGGCGATCATGTCCCGCTCCCCGAAAAAATCTTCCAGCAGCTGGGCTTTGCTCCCTTCCCACAGGGTGATCTGTTCGCGGATTTTCCGGTCCAGCAGCCTAAAATTGTACTCCACCTCCCTGAAATCTCCCAGCAGTTCCCGGGCGGTCTGGCTCACCTGGAGGAACCGGTCCCGGACAGCGGTGTCATCCAGCATGTCCAGACGGCCCGACCGCACCTGGGCCAATTCGTTTTTAATGGCAGCTTTTCTTTTTTCCAGTTCCTGGATCCGCACCTGCACATCTTTTTCCGTGCCTTCCACCATCTGGCGCAGCAGGTCAAAAATGGTCATCAGGCGCGATTCCGTGCCCACAAAGGGCCGCTGGATAAGGCTTTCCAGCCAGGACAAAGCTTTTTCCGCCGCCGGCATCAAATCATAGTGCACCTCATCCGATCCCCGGGGATAGAATTTGCGCAGCCACCCTTTATCCTCGCCGGCCCAGTCATCCAAATATGCCTGGGCGGACCGGGGAAAGGCATCCTCGCCTTGGGTTTCCCGCAGGGTGAAAAGCAGGTCTTCCAGGGCAGAGGCCAGGTCTGCCCGGCTGAGCCGCCGCTGGTTGGGCACAATAAAAGTGTTGTGTAAAAATGCGGCAATGAGCGGGCTGTGATCTGCCACCAGCAGCTTCCAGGCCGGATGGGTCTTTCTCAGTGCCTGCAGTGTGCCATAGTCGACATCCATGGGATCAGGTGGCCAGATCGATGATTTTTTTGGAGGTATATTCCCCCACATCCGCCAGCCCGTCCATGGGCATGAACCGGTTGGCATTGCTGGAATACAGACAGGTGACAGCGGCTGGAAAATCCTCGTCTGCTTCATATAAAATGTAACACAGGGCGATTTTGGGCAACGGGTACACCACAAAGGAAATATCCCCTGCCGTTTCGGCAGGAGGGTTTTCTCCCTTTAAGGAAGAGGAAATTTTTTCCAGGCTGTTTTTGATTGACGTCACATGGGGCACCAGCACCTGTTCGGTATGGGTGGCAAAGGCCCCGGCATAGGGCATGCTGTCCTCAAATTCCTTGAACGCCCGGAAGGGGGTCGGCATACAAATGTCAGTGCCGGCATGCAGGGCGTACAGGGAGATCAGAATTCCCAGGATGGAAGGAGCGGTTTCTGTTCCCAGGGTGATGCGGTCCGGTGCGATGACACAGGGTTCTCCAAAGGCATCAAACATGAACCGGTCCCCGTCCCGGGCGGCTGCAAGGCGCTGGTCCAGATCCCGGGGCAGGTTGTTGTACAGTTTTTTCAAATTGTCCTGAACGATTTTTGCGTAGTTGTCCGTCATATCGGGTACTCCTTAAAGATTTCCGGTATTTTGTGAATATAAAGAAATTTTCACCCGAACTCAATGGCCTGAAAAAAATAATAAAGGCAGTTTGTGAGGATTTTGTCCGGGCCTGCTGCTGGACATTACAGATTGTGTTGCCCCGGGCTGACGCAGGTGAAAAACTGCCCGAATATTATTGGCCACAGAAGAAGTTATGCAAGCCTTATAGAGTGAGTGCTTTACAGGAACAATTTGATGCTTATGATAATTTCATGGTGATAATCTACCATATATAAACCCGATATCAGGAGGTGACCCATGGTAAACACCCAGGATCTTGAAATGCATCTGGACGAAGAAGGCTATCTCAAGGATTTTCGTTCCTGGACCGAGGAGATCGCATGCGCGCTGGCGGAAAAAGAAGGCATTGATGATGAATGCCCCTTGAGCACCGAGCGTATGGAGATTATCAAGTTCATGCGAAATTATTATGAGAAGTTTGAGGCGTTTCCCATTCTCAGGGCGGTGTGCAAAAATGTGGGGCAGCCCAAAGCGTGCAACTATGAACAGTTTCCCGATCCGGTAAAAGCATGGAAGGTTGCCGGTCTCCCCAAGCCCACACCCGAGGTGTTTGCCAAGATCAGGACTACAGGATAAAAGCTTTCCCCGCTGCCGCAGCCGTAACAGCCGGAAAAAGGAGGGTAAGATGCCGTTAAAAACCATTGATGATTTCAGTATAAAACAGCTGCATATCCTGGATGAAAATGGAAAGGTGGATTCGGATCTGGAACCGGACCTGAGCAAAGATGACCTAAAAAAACTCTACCTGGCCATGACCCTGTCCAGAATGGCGGATGCCAGAATGCTCAATCTCCAGCGCCAGGGGCGGCTGGGGACGATTCCGGTGAACAAGGGCCAGGAGGCAGCGTCCTGCGCCCCCATCCTTGCGCTGAAAGAAACCGACTGGTTCGTGGGGTCCTACCGGGAACTGGGGGCCCGCCTGATGCGGGGGGAAACCCTGGAAAATTCTCTGCTGTTGTTCAACGGCTGGGAAGAGGGCAATGTCAACGAAAATAACGACCGGACCCTACCGATATCCATCGTACTGGCGTCCCAGTTGCCACACGCCGTGGGTTTGGCTTATGCCTCCCAATACAAAGGAGAAAAAGACACCGTGGTCCTGGCCATATTCGGGGACGGGGCCACCTCGGAAGGCGATTTTCATGAAGCCTTGAACTTTGCTGCGGTGCTCAACGCACCCGTGATCTTTTTGTGCCAGAACAACCAGTATGCCATCTCCACGCCGCTGAAAATCCAGACAAAATCCCGGACCATTGCCCAGAAAGCCCTTGCCTACGGCATTCCCGGCATCCAGGTGGACGGTAACGATGCCCTGTCCGTGTACCAGGCGGTCAAGGAAGCGGTGGACCGGGCCCGGGCTGATGAAGGCCCCACCCTGATCGAGGCGGTGACCTTCCGCATGCTCATGCACACAACAGCGGATGATCCCACCCGGTACCGCTCCGATGAGGAGGTGACGGCCTGGGAAGCAAAAGATCCCCTGGTCCGTTTCAAAGCATATCTCATGGAAAAAGGGATCTGGGATGAGGACCTTCAAAAACAGCTGGAAGAAGACTGCAAAGCACAGATAGATGCGGCTGTCCAGGCGTTTGAATCCCGGGAGCCGTTTGCGCCGGATGTTCCGTTTGACCATGTGTTCGGCACAAAAGAAGCTGTGATTGAAGCGCAGCGGACCCGGTTTCTGGCACGGCTGGGAAAGGAGAAGGAAAATGGCCAAAATTAATATGGTAACATCCCTGAACACGGCCCTGCACGACATCATGGCATCAGATGATACCGTTCTTGTCATGGGAGAAGATGTGGGAATAAACGGCGGTGTGTTCCGGGTGACTGACGGATTGTTCGAGAAATTCGGCAGAAAACGGGTTATGGATACCCCCATTGCCGAGTCCGCCATTCTTGGTGCCGCCATCGGCATGGCCATTGCCGGGCTCAAGCCGGTGGTGGAGATGCAGTTTTCCGGTTTTTCCTATCTCATGATGCACCAGCTGGAGGGCAATGCCTCCCGGATGCGCACCCGTTCCCGTGGCCGGTTCACGGTGCCCCTGGTGGTGAGAATGCCCTATGGCGGCGGGGTCCGTGCCCTGGAGCACCATTCGGAAAGCAAGGAGGTGTACTGGGCACATACTGCCGGGGTCAAGGTGGTGATACCCTCCTCCCCGGCCAATGCCGGGCCTTTGCTCACAGCCGCCATTCAGGATCCGGACCCGGTGGTGTTCATGGAACCCAAGCGGTCCTATCGGTCGTTCAAAGAAGCGGTGGACAAGGAGAAAAACGCCTTTTCAATCGGAAAGGCCCATGTGGTGGAGACAGGCAAGGATATTACCATCATTTCCTGGGGTGCCATGATGAGAGATACAATCAAGGCGGTGGAAGCGGTGAAATCCAAAACCGGTTTTCAGCCGGAAGTGATTGATCTGTTGACCATCTCCCCCATGGATGTCGATACCATTGTGACCTCTGTCAAAAAAACCGGAAGGTGCGTGGTGGTCCAGGAGGCCCAGCAGTCATTCGGCCCGGCATCGGAAATCATTGCAGTGATCAATGACCAGGCCCTGATGTATCTGGAGGCCCCGGTGAAACGGGTGACCATGGCTGATGTGGTCATGCCCCTGTTTGCCAGAGAACAGTTTTACATGCCAAAGGTTTCCGACATCGACCAGGCCATCACAGAGACCGTGAATTTTTAAGGAGAAACCCATGTATGAATTCAAACTGCCGGACCTGGGGGAGGGCATCCAGGAAGGGGAACTGCTTTTGTGGCATGTGCAGGAAAAAGACCGGATTAAAGAAGATGATCCGCTGTGCGATATGGAAACCGACAAGGCCGCCGTGACCATCCCTTCCCCGAAAACCGGGGTCATTCACACGCTCGGGGCCCAGCCCGGGGATATGGTCCAGGTGGGCCAGGTGCTGGTGACCATTGAGACAGATGGGTCCCCTGAGACCAATACCGCCGAGGCTGATGCTTCGTCATTCAAGATGCCGGACAAAGAGGGACGGAATAAAGAAAGGCGGAACAAAGAGGGGCGGAACAAGGAAGAAAACAAACAGGACAGCCAGGACGCCAAAACCGCTGACACTGTAGCAGAAAATCAGGACCCCCAGGCCAAAGCCATTGCCGCACCGGCTGTGCGGCGTCTGGCCAGGGAAATGGATATCGATATCAACCAGGTGCCGGCCACCGGTCCCGGCGGCCGGGTCACGGCTGATGATCTGTTAAAATATGATACACATGGTACCGATGCTGCGGCTGGTTCAGATGGTTCGGCAAAACATTCTTCTAAAACAGCTAAAACCGTTGAAAACAGAACCGCTTCCAGGGATGCAGCTTCGAAAAACGATATGGCCCGGGCATCCGGTATCCCGTTTCTGACCCTGTCACCGATGCCGGATTTTGCGGCCCAGGGCCCTGTGGAAAAGATCCCCATGCGCTCTGTGCGGAAAAAAACCGCTGCCAGGACCGTGACATCTTCTATATTGGTGCCCCATGTGGCCCACATGGATGAGGCAGATGTCACAGAGCTGGAAACCCTGCGCCGGGCATATAACGATAAAACACAGGGCAGACACAATAATGATGACACACAGGAACAAAACGGACATCTGACGTTGATGGCATTTGTGATCAAGGCGGCGGCCGGCCTGCTCAAAAAATATCCGGCATTCAATGCCAGCGTGGATACAGACAGCATGCAGATTATCCAAAAAAAATTTTTCCACATCGGATTTGCCGCAGAAACCCCCAGGGGACTGCTGGTGCCGGTGATTCAGGATGCTGATCAGCATAGCCTGGCAGTTTTGGGTCTGCGCATCCGGCACCTGGCACAACAGGCGAAAAAAGGTGAGATCCAGGTGGAGAACCTGACCGGCGGGACTTTTTCCGTGACCAATGTGGGGGCTATCGGCGGCACTAATGTGCTGCCCATCATCAATTATCCGGAATCCGCTATTCTGGGCATGGGCCGGGTGGCGAAAAAACCGGTGGTAAAAGACAATGAGATCAAGATACGCCAAATGCTGCCCCTGACCCTGTGCTTTGACCACCGGGTGGCGGATGGTGCCCAGGCAGCCCGGTTTGTCAGAGATCTTGTTGAGATGCTGGAAGATCCCATGGTGTTCATGGCACATATCTGAAACAAATGCAGCGAAAGGACAGGGCAATGGTTGTGGGAGAAATGATTTATGATACCGATGTGGTGATCATCGGCGGCGGTCCGGGGGGGTATACCGCTGCCATCCATGCCGCAGACCTGGGAAAGGATGTGGTGCTGGTGGAAGAAGATGACAAGCTGGGCGGGGTATGCCTCACCCAGGGATGCATTCCCTCCAAAACCCTGATCCATGTGGTGAATACCGCCAACAGTGTCAAAGAGGCCGGGGACATGGGCATTGTGTACAAAGAGATCGGTTTTGATGCCAAAAAGCTGGCCGCATATATCCGGTCCACTGTGAAGGATCTGTCCGACGGGGTGGCCCGGCTGGTGGAAAACCGCGACATTGAACTGGTTCACGGCCATGCCCGTTTCATCCAGCCCGACCAGGTGTATGTGGACGGGGCCAACACCATTGTGCGGTTCAAAAATGCGGTCATTGCCACAGGCTCCCGGATCAATGAGCTGCCCGAAGGGCTGGAAACAGGATTTGACCAGGGAGTATGGACATCGGCACAGGCCCTGGAGGTGCCAGAGATCCCGGAGTCTTTGCTGGTGATCGGCGGCGGGTATATCGGGCTTGAGATCGGTCAGGCCTATGCCGGGCTGGGCAGCCGGGTGACCCTGGTGGAATTTTCCCCGCAGCTTCTGGCCGCCGCAGACAAGGACCTGGTTCAGGTGGTGCTCAGGAAGTGCGAAAAGCAGTTTGCAGCCATTTATACCGATTCCCGGGTCACAAAGATCACAAAACAGGACCAGGGGTTCCAGGTGGATATGGCAACCAAAAAAGGGGATGTCACCGATACCTTTACCCGGGTGCTGGCCGCCACCGGCCGCCGGCCCGACACAGAAGACTTGGGGCTTTCTACCCTGGGTATTGGCATGGATGACAGCGGGCGGATTGCTGTCGATGACCAGTGCAGAACCTCTTTGCCCCATATTTTTGCTATCGGCGATGTGGTGGCAGGCCCTGCCCTGGCCCACAAGGCCGGGCGCCAGGGCAGGGTGGCGGCCGAGGTTATTGCCGGCAAAAAATCGGCCTATGACAATGTCAGTGTGCCGGCGGTATTGTTTACCAGCCCGGAAATCGCCTGGACCGGTCTGACGGAAACCCGTGCAAAGGAAAAAAAACTTACCGTGAATGTGGGAAAATTTCCCCTCACCGCCCTGGGACGGGCAAAGAGTGTGGACAAAACCCGGGGGTTTGTGAAAATTTTGTCAGATCCGGATTCTGAACGCATTCTGGGCATGGCCATTGTGGGAGAGCATGCCTCGGAACTCATTGCCGAAGGCAATCTGGCCATTGAAATGGGAGCCTGCCTCGAGGATCTCATCGTCAGCATCCACCCCCATCCCACCTTTTCCGAAGCCATCATGGAGGCGGCGGAAACCGCCAGGACCGGATCAGTCCATCTGATGAAAAAAAGCCGGTGATGCCATGAAACCGGATCCGGCATTGTCCCCCCGTGTCAGAACCTATGAATTTGACCGGGACCTGCTGACAAAGGTCAAAGAAACCGGACAACCGAAGGTTGCCGTGTATCCTTTTGCTTTCCCGGCCGTGGTGGCGGGTCGGGGCAGTGACCTGGACAAAGAGATCCGGATGCCCTTGTGCAGGGATGACAACATCCCGGTGTTCCGCCGGAAGGGCGGGGGATGTGCCGTTTTCCTGGATCCCGGCACCCTCATCGTGTCCATGGCCCTGCCGGCAGAAGGGTTTGACGGTATCCAGCGCCTGTTTAACTTCTGTAACAACCTGGTGATACAGGGATGTGCTTCCATGGGTCTGACAGGGATCTGTCAGGACGGAATTTCCGATCTGGTGCTGGGAAACCGCAAGGTGGGCGGCTCCAGTTTTTACCGCTCCAAGGGCCTGGCTTATTACACCGCATCTGTGTTGGTATCCACCGATCTGGATGACATGGACCGGTACCTGGAACATCCCCCCAGAGAACCTTCCTACCGGAACCGTCGCCCACACAGCGAATTTGTCACCCGTCTGGACCGGGCCTTTCCCGGACTTAGCCCGGCGGACTTTTCCGCCGGGCTAAGTAAATATTTGCAACTGAATCCTGGGTGAATGGCCTGCCAGTTTTCTTGACAAAAACCACAGATTCATAGGATAACCCTGACATGAAGCATGTATGGATCATTGGGGGCGGCAGGTTCGGGCTCAGGGCGGCAGATTGGCTCATCAAACAGACCCATCCATCCTTTGCAGTAACCCTGGTGGATTTGGACAGGCAGTGTCTGGAAAAGGCACAATCTCTGGAATGCAAAATTTATGCGGGAGACGGGGCGGATTTTCTTTTCAGCCGGATGACCCGTGACAGGGGACCGGACTGGGTGGTGCCGGCAGTGCCCGTGCACCTGGCCTGGGAGTGGTGCCGACTGAGACTGGGAAAGGACCGCCTTTTATCCTGGCCCTTGCCTGATGAGATCGCATGTCACCTGCCTAACTCCATGCGGGGATCAGCCAGCCAGATCTATGTGAGCCATGCCGATTTTTTGTGCCCCCCAAACTGCCTTGAACCGGACGACCGGTGCACGATGACCGGAAAATCCAGGAAGCCCGATATGTTTGAGGTCATCGCTGAACTCGATGTTCAAGATATCATTCCCTTTGTGATTCAAAGCCGCCAGCTCGGGCCGGGGGTAGGGGGGTATGCGCCGGCAGACCTGTTTGACCTGGCTGACAGGATCGGCATGCACCATGGAACATGTTTGGTGGCTACGGCCTGCCGGTGCCATGGCGTGATATCCGGCGGTTTTGTTAAATGACTGTTGAACTTACCTGTAAATAAAGGCCGTCAGGAGTTTCATCTATAGAGCTGGACAAAGCAAAGCGTTGATCCCATGAAAAATGTTCGTGCTTGCGGTGATACATCATATGAAAGATATCCAGAAACTCCTGCCGCAATCCTAAGTCATCAGGAAGCAGATTTTCCAGATGATCCTTTAATAATTGTAAAGCGTTTTGTTCTGAATCAAATGATAGATTCCAAAATGTCACCGCCATTTCCAGGGCTTTTTCTTCCTGTTTTATTTCCTGTGCTGCGTTTCTGGACTTTGTGTTTTTTGGGTCTGGCCACAGCCGAAATATCCATTTCAGTTCGTAATATCAAGAGACAAATTTTATTTAGCACAGGCTGCAAAAGAAAACAACCATTGACAAAAAGCAATATTCTGTTTATAGAATATATATTATAAAAATGAAACAATGAGTTTGAAATATGGCCCGACTGACCAGAAAAGAACGGGATGACAACCGAAAGCGCAGGGAGATCCTGGCGGCTGCCCTGGAAATGTTTGCCGAAGGCGGATTCCACAACACCACCATGGCAAATATTTCCAAGGCCGCCCAGTATCCACTTGGCACCATTTACAAGTATTTTCCTGGAAAAAAAGAGATGTACCATGACCTGGTGATCGAACGGGTGCATGAACTGGGCCGTATTTTGTATGATATAGCACAGAAAAAAGAGATGGCAGTAACGGATCAACTGCTGACCGCCCTCAAGGCCCAGGCCCGGTTTTACAGGGATAACCAGGAGGTGGTGAAAATCTATATTTCAGAGAGAAGCAATATCGACAGTGTGGGCATGCCCCGGCTCAATGAGCGGGTAAACCGCCTCCATGAGCGCATGGTGCAGCTGTTTGAACAGATGTTTGACCAGGGTATCAATACCGCAGAGTTCAAAGCCTACCCGGCCCGGGACATGGCGGAACTGTTTGCCGATATCGTGCATTCCGCAGCCTGGTCCTGCCTGTTCAGAGAAGAGGACAAGGACACATCAGACCGGCGGCTGTCCATGATTTTTGAGATGTTTACAACCGGCATAAAAAAATAAATATTATATAAGGAGAATTCATACCATGGCACAATCCATTGCAGACAGACGTGACCAGGAATTTGTACTTCATGAGATGCTCAATGCAGCTGACCTGGCATCCCATGAACGGTTTGAGGAGTTTAACAAGAAAACCATGGATATGGTGCTTTCCGAGGCCAGAAATCTGGCAGTCAAAGAACTGCTGCCCGCCAACAAGGAGGGTGATGAAACAGGGTGTTCCCTGGAAAACGGCAAGGTGACCATCCCTTCATCCTTTCACCGGGCTTATAAGCTGTTCTGCGAAGGAGAATGGGTGGCCATGTGTGATGATCCGCAATTCGGGGGCCAGGGCATGCCCCGGGTGCTGGCCACGGCTGCCGGAGAGTTGTTCACCGGTGCCAACTGCGCATTTCTCATGTATCCGGGCCTGACCCACGGGGCCGGTAAACTGGTGGAGGAGTTCGGTACGGAGGAACAAAAAAGAATATACCTGAAAAATCTGTATACCGGCAAATGGGCCGGTACCATGTGCCTGACCGAACCGGAAGCAGGATCTGATGTGGGCAACCTGAGCACCACGGCTAAACGCAATGAAGACGGGACGTTTTCCATTACCGGCAGTAAGATCTTCATATCCGGCGGAGACCAGGATCTCACTGAAAACATCATCCACCCGGTGCTGGCACGCATTGAAGGGGCCCCTGCCGGTACCAAAGGAATTTCCTTGTTCCTGGTTCCCAAATACCGGATCAATGCAGACGGATCCATTGGAGAGCCCAATGATGTGATCTGTACCGGGCTGGAAGAAAAAATGGGGATACACGGCAATGCCACCGCTTCTCTGGCCTTTGGTTCAAAAGGCAATTGCACAGGCGAGCTTCTGGGACCTGAGAACAAAGGCATGAAAGCCATGTTTGTGATGATGAATGAGGCCAGGC
The DNA here is from genome assembly GCA_011390335.1 of Desulfotignum sp. GTDB lineage: Bacteria > Desulfobacterota > Desulfobacteria > Desulfobacterales > Desulfobacteraceae > Desulfotignum. The sequence goes on along the minus strand of JAABSO010000038.1, from coordinate 20,806 downwards.
TGGGTGTGGGTCTCCAGGGGTTTGGGTTTGCTTCGGCTTCCTACATCAATGCCGTCAACTATGCCAGGCAGAGAATCCAGGGCGTGGATCTGACCCGGATTTTTGACAAGACCGCAGAGCCTGTGGCCATCATCAACCATCCGGATATCAAACGCCAGCTGCTTTACATGAAAGCCCATGTGGATGGGATGCGGGCCCTGATGTATTATACGGCCCTGTGTTTTGACAAGGTATTGACGGCAGAAGATGATCTACAGAAAGATACATACCAGGGACTGATTGAACTGCTCATTCCGGTGGTGAAAGGGTATATCACGGACCGGGCCTTTGAGGTTTGCACCCAGGGGGTGCAGGTGTTCGGCGGGTACGGGTTTATCCAGGAATACCCCCAGGAACAGCTGCTCAGGGACTGCAAGATCACCTCTATTTATGAAGGCACCAACGGAATCCAGGCCATGGACCTGCTGGGAAGGAAACTGGGGTTGAAAAAAGGCAAACCGTTCATGGATCTGCTGACACAAATGAATACGACCATTGCGCAGGCAAAGGATATGGAAGAACTCAAAAATATGGCTGTCAAACTGGAGCAGGCTGTCAACAGGCTCGGCGAGGTGGCCATGCACATGGGCATGACCGCCATGTCTGAAAAAGTACTGGATGCCTTTGCCATGGCCCATCCGTTTCTGGATATCACAGGCGATGTGGTCATGGCCTGGCTTGAACTGTGGCGGGCTGTTGTTGCTCAGCCCAAAATAAAAACAGCCAAAAAGAAGGATGCCGCCTTTTACCAGGGACAGGTGAAAACCGCCCAGTTTTTTATTTCCTGGGTCCTGCCTGCCACTCTGGGAAAAATGGAGGCCCTCCAGGGCAATATCCCTGCAATAATGGAAATGCCGGATGCAGGGTTTGCCGGATAATGCTTTTTAAAACAGCATACCTGCCAAAGAAAAATTCCATAATAACGGCCATGCCCTGGCAGGCACAACAAAATATGAAAGCTGTTAGCTCTTAGCCGTTAGCTGTTAGTCGTCAGGTATTAGCTTAACGCTTACAGTTCCGGGCATATGAACTGATACCAAGCATACCCTTTATATATTAGCACAAGTATCAAGTCATGTGACCAGCACTATAAAACTTAAAACTTAAAACTTTCATATAAAAAATCTCTGGCTGGTATTACAATCACGGTTACCTGGACTGCAGGTAGTGGTGAATGAGGCTGCCCAACAGAGATGATGTTTCAAGGATGCCTTTGGTGCCGAAAAACAGATTGAATTCAAGCAGGAAAATGCCGTCATCTGATATGGCCACATCAAACCCTGCATGATTGATATCCAGGGCCAGGGCAACGGCACTCACCACATCAACCACCTGTGCCGGAATATTGGTGGGGTCTATGTGACCGCCCCTGGCTACATTGGTATGGAAGCTGCCTTGTGCACGGATTTTCCAATAGGATGCAACCACCTGATTTCCAATAATGACAATGCGCATGTCCCGGTCCATTTCAAGGTATTTCTGGGCATATACCACCGGGTTCTGCCGGGCAAAATTGCAGAAATCCTCTTTGGACTGGATCAGAAAAACACCCAGGCCGCAGGAGCTTCTGATTTCCTTGCACACAAAAGGCACCCCGAACCGGTCTGCCAGGGCGTCAAATTCAATTGAAGCGCTGGAATAGATACCGGTGTCCAGCACATTGACAGGGCAAAAGGCCATGAGGCTGCGGGTCATTTCAACTTTGTCATGGCCCAGGTGGTAGGATGAAATACTGGGAAAAATCTTTTTTTTTAATGCATAAACCAGTGCATTCACCTGCCAGTACTCGGGAAACAGAATATACTTTGCCTGCTGAATGTCAGACAGGTGGGCATACATGTTTTCAGGTTTGAGATGTTTTACTGAAGGTATGCCAATGGATCTGAAAGGATTGAATGAAATATAGTCATGGGTCACTTTTTTACCTGCCGGGCAAAATGGTTATATGCAATACCCTTTACGCAAATTGTTCAGCAAGATGCATGCCCGTTTTTTTCTTTGTGTTGTGGCTCTATTGGTGGTGGGATTGCCAGATTATCGGACAAAAAGCCTGAACCGTCCTGGGAGATGAAACCTGACATGGGAGGTCTTGAAACAGGCCGGTTCATGCCGGCTTTCAGACATCATGGGTCTTTTCTGGGTTTAAAGTCATTTTTATTCAAGTGGTGGCGTTTTAAAAGCCGGTTGAGCTGCCTGGGGGTGATCCCGGCCCTGTCAGCCGCCTTGTCAATGCGGCCCTGGACCTGTCCCAGCAGGACCGTGAGATATGATTGTTCAAACCGGTCAACAGCCTGCTGCCTTGCTTTCGCCAGAGTGGTGTCAGCATCATCTTCTTGAGCCGGAGAATCACAGTCCGGCATGGTTTCCAAAGGAAAGCTTTGGGGCATGAGCTGCGAAGACTGCTCCAGGATATATGCGCGTTCAATGATATTTTCAAGCTCACGGATGTTTCCCGGCCAGTCATAGCGCGTAAATTTTTCCATCACCAGCGGGTGTATGCCGCTGATATTTTTTTTGTATTTGATATTCAGATTTTTCACAAAGAGATCAGCGAGATAGGGCAGGTCCTCACGCCTTTCCTGGAGTGGCGGAATCGCGATGGGGAAAATATTCAACCGGTAATACAGATCTTTTCTAAAGTGTCCTGTTTTCACCAGTTCAAAGATATCTGCATTGGTGGCTGCAATGATCCGGACATCAGAATGCAATGAGATATCACCGCCGATACGGTTAAAAATACCGTCCTGCAGCACCTGGAGCAGCTTTATCTGGGCAGCCGGCGTAATGGTACCGATCTCATCCAGAAAGATGGTGCCGCCCCCGGCCATTTCAAATTTTCCGGGTTTTCTGCGGTCCGCGCCGGTGAACGCCCCTTTTTCATGTCCGAAAAGTTCACTTTCAATCAGGGTATCTGGTATGGCACCGCAGTGGACTTCAATAAAGGGTTTGTCAAACCGCTGGCTGTGCCAGTGAATCAGCCGGGCTGTCATGCCCTTGCCCGTGCCTGTGTCGCCCAGCAGCAGAACCGTGGCAATGGTGGGGGCCACGGATTTGATACTTTCATATACTTTTTTCATGCAGGGATTTTTTGACTGAATAACATCCAGCCATTCGGTTTTCCAGAAATGGTCCCGCAGGTAATCCAGCTCAAAATCCCTGGAAAGTGCCTGTGTGACCGACTGCAAAACCAGCTTTACATCCCGTTTTCTGACCGGTGAAAGCAGGTACCCGGCTGCCCCGTCTTTTACCGCAGCCAATGCGGTGGTGAGATTGTTTTTGTCGCACAGAACAACAAATTGTACAAACGGGTTGGCTGCAACAAAGGGGTGTTCTGAAAACTGGAATGTGCCGGATGCATGATGGTTTTCCAGCACAAAGATATCTGCCATGATCATGTCAAAAGGAGACTGGGCGTGCAGGGCTTCTGCTGTTACCAGATCTGGGGCATGCCTCACGGTAAAAGCGTCTCCCAGAACCCGGGAAATGAGGGTAAAATCATCTGAAGTTTCTGTTAATACCAATATGTCTTTCATGCAGGTTCCTTGCAAACAATGATCGGGCAGGTGCTGTAACAGGCACAGTAAAACAGAGCGAAAAACTGAATATTTTTTAACAGCAACAACACTTTGTGTCAATCATTGATTGGTGTGCTGTACAGTATCATCCGGCCCATGGATGAAAAAATCTGCCACCTGTATTGTTTTAGAAGAGCCCTGAATGTTTATACAGCCGGTGGCTGTTACTGTTTTCCGCAAATGGTGTGCAAGTGCCCTGCCGGAATCAGTGTCTGCCACAGCAAAGGTGTCCTCATCAAAGGTCACGATGGCAGTGGTGAGTATGGAACCGTCTGTATCCCAGGAAGCGGGTATGATGATTCCCCTGATGGATGTAGGTGTGTTTCTCATACCCCTATTTAAAGCAATTACCGGGCCAGATGATATAGTATTTGTATCCTTTTACAGAACCGCTGCTTCCATGGGCGGATGGGCCTTCAGGTATTCCAGTCGGTTGAGGCCGTTGAGATAGGCCAGGGCAGAAGCGGTGATGATGTCTGGATCAGTCCCTTTGCCCAGGGCCACGATGCCGTCTTCCTTGAGTCTTACCGTTACTTCTCCCTGGGAATCCGTGCCTTCTGTCAGGGCGGATATGGTAAATCTGAGCAGCTCGGACTTGGTGTTTGTGAGCTTGGAGATAATATTGTAAACCGCATCAATAGGGCCGGTGCCTTCCAAGGCACCCTGGACCAGGCGGCCGTTGATCTTGAGCTGCACCGAGGCGGTGGGAAATACCGTGGATCCGGACAGCACATGGATATATTCCAGGCCGAAGACTTCCGGGGTCCGCAATACGCCTTCATTTATCAGGGCTTCAATATCATCGTCCAGAATCTGTTTTTTGCGGTCAGCCAGGTTTTTGAACTTTTTAAACACAATATTGATTTCTTCTTCGGACAGATCATATCCCATGGTGCGGATATGGGCGGCCAGGGCATGACGTCCGGAATGTTTGCCTAAGACCAGGCTGTTTTTGGTGATGCCAACGGTTTCGGGTTTCATGATTTCATAGGTCATGGGATTTTTGAGCACCCCGTCCTGGTGGATGCCGGCTTCATGGGCAAAGGCGTTGGCACCCACAATGGCCCGGTTGGGCTGGACCAGGATTCCAGTGATCATACTCACCAGCCGACTGGTGGGGTAAATCCTTGTGGTGTCAATGGCAGTGGTGTGGCTGAAAAAATTGGGCCGGGTTTTCAAAGACATCACCACCTCTTCCAGAGAAGTGTTTCCTGCCCGCTCTCCGATACCGTTGATAGTGACCTCCACCTGACGGGCTCCTTTCTGGATGGCCGTCAGGGTGTTGGCAGTGGCAAGTCCCAGGTCATTGTGGCAATGGACGGACAGCACAGCCTGGTCGATGTTGGAGGTGTTTGCAATGACATATTCAATCAGCTGTCCGAACTCTTCTGGAACTGCATATCCCACCGTGTCCGGCAGGTTGATGGTGGTGGCACCGGCATCTATGACCGATTCAAACACGGTGCATAAAAAATCCGGGTCAGACCGGGAACCGTCTTCTGCGGAAAATTCCACATTGCCGGTGAAGGACGCTGCCAGTTTCACCGATGCCACTGCCCGGCGCAGGACATCAGAGGGTTCCATCTGCAGCTTGTATTTCATGTGCAGCTCCGAGGTGGCGATGAATGTGTGTATCCTGGGGCTGACTGCATTTTTGACAGCATCCCAGCCCCGCCGGATATCATGTTCATCAGCCCGGCACAGGGCTGCCACCTGCGCTTTTTTCAGGCTGCCGGCAATTTTTTTTACCGCTTCGAAATCCCCGTCTGATGCCGCAGGAAAACCAGCCTCGATCACATCCACCCCCAGCAGCTCCAGCTGGGTGGCGATGCGCAGTTTTTCCGCCTGGTTCATGCTGGCCCCGGGGGACTGCTCCCCGTCCCGCAGGGTGGTGTCAAATATGATAATGCGTTTGTGACCATTCATGATTATAGCCTTTTTTAAATAATATTTAGGTTACAAGGCCCGTTGTTTAAGGCCGTTGTTTCATCTGTCTTTATGGTCCAGAGAAAGTTTGTACTGAAAACTGTCAGCCAGGGCCTGCCAGCTGGCTTCAATGATATCTTCTGATACCCCGATGGTGGTGAAAAGATTGTCCGTGTCCCTGGATTCGATGAGCACCCGCACCTTTGCATCAGTGCCGTCGGATCCGTCGATCACCCGGACCTTGAAGTCCACCAGGTGCATGTCATTGATCCGGGGATACATGGCGGACAAGGCTTTTCGCAGGGCATTGTCCAACGCTGATACCGGGCCGTCACCCTCTGCAGAGGTGATTTCGGTGGTTTTTCCCACCCTGATCTTGATCATGGCATGGGAGTAACACGGTTTTTCCCTGTCCTTTTCCACCACCACCCGGAAAGATTCCAGATCAAAATAGCTTTTGTACTGTTCGGTGAGTTTTTCCATGATAAGCTTGAGAGACCCTTCGGCTGCATCAAACTCAAACCCGTCATCTTCCAGGTCCTTGATGGAAGAGACAATCTGCCGCTGTATGACGGCATCATTCCCTAAATCCACCCCCAGTTCTTCGGCCTTGTAAATAATATTGCTTTTGCCTGACTGCTCAGACACCAGAACCCGCCGGACATTGCCCACCTGGGCCGGATCCATGTGCTCATAAGCCAGAGGGTTTTTCATGATGGCGGACACATGGACCCCGCCTTTGTGGGCGAAGGCGCTTTTTCCCACAAAGGGCCGGGAGCTTACCGGCGGCACATTGGCGGTTTCCGACACAAACCGGGACAGGTTCAGCAGTTTTTTCAGGTTTTCTTCAGACATGCAGTTTTTTTTCATTTTCAGGGCCAGAATCGGGATGATGGCGGTGAGATCCGCGTTTCCGCAGCGCTCCCCATACCCGTTGATGGTACCCTGGACCATGGCGGCACCGGCATGCACGGCATTGACGGCATTGGCCACGGCCATGGCACAGTCGTTGTGGGTATGAATGCCAAAACAGATGCCGGACCGGTCCTTGAAATGGTTCTTCACAGATCTGACAATCTCATCGATTTCACAGGGCATGGACCCGCCGTTGGTGTCACACAGCACCAGGGTGCGGGTGCCGCCTTCCAGCGCCGCCGCCAGTGTATCCAGTGCATATTGCCGGTTGGCCTTGTACCCGTCGAAAAAATGTTCGGCATCATACATCACCTCCCGGTTCCGGGCCAGCAGATAGGCCACACTTTCCCGGATCATGGCCAGGTTTTCATCCAGTGTATTGTCCATGATTTGGATGACGTGCAAATCCCATGATTTGCCGAAAATGGTTATGACCGGAGCGGCTGAATCAAGAAGAGCTGTAAGATTGGCATCTTTTTCACAGGTTGTGCCCGGCCGCCGGGTAGCCCCGAAAGCCGCCACCTTTGCCTGTTTAAAGCAGATCTTTTGTGCCAGTTCAAAAAAATGGGCTGCTCCGGGGTTGGAACCGGGCCATCCGCCTTCAATATAATGGATGCCGGCATCATCCAGTCTTCTGGCAATTTTTATTTTATCTTCCGGAGAAAAAAATATGTTTTCCCCCTGCATTCCATCCCTGAGGGTGGTGTCGTATAATTTTACTGCATCCATTTTATTTCCCCATTTCCCTTGCCAGGGCAATGGCCCCTGTGCTGGCAATTTCAATGATGCCCATGGGTTTTAACAAAGACAAAAATGCCTGGTGCTTACCGCTGTCCCCTGAGATTTCCACCGTGTAGTGGGCATGTCCCACATCCACGACCCGGCACCGGAAAATATCCACAATGCGCAGGATTTCAGCCCGTTTTTCCGGTTTGGCATGGACCTTGACCAGGGCCAGCTGCCGTTCCACATATTTTTTTTCGGTAAGGTCGTTCACTGTGATGACATTGATGAGCTTGTGGAGCTGTTTTTTGATCTGCTCTATAACCTGGGCATCACAGGTGGTGGCCATGGTGATCCTGGATACATCCGGATCATCGGTGGTGGCAACGTTCAACGAATCAATGTTAAAACCCCTGCCGGAAAACAGGCCGGCGATCCTGGACAGCACACCTGGCTCATCATCCACGAGAATTGAGAGTAAATATCTGCTGGTTTCCATTATTGTGTCCTTAGGTTTTTATATCAAAAAAATTATACCAGAAGCATTTCCGTAAGGGCGCCGCCGGCCGGTACCATGGGATACACCGATTCTTCCCGCTCCACCACAAAATCCATGATCACCGTGCCTGGTGTGTCAAGACCTTTGCGCAGAGTATCCTCCACGCAGGCCGGGTCTGTGCACCTAAACCCTGTGGCGCCGTATGCTTCTGCCAGTTTTATAAAATCCGGGGCATTTTCGATATTGGTGCAGGCATAGGCCTTGTTGTAGAAAAATTCCTGCCACTGCCGCACCATACCCAGAAACCGGTTGTTGAGGATGACTATTTTCACATCCAGGCAGTTTTCCACCGCAGTCATCAGTTCCTGTATGTTCATCTGAATAGAGCCGTCCCCTGCCACATCCACCACCAGTTTGTCGGGACAGGCTGCCTTGGCGCCTATGGCTGCCGGCAGGCCGAATCCCATGACCCCCAGCCCTCCGGAGGTGATAAAATGGTTGGGTCGGTCAAAATGGTAATACTGGGCCGCCCACATCTGGTTCTGGCCCACCTCTGTTGTGATGATGGCCTGTCCCTTGGTGATCTCCCACAGTTTTTCCACCACAAACTGGGGTTTGATGACATCTGCCTGCTGGTCGTACTTGAGGGGGGTGGTCTGTTTCCATTGGTCAATCTGCGCCAGCCACGGATCCCGCTCCACGGTCAATTGTGCAGGAGTCTGTTTTTCCATGAGGGCCAGAATATGTTCCAGCGTGGTTTTGCAGTCCCCCACAATGGGGCATTGCACCGGGATGTTTTTGTGGATGGAGGTGGGATCGATATCGATCTGGATGATGGATGCATGGGGGGCAAATTTTGCAATATTCCCCGTGACCCGGTCATCAAATCTTACCCCTACAGCAATGATCAGATCACAGTGGCCGATGCTCATATTGGCCCGGAATGTGCCGTGCATGCCCAGCATTCCCAGCCACAAAGGATCTGTGCCCGGAAATGCCCCCAGTCCCATAAGAGAGGTTGTCACAGGGATGCGGGCCATTTGTGCAAGCCTTGTGATCTCTTCTGATGCACAAGATGAAATCACCCCGCCGCCGGCAAATATCACCGGCCTTCTGGCATCCTTGACCATCTGCACCACCTTGGCAATCTGTTTTTTATTGGGGGTATAGTTGGGTTTGTAGGACCGCAGGTGGGTTTCTTCGGGCATCTGAAAGTCGATCTGTGTCTGGAGGATATCTTTTGGCAGGTCCACCAGCACCGGGCCCGGTCTGCCGGAACGGGCAATATAAAACGCTTCCTGGATGGTGGCAGCCAGCTTGTCCGGGTCTTTCACCAGATAGTTGTGCTTGGTGCAGGGCCGGGTGATTCCCACAATATCCACTTCCTGGAATGCATCATTGCCGATGAGTCCGGTGGGCACCTGGCCGCAGAAGACCACCATGGGGATAGAGTCTGCATGGGCGGATGCAATGCCTGTGACGGTGTTGGTGGCCCCGGGTCCGGAGGTGACCAGGGCAACCCCTGTGGTTTTGTGTGCCCTGGCATAGCCGTCCGCCGCATGTACCGCCCCCTGTTCGTGGCGCACCAGGATGTGGCGCAGATCATTATGGCGGACGATCTCATCATGGATGTCGATGGTGGCCCCGCCGGGATATCCGAATATGGTGTCAACCCCCTGGGCTTTTATCATTTTAACCAGAATCTGGGCCCCTGTCAGTTTCATTGTCATCTCCTGTTTCTTTTATATGAAAGTGCTGAGTTTTAAGTGTTAAATTTTAAGCTAATACCTGAACGGCTAACAGCTAAAAGCTTTCATCTTTTGTTGTGCCCGCCAGGGCATGAATGTTTATTGAATAATGGCTCCCTGTCCGGCGGAAGATACCTGCCGGGCATACCGGGCCATATACCCTTTTGTGATTTTAGGTTCCGGTTTAACCCACCGGGCCAACCGCTCTTGGATTTGGTCTTGTGTAACCATCAGCGTAATGCTTTTGGCCGGGATGTCAATTTTAATAATGTCATTTTCCATTACCACTGCCATGGGACCCCCTGTGGCAGCTTCCGGAGACACATGGCCGATGCAGGCGCCTTTGGTGCCGCCGGAAAATCGGCCGTCCGTGATCAAAGCACAGGAGGCCCCCAGGCCCATGCCGGCAATGGCGGAAGTCGGGGTGAGCATCTCCCGCATGCCAGGCCCGCCGGAGGGGCCTTCATACCGGATCACCACCACATCCCCTGGATTGATTTTTCCCCCTAAAATTGCGGCAGTGGCGTCTTCTTCCGAGTCAAACACCCGGGCAGGACCCTGGTGCACCAGCATCTCTTCGACCACAGCCGACTGTTTGACCACACACCCTTCAGGTGCCAGGTTGCCGAAAAGAACAGCCAGACCGCCCCGGGTATGGTAGGGATCAGCCACAGGCCGGATGACTGCCGTATCCAAAACTGTAACCCCGGCAAGGTTTTCTGCAACAGTGCGGCCGGTGGCGGTGAGACAGGATGTATCCATCAGATGGTGATCTGCCAGCTCCTTTATCACCGACTGGATGCCGCCTGCCTGGTCCAGATCCTGGATATGGTCCGAACCTCCCGGGCTCAAAGAACAGATATGCGGGGTTTTTTCACTGACCTGGTTGATCATGGACAGATCCAGGGGGATACCTGCTTCATGGGCTATGGCTGCAAGATGCAGCACGGTATTGGTGGAACATCCCAAGGCCATGTCCACGGTCAGGGCGTTCATGAATGCCCTGGAGGTCATGATTTTGTCCGGGGTGATCTCTTTTTCCAGCAGAGCCATGATCTGGATACCGGTTTGTTTGGCAAGTCGGATGCGTTTGGACATGGGGGCCGGGATGGTGCCGTTGCCGGGCAGGGCCATGCCTATGGCTTCGGTGAGGCAGTTCATGGAGTTGGCAGTGAACATGCCGGCGCATGACCCGCAGGTGGGGCAGGCACAGTCCTCCACAGCAGCCAGGTCTTTTTCATCCATCCGGCCGGCCCGCACAGCACCCACGGCTTCAAACACCGACACCAGATCAATTTTTTGTTTCCGGTCATCAGGGTTGCGACCTGCCAGCATGGGGCCGCCGCTGATGAAAATGGCCGGGATATTGAGTCTTGCTGCTGCCATGAGCATACCCGGTACGATCTTGTCACAGTTGGGCACCATGACAATGGCATCAAACGGGTGGGCCATGGCAGTCACTTCAATGGAATCGGCAATCAGTTCCCTGGAGGCCAGAGAATAATGCATGCCGGCGTGGTTCATGGCAATGCCGTCACACACCCCGATGGTGGAAAATTCCATGGGCGTGCCCCCGGCCATGCTGATACCGGTTTTCACGGCCGTAACCAGGGTATCTAAGTGCATATGGCCCGGGATGAGTTCATTGGCAGAGTTGGCAATACCGATGAGCGGCTGGCTGATTTCCCTGTCAGTCAGTCCCAGTGCCTTCATCAGGCTCCTGTGGGGTGCTCTTTGTATCCCTTTTGTTGCAATGTGGCTTCGCATGGTCATCTCCTTAAAAGCAAAAAAGCCGTTATCTGCCCCTCGGGGCTGATAACGGCTTTTAACGTGAAACTTGGGTTATGCCACTAGGAGCCCCTTCGTGCGGAGGTGTTAATAATCACCTCCACGATAATAATGAGGACTAGCAGTATGGTCAAAAACTCGGATGTCATAAAATATTCACTTTCTTTAAAATTAATTTATTATATATAAATTTTTTTTCTGTCAAGAAAAAAATATAGGGTGTGATAATTAAATTTGACAACACAAGCATGGATTGGCTATAGTTTTAAAAAAAATTATGAAAACACAATTGCAAAACAATCAGTTCAACATCTGTATTCTGATCATGGTGCTGGCGGCAACCGGCATGGTTATGGCTGTACATCCTTTTACTGCTGTAGTGTTTTTTCCATCTTTTGCGGTCTTTTGCTTTTGCGTGTTTTTTGTGGTTCACGCACATAAGCGGCATATGGCTGCCCTGGATCAGATGCAAAAGGTTCTGGCTCAGGAAAAAACAGCCCGGGAAAAAACCCAAAAAGATCTGATCAGGGTGTCGGAAAATGCTGAACAGGCCATGAAAATCAAAGATGAATTTCTGGCCAATATGAGCCATGAAATCCGTAATCCCATGAATGGCATCATCGGCATGATGCATGTGCTCAAAGATTCGGATCTTACCGAAGAGCAGCGCAAATATGCGGATATAGTCTACAGCAGTGCCCAGGCCCTGCTGGTCATTGTCAACGATATCCTGGACCTGTCCAAAATAGAGGCCGGAAAACTCGAACTGGATATCCGGCCCTTTGACCTGGAGATCGGCATCAGAGATATGGTGTCCCTGCCCGAACTCCAGGCACGGCAGAAAGGGATCGATTTTTCTTTTCATATCGACCCCCAGGTTCCCAGGCTCCTGAAAGGGGATATCGGCCGACTGCGGCAGATCATTTTGAATCTCATCGGCAATGCCGTCAAATTTACAGAATCAGGCAGCGTGTCTTTGGCAGTGACCTTGAATTTTGATGAAGAGACCCGTGCATGTCTGCACTTTTCCGTTGAAGATACCGGTATCGGCATCAAGGATGCAACAATTTCCCGGATTTTTGAATCCTTTAGCCAGGCAGATGTTTCCACCACCAAACGCTTTGGCGGCACAGGCCTTGGATTGTCCATCTCCAGGCTGCTGGTGGAAAAAATGGGGGGACGTATCGGTGCCGAAAGTTTTGAGCTGGTGGGCAGCACCTTCTGGTTTGACCTGGTATTTGAAAAGTCATCCTGTCAGGAAATCCTGGTGGATTCCGGGGACCTGTCTGTATCTGACTGCCGGCTGCTGCTGGTGAGTGATATTCCCGGTGCGGCCAAAAATCTGGAAAGACAGATCCAGCATCTGGGAATTGCCCCTGAACTGGCCCTGGACGGCACAGATGCATTTGACAGATTGCTGTCAGCACAAGAGCTTTCTCATCCTTTTCATGTGGTGCTGATGGATGTACAAGAATCCAGCCGGTTTGCACAGCAACTGGGAGAAAAGATAAGTAACAAAAATATGCTTGCCGGCCTGAAGCTGATCCTGATCACCGGGGTGGGCCAGCAAGGGGACGCCCGTGAATTTGAAAAAATCGGATTTTCCGCTTTTTTAAGCAAACCCGTAGACCAGGTGCTGCTGGCTGACTGCATCAGAACGGTTGTGGCAAGGCCGCATACCAGTCAAAAAGATCCTCTGCCCATCATCACCAGATACAGTATCCAGGAAAACAGAAAACAAGCCCACAGAATACTGGTGGTGGAAGACATGGAGATCAACCGGATCACGGCCCGGACATTGATCAGCAGGCTGGGGTATGCCATTGATGAGGCTGCAGATGGAAAACATGCTTTGGAAAAACATGTCCAGGCCCCCTATGATCTGATTCTCATGGATTGCCAGATGCCGGTGATGGATGGATATGAAGCTACCCGGAAAATCAGACATCTTGAAGATCAGCAAAAACTGGACCGGGTACCCATTATTGCCATGACCGGCAATGCATTTGAGCAGGACCGCAATAAATGTTTTGCTGCAGGTATGGACGACTTTATCACCAAACCTGTGCAGCCGGATATGCTGGCAAAAAAAATTTTACTGTATCTTTTTGCTGCTTCAGATGCTGATCCGGATAAAACAGCTGAACCAGATCCTGATTCCGGGCTGCCGCCCGAGGACAGCATGCGTTTTAACAAAGAGCAGTTATGGGAAAGATTCGGCCATGATGGTGAAATGATCCAGGAGATTTTGTCATCTTTTTTCCAGGAGACTCCGGATCTTTTGACTGACCTGGCAGATGCTGTTGAAAAGCAGGATATCCAGGCAATTACCGCCTGTGCCCATGCCCTGAAAGGGTCTGCTGCCAATGTCAATGCAGACCGATTAAAAGATATTGCCCGGGGCCTGGAGCAGGATGCAGCAAAAAAAGATCGGACCACACTTCAAAAGAGGTATGATGAAATTTTTAAAGAATATGAAATGTTTGCAGGAGAGACTGCCCAATGATTGCACTTGACACCATGTCTGTTCTGGTGGTGGATGATATGAAAAGCATGCGCCTGACCATCAGGAAAATGCTGCGCAACCTGAATATCGGAAAGAAACTGCTGTTTGCGGAAAACGGAAAACAAGGACTTTCCATTCTCAAGCAGACCCCTTGTGATATGGTTATCATTGACTGGAACATGCCGGTGATGAACGGCTCTGAAATGCTCAACCACCTGAGAAATGATAAAAATCTCAGGGATATGCCCGTGATCATGGTGACCGCGGAAAATGAACGCGATGTTGTGTCTGAGGTGGCGGAAATTGAAATTGATGCCTATCTGCTCAAACCCCTGACCCTGGCGGCATTGGATCAAAAAATCCGCCAGGTGGTGGAAAATGCCAATAATCCGGACCCCACGACCCGGTATCTGCTGACTGCCAGGGAATATGAAGAATTCGGGGACCTGGAAAAGGCCATTGAACAGATCCGGCTGGCATTGGTCAATAAGCCGTCTGCATCCAGGATCTTACGAAAAATGGGACTGCTCCATTTTAAACTGGGCAAATCCGGGATCGGTGAAAAATGCCTTCAGAAGGCTATCGCTGTCAACCGTCAGGATACAGCATCCCGGGTCAGCCTGGCCGAGTATTATATGAAAAAAAAACAGTACCTGAAAGCAGCTTCCCTCTATATGGAGATTCTGGCTTTAAGCGACCTGTATTTTGAAAATGGACTGGATCTGGGCAGAAAACTGCTGGACAATGGATTTTCCCAGGAAGCACTGGATATTTTTTCAAAAATATTTGTCCGGTCCGGCAAGGGGTTGCAGATCAAAGAAAGTATTATTGATATCTGCACTGCATACAAAGAAATTGAATTTGCCACACAAAAAATGGCTGATATTCTCAGGGACTACCCCTACAACAGCCAGATGGCATTCAAAGCCGGCATACTCCATCGTGATGCCATGGATATGGAAACAGCCCTGGAATATTTTAAAACAGCCGATTCCCTGGAAAAAGGGCATTTAGGGGCCAAGATGGAAATAGCCAGAATTCACTGGCGCAACAACCGTATCCTTGAAGCGGATGAATGCCTGGCCCAGGTTCTTCGCCTGGATCCGGAAAACAAGGATGCCCAGGGCCTGAGAAGAAAGCTTTGAGCTGGCACTTTGATTTCAGGCTTTTTTCTGTGCCACATGGTTGATGGCAGAGGCCATGTATCCGGCCCCGAATCCGTTGTCAATGTTTACCACTGCGATATTGGATGCACATGAATTAAGCATTCCCAAAAGTGCGGTCATCCCCCCGAAGCTTGTGCCGTATCCGATACTGGTGGGAACGGCAATGACAGGGGCACCCACCATTCCCCCCACCACCGAGGGCAGGGCACCCTCCATGCCGGCAGCCACAATGATCACACTGGCATCCAGGATCATCTGCTGGTGGGCAAAAAGGCGGTGAATGCCTGCAACCCCCACATCAAACAGGGTTTCAACCCGGTTGCCCATGGCCTGGGCTGTCAGGGCAGCTTCTTGTGCCACAGGAATATCCGAGGTGCCGGCAGATATGATGAGAACGGTTCCGATTCCGGTTATTTCAGGCGCCTTTTTCTGGACGCACAGCAGTCTGGCATCTGCATGGTACTGTGCTGATGCAAACCGCGCAAGCACAGCTTCTGCCGTGGAAGGGCCGATGCGGGTTACAAGAATGATGTTTTCTCTGGGTTCCATTTTTTCCAGGATACCGATAATCTGTTCCTGTGTTTTTCCCTGACCGAAGATAACTTCCGGGAACCCTTTTCTCAGGGTCCGGTGATGGTCGATGCGGGCAAACCCGATGGATTCAAACCCAGGGCAGGTGAGCTGTTTTTGGGCTTCCGACACACTGATGCGGCCCTCTGAGAGCAGGGACAAAAGCCGGGTCATATCCTGGGGGGTCATGTTTTCTCCCAAAGGTTACCGCCGGAGCCAGGAAAGGCCTTTGGCGGATTTGTCTGCCTTGTCCGGATCTGGATCGGTCTGTGGGAATGCTGCTGTTTCATTTTCCTTTTCATTTTGTTTTTTTGGGGCGGGGGGCCCTTGGTTACCCGCTGTTTTGGGTGTTTTTTTTGCTGCATTCCATTTGTATTGTCCGAACTTGCAGTATCCTTGTACATTGTTGAACCTGGCATCGATGTCTCTGGGGATGGGGATCACATTTCCTTCAATACTGGGAATCAGGTAATCAGCCAGTTCAATGCTGCCACCGCCGGACAGGATAATGGAATCAATATCCCAGTCATTTTCCCATAACCGGTTCAGGTCTGCTGCAATGGCGGCTGCTGCATGGGTATATACCCGTTTTTTCAGGTTGGTGATATTGTACTCTTTGCCCCGGATCTTGATCATGCCTGTTTCCATGAACTTGAAAATCCGGTAGAGTTCGATACTGATGTTGCTTTCCTGGCGCAGCTTGTTGGACACGGCGGAAAAGCATCTGGAAATTCCTGTTTCCATGGTGGAAGATCCGCGTTCAATGTATTGCAGATGATCGAATATGGAAAAATCGGTGGTTTTGAACCCAATATCCACCACCCCCAGTTTCTGGACCGCAAGTTCTTTGTTTTTAATCTTGCCGTATTCGTCAAAAATCAGGTTGAAAATTGAGCCGATGGGCTGGGGGATGACATGGATTTTGTCAATATGTATGCGCCGGGTAACATCTGCACCGCTCTGGTTGTGATAGGTGATTTCATGTACCCCCTGGATCATCTCCTTTAACCGTTTGGAATCACGGCGCAGATAACCCACAGGCAGTCCTGTGACCACATTTACAGGACCGGTTGTGTCAGTACAGATGCCTGCTGCGGCAATGGCAAGGATTTTGACATAATTTTCCACCAGTTTTTCCTGGTCCAGGGTAAATTCCGGGATATTGGACTGCTGTTCCGCATAGGACCCGAGAAAATAGGCTTTGTCTTCAAGGGTGATATGCAGTTTTGCGGTGGAAGAGGTATCTCCCAGAGAGGATTGGAACTGGATATCGGCTGCATCCCCCATAAGGGATTTAAAAATAACGGAATTCTTGCCGTTATAGGCTTTTGTAAATCCAAAACCAACATCAATGCCCAGTATTTCCATGTAAATGCCTCCTGCGGGATTTATACCATTTATTCAGATTCAGTAGATACCATTATGAAACAAAGATAGTCAAGGGCTAATGAAAGGCAGACAGAACAGGCACCTTGCACTATCCGGCTAAATCGGATATAAGATTTGTGCAAAATTTTTAAAGGGAAAAATTTCATGGAACGTGACAGGGTATTTGCCAGAAAACAACACCGGATCAAACCCTTTGCCTTCAACCGAAAGGTGGCCAAAGTGTTTGACGACATGCTGGTGCGGTCGGTTCCCCTTTACAAAGAAAGTATATACCGGCAGGCCCGGCTGGCCTGCCGGTTTTATCAGGCTGGCACCCGCATGTATGATCTGGGCTGCTCCCACGGCAACTTAGGGCAGGTAATCTGTGAGCAGTTCCAGTACCAGGCATTCACCATGGTGGGGGTGGACAGTTCCTGGCCCATGCTGGAAAAGTACCGGCAGCGGCTGCCACAATTCGGCCCTGGCGGCGCAATCAACCTGGTGTGCGGATCCATGGAAGATATCAAAATTGAGAACGCGTCGGTGGTGGTGGTGAACCTGACCCTGCAGTTTCTGGATGCGGCAAGGCGGGATGGGCTTATCTGCCGGATATTTTCCGGGCTGCTGCCCGGGGGTATTCTGCTGCTCATGGAGAAAACCGTCCATCCTGATGCATTCGGCAATGCCCTTGAGCAGGACATT
Organism: Desulfotignum sp.; assembly: GCA_011390335.1. Lineage (GTDB taxonomy): Bacteria > Desulfobacterota > Desulfobacteria > Desulfobacterales > Desulfobacteraceae > Desulfotignum. The sequence goes on along the minus strand of JAABSO010000038.1, from coordinate 3,281 downwards.
TACCGGCAGTTCAAGCAAGAAAACGGATATTCAGATCTGGAAATCAGCCAGAAACGGGATGCCCTGGAAAAGGTACTGGTGCCAGATACCCTGGAAACCCATTTCAGACGTCTGGAACAGGCAGGATTTTCTTTTGTGGATGTCTGGCTCAAGTGGTTTAACTTCAGCGGCATAATAGCTGTGAAATCGCCCTGTGACAAGGCATTTACTGCCAAAGAATAAGGAGCTCGGCAAAGACTGCACATCCTGGTATGGAAACATTTTTATCACAGAACAAACAATTTTTGCCGGATCATCTTTATAAAGCCCTGGCTGAACTGGTCAGAGTAAAAAGGCGGTTTCTGGACCATGCTGCCGGCAATTTTCTGCGGTACCAAAATATCGTCAGCCAGATCCCCGATTTTGTGCCCTCTGAAAAAAATATTGGTGCCCCGGCTGTAAGGGCCGGGGTTTCATCAGACATCTCACATCAGGACAGGCAGTTTCTCAAAGCACGGTTGTTGCAGTTGGCACCCTGGCGCAAAGGGCCTTTTGACCTGTTTGGCATCCATGTGGATGCTGAATGGCGCTCAGACATGAAATGGGATCGTGTGGCCCCCCATCTGCCGGATCTGACAGGCATGCGGATTCTGGATATCGGGTCCAGCAACGGGTACTACATGTTCCGGATGGCAGCCCAAAAACCCTTGTTTGTCCTTGGCCTGGAACCCCAGAGTGCATTTTATTACCAGTACCTGGCTGCCCAGAAATTTGTGGACCAGAAAAACGTATTCTGCCTGCCGGTGGCCCATGAGCACCTGCCCGAAATGGATGGGTATTTTGATCTGGTATTTTGTATGGGCGTTCTCTACCACCGCACATCTCCCGTGGATATGCTCAGACAGATTCACCAGAGCCTTGCGCCTTCCGGGCATATTGTCCTGGAAAACCTGGTGCTCGAGGGACGGAAAAACCTGTGTCTGTTTCCCAAAAACCGGTATGCCAAAATGCGCAATGTGTATTTTATCCCGGATCTGTCGGTCATGGAATCCTGGCTTTTACGGGCCGGGTTCCAGGATGTCCGCTGTGTGGATGTCACCCCAACAACAGCGGCAGAACAGCGCAAGACCGACTGGATTCAGACAGAATCTCTGGAGGATTTTCTGGATCCCTGTAATCCGCAAAAAACCATTGAAGGGTACCCGGGGCCTGTGCGGGCGGTTTTCATAGCCAGGGCATGACAGGTTGTCCGCGATTTTTGTTTGACAGATAACAGCATTGAATGTATTATTATACGATTTTGTGTTCTGGAAATATGCTGCATGACAATCATGTGCAAAACCGATGTTAACTGCTTTATGACGAGGATATGAAAATGGATGACGAAGGTGGTAGTCCTCACTTATCGATGTCTGTAATTTTTGGTGGAAAACAATATTTTCATGAAATCCCGCTGTTAACGACAGGTACGGAAAACACGGCATTCCGGTGTAAAACCCCTATGCCCTGATTTCAATTTCAAGGCCAGCACCTCCGGCCTGCCTGTCCTTTTGGCGGGCCATATAATAAGGAGGCAGGGCCGTGAACCAATCCCTCAAATTGCCGGATAATCTTTTTGTGCCCGGACAGGGCGATGCGCCTGACCACATAGATGAACAGGTGCTTGCCGAACTGTGTGAATCAGAACATCCTGCTGATTTTGCTGCCCGGTTGTCTGAAATTGACGATATAGAGCTGCTGGTCTCGGTGTTTTCACGCATGACACCGGCCTGCTGTGCAGATGTCCTGGTGCACATGGATTATGATGACCAGCGGGAGATTGCCAGAGAACTTTCCAATGACGTGCTGGCCCTGGTAATCACCAGGATGTCCTCTGATGACAGGGTGGATCTGCTGCAGTCCATGCCTGAGGAGAGCAGTGAGATTCTCCTGCGCCTGCTGGCCAAAACTGAAAGAGAGGATATCCGCAGGCTCAGTTCCTATGAAGAGGATACTGCCGGGGCTTTGATGACCAGCGAATATGCCACACTTTCACCTGATCTCACCGCCCGCCAGGCCATTGACAAGCTGCGTTTAGAAGCCCCGGACAAGGAAACCATCTATTATTCTTATGTGATTGATTCCCGGCGGCGGCTGCTGGGGCTGGTGTCTCTGCGGGAGCTTATCCTGGCCAGGCCCACCGTGAAAATTTCAAAAATCATGCGCCGTGATCCCGTTCATGCCAATGTCCACGATGACCAGGAAGAGGTGGCCCGGATGATGGCCAAATACGACCTTCTGGCCATGCCGGTCACCAACGGCAACGATGCCCTTGTGGGGATTATCACCTTTGACGATGTCCATGATGTTATTGAGGAAGAGGCCACTGAAGACTTTCACCGGATGGGTTCCATCAGCTCAGGGGCAGGCCCTGAAGACCTGGTGGATATCGGGCTGCGGGATGCCAGCCCCTGGCTGCTGATTCAAAAACGGCTGCCCTGGCTTCTGGCCCTGGTGTTCATGAACATTTTTTCCGGGGCAGGCATCGCCTATTATGAAGACACCATTCAGGCAACAGTGGCCCTGGTTTTCTTTCTTCCCCTGCTCATCGGCAGCGGCGGCAATGCCGGTGCCCAGTCCGCAACCCTGATGGTGCGGGCCCTGGCCATCGGGGATGTCATGATGAAAGACTGGTTCCGCCTGGTGGGAAAAGAGGTTGCCATTGCTCTGTGTATAGGGTTGTGCATGGGAATTGCCGTGTCAGTTATCGGTATTTTCCGGGGGGGTGTTGATGTGGCCGTGATCGTGGCCCTGGCCATGGTATGCGTGGTGGTTTTCGGCAGCCTTCTGGGCATGTCCCTGCCGTTTCTGCTCATCCGGTTAAAACTGGATCCGGCAACCGCCAGCGCACCTCTGGTGACATCTGTGGCAGATGTCGGCGGGGTTGTTATCTATTTCGGGATTGCCACCTGGTACCTGGGATCCTATGCCGTGGTGTGAAAAATGCCATGATATGCCGGCAGGTGACTGCGTCATTTCGGGTTGGATGCATCGAGTACCTTGCGGATACTGGCAGCCAGTTCTCTGAGTGAAAACGGTTTCTGGATAAAATTGATCTCCTTGTCCAAAACCCCCTGGTGGGCAATTACATCAGCTGTATATCCGGACATGAAAAGATATTTTATTCCGGGCCGAACCGCCATAAGCCGGTCAGCCAGGTCCCGGCCGTTCATCTCCGGCATGACCACATCTGTTATGAACATGTGGATATCACTGCGGTATTCCTTGACCAGGCGGATGGCTTCGATGGGGGTATCGGCAGA
>JAABSO010000037.1 GCA_011390335.1 Desulfotignum sp. | reverse complement strand
GTCTGCAATTGTCTTGTTCTGTTCAGGTCTCCGGTCAGGTCCGGACAAATCCTTACCTCTATAATCATCTGTCAGACAAAATGTCAACCATATCCCTGTATTTTCAAAAATAATTAACAATTCTTTAACACGGCACGCTACCGGATCAGCTACCACTGTATTCTGCTTCTTTTTCCACAGCAGCGATAAAGTCCTGGGGGGGGCCAGTGATGAAATGCATTTTCTGGCCGGAATAGGGATGCCTGAAAGCGATTTTCCAGGAATGCAGCATCTGCCGTGGGAAAGCCTGGTGTTTTTTGCGGTTTCTGCGGTACTGATAGACCCGATCCCCCAGCAGGGGATGGTCCATACTATAAAAATGCACCCTGATCTGGTGGGTGCGGCCCGTATGGAGCTGCACACTGACAAGGCAGGCACGGGCAAATCGCCGGCATACCTGCCAGGATGTATGGGCGGGTTTTCCTGTTTCAACGGTGACAGCCATGCGCTTGCGGTGTTTTGGGTGCCGGCCGACAGGAAGCGTTATGTTTCCTGAATCCGGAAGTGCAGTGCCTGATATCAAAGCCAGGTAAGTCTTTTTCACCCGGTGGTATTTAAACTCTTTTTGCAGAAAATCAAGGCTGTGTTCTGTTCTGGCCACAAGCATAAGCCCGCTTGTGTCTTTGTCCAGCCGGTGGACAATCCCAGGGCGCAAAGGGTCTTCTCCCACTTCTTTAACATCCGGGTAATGGTAAAGCAGTCTGTTCACAAGGGTATGGCCCTGGCAGCCTGCCCCGGGGTGAACCACCAGGCCCGGGGGTTTGTCCAGGATAAGGATATGGGCATCTGCATACACCACATGCAAAGGCCCTGATTCCGGACCCACAGCCGGGTTCAGTCCCGGCCGTGGAATTATGCCGGTAATCCGGTCTGCTTTTTTGACCCGGTATCCAGGCTGTTTTTGATGCCCGGACACCAGGATATTTCCCTGTTTGATCCATGCAGAAGCCAGGGATCGGCTGCAGTCCTCCACTGCCTGTGCAACCAAAAAATCCAGCCGCCGGCCTGTGGACTCAGAATCGATAATCCAGTCTATTTTCATTGGGTACCAATAAAAAGCCGGTGGACATTGTCTGTCCGCCGGCTCGTCGTGCAAAATCCTGTGAAAAGGCTATTGAAATAAATTCTCGATTTCTTTCATCATGGACAACTCATCAATATCCTTTGCCGTTGACAATTCCTGCACCAGAAGATTCTGGGCTGTATCCAGCAGCTTGCGTTCACCAAATGAAAGGTCTTTTTCCAGCTTGAGTTGAAAAAGATCCCGGAAAACTTCAGCAACATCATAAATGGAGCCGGTCTTTATCTTGTCCATATATTCCCTGTATCGCCGGTTCCATGTCTGGTTGTCACCATTCTGTGCCTTTTCCTGCATCACCTTGTAGACTTTCGGGATTTCTGTTTCAGGGATAACTTCCCGCAATCCCACTGATTCAACATTGGAGGTGGGGATCATTATAACCATACCATTTTCCACAATTTTCATCATGTAAAAATTCATGGTATCGCCGTTTATCTCCTTGCTTTCGATTGACTCAATACAGCCAACCCCATGTGCGGGATAAACAGCTAAGTCCCCTTTTGCAAATTCTTTTTTGGTTGATGTCATTGCTCTAGCCGTTGTGTTCTTGGATTTTTCAACCATTGGATAGCCCACCTTGATTTGTTAGAAACAATTTGCCCATTCTCAGGTACATAATCACATCTTAACAAGATTGTCAACCATAAAGATTTACAACGGCCGCTTCCAAAGGCGGTTTCAGCATTTTTCATCCAGAAGGGGCAAGGGTTTTAACCAGGAATGAGAAAGTGTACAAAAGCAAAAAAACAAAAATAATGTAAGGCAGTATGACCAATGTTCAGCGTCTGGAATTGACCTGATTCATGGCCTGAACAACGCCTTTAGAAAGGATAAGGCCACAGGCATCAGCGGCGGATGCCACAATTTCATCTAAGGCAGCCTGTTCATCCGGGGCAAAACCGCCCAGCACATGACCGGTAACCTGTCCCTGATCATCCGGATGCCCCACCCCGACACGTACCCGGATGCAATCTTTGCGGCCAAAGGCATCCATAATGGATCTGACCCCGTTATGGCCGCCAGGCCCCCTGTCCTGCACAATTTTGATGGTGCCGAAGGAAAGATCCATATCATCATGGACCACGATAATCTCAGTGAAATCAACTTTAAAATATGCGGATAATTTCTGGAGGGGAAACCCACTGCGATTCATATAGGACAACGGCTTGACCAGGAACACTTCCCGGCCATGGATCCGTGTCTTTACAAAGGCAGCGTCAAAACGGTTTTTATTGAAAAAAATACCGGCTTTTTCTGCAATGGCTTCCACCACCAGAAAACCGATATTATGACGGGTCCGGGAGTAATCCTGGCCTGGATTTCCCAGACCCGCTATAATTTTGCTTCCTGCCGCTGTCATAAAACATGCAACACGCTATTCAGCAGGTTCTTCTGCCGGAACGTCTTCTGCTGTCTCTTCCAGTTCATCTTCCATCATTTCATCTTCTGCCAGTTCTTCTTCTTCTTCACCGGCATCAGGCGGGACAATGGTTATTACGGTAAAATTCACATCATGGGGAATTTCCACTGCCTCCCCGAGATCGATCGCCTCCACATGGACGGCATCCCCGATATCCAGATCGGAAATATCAATTTCAATGCTTTCAGGGGTATCAGCAGGTTTACATACCACTTCGAGTTCACGGCGGATAATCTGAAGCATACCCCCCCCATCCTTGACACCTATGCTGACCCCAACCGGCACAACCGGAACTGATACAGTCACCAGGGTGTCCATATCAATCTGATGAAAATCCGCATGCAGGTATTCGATGCCATAGGTGTCCATCTGCAGATCCTTGAGCATCACCACCTTGCTTTTGACCTCTGCTTCCCCCTGAATCTTCATATTCAGAAACAGGCCGGATGCTCCCCTGTCCCTGATAATTTTATCAAATTCACTGGTTTCAAGACACAGCATCATGGGATCTATTTTGGGCCCGTAAATGACTGCAGGGAAAGTTTTGTTTTTGCGCATTTTTCTGGCAGCACCCTTTCCTTTTGTGCTGCGTTTTGTTGCATGTAGTTTAATTAAATCCAAAGTGCTTTCCTCCATGTCCGCTATTTACGAAAAGATAAAAAATTGTGCGTTTAAGTGGACTGTTAAAGTAAATTGTTTATATAAACAGGGAATTAACCGAATCGCCTCTGTAGCTGCGCACAATAGCCTCACCCACAAGCTTTGCAATGGATAAGGTTTTGATTTTCTCACATTTTTGTGCCTCTTCGGACAAAGGAATGGTATCAGTGGCAACCAGAGAACTCAGAGAAGAACTGTTGATTCTGTCAATGGCCGGGCCGGACAACACCGGGTGTGTGCAATAGGCATGCACCTGTCTGGCGCCTTTTTCACAAATCACACCGGCTGCCTCGGTCAAGGTACCGGCCGTATCCACCATATCATCAATGACAATGGCAATTTTGTCCTGCACATCCCCGATAATGGCCATGGCCCTGGCCTGGTTTGGGGCGCTTCTGCGCTTGTCAACAATGGCCAGGCTGCAGTTGAGGCGTTTGGCATAGGCCCTGGCGCGCTCCACACCACCGGCATCAGGAGAAACCACCACCAGGTTTTCAGGGTATCTCGTCCTGATATCATCTATGATAATGGGTGCTGCATAGAGATTGTCCACAGGCACACTGAAAAACCCCTGGATCTGACCGGCGTGCAGATCCATGGTAATCACCCGGTCAACACCGGTGTTTTCCAGAATATCTGCCACCATTTTGGCCGAAATGGGAACCCGGGGAGACACTTTTTTATCCTGGCGGGCATAGCCGAAATATGGGATAACCGCTGTAATACGGCTGGCAGAAGAACGCTTGAACGCATCGATCATCAGCAGCAGCTCCACCAGATGGTCATTCACAGGCTTGCATGTGGACTGGATCACAAAAATTTCCTGTTTTCGGACATTTTCAAGAATTTCAACCTGGATTTCTCCGTCGCTGAAACGATTGACCTTTAATTTCCCCAAGGGCTTTGCAAGATATTCAGAAATTCTGTCTCCCAGAAGGGGGTTTGAATTTCCAGCAAAAATTGACAACCCGCTCATAACCTGTCTCTTTTTTTTATGAAGTCATAAAACTATGGCTGGGGCGAGAGGATTCGAACCTCTGAATGCAGGGATCAAAACCCTGTGTCTTGCCACTTGACGACGCCCCAGAATATCTACCACTGGTCTTCATCTGTTTTGCAATGCGGTTAAAAAAACATTTCTGTTTTTGCCGGGCCACCGCCTGCAGAGCATTTCATATCCCTGCTGCGCATCTTTTCGGTCCGGATACAGGGCAAAAAGAGAGCCGCCGCTTCCAGACATGGTTACAGGTCTTTGCAGCAAATCTTCCATCTCTTTTTTTGTGGACCTGATTTCCGGGTATAACCTGAAGGCTGATCCTTCCAGATCATTATGCAGATATTGCCCGATATCACCCCCCTGTCCCTGTAACAGAGCATCCGAAACAGATTTTATAGTATATTTCTTATGGGATGTCAAACAAAATTCATGGCCCTTGAACACCCTGGAGGTGGGGACATGAATCCCGGAATCACACAAAAGCACGTGGCAAAAATGCAGGTTTGAAACGGGCGCAAGTTTTTCTCCCACCCCGGTGGCCAGGGCCGGGCCGTTAAAAAGAAAAAACGGTACATCAGCCCCCAGACAGCGTCCCATCTCTATCAGCTGCTTTAGGGAAAACGGTCGGCTATACCGATCGTTCAACACCTGTAATACAGTGGCTGCATTGCTGCTGCCGCCCCCCAGGCCGCCGCCCACAGGAATCTGTTTTTTTATGTGAATGCAAACCCCTTCTCCGGGTATCGGTTTTGATATCTTTTCACAGCATGCAAAAAAAAGCACTGCTGCCCGGTGGGCAAGATTGGTTTCATCCTCGGGCACATCCGGGTGGTCACAGGTCACCTGTATACCCCGGTCATGAAAGACAAATGTCATGTCATCTGCCAGACCGATTTTTGCCATCAGAGAAAAAAGGTCATGAAAGCCATCAGAACGCCTGCCGGTGATATACAAAAACAGGTTAATCTTGGCCAAAGATGCCTTTTTTATCAAGCACTTGCCTCCACATAAGCCATCCGTATTTCGCTGAGAACTGCCCGCAAAAGATTTTCCTCATCCTTGTTCAAATTTCCACGGGTTTTTTCCGAGAGCATGGCCATCATATCAATGGTGTGTTTGGCCATGGACAGATTTTTTTGCATCTGGCCTGTGGAAGGGTCTTCAACCTTTCCAAGCTGCACCAGTCCGGAGGAATAAATGGACAGAATAAAGCTTGAAAAATCAACCTTGGGAAAGGTGTCTTTCCGGCGGGCCTGTTTTTTTTCTGCCTCTTTTGCTGCTTCCATGATAAAGTCATTTCCTTGGGGCATATTTGGAGCTCCTTCAATGGGTTTTAGCCTTGTCATCAAGCCGTATGATTATATCGGCCACAGTTGTTTTGCTGCCTGTTTCATGGACAAAAAGCGGATTGATATCCAGTTCCCTGATCATCGGGTGATCGTCCACTAGGGCTTTTAAAGATACAATGTTTTTTTCGATCTCCTCAATATCAGACGGTGCTTCCCCGCGCAACCCTTTCAGAATCGGATACCCTTTAATGCTTTTGACCATCCGCCTGGCAACATTCCGGCCCATGGGCGACAACCGGAAGGCCACATCCTTGTATACCTCCACAAATATTCCCCCAAGTCCGAACATGACGGCATGACCGAACACCGGATCCCAGGTCACACCCAGGATCACCTCTTTGCCTGCCGGCGCCATCTTCTGGACAAGGACCCCTTCCAGCTGGGCATCTGGATCATATTTTTTTGCATTTTCCATAATCTCTTTGAAGGCTGTTTCTACGGCCCGGTCATTCTCCAGCCGCACCCGCACGCCGCCGGCGTCTGACTTGTGCATAATCTGAGGAGATACAATTTTCATGACCACAGGATATCCCAGATCCTGCGCAATATCTTTTGCTTCAGATGCTGTTCTGGCCAGGGCCATGGGAAGGATGGTGAATCCATAGCATTTAAGGATTTCATTGCCGTCCAGCTCCCCCAGCACATAGCGGCCCTGGTCCAGGTACTGCTGGATAATTTTTCCGGCCTTTTCTTTGTCATATACCAGGTTGTACTGGGGTAAAATTTTCCTGAACAGCCATTTCATCCCTTCCCGCAATGCCCCCAGGGACCTGGCAGCACTCTCTGGAAACTGGTATACCGGCACTTTATGTGCCTGGAGCAGCTTGACCCCGTCAGACACATCCACGATCCCCATGAAAGCGCACAAGATGGGCTTAATTGTATTCTTGGCTATCCTGACAATAGACTCAGCCGTGCCAATGGCATCGGTCATGGACTGGGGGGTGAGGATGATCAGCACCGCATCCACGCCCCGGTCCGCCAGCACTGTGGCCAGGGTATTCTCATACCGGTCTTTTGCAGCATCGCCTATGACATCCACAGGGTTATGAAAATTGGCTGTGGCCGGCAGATATTTTTTCAGTTCGTTTATGGTTTCTTCAGAAAAATGTGCCAGGCGCAAACCAGACTGTTCACTCATATCCGTGGCCATGATACCGGGGCCGCCGGCATTGGTTACAATGGCAACCCGATCCCCTGTGGGGTACTTATTGGCAGCAAAGGCCTGGGCATAATCAAAAAGCTGGTTCACGGTCCTGCAGCGCAGAATGCCGGACATGGTGAACAACCCGTCATAAATCACATCCGATCCTGCCAGAGCCCCTGTGTGGGAAGCGGCCGCCCGCGCACCTGCCGCTGAGGAGCCTGATTTGATGACAATCACATGGGTGGGGTTGGTGCCGGAGGTCATTTTCCGAACCTCGGTGATGAATTCTTCTGCACTGCGGCTCAGCTCTTCCATATAGATCATGACCACATCCGTATCCGGATCCTTGTGATAATAGCGCAGCAGGTCCAGCTCATCCACATCTGCCTTGTTACCGATGGAAATGAACTTTGAAAATCCGAATCCCTTGTCAGCTGCATAATCCAGAACTGCTGTACACAGGGCCCCGCTCTGGGAAATAAAGGAGACATTGCCCGCCTCGGGCATACGTGCGGAAAAACTGGCATTCAATGACACCCTGGGCGATGGGTTTATCACCCCCAGGCAGTTAGGACCAACCAGCCGGACCCCGGCATCTGTGCACAGGGCTTTGATCTGTTTTTCAATATCCGCTCCTTCTCCCCCCACCTCCTTGAATCCGGCAGATACAATCACAATACCTTTTACCCCCTTGGCGATGCACTCCTGCACCGATGCCAGAGCAGCCTTAGGCGGCAGGATAATCATGGCCAGGTCAATGGGGTCTGGGATAGTGGTGATACTGGTATAACACTTTACGCTGAGCACGGACCTGGCCTTGGGGTTCACCGGATACAAGGTGCCTTTATACCCGCCAGACAATATATTGGCAAATATATCGTGGCCAACTTTGCCCTTTTGGGTTGAAGCGCCGATTACGGCTATGGTTTCCGGTTCAAAAATTGCGTCCAGTTTATCCATGAAACCCCCTTTTATATCACTATTGCTGCAGCCTTAACATAACCGCTTTTTGCCTGTCGCATCACGTGTTATCATATGGCATAATTCAGACAAGTAAAGAAAAAAATGTGGCTCCGGAAATGTTACACCAAACGGAAGATAAAGAGATCTGACAAAAACAGAATATGGTGAAAAGACGGACAGCCTGACAAAAAAAATTATGTAAAATAGATCTGGCGTGTAATCAGGAAGGTGTAATGGAAATCCAGGAACAGGCCTGCAAAATTTTGCAGGCCTGTTCCTGTCACATGGTTACAAGGCAAGACAAACCTTTGGATCAGCTCATCCCGAGACTCAGCTTGGCGGATCTGAGGGTATTTTTCATGAGCATGGCAATGGTCATGGGACCCACACCACCGGGAACAGGGGTGATTTTACCGGCAATTTCCTTGGCTGCATCAAAATCCACATCTCCCTTGAGTATGGCTTTGCCGGTTTGTTCATTCATGCCCACCCGGTTGACGCCCACATCGATGACCGTGGCACCGGGTTTGATCCATTCGGGTTTTACCAGATCAGGCACACCAGCTGCCACAATGAGAATATCCGCCCGTTTGCAGTGGGAAGCCAGATCCTTGGTCCGGGTGTGAACGATGGTCACTGTGGCGTTGGCGCCAACCCCTTTCTGGGCCATCATCATGGCAATGGGTTTGCCCACGATATTGGAACGGCCCACCACCACAACTTCCGCACCGGATGTTTCCGTGCCGGACCGGACGATCATCTCCTGGATACCGGCAGGGGTGCAGGGCAGAAACTTGACCTCATCTCCGCCGATCATCAGCCGTCCCACATTCACCGGATGAAATGCATCCACATCCTTGTCCGGGTTGATGGCATTGAGCACTTTTTTGTCATCAATATGCTTGGGCAGCGGCAACTGTACCAGGATACCGTGGATATCAGGATCATTGTTGTATTTGTCAATCAATGCCAGCAGTTCTTTTTCAGAAATATCTTCTGGCTGATCATCCTGAATTTCATGGAACCCAAGGCTGATGGCGGTTTTAACCTTCAGGGTCACATAGCTGATGGACGCCGGGCTGGACCCGACAAGGATGGTCACAAGACCGGGCACTTTGCCGTGTTTTTCTTTCATCTGATCGACTTCCTCTTTGATCTCCCCGAGGATGGCCTTTCTTATCTCAGTTCCACTGATAATTTGTGCTGTCATATTTTTTTCTCCAAAAATTCATACGGGTTGACCCGTAACCGGCCCTGGCCGGAAGTTCCGGTTCAAACACCGGTTACGGAATTTGGGTTAACCTGCCTTTGTACAGGGGTTAGTGCCTCACCCCTCAATTTCTTTTAAAAAAAACAAGAAAATGAGGAGGGGCACCTGGGTTGCGGGTTTCCCGCGTTAGAATACACCTTCAACCTTGCCGGTTTCCACATCCACATCAACCCGTTTGAATGCGGGGTTGGAGCCGGTACCCGGCATGAGGCTGATGGCCCCTGCCACAGGAACGATGAACCCGGCACCGCCATAGGTAAGGACTTCGCGTATGGTCAGTCTCCAGCCTGTTGGCACACCCTTGAGGGCGGGGTTGTCAGACAGAGACAGATGGGTTTTCACCATGCACATGCCCAGCCCGGCCAGTTCAGGATCTGCCTGAATTCTGGCAAGAGATTTTTCCGCTTCCGCAGAATAATCAACCCCGTCAGCACCGTACACTTCTTTGGCAATGAGTTCAATTCTCTGTTTGATGGGCATATCCAGTTCATAGAGGAATTTGAACTCACTTTTTTCTTCACAGGCTTCCACAACCGTCTCAGCAAATTCAATGGCGCCGTCACCGCCTTTTTCCCAGTGACGGGACAGGGCCACCCTGGCACCTTCTGCCTCACACAGCTCCCTGACCTTGGCAATTTCCGCATCAGTATCGGTGTAAAAGGCGTTGATGCAGACAACCGGTGAGATGCCTGCTTTTCTGACGTTTCTGATATGATGGATAAGGTTGTCGCAGCCCTTGGCAACCCAATCAACATTTTCCGTGGCATATTCTTCAGGCATGGCTTTGCCGGGCACAGGCACCGGTGCACCGCCGTGGCATTTCAGGGCCCGGATGGTGGCAACCACGACTGCACAGTCAGGTTTCAGGCCGGAATAACGGCATTTGAGGTTCCAGAATTTCTCAAATCCGATATCAGCGCCAAATCCGGATTCGGTCACATGGTAATCAGCGAGTTTCAGTCCCACCTTGTCTGCAATAATGGAGCTCTGGCCGATGGCGATGTTGGCAAAGGGACCGGCATGCACAAGGACCGGCTGGCCTTCCAGGGTCTGCATCATCGACGGGTTCAGGGCATCCACCATCCAAGCGGTCATGGCACCGGCCACCTGCAGGTCTTCCGTGGTCACGGGTTTGCCTTTTTTGTTGTAGGCCACAACAATCTTGCCCATTCTTTCGCGCATGTCCTTGAGATCATTGGCCAGAGAAAGGATGGCCATGACCTCGGATGACACGGCAATGCCGAACTTGGATTTCATCATGAACCCGTCAGCCTTGCCGTTGACACCGTCGATGCCGATGATGATGTTGCGCAGTGCCTGGCAGCAAAAATCGATGACCCAGCCCATCTCCACGTTGGTGGGATCGATGTCCAGGCGTTTCATACCAGAGAGCCTTTCCAGCTGCTCATCGGTGTAGTTTCTTTCATGCTGCAGCCGCGAGGTCAGGGCCACCATGGCCAGGTTGTGGGCGTTCATGATGGCATTGATATCACCGGTGAACCCCAAAGAAAACGGGGTCAGAGGGATACACTGGGCCAGTCCGCCCCCGGCGGCAGATCCCTTGATGTTCATTGTAGGTCCGCCCGAGGGCTGACGGACGGCAGCACACACGCTTTTCCCCAATTTCCCCAATCCCTGGACAAGGCCCATGGATGAAGTGGACTTGCCTTCTCCCAAGGGGGTCGGCGTAATAGCTGTCACATCGATGTATTTTCCGTTGGGTTTGTCCTTCAACCGCTCCATCACTTTTTTGAAATCGATTTTTCCGATATAATGGCCATGAGGCAGCAACTCTTCTTTGGTCAGTCCGAGCTTTTCACCAATTTCATAAATGGTCAGCATGGATGATTCCGCATCCTGTGCAATTTCCCAGTCCTGGTGTTTGGTTGGATCTAATGCCATGGTAAACTCCTTTGTTGATTTTGACTCTGAACGAGCCAGTGATAAAAAATATTATAAAACAAAGCCTTAACGCTTTTTGTTACCAGAAACGTAATGATATTATTTGGCTGTTAGTGTACCTAACTATAGAAATAAATATAAAAAATCAATAGATTTCACACCGTAATTTCTGTTTTTAAAAACAATTTTTCAGCACAGGGAAACCAGGCGTGTAATTTTAGCATAACCCAGCCCCTCTCCCATGGCATCAAAGCCTTGCGCAGCCGGTCCGGCAAACCCGAGAAACAATCTTATATTTTAATAGAAAAATCAATATTTTTCTATTAAAATAATAAAATTTTAAAAAATATGGCGATTAACTGCAAAAATCTTTGTTTTACAAGTTATTAGCCAGAGCAATAAATTTTCTGCCTGCACGATTTTCATTTATAAATTAAATCCAATTCACCTGAAATCACAAGATTCCATCTAAAACATAACATATTAAAATCAAAAGATATTCGGTACGTATCCATTCAGGTTAATAAATTCATTCATCTATTGACAAAAAATGGTACAAATTATAAATCATATGCGTTATCAATATTATTAACCTGTAATTTAGGGTATGGTGAATGGGCAAACGACGTAAAGTTAAAAGCCAGGCATGTAAATTCGTCATTCCCGTTTCCATTTATCCTATCATGTCAGTGTCACACAGTTTTACCCTTAAACCCCCTCAACTCATAAACTTTTTAAATACTAGGAGGTAGACGTGGGATTTGAAATAAACAAAGAAACATATGCCGGCGCCATCAAAGGCATCACCATTGGAAAAGGTGATACCGCCCTGACTGTCGGCGGCCAGACAAGTTATCCTTTTTACCAGTTTGAAGGAGAGATGCCCAACAAACCGGTCATTGCCATGGAAATCTGGGACATGGAACCTGAAGACTGGCCTGAAGCGGCCAAAGCACCTTTCAAGGACGTGCTTTCCGATCCTGCGGCATGGGCCAAAAAATGTGTTGATGAATACGGTGCCCAGGCCATTGTGCTTCAGCTCAAAAGCACCGATCCCAACGACAAGGATGCCAGCCCGGACGATGCTGCACAGACTGTAAAGAAAGTCAGCGAAGCTGTCAATGTCCCCCTGATTGTGTGGGGCTGTGCCGTGCCAGCCAAAGATGCCGACACCCTGAAAAAAGTGAGTGAGGTCTGTGATGGGCACAACCTGGTGCTGGGCCCGGTGGAAGAAAAAAACCACAAAAGTATCGGTGCTGCCGCCATGGGGTATGGGCATACCATCATCTCTTCCTCCCCCATTGACGTCAACCTGGCAAAACAGGTAAACATCCTTCTGGAAAATCTGGGGGTTTCCCTGGACAAGGTGATTGTGGATCCCACCACCGGGGGTCTGGGATATGGCCTGGAATATTCCTACTCGGTCATGGAACGTCTGATCCAGGCAGCCATGACCCAGGGGGATGACAAACTCCAGAACCCCATGATCAACAACCTGGGAAATGAGGTGTGGAAATGCAAGGAAGCCAAGCTCACTGTGGAAGAAGCACCGGAACTGGGTGATCCTGAACGCCGGGCCATTCTCATGGAAGCAGTGGGGGCTGTTGCCTATCTTATGTCCGGATCCAGCATCCTGATCATGCGCCATCCCGAATCCATCAAACTGGTCAAAGCTTTCATCAATCTGATCTCAGACGGCGGGTCTGCCATGGATGTGGCAAGCATTACCAAGCAGCTGGATGATGTGGAGATTGATTTTGCTGCCCTGTCACCGGAGCCTGATCTGACCATCAAGGAAGAAGAAAAGAAAGCCCCGGCCAAAAAAGCAGCGCCTGCCAAAAAGGAGGAAGCAAAACCTGCCGCTCCAAAAGCCGCAGCCAAACCAGCCCCGGCTCCCAAAGCAGAAGCTGCCCCTGAACCTGCAGCCAAGGAAGCGCCCCCTGCCAAAGATCCAGAAGCGGAGGCAAAAGCAAAAGCAGATGCCGAAGCCAGGACAAAAGCGGATGCCGAAGCAAAAGCCAAAGCAGATGCCGAGGCAAAGGCAAAAGCTGAAGCTGATGCAAAAGAAAAAGCTGCGGCAGAGGCTGAAGCCAAAATCAAAGCCGAGAAAAAGGCGCAGCAGGATGCAGCAGCCAAACGCGAAGCTGAGGAGCAGGCCCTGAGGGATAAAAGAACAGCAGAAATGGCCAAACACAAAACCGAAGC
This sequence comes from Desulfotignum sp., assembly GCA_011390335.1. Lineage (GTDB taxonomy): Bacteria > Desulfobacterota > Desulfobacteria > Desulfobacterales > Desulfobacteraceae > Desulfotignum. Next base: position 24,731 of record JAABSO010000037.1, on the reverse strand, counting down.
TGCATCCAAAAAAGCGGTATCCATGACAGCCGCCAAAATCCAGAAAGACCAGCTTGAAAAAATTATTGAAAACCTGAACCGGATTCACAGGCGAGCTGTTTGATCATAATCGAACCTTTCCGGCCCTTAAGGTCCGGGAAGCTGTTTACACCAAAAATAATAAGAGGAGGAACCTCTGATGGCAGAAGTAAAAAAAGCAAAAACAGCCAAGGAACCCAAACTTGCTGATCCTATTGAAGCATCATATGAAGTATCCACCCAGGAAATGATTGTCAGATCCCACAAACTCGGGATTGAGACCATTTTTGACAGGGCAGTGACCATGAAACCCTGCAACATCGGCATACAGGGTATATGCTGCAAAAACTGCGCCATGGGCCCTTGCCGGCTTCCGCTGCCCAAAGGCGGCATTGAAGGTGAAGACACCAGAAAAGGCCTGTGCGGCGCCACACCCAACACCATTGCCGCCAGAAACTTTGCCAGAATGGTGGCAGCCGGGGCAGCCGCCCACTCCGACCACGGCCGTTGCGTAGCCGAAGTTTTCATGTCTGCGGCAAAAAAAGAAACCGAAGCCTACCAGATCAAGGATACCCAGAAACTGCTGGCCATTGCCCCCCATCTTAATGTTGCCGTAACCGTGGAAGAAGACGGAGAAACCAAGGACAGAGACATTGATGAAATAGCACTGGAAGTGGCTGAAGTGGCTTTAAATGAATGGGGCAAATCAGAAGGCGAGCTCCTGTATCTCAAACGGGCACCCCAGCCCCTCCAGGACAAGTGGGAAAAACAGGGGGTCAAACCCAGAAACATTGACAGAGAAATTGTGGAAATCATGCACAGAACCCATATGGGCGTAGACCAGGATTATAAAAACCTGATTAAACAGTGCACCCGGGCTTCTCTGGCTGACGGATGGGGCGGCTCCATGCTGGCCACCGATCTGCAGGATGTGCTCTTCGGCACCCCCACCCCGTTGCAGTCTGAAGCCAACCTGGGCATCATGAAAGCTGACCATGTTAACATCATTGTCCACGGCCATGAACCTGTACTGTCGGAAGTGATTGTGGCCGTGGCCCAGTCAGAAGAAATGCTCAATTACGCCAAGGAAAAGGGCGCGGCCGGTATCCAGCTGGGGGGAATCTGCTGTACTGCCAACGAAATGCTGCAAAGGCACGGCATCCCCACCGCCGGTAACTTCCTCCAGCAGGAAATGGCCATCATCACCGGTGCCTGTGACGCCATGGTGGTGGATATCCAGTGTGTGATGCAGAACCTTGCCAATGTGGCCAAATGTTTCCACACAAAACTCATCACCACCCATCCCATCGCCAGGATGGAGCAGGAAAATGTTATCCATATCGAGTTCAATGAACACTATGCCCTGGAAGATGCCAAACGCATCGTAAAAATGGCCATAGACAATTTCAAAAACCGTGGTTCCGATGTCATGATCCCCCAGTACAAAGCCACACAGATTGCCGGCTTTGGCGTGGAATCCATTCAGTATCACCTGGGCGGCACCTTCAGGGGCACCTACTACACCCTGAATGACAACATCATCAACGGCCGTATCCGGGGCCTGGCTGGCGTTGTGGGCTGCAACAATGCCCGCTCCCGCCATAATGAAATGCATATCAAGGTGATCAAGGAACTGATCAAAAACGATGTCCTGGTGCTCACCACGGGCTGCGACGGCATCACCGCCGCCATCCATGGGCTTCTCACGCCTGAGGCGGCCCAGGTCTACTGTGGTCCTGGTCTGGCGGAAATCTGCGAAACCGTGGGCATCCCTCCGGTCCTTCACCTGGGGTCCTGCGTGGACAACTCCAGAATCCTGCTGGCAGCCACGGAAGTCATCAAGGCAGGCGGTCTGGGAACTGATCTGTGCGATATTCCGGCAGCCGGCTCCGCCCCTGAATGGATGAGTGAAAAAGCCATCTCCATTGGCCAGTATTTTGTCACATCAGGTGTGTACACAGTATTTGGCGGCACCCTGCCCACATCCGGTGCACCGGTCTTCCATGATTACATCTCCAAGGAACTGGAAGGGATTTACGGCGGCAAATGGGATGTGGAAGCAGATCCCATCAAGCATGCCCACCTGATGATTGCCCATATCGACAAAAAGAGAAAAGCGTTGGGTATTGACAAGGCAAGGGAACGTGTATTGATGGATATGGCTGACCGCCAGCAGCTGGAAGCCTGATAGACCAGGCACCTGAAACAGTCGAAACAAAAATACTAATTATATTAAATCCTCAACGAAGGAGGAATAAGGAATATGTCTAAATTAATCGCATTTGCTGCCATTCAGGGTGGCTACAAAGTGGTTGCACAGGTGGAAGGTGAACTTGAAAGAGCACTCCAGACCTATGATGCCAGTACAAAAGTGGGGTTTCCCAACACAGCGTATTACCTGCCGGTGATCTATTCTCTGACCGGACTGAAATGTGAGACCCTGGAAGACCTGAAAAAGCCCATGGAATTTGCCAGAGGCCTGTTACCCCCCCATATCAAGCTGAAAAACTGGCTTCCCTACCTGGGACCACTCCTGGACGCAGGCATGGCCGGTATCATCTCCTATGAAGTCAAAGAAGCGCTACGGTATCTGAATGATCCGGATTTCTACATTGCCCAGGAAGACCCGGACATTGAAAACGGAAAACTCTGGGTGGGCGCAGCTGATGACACCATCCTGCGTAAGCGCGGTGTGGAATTTGTGGATGGTTCCGCCCCTGGCTTTGCAGCCATGGTGGGTGCTGCCCCCAATAAAGAGATCGCCAAGATGATCGTGGAAGACTACCAGAAACGCTCTTTGTATATTTTCTGTGCTGCCAACCACAACGGCAAAACCCTTATCCAGCAGTGCCTGGATGCCGGCATGCAGATCGGCTGGAACACCCGTATCGTTCCGTTCGGTCCGGATATTTCCTCTGCAGTATTTGCCCTGGGGTTTGCCAACAGAGCTGCCATGGCATTCGGGGGTGTAAAACCGGGTGATTTCAAAACCATCCTTAAATATAACAAAGAGCGGGTATTTGCCTTTGTAAACGCCCTGGGGGATGTGGGAACCGAATGGGGAGTTGCGGCTGCCGGCTGTGTCAACTGGGGTTTCCCCACCATTGCTGACACGGAAATTCCCGAAATTCTGCCCACCGGCATATGTACCTACGAACATGTAGTGGCACCGGTTAGCCATGAAGAAATGGTTCAAAAATCGGTGGAAGTCAGAGGACTCAAGGTGCAGGTATCTGAAATCGATATTCCCTGTGCATTCGGTCCGGCATATGAAGGAGAACGCGTCAGGGGTGCGGATCTGTATGCCCAGTGCGGCGGCGGAAAAACCCAGTGCACCGAGCTTGTGAAAATGGCGGACATGAATGCCATTGAAGACGGCAAAGTGGAAATCATCGGCCCGGACATTGCCGATATCAAAGAAGGGGGAACCTTCCCCCTGGGGATCTCTGTACAAATCGCAGGCAGAGAGTTCCAGGATGATTTCGAGCCCATCATGGAACGTCAGATCCATCATCTGATCAACTATATCCAGGGCATCATGCACATCGGGCAAAGGGATATCTCCTGGGTGCGGATCTCCAAGGCTGCCATTGAAAAGGGATTCACCCTCAAGGATATCGGTGTGGTGCTCCATGCCAAGTTCCACCAGGATTTCAACAAGATCGTGGACAAGGTTCAGGTCACCCTCTACACCAAACCCGAAGATGTGGACAAGATGACTGCCACGGCCAGAGAAAACTACCTGGCACGGGATGCCCGGGTTGACAATATGCGGGATGAGGATGTTGAAACATATTATTCCTGCACCCTGTGCCAATCCTTTGCCCCCAGCCATGTATGCTCTGTATCTCCGGAAAGAACCGGGCTGTGCGGTGCCTACAACTGGATGGACTGCAAGGCCTCCTTTGAGATCAACCCCACCGGCCCCAACCAGCCCATTGAAAAGGGCGAATGCCTGGATCCCAAGCTGGGACAGTGGAAAGGGGTGAATGATTTCATATACAAGGCATCCAGAGGTGCTGTCACCCATTACAACTTTTATTCCATGGTTCATGATCCCATGACCACCTGCGGCTGCTGCGAATGTATAGCCGCCCTGCTGCCGTCCTGCAACGGGGTTATGACCGTTGGCCGTGACTACTCAGGAGAAACCCCCTGCGGCATGAAGTTCACCACCCTGGCAGGCGTCATGGGCGGCGGCGCATCTTCTCCCGGATTTGTGGGCCATTCAAAACACAACATCACCCAGGGTAAATTTATCGTTGGTGACGGCGGCCTGTTGCGGATGGTCTGGATGCCCAAGATGCTCAAAGAAGAGCTCAAGGACAGAATCGTTGCCAGGGGTGAAGAGATGGGTGTTCCCGGTCTGTTTGACATGATTGCCGATGAAACCGTGGGCACCACAGAAGAGGAGATCCTTTCCTTTCTCCAGGAAAAAGGCCATCCGGCCCTGAACATGGACCCCATAGTGGGATAGGCATTTAACACAAAGGGCGGGACAGTATTCCACCAGATATCAATCTGCCCCGCCTTTACCATATGGTTGTATAAATTTTAAGGAGACTAACATGGCATTAACCGGTATACAGATATTCAAACTCCTGCCCAAGACCAACTGCAAGGAGTGCGGCGTTCCCACCTGTCTTGCATTTGCAATGAACCTGGCATCTGGCAAGGCGGAACTGGACAGCTGTCCCTATGTGTCTGATGAAGCAAAAGAACAGCTGGCTGAAGCATCCGCACCCCCCATCCGCCCTGTGGCATTGGGAAAAGGTGTCAGGAAAACCGCAACCGGCGGGGAAACCGTGCTCTACAGGCATGAAAAAACCTTTTTCAACCCCTCTATTCTGGCAGCCACCGTGGCATCGGATACAGATCCGGCAGCCCTTGACACCATATTGAAAACCTACAATGCATTTCAATATGAAAGGGTGGGCCTGAACCTGCGGCCGGAACTGCTGGTGGTCAAGGATGCTGGCAAAGGTGCTGATGCGTTTGCGGCCGTGGCCAAAAAGATCGCCACAGAATCGGAATTCAACCTGGTGCTCATGACAGAGGATGCTGCCGTGATGAAGGCCGGTATCGATGCGGCCGGATTCAAACGGCCGCTGCTCTATGCAGCCACTGAAGCCAATGCAGATGAATTCGGGGCCATGGCCAAAGACGCAGACCTGCCGCTGGCCGTGAAAGCGGATTCTGTGGAAGCGTTGATCCCTTTGACCGAGAAACTTACAGGCATGGGCCTGAAAGACCTGGTCATCGACCCCGGTTCCCGGGAAATCAAACAGGCCCTGGAAGACCAGGTGGCCATCCGCCGGGCTGCATTAAAAGCCGGCAACAAAGCCCTGGGATTTCCCACCATTGTATTTCCCTGTGAAATGGCATCCAACCAGGACATGGAAGCCCTTATTGCAGGCATGTTTGTGGCCAAATACGGCGGCATTGTTGTAATGTCAGACTTTAGGACAGAATCTTTGTTCCCGCTGCTGCTGGAACGGCTCAACATCTTTACCGATCCCCAGCGGCCCATGACGGTTACGGAAGGCATCTTTGAGATCAACAACCCGGATGAAAACTCACCGGTGCTGGTCACCACCAACTTTGCGTTGACCTACTTTATAGTGTCCGGCGAAGTTGAAGCCAGCAAGGTGCCGGCATGGCTGCTCGTCAAAGATTCCGAAGGGCTGTCCGTGCTTACTGCCTGGGCTGCCGGCAAATTCGGCGGTGATGACGTGGGAATTTTTGTGAAAAAATGCGGTATCATGGACAAAGTCAAACATACTGAACTGATCATCCCGGGTTATGCCGCTGCCATTGCCGGGGATGTGGAAGAAGAGCTGCCCGGCTGGACCATTACTGTCGGTCCCAGGGAAGCTGCCCACCTGCCGGCATTCCTCAAAACAAAAAAGTAACATACGCGCCGGGACATTTTTTTTGTCCCGGCTCTTCAGTGTCAATCTTAAATTTACAAAAGGATAAGAACATGGAAAACATGATTCTATTTGGTGAAAGCCTGAACGTCATTTCCCGGGTTATCGGAAAGGAGTTCAAGGAGCCGGATCCTGCCAAACGCAACCCTGTGCCCATACAGGAGGAAGTTGTGCGCCAGAAGGAACTGGGCATGGACTACATCGACATCAACCTGGGACCTGCCAAAAAATTCGGCACCGAACTGATGCCCTGGGTGGTCAATGTGGTCCAGGAAGCAGTACCCGGCATGCCTCTGCTGCTGGACTCCTCCAACATCGATGCCATCGAAGCCGGCCTCAAGGTGTGCAAACCGGCCGATGCCCCCCATATCATCAACTCCATCATGGCCCGGCCGGAACGGTATGAAAAAATGGTACCCCTGGCTGCCCAGTATGAAGCGGATTTTGTGGCCCTGATGTGGGGACCCGATGGTCTGCCCAGGGATGAAAACGAGCGGGCCGCCCTTGCTGTGGAACTGATCTATTTTGCCAACGAAGCCGGTATACCCAATGAAAAGATATGGGTGGACGGCATTGTAACACCGGTGAATATCCAGCAGCAGCAGCTCATGAGCCTGCTCAATTTCCAGATGATGATCGATGAGATCGCACCGGGCGCCAAATCCACCTGCGGTCTGTCCAATATTTCCAATGGGCCCCCGGAACACCTGCGGCCGATTTTAAACCAGACCTATATGGCCATGCTGTGGAAATACGGCATGAAAGCGGTTATTTCCGATCCCCTGGACAAACAGCTCACCGCCATTGCCAAAGGCCAGCGCCAGGATATCGTGGACCTGATCTGGGGCATGATGGACGGCAATGTGCCGGATATTTCCGGCCTCGACAAGGAGATGGCAGATTACGCCAAAACCTATAAAGTCATCATGGGGGAAACCCTCTACTCAGATTCATGGCTTGAAATATAATTTTTCATCTTTTTGTTTTTTATACAAAGCCCCTGTTACAGAACCGTGCAGGGGCTTTGTAATTTCACCCCCCTTGCCGGCTGAGTAAACCAGGCAACCATGTACAAACAAAAATTTTCTTTGCTGTTCTTGCCTTTATTTTATGCAATTCACGCTTATATTCAATTCATATAACCCTTAAAAAAACGGACTGGCCATATGGAAGACAACAGTATTTCTGACAATTGGTATTACGTAATTGTTCAGAATCCCGATACTGCATCCGAAAAAATATTGGGATTCAGTGATGAAAAAACAAAAGAAAAATTTCTGCCGGCATTCAAGACCAAACAGGATGCAAAATCTTGTTTTCAACTGCTGCCCAAGGATTTGTTCAAGGAAAAATATGATATCCATGCGGTCATTGAAGAAGACATAATAGATACGGCAAAAAAAGCCGGTCACCAGGTATTTATAATGGATGAAGCGGGACATATTCTCACGCCTCTGGGCTGAACCTTGATTTGGAGAAAATTTATGAGTTTAAAACTGGCATTCGGCGGCAAAGGCGGGGTGGGAAAAACCACCATTACGGCACTCATCGCCAGAACAATAGCAGCCCTTGATAAAAAAACCAGCGTGATTGCCATAGATGCTGATCCGGTTGCCAACCTGGCAGCAGCACTGGGCATTGATGAAACCCGGCCCATTACCCCGGTGGCCCAGCTGTCGGATCTGATTGCGGAACGTACCGGAGCCACCCCCGGTACCATGGGCGGGTTTTTCACCCTGAACCCCAAAGTGGATGATATTCCGGACCGGTTTTCCCTGGAAAAAGACAGGGTAAAGCTGCTGGTGATGGGAACCGTACAGCAGGGAGGTTCAGGCTGTATCTGCCCGGAAAGTACGATTTTAAAGGCCCTGATGAACCATCTTGTCCTGGCCCGTAACGAAGTGGTGGTCATGGATATGGAAGCGGGGGTGGAGCATCTGGGACGGGCCACTTCCGGGTCTGTGGATGCCCTGGTGGTGGTGGTGAATCCCGGCAAACGCAGCCGGGTGGCAGCCGATAGAATCCGCAAACTGGGCAGTGACATCGGCATCAAGAACATTCTCATTCTGGGAAACCGGGTAACCTCTGAAGCAGACAAGGCATTGATCCAGGAAACCATGTCTGATTACAATATCCTGGGATTTCTACCGGAGATGGATGAGATCATTCTGGCTGACCGGGACGGGACCCGGCCCTTTGATAATCCGGATAATATTCCTGAAGAAGTCAAAGCCATCACCAGAAAATTACTGGCGCTGCATCCGTAATAATGAGCTGCCCCAAAAACTGATCAACGTATCACATGCCGGTCTCATGCCTCCAGGGCAGCAATGGTGGTATCCAGCATCCGGTTGGCATACCCCCATTCATTGTCAAACCAGGCCTGGATCTTTACCAGGTGCCGGCCTGAGACCCGGGTCTGGGGCAGATCAATGATGGCGGATCTGGGGTCGTGGTTGAAATCACAGGAAACCAGCTGTTCGTCACTCACTCCGAGAATGCCGGACAGACTGTTTGCAGCAGCATGGGTCAGCAGGGCGTTCACCGCATCAGCATCTGTTTTTCTTTTCACTGACACCGTTATATCCAGGATGGAGACATTGACGGTGGGAACCCGTATGGCGAGGGTCTCAAATCTGCCTGCCATATGGGGCAGAATCCGGGCAATCCCTTTTGCAAGAGAGGTGGAAACCGGGATAATGGATTGCAACGCAGACCGGGTCTTGCGCAGATCCTTGTTATACGCGTCAATCACCGGCTGGTCATGCATGGCTGAATGAATGGTGGTGGTCACCCCGCTTTCAATTCCCAGATGGGAATCCAGTACATGCAGAATCGGAATGAGACAGTTGGTGGTGCAGGATGCATTGGAAATAATGGAGTGCTCTTTTTCAAGGGTGTGGTGGTTAACCCCGTACACGATAGTGGCATCCATTTCATCTTTGGCAGGATGGGAATAAATCACTTTTTTTGCACCGGAAAGCAGATGCAGTTCAGCTGATTCCCGGTCATTATACACCCCGGTGCAGTCCAGGACCACATCCACTGCCAGATCCTTCCAGGGCAGATTGACAATGTTTTTCTCCTGGAACAGGTGGATGAAATCCTTGCCGATGGCCATTATCTGCCCTTTTTTTTCCACAGATCCGGGAAACCGGCCATGGGTGGAATCATGCCGTGTGAGGTGAAAAATGGTGTCGGAACAGGCAAGCTCATTGATGGCTGAAAGACGTAGCCTCTTGGAAAACCGCTCTGATTCGTATAAGGCCCGGACCACGCACCGGCCGATGCGGCCGTATCCGTTGATTGCAATATTGTATGTCATGTTTGTTTTCTCGGCCTGGCAATGGGTTTTGTATATCACCAATATGATTTCATACCACAGCCTGACCCTATACCACAGCAGAACAGACAAGTTAAGCAAAATACTGTTTCATACGACATTTGCAAATTTTTTTTGCAAATATAACGGCCGTTCTCCAAAAAGCAATCACCGGGAAGCCTTGCTGCCTGTTAATTTCCAGCAAAGGCTTCCCGGTGATGTTTGCAGCAGGGCTGTTATTTTACCAGGCCCGCTGGTTTTGGTGGTGCCATTACAAAAAATACTGCATCAAGAAGGATCATCTAACTGCTGTTTTACAGCTGCCAGTTCCGCTTCCAGCCATTTTGCCCGGGCCTGCAGGTCATTGCCGACATCCGGTGCTGACTGCCACTGTCTCACAGGGCCCCTGGCGCCAAAACTTCCCTGGCACCATCTTCTGCCCCGTCCTCTGCCGAATCCCGGGGCATTCCCGGTACCAAACCCCTGGGCAGGGTTTGCAGCGCCTGTGCAGAGACCGCGTCCGCGGCCTGTCATGGGACCCTGATTTTCCGGTCCTCTTGTGTTAAATCCAGGCATTATAACGCCTCCTTTTGTCTTATATTATGGGTTACACCCGCCGTGACCAGGTCCGCGGCAGCCCCCGCCTCTGCGGCGGCGGTGCCGTCCCCGGCCAGAGATATTTTCATCTATTTTATAGCATCCGCCAGACAGTTTCAGGCGGCAGGATTCCACAATTGCCTTTGACAGCTTGAACCGCCCGCTCCTCAGAATTCTGCCCACTGTCTGCCGGGAAACGTTCATGATCCCGGCTGCCTGCCCCTGGTCCAGACCGTCGTAATCAATGAGGCGCACTGCCTCAAACTCTTCAAAGGACAAGATCACCTCACAAGTTTCCTGACCCCCCCGGGGACTAAATTCTGTCACAATCGGGGGTACGCCGATAGATCTGGGTCTTTTGGGTCGCGGCATGGACATCTCCTTTTGGTCATTTGATCATAATTTACCACCTCAGTAGTTTTTGTCAAGAAAAATTATGATCAAATGACCAAAAAAATATCCGTACAAATTTTTAACAACAACCATACCCTTACGGGTACAACAAAGCATGAAAGAACAGGCTGGCAGATTGTTCTTTCATATAAACCGGTCTGCCCGGCATACTGCCCCTTGGCAGAATCAGAATTTCAAATTGACAAAAACCCGTATCTTGCATATGAATATATGCATAAACACCCTATGAACGGCGTCAAGCATTTGACGAAGCCAAAGACAGGTTGCAACTATTTTCAGCATGACAAAAAGGGGAAGATCATGAAATATTTTCTGCTTGTTTTCTGGGCCTGCCTGTTCGCCCTGTTACCCGTCCTGCCCGCATCTGCAGGATCAGATGCCGTCACCGGCAAACAACTGGCCCAGGATGTTTTTAACCGGGACCGGGGAAAAAATTCTGTTTTAACCTCACAGATGGTGCTTGTGGACAAAAATGACAACAAACGGGTCCGGCAGTTTACCAGCAGGCGGATACTGGAAAATGCACTTGAAAGCCAGATTATCAGGTTCACGTTTCCGGCTGATATTGAAGGAACCGGTTTTCTCACCATTGAAAAACCCGGGTGGGAAACCGAGCAGTTCATCTATCTGCCTGCACTGAGAAGAACCCGGCGGATTGTAACATCCCAGAAATCCCACCGGTTTGTAAACAGTGATTTTACCTATGAAGACATGGAGCGTCACCCGGTTGACGATTATACCTACAAAATCACCGGATCACAAACCATTGGGGGAGTTGCGTGCCATGCCATGGAAACCCGGCCCAAAAAGGATGTCCATTCCCAGTACAGCCTGACGCAAAGCCTGATTACCAAAGACTCCCTGGTACCGATCCTGGTAAAATATTTTGACAAAAAAGGCCATCACATCAAAACCTACAAAGTGCTGAAGCTTGAAAAAATTCAAGATATCTGGACAGAGCTGATCATCAGCATGGAAGACCATGAAAGAGAACACAGCACCTTTTTGAAAATTGAAAGTATCACCTACAATACCGATATTGATCAGGCAGACATATCCAGAAACCGCCTTGAAAACTATTAGTTCGGTATGTTTTTTGCATTCTTTGAAATAAATCATTTCAAAGGAGACAGCAATGTCAGGAAGAGACAGGGCAAGGTCCTGCCTGATCCTTCTCATATTCATTTCAGCATGTTTCATGCTTCCGGAAAAAAGCTTCTGCCTGCCTGGCAACAAGGTTGCTTCCATTGCTTTTGATAAAAATTCCACCGCAGAAACCGTTGCCGTTTTTCTGACAAAACCCTTTGACCCGGAGCCATTTGTTCTCCACTCTCCTGAAAGAATTGTCATAGATATTGCCGATGCATTTATTCCCGGGGTACGCATCGATAAAAACACAGATGCAGACATTGTGACATCTGTCACTGTTGCCCAGAACCGGAAGGATACTGTCCGGGTTGTTCTGCACATTGCACAAAATCTCTTGTATCACTACAGCATCACCCAGACAGCAGACCAGAACAAACCAGGTTTCAAAATTGCTGTTTTTCATCCCCCGCAAGGAAAAAACATAAAAAACAATGCAAACCAGGTCCTGGAAAAAACCCGGACAAACGATCCTTCGGATGACCTGGACGACAAAAAAACTGCCCCAGCAGCCCCCCAAAAAAAATCTTATGATCCGGATGAATCCTTGTTTCTTTTTGAAGATACTTCCGGGGCCGATATTTTTGAAAAAACCGGTTCCGGAAAAAAAGGGGGGGGGCTTACCCTGTCCGGCATAGTTCAAATCAGGGCCTCCATGGATACAAAAAAAAACGACCATATTGAAAACAAGACCCATCTTAAAAGCCGTATTCTCTTAGAATCCAGATACAAAAAAACCGCCAGGGTTTCTGTTTTGTCTGATTATCTTTACTTCGGCAATGACAATGAAACCGATGAATACAACCTGGATCTGCATGAAGCGGTTTTTTTCCATAACAACAACTTCATTGATTTTTCCATGGGCAAACAGATTATCCGATGGGGCAAAGCCGATCTTATCAGCCCTGTGGACACCATCAACCCCACGGATGCAAGGGAATTCATCCTCCCTGATTATGCGGAAACCAAACAGCCGGTGTGGATGGCGGACCTCAAGCTGCTTTTTGACACATTTACCCTTGAGGCAATTTTTATCCCAGTTTTTGAAAAAGCAGAACTGGACTATTTTGGAACAGACTGGGCGGTTTTCTCCCATTTAAAAAAAGAGATTGCTGCATCACCTGTTCCCGAGAATATAAAGCACTATTTCAACCGTCTGGCTGTGGATGAACAGGACCCAGACACAGAGGCAGAATGGGGTTTTCGCTTCGCCACGACAATACAAAACTGGGACCTGGGCTTATCCTGGCACCATACAACCGAAGATCTGCCGTATTTCAGCAGCTTTCCTGTCAAAAACATCCATGTGGACGGCACCCTGAACCGGGAAGACCTGGAAAAGTCTCTGAAAACAGCTGTGTTCACCGATGAAAACATTATGGTGGAATTCCCGAGAACCAACATTTTGGGATGTGAATTTGAAACCACCCTGTCTGGTTTCGGGATCAGGGGAGAGGCAGCATGGTATGAAAACCAGTCGTTGCTCACCGCTTCACTCACCTCTTCAAAAAATACCACATTCACCTATACCCTTGGTGCAGATTACACTACAAAATCAAATATTTATCTGAACATACAGTTCACCCACCAGTATATATCAGGATATACGCCTGACATTCTCTATTTCAAAAGGAACAACTATTCTCTGTCAGGGGAAATCAGCCGGGATATTTTTATGGACTGGTTGGAGGCATCAATGCTATATTCCATTTCACTGAGTGACAACTCCTGGTATCTGTCCCCGCGCATTACCCATACCTATGTCACAAACCTTGACCTGGTTCTCGGGGTTGATATCTTTTCCGGGGATGGGGACACCTGGCTTGGAAGGTTCAGTGACAATGACCAGCTGTTTATTGACATATCATACCGGTTCTGACCAATGATAAAATATTTTCCGTTTAAAATTTTGATTTTATGCATTCTGCTGCCCCCTGTTTTGTATATCATCACCATCCAGGTGCTGGAAAAGCATCTGGAGACCACCTTTGAAAATACGCTTGAAGAGATCTACATCGGTGACAGCGCCCCTTTACTGGATGGAACCCTGGAAATTGAACAGGCTGTCACCCGGAATATCAACACCTTTTTGCAAAAAAAAAACCTGCAGACCTGGGGAATACGGGCAAAGGTCTCTGTCACAACCCGGCAGGGAACCATGCTGTACCCAAGAACCTTTGATCTGGATGACAAAGATGCCCCGCTGACACAAATTTCTCCCATTGAGACAGCTGCACAAAACTACAGCCTGCTGAACCAGGGACTGGTTCTGGAATTTGACCTGTCAATTGCACATGCCCGTCTTCTCAGCGGCCTGATTCTGGGCCTGTATATCCTGGCCGCCCTTGGTACTTTTTTGTGGTTTTACCGCAGCGGTGCAAAAAAATCCCGATTCGATACCCTGAAACAGGAGCAGGAGATCGCACACCTTCAGGACCTTGAAAAAGAATACCAAAAAGAACTTGTGTCCCTTAATCAGGAACAAAAGACATTATCCGCAGAACTTGGCCAGGTGAAACAGCACTTTGAAGGAGAAAAAAAGCGGGCAACCGTCAATGAAGAGGAGATGATCCAGGAGATCATCAATCTGGAGGAAAAACTTGAGGCGAACCTGGCACACCAGCAGCAGCAAAGGCTGGTCATTTCTGAATTAAGCGACAAAATCCAGCAGTTTGAAACCGGCAAGCGCAAGACCCGCAAAGAAAAAATCAAGGAAGAGGAGATCTTTCAAAAGCGTTTCTCCACCCTGTACAAGCAGACAACCGTTCACCCGAAAGCTGTGGACGGCTTTGCCGGACTGACTTACGAACTGCAGTTGAAAGCCGAGGAGATCATCCACCAGCTCAACCAGGATCCGGGCCTGGTGCCGGTCAAGCGCAAGGTGTTCGGAAAAAAAAACCGCGAAACCGTGTTCGAGGTTATCTTTTCCTACAAGGGTCGGCTGTATTACCGCCTGATGCCTGACACCCGTGTGGAAGTGCTTTCCATCGGCACCAAACACACCCAGGCAAAGGACCTGTCTTTTTTGAACAATCTGTGATCCGGATCGATCCGGTTTCATCTTCCGGCAGGCTGCCTGACCAATGCCCTGATCTCTTCTATCTTGGCTGTACAGGCATCCTCACCCCTTTGCATCAGCACCCTGCCCCTGTGAAAATCATCCCAGGCAAAGCCCTGGACATCCGGATAGACCACAACATCGGCGTGCTGAACAAATCCGCTGGTGGCCCTTCCGTGCACAATACTGATGGTTCTGGCAATCACCTGCTTGATACCCGGAGACCGATCTGTCAGTTTTGCCTCTGGATGGGGATTTTCCACACACACGGCAATTATCTTGTCTGCGCCTTTTTGCTCCAGTATGTTCACGGGCACCGGATTGAGCAGGCCGCCATCCACCATCCACCGGCCATTGTACCGGATGGGAACAAACAAAGCCGGCACAGAAAGACTGGCCCTGACCGCCTTTGCAACATCACCGGTTTCAAACAGCACCTCTTCACCCTTTAAAATGTCAACCCCGACCACATAGGCAGGTATCGCAAGATCCATGAAATCCGCATGGCCAATGGCACCTGCCACAAGGTTCATGGCTTTTTGTCCCTTTAAAAAACCATGCAGGGGCAGGGTATAATCAAAGATTTTTCTGCGCACCTGGGACCGCCTTTCAAATCGGGCAATGGTGGTCTTTACCAGGTGCTCCACTGATCCATTTGCAGCAAAGATAGTCCCCACCAGGGCCCCCATGCTGGTGCCGGCAATCATGTCGATGTGGATGTTTTCCCGGGCAAGCATCTTGATCACACCGATATGGGCCCATCCCCTGGCCGCTCCTGCACCGAGTGCCAGTCCGATTCTGACACCGGCAAGTTCCCGTGCAATGGCCCTGGCCCCTTTCACAGGAAACCTTTTTTCCGTGTCAATCTCATCGTTCATTGCTTTATCGGATTTTTCCACCCATATCTGGGGTGTCTCAGACAGATGCAGTATTTTTTTTAATGTTTCTCTGGGAATACCAATCGTTCCGCACAGGTGGCTCACCCCTACTCTGACCCGGTCCAGACCGGTTCCGGCAATATTTTCCAGACTTGCCAATTTTTCTTTTACCCCGGGCAGGGCAGCCTGTGTGTTGTTGATGATCAGCAGATTTTTATCGCAAAGCCGCACTGCCTGCCGGGCAAATGGACCAAAATGATGTCCCAGGCCGAAAATAACCAGATCATAGCAGCTTTTAAAATTTTCCATGAGCCTGGACAGAATATCCACCAGGCGGGGGTTGAACCCTTTGTTGACCTGCAGCACGCAGAACCCGGATGGATGACAGAACCAGTTGATATCATCTGGTGTGAAAAGCTGGGCAGGCAAAAGGGAATAAAGGGATTCATCCGGACAGGAAATGGGTTGAAGCCCAAATTTTCTCATGTTGTTTTCAAGTTCCAGATAAGGTTCGATCACCAGCACCTTTTTGTCTGATTCCGTTGCAATATGATAGGACATGGAATACAGAAAATAAGAAAGGCCAAGGGCTGGATCAGTTGCGCTGACAGTGTAAAAAACCGGGGCTGGTTTCATGGACGAACCAGCCGTCCCAAAGGAAAGACGCCGGGCATACAGGCGGCTTAAATACAGCCCGATATGCCGGTTGTGGTGCAAAAGATCCTGAAAGTTCTGTTTCTTTAGACGAAACAGCCTTGCATCCAGGGTGACCCGTGCACTGGCGGTCCGTGGAAGATCAGACAGCAAAGCCATTTCACCGAAAAAATCACCCCTTCCAAGTTCAATCTCAAGGGACGGGGTTTCATTGTTTTTCGACTGGTTCGCATAAATTAAAACAGCCCCCGAATAAATCACATACATGCTGTCACTGGGATCCCCCTGCAGAAAAACAACCGTGTCTCTTTGATAATCAGCAACCCAAAAACACCCGGCAATCTTTCTTATCTGTTCATCCGGGATGGAGGAAAACAGCGGCATTTTTTTCAAAAAATGTGCCAGATCCGTATGCAGGCCAAAATTATCCATCTATTTTACATTCACCCGGTAGAGGGGGTCTCCCACCAGAACCATTTTCCAGGAAAGATAGGGAAGGCTCACCAGATAGGATTCCGCCAGGGTCAAATACCCTTCCACCAGGAAATCAAAAAAAATTTCCGGTAAGGGAAAGGCCTGGACATAGGGCTCTCCCACCGGTCCAATGGTCGCAGCAACACCATTGTCCAGCATTTTCTTACACCAGACCTGGCTGTTCTGATTTTTCAGGGTGGCGCATTCCGAGCTGGCAATGTGATACCCCACAGACCCTTTCTGCCACACAAAGGCATCAACATATTTTGCCAGGCTATACCACCCGCAGTAAAGGGCGGTATCAGGGCTTTCTCCTTTCTGGAATAATGCTTTGGTATCATTGAGAACCACACCCATTGGTGTTTTATCTGCCACCTTTTGTGATGCCCTGTGAATGGAACGGTCATACAAACCATATCCGCCCATCTCTTTGTCTCCGGGATACTGCCACCGTGCATCAAAGTATGCGGAGCCTCTGAGTCCGTCTATC
This sequence comes from Desulfotignum sp., assembly GCA_011390335.1. Classification (GTDB taxonomy): domain Bacteria; phylum Desulfobacterota; class Desulfobacteria; order Desulfobacterales; family Desulfobacteraceae; genus Desulfotignum. The sequence continues at coordinate 7,750 of JAABSO010000037.1, read as the reverse complement.
TCAGCTTGTATACTGTCATCAATGATGCGCCTGACAATTGTGTCATCCGCCCCGTCCAGGCGGCTGACCATGATAACATCTGATTTTTTCACCCCTGGTTTACGGTTTGCAAATCCCAGGTAATATGGATTGGGCAGCCAGAAATTCAACGGGTATTCTTTAGCTTTCACCAGCATCAATTCCGAATCAAATGACGCTGTCTTGTCCAGCCGGCGGACACGGGAGGAGATGGTCTTTTTCAGCCTGGTCAGTTTTTGTTTTCTTTTTCTGATAATTTCTTCATCTTTGGCATCAGCTTCATCTTCAGACAGCAGTTCTTCCAGGTGGGCTTTTTCAGATTCCAGACGGTCCAGGTCTGATTTTTCTTCACTTGTATGCCCGGGAGAAATAATTTTCAATGGTACCCCGTACATGGTGACAATTGCCCGGATATCGGGATTGGCATCCAGTGCCCGCAAAACAGGCGGGACCACTTTTTTTTCATAGGTTTCCCTGGAACACTGCTCTTTGTCGGTGACAAACAGCAATACCAGATTTTCTTCCGGGATCTTGCGCTTTGCCATGTAATAGACTGCCAGGCCTTTGCTTTTTGCGGCATTCCTGTTTGCCACAACCAGCACCTCTTCCGGGGTGAGGGCTGATGCACCGGCCGCAGCAAACCAGATAGAAAAAACAGTGAACATACAGGGCAGGAGAAAATACAATCTGTTCATGGCACCTTTCTTCTTGCTTTTTTTTGTTACTGTGCAGACTTTAGCCGTTTTTTAGGCCCGTGGTTTAAAGCCACCGGCTTGAAGCCGGTGGCCGTTTAGTCAATAACGGCCAAGCTCGGGCAGACACAACAAACCATGAAAGAACCGGTACAAAAATCGCCCTTTCATAGAGAAATCAGGATGAAACATCATGTTTTCTCTATACCGTAAACACGCGGGTTTATCAAGTAAAGCAATGATCGTTTCCAATGCAGTTATCTCCAGATCCGGCATGTTGCACACCCCTCCCGGGAATTCTGCACCGCAATTGTCACCCCCCCGGGCATCCCGCCCGGATACAGGGCTATGCAGGGGGCGGGTCACCCTGGCATATGGATGGAACCATTTACATGCAGCTGCCTGCAGGGTTGATCCCTTGTTTTTGACAATTTTCCAGCAGATTGTCGTATTGCGGCCCCAAGATTTCCCAGGAAAACTGCTGTACATGATCACACAACGCTTTTTGCAGAGACTGACCGGCATCAGGGTGTAAAAGATGGTGTGCCAGTTTTTCCAGAAGCTGGGTTTCAGACCGGTAAAGAATGTCAGGGTGAAATTTTTCCGGCATGATCTCAGGATAGGACAGCCTTTGGGGCAACAAAGGAAAGCAGCCGAACCGCACCGCTTCCACCACGGAGATGCCGAAGTTCTCCTGGATGGCCGTGGAAACCACCACACTGCCCCGGGCCAGCCAGGCGTGATACGCAGCCCGGGACGGCACATACCCGAATACTTTTATCTGGTCTCCAAAGGTTTTTTTCGCACTGTCAAAAACCGCAGGATACCGGTCATACTGCTCTCCCATGACAGCCAGAGAAAACGGCACCCCTTTGTCTCTGAGTTTGCCAAGTACCCGAAAAAAAACCTCCGGCTGCTTGTCATACTCCCACCGGTGGTTCCAAATAATCAATGGTGGATCTGATGGATGCGAATCTGGTGAACGCTGCGTCACAGAAACCGGTTCTGCCGAAAACCGGCATCCCGGATACACCACCCGGGTTTTTTGTAAAATGCGGTTGACCATTTGTGACGGACGGGGTGCCGGCATCTGCTTTATCAGTTTCCGGGCCTCTTTTGCAAACGCGTCCAAATGAAATGCAGAGTTGAACAACACCTGGTCAGCAGCCAGGGCAGAGGTGATATTGATAAAGCCCAGTCCCACATCCGGTGTTCTTTTTTTCTCCCTGAAAGAAAGGGGATAAGACAGCTGGTTTTCATGAAAATACAATACCAGGGGCGGCCGGGAAGGTCCTGCCAGTGCCAGAAAATCTGCAACATTCATCATGTCAGTGGCAAACACAAGGTCATAGGAGGCAATATCTTTTATCTTCTGCAAAAAAGCCAGGGCCGCTCCCCGCATGCGCCATTTCCAGGAACTGGCCGGCAGGGTCACCAGGGTCACATCATTCCGGGAATGGGCGGCAAAACCTGTGGCGAAATCCTGGTGGGATCCGCCGAAAAAGGGTTCCAAGAATAGCACTTTCACTGTTGTCCACCTTTGTTGTATGTTGTTTATTCAGGCCCTGTATTACCTGTTTTATGGGGACGGGTCAATACCAGCATCTATATCATGCGGGCAATCAATCGAAAAAACCATTGCCATGGAACAAAAGAAAATTATAGTATGAATATTTGGTTTTTGCGGGATGCCCAGTCTTGAAGGCGGCGCCCATGGGTAAATGACAAAAACAGGGCAGAGTTGCTTTTGCTTCAGTTAAACGATCCTTTTATGATAACACATCCGGAAACAGCCTTTCAATCCGATGACTTTTCCATCTTCCTGAATATCCAGGAAAACAAAGAGTATGTCAAGGTCAGTTATCCGGTGAAATACGGCATTTTTTCCCGCCTGGAAACCCGGGAGATGATACTGGAATTCAACCTGAACCATGAAATCCGGAACGCCAGATCCAAAACCCGGCACTGGCTTCATCCCTCGGAATGGCTCAAGCGGACCGTGGCCAATGACTGGATCTACTATTCCAGCGGCGGATATGCCGGGGTGTATGAAGCCATAGGTGAGTATTACCTGCCCAATTTCACCTACCCCACCAATTCGCTGCTGGGGGGACGGCCCTTTGAAGAACCGGAAGTGGCAAAAATCTATCAGGACTGGCCCAAACTGATAGCGGCTGTGCCTGACAGCCGCCCTGACATGCCCGCCCGTGTTGCTGAATGGCTCGGGCAGATAAAACGCATCCAAAAAGCAGATCTGGAGAATAAAGCCCAAACCCTGTTTGAGATCTGCGGCGCCAGAACCACGGTGCTGCCGCCGGATGCCAGGCATTCGGACTACAATGTGATCCCGTTGACCATTGCCGACGGATGCCTGTACAAATGCCGGTTCTGCAAGGTGAAAAACAAAAAACCGTTCACCCCCCGCACCCCGGAGGATATCCAAAGACAGATCCGGGATCTGGCACACCTGTACGGCAAAGACCTGGTGAATTACAACGCCCTTTTTTTAGGCGAACATGATGCACTGAACGCGCCGGCAGACCTGATTGTATCAGCTGCCAGGGAAAGTTATGACCGGTTTGGGTTTGCACGCAGCTACATGAAACACCCCCGGCTGTATCTGTTCGGCAGCGTGGATTCCCTGCTTGATGCAGACCCGCACCTGTTTGACTCCTTAAATGCCCTGCCCTTTGCCACTTTCGTCAATATCGGCCTGGAATCTTTTGATCCGGCCACCCTGGAGCAATTAGGGAAACCCATCACCGCCCGCAAGGTGGGCCTGGCATTCGATAAGATGCAGTCCATCAATCAGGCCTGTGCCCGCATTGAAATGACCGGCAATTTTGTCATGGATGACCAGCTGCCCCCGGACCATACCCAGGCACTCCTGAACCTTGTCCGGCACCGCATCACCCACGCCCTGCCCAAGGGAATTGTGTACCTGTCCCCCCTGGCATTTGCCAAACCCTCCAGGGAAGTGCTCTATGATTTCTACCGGCTGAAGACTGTCAGCCGCCTGCCCATGTTTCTGTATATCATCCAGCGGCTGTAGCATGACGTAATGCCATATTGTGCCCCCGGATGCATAGGGGGACCGGCACAGTTTTTTCTTGAAAACCGCTGCAGGATGCTTCACAATCTGATCTGTACTCCACATTCATATACCGCAATCCAAAGGAGGAACAAAATGAACAAGACCCACATTCATCAAAAAATGCTGTCCGGTGTCATGGCCGCGTTTGCCGCGGATGCCCTGGCCCTGGGTGTTCACTGGGTGTATGATGTATCCCGGATAAAGGAGCGGTACGGCCGTCTGAACCACCTGACAGCCCCTGAAATCGCCCTGTTTCACAAAAACAGACAAAAAGGGAATTTTACCCATTACGGTGACCAGATGCTGCTGTTGCTGGAATCTTTGAGTCACTGCAGCGGCTTTGACCTGGAGGATTTTGCCGCCCGGTGGCAGGCCCTGTTTGACAATTATGACGGATACCTGGACGGGGCCACCAAAAAAACCCTGGCCGGTTTCCAGGCAGGCAAATCACCGGCAGCAGCCGGATCAGACTCCACCGACCTGGGAGGGGCTTCCCGCATGGTTCCCCTGGCCCTGTTCTACGCCCACGATGCTGACGCGTTCATCGATTGTGCCCAAGGCCAGACTGCCATGACCCACAACCATCCCCTTGTTCTGGAAACCGCCCGCTTCTTTGTCCTGGCTGCCCTGGAAACCGCCAACGGATCAGGCCCGGCCGCCGCTATCCGGTCCGCAGCAGAGCAGCTGCCGTCCGAATCTCCCATCGCAAGCCTGGTGGACAAAGGCCTTGCCAGTGCTGAAAAAGAGACCGCCCAAGCCATCTCCGGTTTCGGTCAGGCCTGTGACACAACAGAGGCCCTGCCCGGCACCATTCACCTGATCGCCCGGTACCCGGAAGACCCGGAAACCGCATTAATCGAAAATATCATGGCCGGCGGTGATTCTTCAGCCAGGGGAATTCTGTGCGGTTTTATTCTTGGCATCCATAACGGACTGGACACGGTTCCCCGAAACTGGCTGGAGGAGATGACAGAATTCAACAAAATCAAGCCCCTGACCGGCAGTATGTGACATGCCGGGCATTACATATCTGCATGGTTCAGCTTGAAAATCCATGGCGGATGCCCATGTTTCAAACAGAGTCAAAGATGTTTCAGGATTCAGTGCCCGGTACCAGACATACATAGATTTTTTCAATCACCATGGGAATAACTGTCAATGATATGGGGATTTTGCTTGAATATGAAAGGAATCAATGATAGTTGCAATTATGTAGCGAGTTTGATTATGTTGTGAGATTTTATTCCGTTTTGTTCAAAAAAGATTATCAAATCTTTCTTTTTATTCGTATAATTCAAGGTCAAAATCATAAAAAAGCCTGGAGCGCCAACTCCAGGCTTTAATTGCGAACTTCCGCCGATAGCCGGGAAGCCCACACAAACTATTTTCTTTCTACACCATCTTCCGTCTGTCTGCAAGACCGGAGGATATTTTGAATTGTATTTACTCGTAATTACTTGTCGTTGTTGTGATTTTCCCTTTTATTTTTTCGGGCGTGCTGGAGAGGCCACGTCTATTGTAGTGATTTTTGCCGTAAAGCCGGGAATCAGAAAAACAGAAGAAGATTGCCAAAAACGTTTTTGACCTCATCAGCCAATCTATACAGATGTCCCGTTCTTTAACAGCCGAGCTTTATCCACCTGTTTTGCAGCAAAGGCTTTCAGCTTCTCTGCAATGGACTGCACGGTGGATGAATGAGAATCACGGACTTACAATAGATTTGCAGACAGATCCCGATATTGATCCAAAACAAGAGGACGTTACCGCATTCCTCTATCAGAGCACGTGGGAACTGTTGTTGAATGTAATCAAACATTCGGGCGTAAAATCGGCACACCTTGAAATGACCTGTGATGAGGGGAAAAGCAGCTTCGGGTGACGGTAAGCGATAACGGGTCAGGATTTGATCCGAGCGCTGTCTTGAAGAACGAGGGGGGCGGGTTTGGTCTTTTCAGCATTAACGAGCAGCTTCAGCTGATGGGTGGAAGCATTCGGATTGAAAGTTCATCGGGAAATGGTGCTTCTTTGTCGCTGTTTGTGCCGCTTGAGAAAAAGGAAGAAAAAGAGAATGAAGTCATCCGGGAAATCAAGACCGAAGATAAAATCAGAACCCTTGTTGTTGAAGACCATACGGTTGTCCGCCAAGGAATTTCCACCTTGCTGAGCCTTTATTCCGATATTGAAATGGTGGGGGAAGCATGCGACGGCCAGGAGGCGGTTGAGAAGGCCCGGCAACTTAATCCCGACGTGATCCTAATGGACATCAGCATGCCGCGGATGGACGGCATTCAGGCTACCCGGATTATTCTTTCCGAGCTTCCCTACATTCGCATCATCGGTCTCTCCATGCATGACAAGCAAGATCAGGCTGATCGGATGATACAAGCCGGGGCTTCTGCTTACTGCACGAAAGACGGTTCTACCGATGAGCTTCTTTTTGCAATTCGCAGATCGGATTGACATTGTGGTGATCAAAGGAGCAAGGGATGTCTTTTTTTGGGTGTATGGGATGCTGGCCTTCTATTAACAATCGCAACCGTGAACCAGGCAGTCCAAAGCCGTTCACAGACGACGATTGACAATGCGCTTTAACCTGCTCCTGCTTTAGGATTATCTGATACCTGAATTTTTCATAGTGCATTTGATAAAAAAGCTGAAACAAGGCTGTTCGGTCAAATATGATCATTGGCCAAATTTGATCCTTTCACTCTTATGTTTATGCTGCTTAAGATTGAAAAAGGCATTGATAATTTCCAGGCATTGGCGTTTTCCATTTAAAAATATCTCCCAGAAGGTCTCTGCATCCTTTATCCTCGTCATTTAACTGTAACGGAATTTTCAAACGGCTCCTTTCCACGCCTCTGACAACATCTGGCACGTTTGCTGCAATCTTCAGTTTCCAGACTCCGGAGATTCAAGCGCAAACAAAATGGGTTACACACAAATGATGGAAATCACCATGAGGTGGGCAGAAAGGTGGTGACGGGACGACCCGAAAAGATTTGGCAGATAGACGTTTTTATTTCGATGAAGCTATTTTAACCCCGGGCTTACCCCTGAAATTTTTAAAGCAATTAATGAAAAAGGATTGGTTTTATGAAAAAAAAAATGCTGAGTTTCACCATTTTGGCGGCAGTGATCTGTGCCTTTGCGTTCAATGCGCAGGCTTCAACGATTCTTGGTTATATGTCTTTTAGTGGGATATTCCAGTCGGATATGGTCTTTTTGGGTCTGGGTCTTCTTGGCCTTGCCGGATTAACAAGAAAAATGAGCTAACTCGGGTTGCATTGTAACCATGTAGTATTGAGGGCAGGTTAATATGATTAGCCCCAATAGTTAACCTTGACGTACTGAAAATCCAAGGGATCACCATCTGTGTAAAACCAAGGATGTGACTGATCAGAGATTAAAGCAACCGGAAAACAGGCGAAAAGTAAAATGAAAAAATCACTGTACCTTTTGGCAGTTTTGGCCGCTGTTGTCTCCATGTTGTTCAGCACCGTCACGCTTTTTGCAACTGAGACGGATGACCGCATCGAATCATCAGCTAAAATGACCCATGTGTTCAAAACCTACCTAAAGGTAAAGAATGAAATGACCGTGGCAGACGCAACCGGCGAAAAGTCGGATGAGAAAACAATGGCCCAAAAAACAGATACCGTGATCGAAGCCATTGATGATGCATCCATTACCGCCCTGGTCAAGACCTCATTGCTTTACCGATGGAGATAAAATCACCTATACCAACAGTTGGGTCACTGATATCCGGGTCAGTGACGATAATGTTGCAAAGCTTGTCAAAGCAGGTCGGGCAAAATGGAAAATTGAAAATGAAAATTTCAATACCCTGAAAAATCTTGGCTATCATGCTGAACACAATTTTGGTCATGGGAAAAAGAGCTTATCATTCAATTTTTTCCTATTCACCCTGCTGGCTTTTTTTATG
>JAABSO010000036.1 GCA_011390335.1 Desulfotignum sp. | reverse complement strand
TACTCAGGTGAAAGTACAGAGAAATGACCCCGTTGCCGTGGTCTATATATATGGAGTTGCCTGCATAATAGTGGGATTCAGCCAGGATCACCCTGCCTTCTGCCACCGCTTCCACAGCAGTTCCTGTGGGCGCCCTGAAATCCAGTCCTCGGTGAGGATTTTTGGGTTTGCCGTTCAGCACCCTTTGCAGACCATAAACACTGGTGGTCTTTCCCTTCACCGGCTGGTGAAAGGGTAGTTGCCACAACCGTTGATCTGACCAGGTGTTTTTGGCCTTCTGGGTCTGAGTCCTTTCCGCCGTTATTCGCTCAAGTTCAACAGCGGGAGGGGTCACCATCTTTGACGGCAGATTCAACTCCTGCCGGGGATATGTTCGGGCAACAATAATCACTGATCTTTGCCAGACGGTCTCCTTTCCCTCGGTCCAGGCCCGGACCAGAAGCGGCTGGCGACCTGACTTGATGGTAAGCACATCTGTACCCAGCATGGCAATCGCCACATGACGTCCATTCCACTCGGAGACTGATGGTACAAATTCCCGCTCCATCCAATGGATAGAAACCCTGTCGAAGGCCTGGGCTGATGTCAGCCGAACAAGAAAAGGCTGCCCCATGCCCACCTGTTTCGGGTGGGCAATGACGATGGCATCTCTGTCATCAGTGTCGGTTTCTGCCTGGCTGATGGCAGTTATCATGAGAAATGTCAATAAAACAGCCGTCCAGGGTCTGATATGCAATGCGATAGTTCCTTTTCCGTGTGTTTCAAAAATTTTCATTTGCCTTGCTTGCCAGCAGACTTAATCTATCAAAGTTTTTCTAAATTGATAATGCTTTTTACAAAGAAGACTGCTTCCAAAAGGCGGCCCCGAGGGCTCAAGCTGGGTGGCTGGTCTGATTTTGCTCGCCTAAGCACTATTCATTTTATCAGACCAATCCCATTGTCTTTTAATTCTATCAATCTTTTTTTATACAGATTGCCCACAGCCCTTTTGAATTCTTTCTTGCTCATGGAAAACCTCTTGCGGATTTCTTCAGGAGAACTTTTATCATGGCAGGGAATAAATCCCCCGGATTTATTTAACCGGTATAAAATGACTTCCGCTGATTTGGGAACCGATGAGTACCCGGGTTTTTTCATGCTCAGATCAATTTTCCCATCCTCACGGATCCGCATGATATAGCCTTTGCACGTATCCCCGATAAATAATTTTTGATAGGTTTCATTTAAGTACATCATCCCATAGTATCGATTATCAACAACTGCCATTATCCCAATGGTGGTAATAGAGTGAACAATCAAGTCAACCTGCTGCCCGACTTTCAGATCCCTGGTGTTTTTATCACAATTGGCAGAAATTTGCGTCGTACCATAAATCCTGTGTGTTCTGTTATCCCGGCAGATTTTGACTAAATATTTTTTCCCGGGTTCCATCCTGTCCTGCTGCTCATTTCTGGGTACCAGCAAATCCTTTTCCAGCCCCCAATCCATAAAGGTTCCAAAAGGGGCGACATCTTTTGCGATTAAAAAAACAAAATCACCCACCACGCCTGCAGGTTTTAAAGTGGTTGCCACCAGACGATCTTCAGAATCAGTGTACACAAATACATCAAGGACATCGCCAATTGACAGTCTTTCCGGAACATATTTATTGGGCAGCAGAACCCGGTCATCTCCAGAGCTTAAATACACGCCAAAATCCGATCTGGTTTGAACACCCAACCGATTATATCTTCCAATTTCAATACGGGTCTCAAGCGCTGATGTATTGGATTTTTCTGCGTGTTTTTTTAAATGCATCCATGCATTTTTAAAGTTTGATTCTTTACCTGACATTAAGAGATCCTCACTGTGAAAGTTATCCCGGTATCATATCATATTAAGGGCTTTTAGAACGCCATATGCCAGCCGGCACCGGCAAAAGCGAACCGGTCCTTGAACCGGTGAAAGAGCCTGGCTGCGGCTTCGTTGCCGGTGCAGTGGGACACGGCAATGGTTTTGACCTGGAATTTGTCAAAGGCATCCATGGCCTGGTCCAGCTGTGACGGATCGTTGGCAAATCCCAGGTGGGTGCCGCCTATGACGGCATGAAATGCCTGAAGGCCGGATTCTTTTGCGAAATGTTCCATGATGTTGACAATGCCGGAGTGGGCGCAGCCGGTGAGGATCACCGGGCCGGACGGGGTTTCGATGAGAAGGCTGGCATCATCGTTGAACGGGTCGGGAACAAATCCGTCCGGGGTCTGGGTCACCAGGCGGTCATCGGACGGTTCAAAGGACCAGGTTCGGGGCACCTGTCCGGAAAAAAACACCCCAGAGGCAATTTCAGTGAAGCCGCTGTGAAACGCGAACCGGGCGTTGAGCGTTTCTTCCAGGGCGGATTGAGAAAAGGGGATGCCGATGTAAGCGGGGTCCTCCTGGTTTTTGGGCAGCAGGTATTTACCGGCAAACAGGTCCGGGTGGGCATGGATGGGGAAGGGCTGTTCCCGGGCCGGGAGCTGCAAAAGACCCCCGGTATGGTCATAATGGCCGTGGCTGATCACCACGCCGTCCAGGGCGGTCAGGTCGATTTTCAGGGCCTTTGCATTGTGGGCCAGGCCCAGTCCCTGGCCCGTGTCCATGAGCAGGCTTGTGGTCGGGGTTTTCACCAGGGCGGCGAATCCGTGTTCGCCCATTATGTTTCTGGTCACGTGGGCCCGGTTTTCACAGATGATGGTGATGCGGGTATGGGTCATGGGGGCAGCTCCTTTGTTTTTTTATCAGATGCGGGGGTACACGTTCATCCGGCCGCGTCCACCGGCTGCGGGTCGGTCTGAAAAGAGGTGGCAAAGGCCTGGCCGTTCTGTTCAAAAAACACCACCCCGTCCAGGTATCCCACGTCCCCGGCATCTTCATGGGTCAGCCCCAGGACAAATTCCTTTAAGGGAAAAATATTCCAGTCATGGGACACGCAGACGGCTATTTCATTTTCTTTGAGATCAGCGATCCGGTCCAGCATGAAAGTGGTGAGCGCAGCAGCGGTGGCGGTGGGATTTTCCATTATTTCCCGATTAATCCGGTTGTCAAACCAGTTCCGGATATAGGCCTGCGCACCATTCTTCTCCAACAGAACAAGGGCTTTTTCAACATTTTTTATATAAAATGGTGCCAGCAGCTCATGGGATTGATTGTGCGCCAGATGCACCCCGTGTTTGCGGGAAAATCCCTTGTCAATGAGGTAAGCGGTTTCAATACACCGGCCGAACAGGGAGGAATGCAGCCGGGGCAGGGGAGATGCCGGCAGGCTCTGTCCCATTTCCATGGCCGACTGCATGCCCGCAGGAGTAAGGCCCATGAAAGGCTCACTGCCCGGTTTTGTTGAATAAAAGCGTTCTGAATGGCGGACAATAGCAGCAATTCTGGTAATGCCCCGGCCCAGAAGCTGTTGTATGATGGCGAGGGTCTGGTCTGATCTGACTGGGTATTTTCGGTTCATGATAGTGTATGCGATCTCCTGAAATCATGCGGATAAAGATGATTTTTATTGATTTCATACGCCATGCCATGGGCGCTGTCAACTGCAAGTTTTTCAAAACAGGTGTGACAGGGGATGTGAAATAAGGGGGTGAACTGATTATCCGGGGTGTGTCAGTTGTTACGGACCATTGCTCACATTATTTTCATGAGATCAGACAGACAGGTAATCTGGAAAACATGTGGATACTGTGCCTGTTTCAGTTGAATTCGGATTTCAGCTTTTCCAGTTCCGAGTTGTCCCAGCGTTTAAACAGGTTATGTGCAATGCCGATATAATCCATCACTTTTCCCACTGACTGGTTGATAATGTCATCAATGGTCTTGGGATGGTGGTAGAAAGCCGGCACTGGCGGTACAATATGGGCACCCATCTGGGCAGCCTGGGTAAGCAGCCTCAGGTGGCCTATATGCAAGGGGGTTTCCCGGAACATCAGGGCCAGTTTGCGTTTTTCCTTGAGCTGAACATCTGCAGCCCGGATCAATAGATTTTCATTGTAGGAGTTGGCAATCCCGGAAAGCGTTTTGACCGTGCACGGGGCAACCACCATACCCATGGTTTGAAATGACCCACTGGCAACCGATGCAGCTATGTCTTTATTGGTATAGGCGAACTCTGCCATGGAAAGTACAGTATCCACATCATAACTGGTTTCGATTCTGATATTGCGTTTTCCTGCGTCTGAGATAATCAAATGGGTTTCAATGTCAGTATGCTGCAATATTTCAAGCATTCTCACGCCGTAAATTGCACCACTTGCGCCTGTTATGCCCACTATTAAACGTTTTGTCATTATGACTCCCTGTTGTTTTGCGGTAATGGATTGTGTTTTTTATGTTGGTTTTTATTTGGCAACTTATGACTTAGCGCCTGACGGTGCAATAGTCAACTCCAAGCCAAAAAGAGGGACGCTTCCCTATCACATCCATGCAGGAAAATACCATGGAAAATTTCTGACAGTTGATGCGGATAAATTGCACGGACTGCTGCCTGTGCGAATATATTTGAGTTGAATTGATTTCACGGGCCATGTTATAGGAGTTGTCAACTGCAAGTTTATGTTATGTGCAAATAAGGGGGATAAATGGTTAAGCAGATCAGTCTTATCGGGGTGCCCATGGATTTCGGCCAGGACCTGCGGGGGGTGGATATGGGCCCGGCGGCTGTCCGGTACACCGGACTGATTTCCCGGCTCCGGCACCTGGGCCATACTGTCAGGGACCGAGGGGATATCAGCATCCCCATCCGGGATGATGCCATGCAGGAGGTGGTGCAGGAGAAAAAATACCTGGAAGAGATCACCCGGATCTGTGAATCCATATACACGTTGGGACACCAGGTGGTCAAAGAGGGGGATTTTCCTTTGTTTGTGGGGGGTGACCATTCCATTGCCGTGGGAACAGTGGCGGCAGTGACAAAGGAAGATGAGCCCATGGGCCTGATCTGGATCGATGCCCACGGGGATATCAACACCCCGGAAACCTCGCCTTCGGGCAATATCCACGGCATGCCCCTGGCCATCCTCATGGGAGACGGCCACAAAGCGCTTGTGGACGTGGGCCGGCCAGGCCCGAAAATCCAGCCGGAAAACGTGGTCATGATCGGCCTGCGGGACCTGGACCCGGTGGAAAAAAAGCGGTTGAAACACTCGGGAATCAGTGTTTTCACCATGCGGGATATCGATGAGCAGGGGATCTCCTCTGTGGCCAACAAAGCGGTGATGAAATTTGCCCATCTCAAGCGTATCCACCTCACCGTGGACATGGATGCCCTGGATCCGGTGGAAGCCCCGGGCGTGGGAACCCCGGTGCCCGGCGGCATCACCTACAGGGAAGCCCACCTGCTCATGGAAATCCTGGCAGATTCAAAAAAAGTGACATCCATGGACCTGGTGGAGATCAACCCCATCCTGGATGTGGCCAATAAAACCGCCAGGCTGGCTGTAGAACTGACCCTGTCCGCCCTGGGAAAAAGTATTTTGTGAGCCTTGCCGAGTATCTTGCTTCGTTAAAAGCCTATAAGGGGTTTGCCGGGGACATTGTCTGCCACAGGACCCTGGATACGGTTCCTGCCAGATTTGCACAGCACTGGCCGGATTTCACCCATGACCTGACCCCTTTGATGAAGCAGCTGGGCATCACGCGGTTGTTTGTCCACCAGAAAGCAGCCATGGACAAAATTCTGGCCCGCACCCACACCGTGATCGCCACCCCCACGGCCTCTGGCAAAAGCCTGATCTATAACCTGCCGGTGGTGGACCAGCTTTTGTCTGATCCTGCATCAAAAGCCTTATACCTGTTTCCCTTGAAAGCCCTGGCCCGGGACCAGATGGATACGGTCCAGGACCTGCTCCAGCGTGCCAACGCCCTGGATCAGGCATTGCCGGAACTGCGGGCGGCCGTGTATGACGGGGATGTATCTGCCCACTTCAAGGCAAAAATCCGCAGGGACCCGCCCCATATTCTGCTCACCAACCCGGAAATGCTGCACCTGGCCATGCTGGCCCACCACCATCTGTGGGAGGATTATTTCCGGCACCTCACCCATGTGGTCATTGACGAGGTTCACACCTTCCGGGGGGTGATGGGCTCCAACATGGCCTGGGTGTTCCGGCGGCTCTTGCGCATCTGCAGGCTCTATGGCGCAAACCCGGTGTTTGTGTTCTGTTCCGCCACCATTGCCAACCCAGCAGAGCTGTGTCACCGGCTCACCGGCCTGGATGTGGCAGTGGTGGACAAAGCAGGGGCCCCGGCAGGACAAAAGGATGTGCTGCTCATGCGGGGAATGGAAGGTGCGGCCCGGACAGCCACAGCCCTGATCCATGCTGCCGTGCACCGGAATCTGCGGGTTATTGTGTATACACAGTCCCGGAAGATAACCGAACTGATCGCCATCTGGGCCTCTGGGCGGGCAAAAAAATTCAGGGATAAAATATGTGCCTACCGGGCCGGGTTTCTGCCCGAAGAGCGGCGCATCATTGAAAAGCAGCTGGCGTCCGGCAGGCTTTTGTGCGTGGTGTCCACATCCGCCCTGGAACTGGGCATTGACATCGGAAACCTGGATCTGTGCATCCTGGTGGGGTATCCCGGCACCATCATGTCCACCTGGCAGCGGGCCGGCCGGGTGGGGCGGGACGGCAAACCGTCGGCCCTGGTGCTCATAGCCCATGAAGATGCCCTGGACCAGTATTTCATGAACCACCCGGATGTGTTTTTTGAGATGCCACCGGAAACAGCGCTCATTAACCCGGACAACCCCGTGATCTGCCAGGCCCATCTGACGTGCGCTGCTGCGGAAAGCCCCCTGCGGCAGGGAGAAGCTTTTTTGAAAGAGACCTGTGACACCATTGCCCGGTCTTCAGAAAATGAGCTGGATAAGACCTGCCCGGAAATATCTGGTACAAAAACAGCAGACCCTTTTGAAAATTCCATTGAAACCGCCGTAAAAGACCTGGAAAAATCCGGCCGGCTGCTGAAAAGCGCTGACAGTCAGATCTGGTTTGCGGCAGCAAAATCCCCCCACCGGGAGGTGAGCCTCAGGGGTACAGGCCGCACCATCCCCATTTTCCTGGAAAACACCCGCCAGAGTCTGGGGGAGATCGATCTGCACCGGGCCTATTTTGAAACCCATGACGGGGCAGTGTACCTTCACCAGGGAAAATCTTATGTGGTGACCCGGTTCGATCATGTCAAGGGCTGTGTGGAAGCCGTTCCCAGACAGGTGAACTATTATACCCGGGCCAGATCCGCCAAATCCACCCGGATCATAAAAATACTGGAAACCAGGCGTGTCCGGGGCACCCGGGTGGGCTACGGCCGGCTGCGCATCACAGAACAGGTCACCGGGTATGACCGCAGACTGGTGGCCACGGGCCGCTCCATCGGCATGGTTCCCCTGGACCTGCCGCCGCTGACCTTTGACACCCAGGGGCTGTGGATCCAGATCCCGGACCATGTCAGAGACAGTATTACAGCGGACCAGCTGCATTTCATGGGCGGGATCCATGCCATGGAGCATGCCGCCATCGGCATCATGCCCCTGCTGGTCATGACCGACAGAAACGATCTGGGGGGGATCTCCATCCCCTTTTACGACCAGATGCAGACCGCGGCCGTGTTTGTGTATGATGCCGTACCCGGGGGGCTGAACCTTTGCAGGCAGGCCTTTGAAAAAGCGGATCTGTTTATCAGGCAGACCCTGGAGGCCATCGCAGACTGCCCCTGCGATACCGGGTGTCCGGCCTGTGTGCATTCCCCCAAATGCGGATCAGGGAACCGGCCCATTGACAAGCAGGCCTCTGTGCAGATTTTACAGCAGATCATCACCCCGGAGTCCGGCTCCCCGGCAGTGCATGCACCGGTTATACATGATTCGAATCATGATGGTGCGGACCCGCCGGAACAAAAAACAGTTTTTTCCGCTCAGGGCAGTGAAAAGACCGGGAACAATTTTTCCGTTCAGGTAAAAGACGTTCAAAAACCGTTTTTGGCCGGCCCCCGGGATAATGCTTCTTTACGTTACGGGGTGCTGGATATTGAAACCCGGCGGTCTGCCGCAGAAGTGGGGGGATGGAACCGGGCCGAAAAAATGGGGGTCAGCTGTGCTGTACTATATGACTCACAATCAGGGCAGTTCCATGATTATTCCCAGGACCGGATGGAAAGATTGTGCAGACATCTGGCTCAGCTGGACCTGGTGGTGGGGTTCAACCTGATCCGGTTTGATTACAAAGTGCTGGCAGGGTTGTGTGATTTTGATTTTCACGGCCTGCCCACCCTGGACATCCTGGTGAAGATCCATGAGGTTCTGGGGTACCGGCTGTCTCTGGACCATCTGGCCCAAAACACCCTGGGGACAAAAAAAAGCGCAGACGGCCTGATGGCCCTGCAATGGTGGCAGCAGGGAGAGGTGGACAAGATTGTTCAGTACTGCACCCAGGATGTGCGGGTGACAAAAGATCTGTATCTTTTCGGCAGAAAGAACCGGTTTTTGTTGTTCACAAACAAGGCCGGTCACCAGGTCCGGGTACCGGTTTCCTGGTAGAAAAAAAGCATCTGTCCCTGCCGGGTTTCATGACACCAATCGGGTTTCCGGACGTCAACCGGGTCTCCCGGCATTAATGCCAGGATCTGGCACCGGTGAAATTTTTGGTAAAATAGGGATTGTTCAGATGGGAGCAGATCACCTGCCTGCCCCGGCCCGGGGCATGGACAAACCATTTGTTGCCCGTATAGATGCCCACATGGGTGGATGTCTTTTTCTTTGGAGAGGAAAAAAATACAAGATCTCCCGGCACCAGCTGGTGTCTGGGGATTTTTCTTCCCCGGGCAAACAGGGCCCCGGCTGTCCTGGGCACCTGAATGCCTGCTGTCTGGTGGGTATAATAAACCAGGCCGCTGCAGTCAAACCCCTGGTCCGGGGTGGTACCGCCCCAGTGATATGGTGTGCCGATACTTTCTAAGGCTTTTTCCACAATGGTTCTGCGGGTGTCCGTCAGAAAAGACAGATCAACGTCCGGTACCTCTGTGCAGGTTGGGGGGGGAGGCTGCACAGATCTTTCCGATAGGACTGATTTGTGGTCAGCACATGCAGCACAGGTAAGCGCAAGGCCCAGTAATATACAGTACAGGCGCTTTGGCTGCATGGTTTATCCTATCAGATCAATGATTGCGCCAATGGTGTCATCCTGGGTCTGGATGGTTTTGGCATTGGCATCAAATCCATGCTGAGCCGTCATCTGCTGGACCATCTCCCGGGCAATATCTGTATTGGACAACTCCTTGAGTGATCCGTCATTTTTTACAGGATCTTCCACCAGGGGGCCGGGGGTGGGATCTTTTGCAATGACCGTGGTCACACCCCGGGGTTTTGCCTCGACATTATACACCGTGCTGGATTTGAATTCATCGGACAACGCATTGGCAACATTGTTGGCGCTGGCCTGGATGTGATTGGAAAATGCCTGCATCGCAGATGCATTGTTTTGAATGGATGAGATCATTTTTCCTGCCTCCCTGGGGGTTGGTTATGTTTATATCAACAATATGCAATGCAAAAATCATGCAGCACTATTAAAATTTTTTAATATGCTGATAATACAGCAGATGAGAGATAAGTTCCATGAAGGATGCATGGAAAAGTACAAATTGTCGCAGGGCACATGACAAAAATTGTCATATGCTGTTCAACGAAAAAACTTGTTTTTGCCGGCAACCTGTTAGATAGTTTGTTTTGTGTCTGCATATTTTCATGCAACCATTTGGTAAAGGAGGTTATCCATGTTTTCCACTGACAACACGGTCATGCTTCTGGTGGATGTCCAGGGGCAGCTGGCCCGGCTGATGTATGAAAAAGAAAAGCTGTTTCAGTCCCTTGAAATTCTGATTCAGGGGATGCAGATTCTACAGGTGCCCATTCTCTGGATGGAACAGATTCCGGCAAAACTCGGACCCACAGTGGCAGAGATCCAGCAGTTGATGGTCGGCGCAACTCCCATTGAAAAAGACTGCTTCTCCTGCTGCCGGGAACCGGTATTCATGGAGAAATTTGATGCCCTGTCCAGAAACCAGATATTGATCACCGGCATTGAAACCCATATCTGTGTATTCCAGACAGCGTATGAACTGCTCAATAAAGGGTATGAAGTGCAGGTGGTCTCAGATTGCGTCTCATCCAGGACCAGGGAAAACAAAGAGGTCGGACTCCAGAGAATCTTTCAGTCAGGGGCCCAAATAACCTCTGTGGAAATGGTTTTTTTCGAGCTGATGCAAAGGGCTAAAGGGGATGCTTTCCGGCAGATTGTGAAATTGATCAAATAGGCAGACCCTGCCGGAACCGGTTCAGACGGCAAGATCAAAGGTATGGGTGTCTGTTTCAGGCAGACCGTTGACCCTTGTGTAGCTGTCTGACACGTTTTGGCTGCTGCCCAAGGCCTGGGAATCATTGGCCGCAGCCCGTTCTTGGGCCTGAAGCACCATCAGTTCTGATGCAGCTTTTGCAGCCATGGCCGTGGCCCGGGATGCCACTTTCAGATCCTGGGAAGACGGGCTGGCCGGTGCAAGGGCAGCTGTTTTCACCTGCTGCATCTTCCGGATGGTGGCCTGGGGATCTCCGGGCACAGGGGCGGTATCAATGCTGACCTCTCCTGCAACGGCATAGTTTCTGCCGTCCGGTCCCTTCTGATAGCTAAAGCTGGCTCCGGATGTAACCACACCAGATCCCGCAGTCACATGTGCCATTTCATGCTGCCTGACCTGGGTGTCGGCCTTTTTGAGTTCAGCCAGCAGCAGGCGTTCCGGCGTGGTAAACCCGGTGGGGGAAGAGGTGGAAGTGGTATTTGGTTGTGGTGCCGGTTCCCGGCTCTCCCGGGTGTTGCCTGTGTCCTTAGTCCTGGGGGCAGTTTCCGGCTGCCCTGCCCGGGGCACCAGTGGGGCGGGGGATCCATTTTCTGATACCCCGAAAACAGAAGGGCCCGTTCCAGGGATGATATTGTGTGAAATCTGGTTGATGGCCATGGGTTTTTTCCAGTGTATGCTTTTTTCCAGCGCATGCCTTGTGTTAAAACAGGTATCTGCATTATACGGGCAAATCCCGTAACTTTCAAGCCCGGGACCGGTTTTTTGCCGCCAATAAATTAATTGACAATGCAGGTATGTTTCCCTATTATAAGGGGATTCGTTGTGGCAATGATTTGTTGTGTGTCGGTTGCCGGCAGCTGATTTAACCAGGCTTCATGTATTTTCAAGGGGTGCCTCATGGCGCGGGATGCACGGCTTTCAAGAAAAACAAAAGAAACCCAGATTGAGATCCAACTGGATCTGGACGGGACAGGCAAAGCCGACATCTTCACCGGCATCGCCTTTTTTGATCATATGCTCACCGCTTTCTGCGTCCATGGTTTTTTTGATCTCAAGATCCTGGCCAAAGGGGATCTGGCGGTTGACCTGCACCATACCGTGGAGGATACCGGGCTTGTTCTGGGACAGGTTCTTTTCAACGCACTGGGGGATAAAAAAGGGATACAGCGGTTTGGCAGCAATTGTGTGCCCATGGATGAAGCCCTTTCCTGTGTTACCATTGATCTGTCCAACAGGCCTTATCTTGTGTATAATTTTCCGGACAATCTCAGATCAGGCACAGCCTTTGATGCGTTTCTTGCCAAGGAATTTTTCCAGGCATTCTGTACCGAAGGCAGGTTCAACCTGCACATCAATGCCCATTACGGCACCAATGAGCACCATATGCTGGAATCCGTATTCAAGGCCATGGGCCGCTCTCTGCACCAGGCAACCAGGATTGATGACAAGATCCCGGGCACACTTTCCAGCAAGGGCAGCCTGTGATCTCCATATATCTGCCCGGATTCCATGACCCTTGGCACAAAAAAGACAAAAGATTATGATTATCATACCAGCAGTTGATATTAAACAGGGCAAGTGTGTCCGGCTTCTTCAGGGACGTATGGAAGATGCCACACAGTATGCTGATGATCCGGCCACAATGGCGGTAAAATGGGAAAAACAGGGTGCCCGGATGATCCATGTGGTGGATCTGGACGGGGCATTTGCCGGGGAATCTGTGAATTTTGACACCATTGCCCGGATCCTGGAACAGGTGTCGGTACCCATACAGGTGGGCGGGGGAATACGCGATCTTCAAACCATTGAAAAATATATTGCAGCCGGCGTGTCACGGGTTATCATCGGCAGTGAGGCCGTGTACAGACCGGAATTTGTACAGCAGGCCTGTAAACTGTTTGAAGGCAGGATCGTGGTGGGCATTGATGCCAGAAACGGCATGGTGGCTGTTGAGGGCTGGAGCCGCACCTCAAAAACCCGTGCTGTTGACCTGGCAAAACAATATGAATCTTCAGGGGTGGCTGCCATCAATTTTACAGATATTCACCGGGACGGGATGCAGACAGGTCCCAATATCCAGGAGACCAAAACTTTGGCCCGGGCGGTTTCCATACCGGTTATCGCCTCCGGAGGGGTGTCCACCATTGAAGACATTAAAAATCTGTGTCAGATTGCAGCCTTTGGGGTGACCGGTGTCATCACGGGAAAAGCACTCTATGAGGGCAGCCTTGATTTACGGGAAGCCATACGGATTTCAGCAGCAGCATAAACACCTGTCAGGGTGATTGACAAGTTGTTTAATGTACTTAGATTTAGGTACTATTGCATAACCGTTTGAAATTTTGGAGTCATTACCTGAATCGATGTTAATTCCTGAAAATAAAATTTCAGAAATCATAAACGCATCAGACATTGTTGATATCGTATCAGAATCTGTTATCTTAAAAAAATCAGGCCAGAATTTTTTTGGCCTGTGTCCGTTTCATTCCGAGAAAACCCCCTCGTTTTCAGTGAATCCGGCAAAACAGATCTTTTACTGTTTTGGCTGCAGTGCCGGCGGGAACGCCATATCCTTTGTGATGAAATACCATGGGCTCTCTTTTGTGGAAGCGGTTAAAATGCTGGCCCGCAAACACAATATTGTTATTGAAACCCGGCAGATGGATCCGGCAAAACGCGAAGAAATTGCTTTAAAAGAATCATTGTTCAATCTCAATAAAAAAATAATGGCATACTATGCCGACCAGCTCAGACAAAACAGCAGGGCAGAAGATGCCAGGCAATACCTTGCAAAAAGGGGAATCACCCGGGCAACAATGGATCAGTTTCACTTAGGGTATGCCCCGGACCAGTGGCAGGGGGTTGTTGATTTTTTTAAAAAACACAAAATCGGGCGCAAAACAGCCCTGCAGTCCGGCCTGGTGCTGCCCAGAAAGCAGAACAACGGATTCTATGACCGGTTCAGGAACCGGGTCATGTTTCCTATTTTTGATATCAACATGCAGGTGGCAGGATTCGGCGGCCGGGTCATGGACGACCAGATGCCCAAATATCTGAACTCACCTGAAACCCCTGTATACAGCAAAAGCAGAATTTTATACGGGCTTCACGCAGCGAAACAGTATTGCAGAAAAGATGGAACCGTCCACATTGTGGAAGGATATTTTGATTTTTTATCCCTTTTTCAGAACGGCATTAAAAATACGGTGGCAAGCCTGGGGACCGCATTGACATCCGAGCATGTCAGAATACTCAAGGGGTATGCACCCACCATGGTGCTGGTATTTGATTCAGATGCAGCGGGCATCAACGCTGCCAGGCGCAGCATTAAGCTGTTTATAAAAGAGGGGGTGGACACCCGTATACTTGTTCTGCCCAGGGGTGACGACCCGGATGCCTTTGTGGTGAATCACGGGCCTGATGCGTTTCGTGACTTGGCCGACAGGGCAAAATCTGTGATGCAGTTTTTGCTGAAGGTGGCCATGGATACCCATGGCTTGTCCGTGGAAGGCCGAATTCGGATTTTAGATGAGATGAAGCCCCATCTGGCAGATATCCAGGACAGTGCGTTACGGTCCCTTCATGTCAAAGAGCTTGCAGAAACCCTGAATATTGATGAGCGGGCCGTGCTTGAAAAAATCAAAGAACAGGTGGTGCATGGGCATCAGGGCCGGCAATCCATGTCCGGCAGCTCTGAAGGCAGTTCTGAAGAGGACCGGTTTTTATCATCCGATCCCAGGGAAAAGCAGCTGTTGTCCCTGATGCTCCTTTGTCCTGATATCATTCCAGAGGTGGTTGATTCCGGGGTGCTGGATTGTTTTTATTCACAGCGGCTTTGCAGTATCGCAAAAATCATTGCCGGGGCTGATCTGCTTCATGCCTCTTTTGTCAATCATGTCATGGCAAAAATGGAACATGACAAAGACAGACAGCTGATCGCCTCCCTTGCCATGGCACAGGGACCGGATAAAGACACAGACATGCGCAAAACGGCAATATCTATCATCCACCGGATTATACGGATTAAAAAAAGAAAAGAGAATATCCTGACAACAAAGATAATTCATGCAGAAAAGGGCTGTGATGCTGATGTGATGGAACTGTTGAAAATGAAGCAGCAAGAGATTCGGCAATTACATGATGGGCAATAACGTTTAGCCTTTGGGAGACATTTCATGACAAATATGACAAAGAAGTCGGAAGAGAAACAGGTGATCAGCAAAACGCAATTGAAAGCGCTCATTGAAAAGGGCAAAAAACATGGTGTTATCTCTTTTGCCGAAATAAATGATGCCATATCTGATGATGTGACATCTTCTGATCAGATTGAAGATATTGTGGTGCAGTTCAAGGAGCTGGGCATCACACTTGTGGATCTGGAAAAAGGAAAATCAAAAAATGCAGGCACGAAAACAGATGGCAGATTGACCGGCAACCCGGCAAAGAAAAAAGAGAAAATCAGGCCTGAATCCAAACATAAAAAATCCGATGCTGCCGATAAAAAAGATTTTTTTGCATCAGCCAGGGAACGGCCTGATATGGAGTTCGGGGCGGTGACAGATCCGGTAAAAATGTATCTCAAGGAGATGGGAATGGTCACCCTTTTAAGCCGGGAGGGTGAAATTGAAATAGCCAAAAAAATTGAGGAAGGAGAGCGGGATGTGCTGCGGGCCATGCTGGACTGTCCGATTTCCTTGACCACCATTTTCCTGTACGGCGATAAAATGGAAAAAAAATCCATGCGGCCCAAGCATGTGCTGCGGGATGTGGATGAAGGCGACGGGGTGGTGGATGAGGCCTCAAAACAGGAAAAATTTCTGGAATCTCTGGCCGTCATCAAAAATATCCATGAGAGCAGCCAGGCCAAACGGGATCAACTCCACGGCCTGAGAAAAACAACCAAAAAATACCAGAACCTGGTGGCGGAAATTTCACAGGGCACGGAACAGATCTTTGAAGAGCTGAAGCGCTGGCGGTTTGAATCCAATGTTATTGATACCATTGAAAAGAGTATCCGCAGTACCATTGTCTGGTTTGACTCGGTGGATAACCTGCTGGAAAGGTGTGCCAGAACCTTTAATGTCATGAAAGACACCATGCTCAAACAGGCATCAGATCAGGACAAATTTGTTGCGTGGGCCACGGCCCGGACAAATCTTGATACACAAAGGACAGCGACCCTGTATAAAGACATCCAGGCCATCATGGACCAGGTGGCCCTGCGCAGGGAGCTGATAAAAGGAGATGCCGAAGATCTGCGGGCCATCACCCGGGGGATTGACAAGGGCCGCAAGGATGCAGATTCTGCCAAGCGCGAACTGGTCCGGGCCAATCTGCGGCTGGTCGTCAGCATTGCCAAAAAATATACCAACCGCGGGCTGCAGTTTCTGGATCTGATCCAGGAGGGAAACATCGGTTTGATGAAGGCGGTGGACAAGTTTGAATACCGGCGGGGATACAAATTTTCCACCTATGCCACCTGGTGGATCCGCCAGGCCATCACCCGGGCCATTGCCGATCAGGCAAGAACCATCCGTATTCCGGTGCATATGATAGAAACCATCAACAAGCTTATTCGCACCTCCAGGTATCTGGTTCAGGAAATGGGCAAGGAACCCTCTCCTGAGGAAATTGCGGAAAAAATGGAAATACCCATTGACAAGGTGCGCAGGGTCCTGAAAATTGCAAAGGAACCCATCTCTCTGGAAACCCCCATCGGAGAAGAAGAAGACAGCCACTTAGGGGATTTTATCGAAGACAAGAAATTTTCCATTCCATCGGAAGCAGCCATTGATTTCAGCCTGGCTGAACAGACGCGCAAAATTCTGGCCACCCTGACCCCAAGGGAAGAAAAGGTGTTGCGCATGCGGTTTGGCATCGGGGAAAAATCCGACCATACCCTGGAAGAGGTTGGCAAGGATTTTACCGTTACCAGAGAACGCATCCGGCAGATTGAGGCCAAGGCCCTGCGGAAATTGCGGCACCCCACCAGAAGCAAGAAGCTCAAGACATTTATAGAAAATTAGAACTTGACTTGGCCAGGTGTTTGCTATATATAATTAAAGTTTGTTTGGGTGCCAACGGTAAAGGGCCTATAGCTCAGTTTGGCAGAGCCACCGGCTCATAACCGGTCGGTCCCTGGTTCGAATCCAGGTGGGCCCACCATGACATCCTGACAAATACTGTTTGTGAATATGAAACCGATAAGGATGGCCAGGCCATAGATGATTATGCCTGTAAAAAAGCAATACCGAGAGAGAAAATAAATTATTAAAGCGTGGTATCTCACCACGCTTTTTTTATTTGGACAGACAGACAATGACGCCAACTGTAGAACAAATCCTGTGCATAATCGATGGCATCGCTCCATGCAACCTGGCAGAACCGTGGGACAACTGCGGCATGAGTGCCGGCAGTCTGCACTGGCCGGTAAAAAAGATCCTGGTGGGACTTGATCCCTGCATGCAGGTGATGTGTGCAGCCCGAAACTGGGAAGCAGATCTGGTACTCACCCACCATCCCTTGTTTATCTCCCCTGAAAAAACCATTGATTTTCAGCACATGCCTGGATCCGCCATTGCCATGGCAGCCAGAGAACAGATTGCCATTGTGTGTGCCCACACAAATCTGGATAAGGCCCAGAACGGATTGAATGATTTTTTTGCCCACCGTATCGGTGTTGTGTGTACCCATGCCCTTGTGCAGGATTTCCGTGCTTTGGACCGGCAGGACAAAAGGAGCGGTATCGGAAGGATCGGACACCCGGCATCGCCTGTAACCCTGGCCCGGCTGGTGGATGATATTAAAACCCGTCTGGAAATACCCTTTGTCCGGGTGGTGGGGGACATGGGTATGAAGGTTGAAAAAATTGCCCTGTGTACGGGTTCAGGCGGCTCTATGGTTCCTGATTTCATAAAATCCGGGGCGGATCTGTATATCACAGGTGACATAAAATACCATGATGCCCGGCTTGTGGAAGAACATGGCAGGGCATTAATAGATGTGGGGCATTTTGCCTCGGAAATCGCAGCAGTGGATCTGTTGTCCAAGAGGATGGTGCAGGCAGCCTCCCTTGCAGGATATGACCTGGAAATAAAAGGCTTCAATCAGGAAACAGACCCATTTGCCACAGTGTAAGGACAGCTTATGAACCAAACTTTAAAACAAGACATTGAAACACTTGTCAGACTCCAGGAGATTGAATCTGAAATCCTCAGACTGCAGTCGGTTATCCAGAAAGTGGAAAAAGAAAAAATCGCACTTGCATCCAGGCTTAACGCCTTTAAGACGGATTTAGATACCCGCAGGCAGGAACTGGAAGAGATTCAGCAAAAATGCACGGATGCGGAGCAGGAAATCAAGACCGTGGATGACCGGATCATCAAAAGCAATGAAACCCTGCGGATGGTGAAGACCAACAAAGAATACCAGGTTCTGCTCAGGGAAGTGGATGACAACAAAAGGCGCAAAGATGCCCTTGAAAGCCAATTGCTGGACTTTTACGACCAGAGAGAAGCCATTGAAACCGGGGTCAAAGAAAGCGAACAGCAGTTTTTGCAGCTGGAACAGCACATCAGGGCAGAGCAGGCGGAAATCGACAAAAAAACCGTGGATGACCGGGAGCTGCTTGCACAATCTCTGGAACAGCAAAAAAAGATCGGACAGGACCTGGACCCGTCTTTGATGACCCGGTTCAGGAAAGTATCCAGAATGAACCAGGGCCAGGCTGTTGCCCAGGTGAGAAATGAATCCTGTATGGGCTGTTTCATGAATGTTCCGCCCCAGTTGTGTATTGAAGTGCAGCGGGGAAACCAGTTGATTTCATGCCCCCAGTGCAGCCGGATTCTTTACCATGTAAATGATGATCCAATGTCAGGGGAATAATTTTTTGATTTCGGTCTGACCGGACTGAACGATCGCTGGGTCAAAGACCTGGAGGAAAGTCCGAACACCGCAGGACAGGACGCTCCATAACGTGGAGTCACGGTGACGTGAAGGAAAGTGCAACAGAGAGCAGACCGCCTTTTGCAGGCTGGTTCCAGCCCAAAGAAGGTAAGGGTGAAACGGTGCGGTAAGAGCGCACCAGTTTCCCGGGTGACCGGGAAAGCTTGGTAAACCCCGTCCGGTGCAAGACCAAATAGGGAAACGCTTGAGGGCTGTCCGTCCGAAGTTTCCGGGTAGGTTGCTTGAGGTGTGCGGCAACGCACATCCCAGATGAATGATCGTTGGCCTGTTTTTTTCGGGTAACCGGGGCAGGTAACAGAATTCGGCTTACTGGCCGGTCAGACCGAAATTTTTCAATGCCGGGAAAATATAGATGAACCACACCTGTGATATTTCGTTTAAGGAAAAAGCCAATATTTTTTCCTTTGAATTTTTAAAATGTATCCAGTTCATCATGACCATTGAAGATGATGCCTATATTTTCACCAAAAAACTGTATTCCAAGCTGATAATCAATTCCCATATACTGGAAGATTTTTTAGATTTCCACGGGGCAAAGAAAAATTCAGAATGGCTTTTTTACCGGGAGCTGGGTGCCCTTGTCCGGCATCTGTCCCTGGCCTGCTATTCCCAGCGTCACATTCTGAACCGGTTGAAATTCTACCGGCTGGAGTATGCCGGTCATGACCTTTTCAAGCAGGAAGCCACCGACACCTTGAGAATTCTTCAGGATTCTTTGAAACTGGCAGCCCCTGTTATCCTGGCAGAGGCCAGGCGGCTGCATATCACCATTCCCCATTCCGGATATAACCTGAGCTATTTTCCCGGCATTTCATCAACCCAGCAACTGGAGCACAATATTGATGATTTCACAGCCAGGGACAACCAGAAAAAAAATCTGACCCGGATTTCCAGCGAATTTTTAGAAGTGGTTAAAGCGTTTGAATCCCTCTCCTTTTATGAACGGTATGATGTAAAAACCATCCAGAGACTGGTACCGGAAAAGATCAATGAGGTCATTATCCGCAGTTTTGAAATGAAGGTGCATAATATCCAGTCCTCCTTTGATTCCTATGTGGTGAAGACCCAGTCGTCAGAGGAAGATATCCTTCTGGACCAGCTGCGCAGCCATTTTTCCATTGTTTTTCATATTCTCCAGGTCATGGGGCGGCTGCTGCATTTTTATGAACGCCATCTGTACGATGTGGGGTTCAAAGATGTATACATGCGTGTCAGGCAATCTCTGGCTGAATTGATCGACCCGGATGTCCTGCTGGACCGGGCAGTCAATTTCTGTCTGTTTTATGCCTGGAAATTTCTGTCATCCGGAAAGCAGGTGGCGTCCAACATCCTGAACAAGAACATGGAATCTTCCTTCATTGAGGTTCCCATACCCATGGACAGGGGTTTTCACAGCCGTCCCAGCCTCCTGGTTGCCAAGATCGTCCAGCACTACGGCGGAGAAGTGACCCTGCGGGTGGGGGAAGATCAGTTTGATGCCTCTTCAGTTCTGGACATCCAGTGGGCAGGGGGGAAAATCAAAAAAGAAAATATTGTAAAAGTGGTATTCACAGGTGATTCCAGGGCATTGAACGATCTTGTGATTCTGGCCGGTGTCAATTACGGAGAGGACCATATGGGTAAAGGAACCCCTCTGCCAAAACAACTGTCCTACCTGAGCTGAACCATGGACCGCACCAAGCGTATACCCATTATTGTGGCAGCAGGCAAGGGCTGCCGCATGGGTGGTGTCACAAAAAAACAATACCTTGATCTGGATGATATCCCGGTTCTCACCAGGACCATCATGGTGTTTGACCGCCATGATGCCATGGATGACATCATGGTGGTGGTTCCCAAAGAAGACCTGGCCTATTGCCGGACAAACATTATACAGCCCTATGCATTTTCAAAAAAGATCCATCTGGTTGCAGGGGGGCAGACCCGACAGATATCGGTTGTAAACGGAATCAGCAGGGCTGTCCGGCTGTGTGATGCAGCGCCCGGCAGCCTGGTTCTTATCCATGACGGGGTTCGCCCTTTTGTCAGCTCTGATCTGATCAACCGGCTCATGGATATTGCCGCCGGAAAAGGGGGATGCATTCCAGTTCTTTGTGTGAATGATACCCTCAAATTGACAGACCAAAACCGGCAGGTGCAAAAGACCCTGGACAGAAATCAGATTTTCCGGGCCCAGACACCCCAGGTGTTCCGCCTGGATCTGATCCGCAGGGCATATGCTTTTGCTGTGAAGACACATTTTTCAGGAACAGATGATGCGTCTGTCATGGAACATGCGGATTTTGCCGTATTCACCACCCCGGGAAGCAGTGAGAACATCAAGCTGACAACCCCTGATGACCTGGTTCTGGCCCGTTGCATCCTGGATCAGGCATAGCCCGGGTTATGCACCTGTAACTTTTTGGGCAGGCAGTTTGTTATTGACTTTGAAACCCAGTTAAGCATAATGGAAAAGATTGGCTTTACCCAAGATTATTTTCTGGAGGTACTTTGATGGCGGAAAAACCGGCAATAAAAATTGGTTATCTGAAAATTACCGACCACCTGATCCTGGGTGTAACCAAACGCAAGCTTGAAAAGGGAATGGAGGATTTTACCCACTGCTCCCTTGAGACGGTTGTCAAGAACGGATGGAATGAGGTCGCAGATGCGATTGCCACAAAATCGCTGGATGGTGCTCTGATCCTGGCCCCGACGGCCATGGATCTGTTCAAGTCCGGGGTTGATATAAAACTGCTGCTCCTGACACATAAATCCGGCAGTGTTCTGGTTAAAAGCAAAAACGCCCACATTGAAAAAATTGAGGATTTTGCCGGCAAAACCGTGCTGATTCCCTATCAGTTGTCCATTCACAATATGCTGTTTCATAAACTGTTGTCAGAAAAAGGGTTGACGCCCGGCCGGGCCAATGAACCCAATGTGGATGTTATACTGGAAGTTGTTGCCCCGTTCCAGATGCCTGAAGCCATCCAGCTGGATGAAGAAGGAGAGATCGGCGGCTTTATTGTGGCGGAGCCCTTTGGTTCCCAGGTCATTGCCCAGGGCCATGGGGAAGAGTTCTATCTGTCCAAGGATTTATGGCCCAAACACCCCTGCTGTGTATTTGTCATGCGCACCGAAATCATGGAAAAACATCCGGAAGCCATCCAGGAAATCTGTACCAGCTTTGTGAGATCCGGCCTTGCCATTGATGCACAGCCGGAACCGGCATCTGTGATCGGCGGAGATTTTTTATCCCAGGAAAAGGATGTGATTCACCGGGTTCTAACCCAGCCACCGGACCGGATACTCACAGGTGAGCTGCTTCCTGTCATAGAGGACCTGGACACCATTCAAAAGTATATGATGGACAAAATGAAGATCATGACCAGCCTCATTGACCTGGAAAAATTTGTGGACACCCGGTTTGCAGAAAAAGCCGGCGCCAGGTAGGATGATCTTTATCCGGCTGCTGCTTCAATGAATGAATAGATCTGTGAAATCGCTTTAACTGTCCATTCAGGCTTTCCTGAAATTGTTTCCACTTTGTCTTTGTTCAGCCGCTGCGCTGTTTCTTGGGCATCCAGCCCCCGGGATTTTAAAGCCATGATGATTTTCATCACCGCACCCTTGTATTTTTCCAGATTCTGATCACGGGAGATGTCGGGTTTCAAGGAGGGTTCTGCATCCAGCAGGGCTGTCAGATCATCAAGAGGCACACCGTTTTGGTCACTGTCTGCTGCGCTATCGTTTCTCGTATTCTCAGCACTGTCCATCCCATTTTCCGCATCGATCAACAAAAAAAGATCATCCAGGTCATTTGTATGGGAGGGCTGCACCAGCAGAGACAAATCATCCATATCCAGTAAACCTGTGTCATCATCTGCGGGGCGGGTATCATCATCTACGGGGCGGGTATCATCCGGGCCGGTTGTTATGAGCAGGCGCAGATCATCCATCTGTTCTGCAGCACCGGATTTTTCTTGAAAATCCTTCTGGCGGCCCTGATCCTCCTGATGTCCCCGGGCCTTTGGATCATTTTCAGAAGGGGAATCAGCGGGGGCAGGGGGAGCAGAGGATGCGGCATCAAGAAGCGCATCCAGATCATCCAGGTCGTCTGCATCAGGCAGGGGGGTATCCAGAAGCTGGGTTAAGTCATCATCCATCTGGATTGTTTTGATAGCTTCATGGGTAACCGCTTCAAGAGCGGGACCCTGGCTGCCCTGTTTGATCATCTGCTGGAGGGCGGCTGCAATATCATGCATGGCCAAAGCTTTTTTTTCTTCTGCCGCAGCCCGTTTTTCAATGGCAGCTGCTTTTTTTTCTTCTGCTGCCGCCCGTTTTTCATGGGCCAGGGCAATTTTATTCTGCTGATCTCCCATATCGGAAAAAAAAGATCGTATAAGATGCAATCCATCCTTGCCGATGCTTATCTTGTCGTCGCCTTGATCAAAAAAGGGATCTGCAGCATCGCGGGAATCGGGGTTCTGTTTCATTTTTAACAGATCCGGATCAGTGTCAAGTGTTTCATCTATTTCGGAAGGCAGCATGCCTGATGCCAGAGACTGACTGATCCACAGCATCAGGCCAAGGTCTTTTTCAGGATACCGGGGACGGCCCTCCTTAGTTTCAACACAGAATCTGTGGTGAAACCGTTTCAATATGAACCTTGTTGTGGCGGTTCCGGCATCAAGTTCCTGTATGATGTCATGAACAGATAACAACCTTTCCCGGGGCAAGTTTTTTTGTTTATCTGTATTATCCAAAGTCAGTATGCCTCCACAGTGATTATCCGGTGAATCTTAAAATCCATATGTCAATCTACCATATTTTTTTAAACTGAAAAAGATATATCCACAAGCAGATAGTTGCGCGAAAGGCAAATCAAATTGTTTGACAGCCGATATCCGGGTTGATATATTTTAATTAACTTCGCATCACAAGACAGTTTCAAGAAAGACAAGACCCCGATGCAGTGGCTGACACGGTCTTATGCGATCTGTTATCGGCTGAGACATAACCACATCCAACACAATGCAAAGAGATTTTTTTTCTTTGCACCGTCCAGGGGAGGATACAATGGCCGTGAAAAAAAAAGCAACTACCCGTAAAGCGAATTCCTTACCAGAGCATGTGGATGCAGTAAAAAAAGGGAAAAAAGTATTTGAAGATGCCTTCCAGGGCGTTTCCCGCATGATTCTGGATGCAGGCATCCAGAAAATCACCGTAAAAGGCAAATCCACTTACCAGTTCGACCTGTTCAGCCAGGGCAAAAAACACCTGGTGGGCATGTATGACGAGATCAATTCCTTTGTCTCCTTTGTCAAAGATGCTTCTGAAGGGGGCTCTTCCAGGGAGATGGCCTTTGTTCTCGTGGGAGAACCCGGAAACGGCAAAACCTTTTTTGTGGAATATCTGTGTGACCGGTACAGAGAATTTTTATCCGTCCCTGAGAACAAAAAATATACTTTTCGGTTCATCAACCTGGACAAGCTGGGAGGATATGGCCTGATAAAATTCATTGAATCCCAGACATATGAAGATCCAATGGTGCTGGCCATGGGCATTGAAGCATCCAAAGACCAGTCCATGGAATTTCTGGCAAAAAAATTCAAATTCACCGATCAGCAGATTGGAGATATTTATGCAAAATACCGGCCCCTTGGTGCCTGTTCCGCCTATATCTGGAACCAAATCAGAGAATATTGTGATAATGATATAGACAAGATGCTGTCATTTGTGGAAATCGTACCGGTGCCGCTCATAGAAAGTCTGGGCACCATCACAGGAAAATATCCGGCCAAGGACAAGATCACTTCATCTGCCGTGGACCTTATGGGAGAAGAATCCATCCAGCGGCTGCTTCATATAACCGATACCAACAACCCTTACCGGTTTGACCTGCGGCGCGGGGCACTGGCCCGTGTGGCCGGCGGTGGAATCCATTTTTCCGATGAGATTTATAAAAACAAAAAAGACCTGGTCCAGGTCTACCTGGGGGTCATCCAGAACCGAATGATCGAACTGGACGGGTTCAAGTGGCCCATTGACACCCTGATCATTGCCACCAGCAACAATTCGGAATTTGACACCTTTCTTTCTGAAAGAGAGGAAGCCCCTATTGTTGATCGCTGCCGCATCTGCTATGTGGCCCATAACACGGATTACAAGATCCAAAAAACCCTGACGGAATATGCCATCGGTAAGGATGTCAAGCGCTCGCTGGCCCATGAGATACTCCACCAGGACCCCAACCTGAACTATGCTGCATCGGTTGCCGTGGTTTTAACCCGCCTGCCGAGATCGGAAAAGCTCACCCCCGTGGAAACCATGAAGCTGGCAGCCGGGGAGGTGGCCGGAGAAAAAAGTCTGAAAACCCTGGCAGAACTCATCGATACCCTGAATCAGGATACCGACATCACCAAGCGGTTCGGCCAGAAAGGGCTGGGACAGCGGAACCTGGGAAGGGCGGTACAGCTGCTGTTGGAATCTTCTGAAACCAATGAAGGCAAGTGCATGTTTGCCTTGGATATTTTCACCTCTCTGGAGCGGACCGTGCTGGATTATGTCCACGAGCCGGCAGACCGGGCCAAATTTATGGAAGATCTGAAAGTTGCCAGGGGCCTTTACAGGGAGCGCATCATGACAGAGATGTTCAACGCCTATATGGATGAACCCCTTGCCATTAAAAAAGATGTGCGCAATTATGTGAACATGATCATCGGTGTTGATGCCGAACACCTGGGACCGGACATGATGTGGAAATACAAGGATCCCCAGACCGGTGAATTACGGGCCTTGAAAATAGATGAACGGTACATCAAAAACGTGGAGGAACGCCTGGGGCTGAAAACAGAAGAACAGCGGGCTTCTTTCCGCAATTCCATCCGCAAGATCTACGGTCAGAAACTATCGGTGGACCCCAACTATGATTTTATGGACAACCTGGAACTGGTCAAGGCCATCACCGATGTCCGGCTCAAATCCGATATTGCCGGTGCCGGATCTTTGATCGGGGCCCTGGCCAACCGCACCAATGAAGAAAACCAGAAGCTCTATGACCGCATGATCACCACCATGAATGACAAACTCGGGTACTGCCGCACCTGTGCCCAGAAGACCATCGAGTATTTCTGCAGCCAGGAAGATGACAACTAAAACCCTAAGGAGGCGGCATGATAACCCTTGATGAACTCCTTGAAAGGGACAAAAAAAGAGAACAGGACGGGTTTAAAAGAAAAATCCGCATTGGACAGATCGTCAAGCCCGGGGCTGGCGGCAGGGAAAAGATCATTGTGGTGCCCACCACAGTGGAAGAAAAATTTGTGCATGATGATATTGTTCCGGAACAGGAACAAGGAGAAGGTGAACCCACAGGCGGTACAGGGGAAGGCCAGGAAGGGGATATCATCGGTGAACAGCCCATTCGGCCAGAAGATGGCCAAGGGGAAGGCGAGGGCGATGGAGAAGGACCTGGCGAGGGCAAAGGAGGTGCGCATGAAATCGAGGCCAATGCCTATGAGCTGGGAAAAGTGCTTTCCCAGGATTTTGAACTCCCCAATTTAAAAGACAAGGGCAAGAAAAAAGTTCTGGCCAGATATGTGTATGATCTCACCGACAAGAACCAGGGCGTCGGCCAGGTACTGGATAAAAAAGCCACCTTGAAAAAGATTGTTGAAACCAACATCTCTTTAGGCAGAATCCCGGATGTGTCAACCATTGACACCACCGGTTTCATTATTTCCCCCCAGGACCTGATCTACCGGATTCTTTCCAGAGAAAAAGAGTATGAATCCCAGGCCCTGGTGTTTTTTCTGCGGGACTATTCCGGTTCCATGGGGGGAAAGGTGACCCAGACCGTAGTGTCCCAGCATGTGATGCTCTATTCCTGGCTGGTATACCAGTATGAAAAGCAGGTGGAAACCAGGTTTGTTCTCCATGACACAGAAGCCAGGGAAGTCTCTGATTTTCAAAAATACTATTCTTATAAAGTGGCCGGCGGCACTAAGGTGTATACCGCCTTTAAACTGGTGAATGATATTGTGGAAAAAGAAAACCTTGCCCGGGACTATAATATTTACGTGTTCCACGGAACAGACGGAGATGACTGGGACAAGGACGGCAAACAGACCCTGGCGGAAATCGAAAAAATGCTGACCTATGCAGCCAGGATCGGGATAACCATAGTGGAACATTCCTATGTGGGGTCCAAACAGACGGAAGTGGAAAAATACATTCAATCTTCAGGCCTTCTGACCAGGCGCGAACACCTTATCAAGCTGGATGTCATGGCGGAAAATGTGGATGATTCCCGGATTATCCAGGGCATCAAGACCCTGATTTCCTGAGAAACGGTTGCGCTGGTCTGCCGGAAAGTGAGCTGTGAATGGAACTTGTCAGTCAACATGTCAAAGGTATCATGGAAGAGTGCAAGGTGCGTGCCCGTGATGCCGGTCTGCGGTTTGATGATGAAACCCTTGAATATATTGTCACCAACAGGGATCTGATTGAACTGTCCCCCAAAATGATGATTCCCACACTCTATGATTACTGGGTGCATGACGTCAGGGTATTGTCCGGCAAAGGGATGTATGAGGCTTATCCGTCAAACCCCTTTGAAACCGTTATCAACACGCGGCCTGCCATTTCCTATTACAATGACAACAACCCGGACTGGCTCAATGTCATGATTTTTTATCATGTTCTGGCGCATATTGATTTCTTCCAGAACAACCTGTTTTATAAAAATACCTGGGATATCGACCTTGCCGGACAGGCCCTGGCAGACAAGCGGATCATTGCCCAGCTCCGGAGTGAAAAAACCAGGTGGCTGGATTATGTTATTGAATTTGCCAGGGGAATGGACAATCTGGTTGGATTTCACAAGAACCTGAACCGCACCCTTTTACATGACACACCGAAAAAACCCACCAGAACCGATTTTTATTTTGATCTGTTTTTGCAGAAGATCAGATCCGTGCCCCAGCATGAATATGTAAAGGAGATCGACCGGTACAACCAGTGCAAAAAAGAAAGCACCGATTTTTTTGACCAGGTGACAGGCAGGTATCCGGAATTTGAAGAACTCTTTCAAAAGCAGATTGCGCACAAAGAGCCCCCCCGGATGGATATCATGGAATATATCCTCCGGTATTCCCCTTTTTTGAAAAAAGATGAAAATGAATGGATGAAGTCTGTGATTCATATTGTCAGGAGCACCTCTTTGTATTTTCAGCCCCAGATGCGCACCAAAACCATGAATGAGGGGTGGGCCTCTTTCTGGCATGAGAATCTGTTCATGGCGGATAACAGAATCAGCGGACATGAAGCAGATTATGCAAAAATCAATGCCTCTGTGACAGCCATGCCCAAGGTGGGTCTCAATCCCTATGCCCTGGGGATGCGCCTGTTTGAACATATCCATGAAATGGAAGACAAGGGAAAATATTCTTTTGATTATTTTCTTCTCAAGGATGCGGTTCTCAAAAAAAAATATGACACGCACAAAAATACGGGCCGGTCATTTATCTTTACGGTCAGAGAGGACATGAATGATTTTACATTCATCAATTCTTTTCTGGACCAGGAATTTGTGGACAGGCACAAACTGTTTGTTGCCGGCAGGCGGATCAACTCTCAGAACATGACCTGGCAGTATTATATCAAGTCCAAAAAAGCAGAGGATTATAAACAGATGGTCATCAATACCCTGTACCATCCACCTGATATCCGCGTTGATGCCGACAAAACCAAAGACGGTATCCTGTACCTCAACCATTGGTTTGAAAACAAGCCGTTGAAATTTGATTTTATAGAAAATACCATGATCGGCATTGAATTTTTATGGGGGGGGCCGGTACACCTGGAAACCAGTGAGCCAAAATCCACGGCCCAGAAGGATCCCAGATATACCAATTTCTGGGATCCTTCCGCACCAGGTACAGCCCCTGCGCCAGAAGCGCTTCCCATTGAATGGAAACGGGTGCGGTATGTGATCAAGGACCGTAAACTGCAAAAGCAGGAGTTATAGCCCATGATGGAAGAAAAAGCGGTCTCAACAGAATCTGTCGGCCAGGTCATGGGACTTCTGGAAAGAAATATCCAGGATTATCAGCGGCTCCAGCCTGTTTCCTTTGAGGATTTTTTAAATATTTTAAAGTCCCGGCCTTCCCAGATTTTACGAAACATATTCCAGTCATTCCATGATATGGTCAAGGCCCATGTGGAGGAATACAAAGACCCTGTGACGGGTGAGCAGGACAACCTGGCATTTACCCATTATGATTGTACAAAACTTTTTGTGGAGGGATCGGACAACCCCTATTTTCCGGACATGCTTTTTGCCAACCGGTTCATGAAGCAGATGGAATACCTGCGCCATGGGGCCCAGCAGAACCGCATCTATATCTTTTACGGCCCCCATGGCTGCGGCAAAAGCACCTTTTTAAACAACCTGCTCAAAAAATTTGAAAGTTATGCCAACACGGACGAGGGACTCAGGTATGAGATTGTCTGGCGTCTGAACATCAAAAAACTGCATGACCAGGACCCTTCTCTTTCCATGTCCGCTTTTGAACGCCTGATCCAGTATGTTGAAAAAGAAAATGACAGGTCGTTCAGCAAGCCGGAAGCCCTGCCTTTGGCCATACATGAGCGCGATTATATTGAGGTTCCCTGCCTGGCCCATGACAATCCGTTTCTGGTCATACCAAAGGAACAGCGCCGGGGAGTGCTGGATGAATTAATCAAAAACGACCAGTTCAAATGGCAGCTGTTCACGGAAAAGGAATATGAATGGGTATTCACAGAAGAGACCTGCACCGTATGTTCTTCCATCTACCATGCACTGCTGGAAAGACTTGAAAAACCCAAAGAGGTCTTTAAAATGCTCTTTGCCAGACCCTATTACGTCAACCGCAGGATCGGCAACGGTATTTCCGTGTTCAACCCCGGGGACAAACCATCCAAACAGAATGTCATTTCCAACCAGATGCTCCAGAACCGCATCAATACACTGTTCCAGGATTCCAATCTCATCCAGTACACCTATTCCAATTTTGCCAAGATCAACAACGGGATTTATGCCCTCATGGATATCAAATCCCACAATATAGACCGCCTGGTGGAGCTGCACAACATCATTTCCGAAGGGGTGCACAAGGTGGAAAATATGGAAGAGCGGGTGGATGCGCTTTTCATCGCATTGATGAACCCGGAAGACAAACGCAATATCAGGGATTTTCCCTCTTTTGAGGACCGTATCAGATATATTGATATCCCCTATGTACTGGACTGGAAAACAGAAGTAAAGATCTACCTGGATATATTCGGCCGGCATATAGAGGGCAGTTTTCTGCCCATGGTGCTGGACAATTTTGCCAGGATCATTGTGTGCACAAGAAGCGGCAAACGGTCTGCAGCCCTTGAAGAATGGGTCGACAAACCGGATAAATACAAAAATTTTTGTGATGACAAACTCATGCTGCTGAAAATGGAAATATTTTCCGGCAATATTCCAAAATGGCTGGATGATGATGATCTTCGGCGTCTGG
This sequence comes from Desulfotignum sp., assembly GCA_011390335.1. GTDB lineage: Bacteria > Desulfobacterota > Desulfobacteria > Desulfobacterales > Desulfobacteraceae > Desulfotignum. The sequence continues at coordinate 13,589 of JAABSO010000036.1, read as the reverse complement.
ATAAGAAAATGCTTTCAAAGATTATTGCGGAATCTGAAATTTACGGCAAAGAAGGGCTGTCGGGCAGGGATTCCATTAAGATTTTTGATGAATTTTATTCCAAATATGCCAGAGAAGACCGTTTGATCAATATGCCGGATCTGTGCACTTTTTTCAATAAACTGGACACCGGGCCCACAAAACTGCTTCCTGAAGGGTTTTTGTCCTCTCTCTTGCGCATGTACGACTACACCGTGCTCCAGCAGGTAAAAGAATCTTTGTACTATTATAATGAAGACCAGATCACCAAGGATATCAAAAATTATATCTCTGCTGTAACCAATGAACTGGATTCCGTGGTGCACTGTATTTTTACCAAAGAGGAACTCCATGTGACACAAGCATTTTTAGAAAGCATAGAAAACAGGCTATTGTCTGAAAATCTGAACAAAGCACGGCGCGAAGAGATCCGGCATGATGTACTCAAGGAATATACCACCCGCACGTTGACACATGAAATCATGATTCAGGAAAAGGATATTGTTGATACACGGTTGTTTTCCTCCCTGTATGAAAGATATGTCCACAATCTTAAAAAACGGGTGCTGGAACCGTTTATCGACAATGAAAACTTCAGAAACGCCATCAAGGATTTTGATACGGAAAAATTCAGGACCCATGACAAGCGCATCAAAAAAGATGTGAAGTTTCTCATTGACAATTTGTCAGCCAAGTTCGGATATACCAGCCAGGGGGCCAATGAAGTCTGCATCTACGTGATCGACAATGATCTGGCAAACAAGTTCAAATAGTACATACCATGGCAATTTAGGACTTGATTCTTTGACCATCTTCCTTTAAATGAAGGCCAGTAATCTACATTGGCCCTTGACCCCATACTGTTTCCAACAATATTATACCCTTGTCCATGATATCTCCCATTATTGACCATATGCAGTCCTGTGACAGCGCTTTGGTGCTCACCCAAAAGGAGGGCTCCCACAAGGCTTTTCTGACGGCCCGGATGTTTACCAGCATATCCTGTGACATGGTGGTGGTGCTGCAGGACAGCAAAAGTGCTGCAAAATTCATGGATGATCTGCTGTTTTTTCTTCCGGACCGCAAAGATGCTGTTCTTTTTTTCCCGGAATACCATATCCTGCCCTTTAAATCCCTGTCCTACCACAGACAGACCTCCACCCAGCGCATGGCGGTGTTGTCCCGTCTGGTGGAACACAGGTCATACCCCTGTCTGGTGGTGACCTGTATTGACACCCTGCTCCAGAAACTGATTCCCAAAAAAACCATCCTTGAAAATTTGGAACTTGTCATGGCCAATGAAGAGACCGACAGAGATGCCCTGGTAGCCGGCCTTGAAGCCGGCGGGTATACCCGGACTTCTCTGGTGGAGGACCCTGGAGAATATGCGGTGCGGGGAGGGATTCTGGATCTGTTTGTGCCGGGTGATACCCACCCGGTACGCATGGAATTCTTCGGAGATCTGGTGGAATCCATCCGCAGTTTTTCGCCCTATACCCAGCGGGGTATCAGACAATTATCGGAAACCATAATTGTTCCGGCCACAGAAGCGGTGATCCCGGAACAGGAACTGCCCCATATTCTGGCAAGACTGCGTGCGGCAGGCAAACAAGCTGGTCTGGATGCGGCAAAAATCAGAGAATATGTCACACAAACCCGCAATACCGGCCGTTTTCCCGGTATCGAGAGCATGCTCTCAATTGTATACAGCGATCTGGATACGTTTTTTGCCTATCTGTCAGAGCAAACCTGCATCATCTGGGATTCTCCGGATCTTCTGGCATCCAGGGCCGTTGATTTTGAAAACACGGCCCAGATAAACTTTCACACCGTTGCAGCACAAAAAAGACTGTGCGTTCAGCCGGCAGATATTTATCTGCCCTTTGACCAGGTTTCAGCACAGGTGGTAAACAGAAAACACCTTGTTTTCAAAGAACTGGCAGTTGCTCCAGAAAAACAATCTGCACAGGTTTTTCACTTCAGGCCGGAAACCAATGAAGGCCTGTCCAGCGGGCTTGTTGAAAAAAAGGCGTCAGATACCCCGTTAAAACCCCTGGTGGAATGGCTGCAGAACCACATGGAGCAGGACAGAAAAGTTGTCTGTGTGGTACACCAGAAATCACAGGCCCAGCGGTTGACTTCCCTTCTGGCTCCCTATGGGATGCAACTTTCTTTGGTGGATGATTTTTACACTGCCGCAAAACAGCCTGCCGGCATATATTACATGCTGGCGGACCTGTCTGCAGGGTTTGTTTTAGAGGACCAGGGTCTGGCCCTTGTTACGGAAAATGAAATTTTCGGCAAAAAGCGGCTGCGGCGGATAAAACGGCGTTCACAGGATGTGAAAACACAGATGATCGCCCCGGAGGAATTGAAAAACGGGGATATCGTCGTGCATATGGAGCACGGGATAGGGCGATATGAAGGGTTGTGCAGCCTGGTTGTCAACGGTATATCACAGGATTTCATCCTGATCGTCTATCAGGACGAAGACAAGCTGTACCTGCCGGTGGACCGCATAGAGATGATCGGCAAATATATCGGTGTGGACGGATATACACCGGTGCTGGATAAAATCGGCTCCAAAGCCTGGATCACATCCAAAGAAAAAGCCAAAGAGGAGGTGGAAAAAATGGCGGCAGATCTGCTGGATCTGTATGCCAGAAGAAAAATCAACAAAGGGTTTTCCTTCAGCCGGCCGGACAATTATTATAATGATTTTGAAACCACTTTCCCCTATGAAGAAACCCGGGACCAGCTCAGGGCCATTGATGATGTGCACCTGGACATGGAATCGGACACCCCCATGGACCGGCTTGTGTGCGGGGATGTGGGGTACGGCAAGACCGAAGTGGCAGTAAGGGCGGCATTCAAGGCGGTCAATGACGGCAGACAGGTGGCTGTGGTGGTGCCCACCACCATTCTTGCGGAACAGCACCTTGCCACTTTCCAGGACCGGTTCAAAAATTATCCTGTGCATGTGGCCTGCCTGTCGCGTTTCCGCAGCCGCAAAGAACAGGCGCACATCATAAAGCAGCTGGCACAGGGAGATATGGATATTGTCATCGGCACCCACCGGCTGCTGCAAAAGGATGTGGATTTTAAATCCTTGGGATTGCTGGTGATCGATGAAGAGCAGCGGTTCGGGGTCAAACACAAGGAAACTCTTAAAAAAAAGCGCAGCACAGTGGATGTGCTAGCATTGAGCGCCACCCCCATTCCCAGGACCCTGCACCTGTCTTTGACCGGCATGCGGGATATCAGTGTCATCAAAACCCCGCCCGCAGACCGCCAGCCTATTGTGTCCTATATTTCCACCTATGAGGATGCAATTGTAAAAGATGCCGTGCAAAAAGAGATCTCCAGGAACGGCCAGGTGTTTTTTGTGCACAACAATATCAAAACCATTTCCAAAATTGCGGAAAACCTGCAAAAACTGGTGCCGGAAGCAAAGATCGGGATCGCCCACGGACGGCTGAGTGAAAACGCGCTGGAAAAGATCATGTTTGCCTTTGTCAACAGGGAGATCAATGTGCTGGTGTGTACCACCATCATTGAATCCGGCCTGGATATCCCAGCTGCCAACACCATGATCATAAACAAGGCGGAACGGTTCGGACTGGCCCAGATCTACCAGCTCCGGGGCCGCATCGGCCGCGGGGACCACCAGGCCTATGCCTATCTGTTCATTTCCGATGAGTCGGTAATTTCCAAAGATGCCAAAAAACGGCTTTCCGCGCTCATGGAATACAAGGATCTGGGATCCGGGTTCCAGATTGCCATGAAAGACCTGCAGATCCGGGGGGCCGGCACTGCCCTGGGTGCATCCCAGTCCGGCCATATTGCAGCCGTGGGCTATGACATGTTTTTAAAACTGCTGGATCAGGCAGTCCATGGTCTGAAAGGAGACACCTATACAGCACCTCTGGATCCTGAGATCAATGCCGGTATATCAACCGGGTTTCCTGCAGATTACATTGAATCAGTTGAACAGCGGCTGACCCTGTACCGCCGCCTTTCCAGGCTGGACAAGGTATCTGATATTGCTGACATAAAAAAGGAATTAACCGACCGGTATGGAAAACTGCCCAGGCAGGCGGAAAACATGCTTTTAAAAATCATGCTCAGGGTCTATGCCATTAAGGCGGGAGTCCAGCGCCTGGATATAGACCCTGCCGCGCTGGTTCTGACCTTTTCCGCCGCCCATATGAAAATTTCACCCCATCAGCTGGAAAAAAAATGGCAGAAAATTGCCCGGTTTTTCTTTGTCAAAAAATTGTGTGTCCAGTTTGATCTGGGGTATAAGTCCAACCAAATGGCAAAAGCCCTTGTGAAAACAAAAGAAATTCTCAAAGCCATTGTCTGAATGTCCCCGGCTTTTTTCACAGGGGATGATACAGCCGGAAAAAATAAAACAGATCGCAGTATTGTCTTTTTTTTTATATTTTTGCTGGATTTTGTAAACCGGCCGCGATATATAAAAGATACTTGTTTCAAGTGCTTGCCGGTTTTCCTGACCTTCTTTGTTCAAAACATCCCGCTGCCGGCGTGGTACACAACACTGGGTAATAAAAATGACTGCAGATCTGCCGGATATCCATCGGTTTGAACGCCTTGTCTTCAGAAAAAAAAATGTACTGGGGCTGCTTCTGCGCTTCAGCCGGCGTCTTTTAAAAGCCAGGCTGGCCGGTGTGGTATATGGAACAGATCATACCGGAGAAAAATTTTTACCGCCCCATAGATGGGACCGGGGGATTGTGCACCAGCTGGACGGCACAGGGATGACAGGCCTGGGATTCAAGTTTTTTGGTCCTGCTGTGCTGCGCTGGATAAAGTTGTCCCCCATACGGCTGTTTGCGGCAGATGCGTATGGCAGGCAAAAGGAAACACAGGGGGTCATCGCCCATGTGATGCGAAAACACAAGGAGTATTACGGCAGCGGCATAAAAATTTTATTCATCGATCATATCCCCCAGAAGCATATGCGGCAGTCATCAGGGGGCAGCCTGTCCGTGACTGCCTATGACGGCAGACAATTTGAGACATTATCAGATATACAGGTGAACCTGGACATCATTCACTGGTTCAAACCGGACAATTTTGTATCAGTGTACATTCCTGATTACGGGGCCATTGTATGCAACACCGTGGATCCTTTGTTATTTGAAAAAGACAGGAAGACCTATTGCCGGCAATTGAAAACCCGGTTTGACATGCTTATCAAAGCCATTGAAACCGCTTCTCTGGCCCATCTGGGACAGGCAAAGGGACGGCGGGCCGCAAAAATCATCTGGCGCAAGGAAAGAGACCTGCGCCATGCCTTTGTCCAGCTGCATGAAAAAATACAAAAAATGGATGAGCTGAAAACCCATCTCAAGGCAGTGGGGGCGGTCACAGCAAAGCAGCTGCGCATGACCCCCATGAATGAGCCGAACGGTGTGTATGCATTCATGGACATGGTGGGATCAAGCATTGTCAGAAACTGCCTCAGCCCCAGGGATTTTTTTCTGGTATTGAACCTCTGCCATGAAATCGCTGCAGATACAGCAGCTGCATACGGGTGCCGGATTGACAATTTTTTAGGGGATGCGGTTTTTGTGGAAAACATGGCAGCATTTGACGCCCCGGATAAAAATGGGCCGTCCGGCCTGCCGGAGCGGCTGATGCTCATGACAATCGCCATAGCTTCCGTATTTAACCAGATCCATGCATTAAAACAGGGGCGCCATCCCCTGGACCGGGAAAATCGGGTCAAAACCCTTGTGGAAAAACATGGCATAGGCCTGGACTTCAGGGCGGGCATGGCGCACGGGGCATCTCTTGTGGGGCCCTTAGGCAGTTTTAACCGGCGGATTGTCACTGCCATCGGCAAGCCGGTGAATATTGCCTCCAGGCTGGAGAGTACCGGCACAAAAAACTGCATTCATATTGAAAAAAAACTGCTGGAGATTCTATCCAACAGCGTCATTTCAAAAGATACACCTCTTGTATGGGAGATTGCTGCTGCAAAAAATGGTGCACCACTTGTACCGCAGATAAGCTTTTTTTCTTTTTTTCAGGATTTTTTTAACCTGGGTCCGGATGTGATCCGGAAAATGGATCCGGTTGCCTACAAAGAGTTTACCAATGACAGCACCTATCTGATCACCTGCATTCCCAAACCGGGTTTGCCAACGGTGTGTGCCGGTATTTAAGGGGTGTGTTCAGATGAAAAATCACGGGCGTGCCGGTCCAGGGCCTGAATCAGTTTTTTGGTGTTTTTTCCTGGTTTGCCTTTGGAAATCAGTGTGTCGTTAATCTGTATCACCGGCACCACTCCTTTGTTGGTGCCGGTGATAAACACCTCATCCGCTGTTAGCAGCTGGTCAAGCAGCACCGTTTTTTTTTCGATCTGGAAAAGATCTTCGGCAAGAGATAAAATCAGCTGCCGGGTGATGCCTTTTAAAATACCCTTTGACGGCGGTGTGACCAGGGTCTGGCCGAAAAAGGCAAACAGATTGCTGGTGGTGCCTTCCAGGGCCTGGTTTTGTGAATTTATATAAACGGCCTCCACAGCACCGGATTTCTGTGCCTGTTTCAATGCCATGGCCGCCGGGATATACGCGGTTACCTTGGCACCGGCCAGGGGCCTTTCCTGAACAATGGTTATCACCTTGACCCCTTTGGTATACCACTCTTGGGGCAGTTTTTTAATGGGGGTGACCATGACAATCAGCCGGGGGGTGCCGCTGGGGGTTAAAAAATCCGGGCTGGAACCCGCAGTTATCACAATGCGGATATTGGCTTCAGCTGTCTGTAGGTTTTTTTTCAGCGTTTCACGCACGATGGCTTTTATTTCATCCATGGTCCATGGCAGCGACAAGCCGATTTTTTCTCCTGATGCCATGAGCCGTTTGATGTGTTCATCCAGAAAATAGGGCATCCCGTTGAATGTCCGCATGATGTCGCATATGCCGAATCCCCGCAGGACGGCAAGATCATCCACCGGAATCACGGCCTCGTGACTGGGTACAAATCTGCCATCCACATAATATATTGCCATCAAAGATTCTCCTTGAATTTGATGCAGCTTATTTTTATAGTACACAAATAAGTATGATTATCCTGAGATGCAAGGCTGGCGCGTGGATTTTTTTTCCGGAATAAAATATAATATTCAGGGTGTTTTTTTTGCCGCAAAACATCGCCGGCTTTTATGGCTCGGCCTGCTGCGGTTTGTCATTGTCTTGATTCTGGCACTGCTGTTTTCCGGCATGATCTTTTTCTGGCATGAAGGTATTTTGTCCCTGATATGGGAGATGCCGGAAAACGGTCTGCTGGTGTATGTCTGGCATCTTGTATCATGGGTATTATCCCTGCTGCTGGCCGGCGTGGCTGTGGTGGTGGCCTATCTCACGGCCCAGCTGCTTTTCGGTGTATTCATTATGGACTATATGTCCAGGGTGACGGAAAAGATCGTACTGGGAAAGGAAATTTCCTATGCTGACACGTCGCTGCTCTCTTTTTTTGTCTATCTGGTGGGCCAGGAATTCCCCAGGGCCGTCATTCCCGTAATCATCACCCTGGGGGTCACGGTTCTTGGCCTGTTTACCCCCCTGGGACCTGTCATCCTTGTTCTATCCGCTGTCACAGCCGGTGTGTTTCTGGCCTGGGACAATACAGATCTGGTGCCGGCCCGAAAAATGATACCTTTTAGAGAGCGCCTGGGGTTTTTGGGCCATACCATATGGTTTCACATGGGATTTGGCCTGCTGTTTCTCATTCCCTGGGTCAATATCGTGCTGCTGTCCTTTGCACCGGTGGGGGCTACCCTGTACCACATCCATAAAAACCGGTGACAACAGGTAAGTAAAAAAGATATGCTTGTCATCTGCAAAAAAGAGCCGGATGCTGAAATTCTTGAAAAGCCAGGCAACGGGTTTGTTGATTCGCCTGTTATCGTCTGCCGCACCTGCAGCTATACGGTGACAACACCTGATAACCGCATGAATATGAACGGCAGGTTTTTACATGCATTTGCCAACCCCCATGGCCATGTATTTGAAATCGGCTGCTTCAACCGGGCAGGGGGGTGTATTTCCGCATCTTTGCCCTCTGTGGAGTTCACCTGGTTTGTCGGATATGCCTGGCAGATCGGCATATGCGCCAATTGCGCAGAACATCTGGGATGGATTTTCGTCTCTGAAAACTTCCGGTTTTTCGGCCTTATTGTGGATAAATTAATTTTTCCCTGATAACCTGGCATGGCATTTGAAGCACAGATGTGATATAGAATACAATTTTTCAGCATCTAACACAAAATATCGGGCAGGAAATGTATGACCAACGAAGATAAAAACACCCCCCCGCAGCCCCCCCGGATGAGTCCCTATGTGTTTACCCTTTTGCTGCTGGGATTCGGGCTCTGGTGCTTCTGGGACGGATGGCTGACCACCGACCCTGACATGGCTGAACATGCCTTGTTTAACCAGGTATTGAGCCTGATTTTAATTCCCTGGGCCATCTGGGATTTTTTTAAGGTCCGGAAACGGTCAAAAGCCAAAAAACCAACTGAAAAACAATAGCCGGTCTGCATGTCGGGACTTCACACACTATGCCCGCAATGTATGATCGAAAGTCCACCTCTGGGCACGCCCAGACCAAAAAAGCAAGTAACTTCACTGGAAATTACTTAAAAGAAAGACGACACAGGTGATGGAACCAGAAACAGCTGATAAAGCATATGTGCGTGAAATAAACAGACGCAGAACCTTTGCCATTATTTCACACCCGGATGCCGGCAAAACCACCCTTACGGAAAAACTGCTCCTGTTCGGGGGGGCCATCAAGCAGGCCGGTGCTGTCAAGTCCAGGAAAACAGACCGGGCAGCCCTGTCCGATTTTCTTTCCATTGAGCAGGAACGCGGCATTTCCGTATCTTCGTCTGTCATGAAGTTTGAATATAAGGGGTATGAGATCAACCTGCTGGACACACCCGGACACAAAGATTTTTCCGAAGATACCTACCGGGTGCTCACAGCTGTGGACTGCGCTGTCATGATCATTGACAATGCCAGGGGAGTGGAGCCCCAGACCGAAAAACTCATGGAGGTCTGCCGCATGCGCAACACCCCCATCATCACCTTTATCAACAAACTGGACAGGGAGGGGCTGGAGCCCCTGGACATTTTTGCAGACATTGAAGAAAAGCTCCAGATTGAATGCGTGCCCCTGACCTGGCCCATCGGCATGGGGAAACGGTTCAAGGGGGTATACAACCTGGAGGGCAGGGAACTGGAGATTTTTTCACCTGGATACACCCCCAAAGACGGGGATGGCATTCTGATCCAGGATTTGTCTGATCCGCGCCTGGACCAATTGATTTCCGAATCCCAGGCAGCAGGGCTGAGAGAAGATGTAGACCTGATCCAGGGCGCATCAGATCCCTTTGACCTGGATCTGTATCTGAACGGCACACAGACACCGGTATTTTTCGGATCCGCCATCAATAATTTCGGGGTAAAAGAGATGCTGGATGCGTTTGTAAAAATTGCCCCTCCCCCCGGCATCCGGCCTTCCCAGACGCGGGATGTAAATCCTCTTGAAACCGATTTTTCAGGATTTACCTTTAAAATCCAGGCCAACATGGACCCGGAACACCGGGACCGCATTGCTTTTTTCCGGATCTGTTCCGGAAAATTCACCCGGGGAATGAAGGTCAGACACCACCGCATCGGCAAAGATATCCGGTTGTCCAATGCCACCATCTTCATGGCACAGGAGCGCAGCCATGTGGAAGAGGCATATCCCGGTGATATCATCGGTATACACAACCACGGCACCATCAAGATCGGGGACACCTTTACCACAAAAGAACCCTTGAAATTTCTGGGTATCCCCAGTTTTGCACCCGAACATTTCAGGCGGGTGCTGCTCAAAGATCCCATGAAAACCAAGTCGTTGAACAAAGGATTGACCCAGCTGGCCGAAGAGGGTACCATCCAGGTTTTCCGGCCCCTGATGGGGAATATGCATGTGGTCGGGGCTGTGGGGGTGCTGCAGTTTGATGTGACCATGGCCCGGCTCAAGGCGGAATACAATGTTTTGGCCGGCTATGAATCCATTGACCTGTCGGTTGCCAGATGGGTTACCTGTGAAGATGACCGGATACTGCGCCGGTTCACACAAAAAAACCAAACCAGTCTTGCCCTGGATGCAGAAGACTGTCTTACCTTCATGACCACCAGTGAATACCAGCTTGGGTTTGTTATGGAAGAGTGGCCTGACATTCAGTTCCACAAGACACGTGAGCACAATATATAATCCATAATACAGAAAGGAATTCTTATGACAGCGCAACGTATCCACAATTTTAATGCCGGTCCTGCTGCATTACCCCTGTCCGTTCTGGAAGAGATTCAGGCCTCTTTTTTGAATTTCAACGGTTCAGGCATGTCCATCACTGAAATCAGTCACAGATCTTCCTATTTTGATGGGGTTATAAACGATGCAAAAGACAGGGCCAAAGACCTTTTGAAATTGGATGACACCTATAGTGTATTGTTTGTTCAGGGGGGGGCCTCGTTGCAGTTTGCCATGATCCCCATGAATTTTCTGGGCAAAGATGAAACAGCTGACTACATCAACACCGGCACCTGGTCCACCAAGGCTATCAAGGAGGCACAGATCCAGGAAAAATCCATCCGTGTGCCCGCATCTTCCGAGGACAAAAACTTTTCCTGTATTCCTGAAAACATACAATGCAGCCCGGATGCAAGGTATGTGCACATCACCTCCAACAACACCATCAAAGGCACCCAGTTTGCAGATTTTCCCGATACCGGCAAAGTGCCCTTGGTGGCTGACATGTCTTCAGATATTTTTTCACGGCCCCTGCCCATGGAAAAATTCGGCCTGGTCTATGCCGGTGCCCAGAAAAACCTGGGGCCTTCGGGTACCTGTATGGTGATTATCCGCAAGGATTTTTTGGAAACCGCAAACAAAAACCTGCCCTCCATGCTCTCCTATACCACCTATGCACAAAAAAATTCCATGTACAACACCCCGCCGTGTTTCGGGATATACACGATCGGTCTGGTACTTAAATGGATACAAAAAACATTCGGCACCTTAGAAGAAATGGCGGTATTCAACAGCAAAAAAGCCGGTATTCTCTATGATGTGATTGACAGATCAGACTTTTACCAGGCCACCGCACAAAAAGGCTCCCGGTCCCTCATGAATGTCACCTTCCGGCTGCCCACAGAGGAGCTGGAAAAACAATTTGTGGCTGATGCCCTGAAAAAGGGGATGGGGGGACTTAAGGGGCACAGATCCGTTGGCGGCTGCCGTGCTTCCATCTACAATGCGGCCACCATGGAAAGTCTGCACGCACTCACAGAATTCATGACATCTTTTGAAAAGGAGAATGCACAATGAAGGTGCTGGTCAGCGATAAAATGGATGAAGCAGGCATTGACATTTTCAAAAACCAGGAAGGTATTGACGTGGATGTCAACACCGGTCTGTCCGCAGAAGAACTGCAAAACATTATCGGGGCATATGATGCCCTGGCAATCCGCAGCGCCACAAAGGTGGACAAGGCCCTACTGGATGCGGCCGTGAACCTCAAGGTGATCGCCCGGGCAGGCATCGGCCTGGACAATGTGGACATTGATGAGGCCACCAGAAAAGGGGTGGCGGTCATGAACACACCGGGGGGCAATACCGTGACCACGGCGGAGCATGCCATTGCCATGATGATGGCCCTTACCAGAAACATCCCTAAAGCCACCGCTTCCATGAAGGCAGGCAAATGGGAAAAAAAGCTGCTCCAGGGCCGGGAAATTTTCAACAAGACCTTAGGAGTCATCGGGTTCGGCAATATCGGCTCCATTGTGGCCAACCTGGCCAAGGGGTTGAAAATGCGGGTGATTGTGTTTGATCCCAATATTTCCAAAGAACACATTGAAAAACAGGGATTTGAATATGTGGACCTGGACACCCTGTATGAGCAGGCAGATTATGTCACGGTGCATGTACCCAAGATGGATGTCACCATTGATCTTCTGGATGCAGAAGCCTTTGAAAAGATGAAAGACGGTGTGTATGTGATCAACTGTGCCAGGGGCGGTATTGTCAACGAATCCGCCCTGTATGATGCCATTCAGTCCAAAAAGGTGGCAGGCGCTGCCCTGGATGTGTTTTCCACTGAACCTCCCGGGGACCTGCCCCTGCTGGGCCTGGACCAGGTGGTTGCAACCCCCCATCTGGGCGCGTCCACCAAAGAGGCCCAGACCAATGTGGCGGTGGCGGCCGCCAACCAGATCATTGCCTACCTGCTCTTTGATACGGTGATCAATGCCGTGAATGTGCCCTCGGTCACAGGAGAAGTGCTGCGCCAGCTCAAGCCCTTCTTGTACCTGGCGGAGAAAATGGGCAAAATGCAGGCCCAGCTCATCACCGGGGGCATCAGGGAGGTGCATGTCGAATACATCGGCAAGTTTCCGGATCTGGACCTGAAATCGGTCACCATTGCCGGCATCAAGGGGGTGCTGAATGCATTTATTCCCTATGAGGTGAACTCAGTGAATGCCATTTCCCTGGCCAATGAAAATGGCATCAAGATTTCAGAAGCCACCTCCCAGGATTCCGGCAATTTCTTGAACCTGATCCGCATGACCGTGGTGACCGACACCGGGACAGATGTGGTGGCAGGCACCATTTTCGGCAAGGATGCCCCCCGTATTGTCCGCATCAACAAGTTCAGACTGGAGGTGATCCCCGAAGGCTATCTGGGACTGATCCACAATGTGGACAAGCCCGGCTCCATCGGCTCCATCGGCAATACCCTGGGAAAACACAAGATCAACATCTCGCGCATGATGGTGGGCAGGGAAGAGGACGGCCAGCGCAATATCATTTTTTTGAAAACAGACACCCCTGTGCCGCCTGAGGTGATAAAAGAGATTGAAAATCTTGAACTTGTTGTCAGTATGAAAACATTTGAACTTTAGGCATGCGAGATCCAGAAAGAAAGATTCCCTATAATTACACCTCTGCCACTGATGACCAGATCATAGCGCATCTTTTTGGATCAGACATATCCGATGCCGTCCATGCCCTGGACAACCTCAAGCACACCGGCAGATCCTCCAGGCTGCTGCACCGCTTCATGGGGGATCTGTTCATCATCCAGCGCAATCCGTTTTTGTTCCAGGAACTGCTGGAAAACCCCGGCAAGCGCAGGCACCTGTTCACAGAATATGAAAACGACCTGGAAACCATCAGGCAGGCTGCCCGGCACCCCGGGGTTTTCCAGGTGCTTTCCGCCTGCAGCAAAGCACTCAACACGCTGCGGCACCAGATCCAGACCCATTTTGCCACTCAGCAGAAAATTATGCGCAGGCTGGGTCCTGTTATTGGAAAACACAATATCTATTTTGATCCTTTCACCATCACAGCCCATGCCACAGATGCCACAGACTGGAGACGGTTTCTGCCGGTTGCCGTTCTCAGGCCGGAAAAACAATCCCAGGTGCCTGCACTGGTGACAGGTATAAGGGACCTGGGACTGCAGATCATTCCCAGGG
>JAABSO010000035.1 GCA_011390335.1 Desulfotignum sp. | reverse complement strand
ACCTCCATGGTTGAGAGCAGCCTTTTTACCGGATCTCCCAGGGAACCCCAGCTGGTCCAGGAACTGCTGGAAGAGATGCGGTCTGCCGATGCCGGGGATGTCTCGCCGGTTGCAGGGGGTGTGCCGGAACTGCCGTTTCCCTGTTCCCTGGAGGTGCATGCCCAATTCAGCGCCACGGATATCCTGGCCGCCTTTGACCGGGCCACCCTGGCATCCGCCGGGCAGCGGGGGACAGGCGTGCTCCATTTCAAGGATATCAAGGCCTATGCCCTTTTGATCACCTTCCAGAAAACCGAAAAAGAGTTTTCTCCCACCACCATGTATGCGGATTATCCCATCAGCCGGTCCCTGCTGCACTGGGAGTCCCAGTCCAATACGGCCCTCGATTCGCCCACGGGACAGAACCTGGTGCATCATCAGACCCGGGGATACACCATCCTGGTGTTTGCCCGGCCCAGGAAAAAACACAACCAGTGCACGGTGCCGTTTGTGTTTTTAGGGCCGGCCAGGCATGTGAGTCATCAAAAGGAGCGGCCCATCCAGATGGTATGGGAGCTGAGCAGTCCCATGCCCGTGGAGATGTTTGAGGAGAACAGGCGGGGCGGGTGATGCTGAAGATTCTGAGCGTTCGCCTTTAAAAACTTGACATGTACATACAGATGTGCATATATATGGTGTGCTATGTTTGAATGGGATAAATCAAAAGCCAATAAAAATCTGTTAAAACACGGCATTCATTTTGCCGATACTTTTGCGGTTTTTGATGATCCAAACGCTGTAACTCTTATGACAATGGATCAAATGAACAGCGTTATATCACCATAGGAATGGATGCGTTTGGTAGCATTTTAGTGGTGGTCTACACATGGCGTGGCGATAATATTCGCATTATTTCAGCACGAAAAGCCGTGCGTAGTGAGGTGAAGCAATATGAAAGCGAAATATGATTTTAGCAAAGGCAAGCGTGGTGCAGTTCTCCCTCAAGCGGGGAATAAAGTCAGGATAACCATCAGGCTTGACCGGGATATTGTCGATTGGTTCCGATCCAAAGTTGAGGAACAAGGAGGGGGAAACTATCAGTCGATGCTCAATGACGCCCTAAGAAAACACATTGAATACCAAGATCAACCCCTTGAAGAGGTTCTTCGTCGTGTTGTACGGGAGGAGTTACGCGCAGCACAATAAATAATGGCTGCGCCGGACCTTGCTGCACTGGGAATCCCAGTCCAACACGGCCCTGGACTCGCCCACCGGACAGAACCTGGTGCATCACCTGACCCGGGCATATACCATCCTGGTGTTTGCCCGGCCCAGAAAAAAACACAATAACTGCACGGTGCAGTTTGTGTTTTTATGAACAACGTCACGGCTATGGAAGCCTATCGTGCATCCGTTTATAATTTATGCTGACTTGCTGGAAATTAACAACCAAAGAACCATTGAAACGGCAAAAGTGCTCTATGACGAGCATATCGCTGGATATTTAATACTTGACAGACCGTACTCGTTATTTTACATAAACCATTAAATTAAAATAAGAAACATGCTAATTCAATAATTGAAATAAAAATATGAACAGAGATCTGCAAGGCCAATATATCAACATATCGACAGTTGGAGAAAAGGCTCAGGCTTTCGTTCCAGCCCCGCTGCCACCGTCACCTCCCATTGAATGGTCTTCCGAACTCAGGGAAAAATTTGACCGGGCTCTGTTGTCCCTTGGCCGCCTGGACAGTGTCTCAGTATTGCTTCCGGACACATCGCTTTTCCTTTATATGTATGTACGCAAAGAAGCGGTGCTCTCCTCTATGATCGAGGGCACTCAATCATCACTTTCCGACCTCCTGATGTTTGAATTTGAGCATCAACCCGGAGTTCCCCTGGATGATGCGCAGGAGGTAAGCAACTATGCAGCCGCTCTTAACCATGGTCTCAAACGACTTGGAGAGGATTTTCCTCTTTCGCTAAGGTTGCTCAAAGAGATTCACAGTGTGCTGCTGTCGAAAGGTCGTGGCAAAGAATGTGATCCAGGTGAGTTTCGAAGAAGTCAAAACTGGATTGGTGGAAGTCGCCCTGGTAATGCCGCTTTTGTACCACCGCCGCCTGAATATCTTCAAGAATGTATGGGGAAACTGGAGCTGTTTCTACATGATCAGCCGGAAAAAACTTCGGTGTTGATCAAGGCGGCATTGGCACATGTACAGTTTGAAACCATTCATCCGTTCCTTGATGGTAATGGTCGTCTTGGCCGACTGATAATAACCCTGCTGTTGTGCTCTGAAAAAGTACTTAAAGAGCCGATGCTGTATCTCAGTCTTTATTTCAAAACATACCGACAACGTTATTATGAACTTCTGAATGAAGTACGGCTGGCCGGTGACTGGGAGGCCTGGCTCGATTTTTTTGCCGATGCCATTATTCATACAGCAACAAAGGCAGTTGAAACCGCCCAGCAACTGATAAAACTGTCTGCTGAAGATGGGCTGCGCATTAATGGACTAAAACGTATATCCGGTTCGGCCCATCTCGTTCACAAGGCAATGCTCGAGAGACCCATGGCTTCACCGAATTGGGTCCAGGAAAAAACACAACTTTCACCTGCTACAGTTAATGCCTGCCTGCGTGAACTTGAAAAGCTTGGTATAGTAAATGAAATTACCGGCCAGAAGCGGAATCGCCTTTATTCTTATGCAGAATATATCCGGATAATGAGCGAAGGGACCGAGTTACCCCATTAAGCAGATATAGATAGAACGTAAGGATTTCCAACAAATTGTGTCATGGGGTCGGGCCAAGAACAAGCAGGGCGGGTGATGCTTTTTAACATAGTTGTTGAACATTCAACATGACGGAACGTAAATGAGATTTTGCAAAACATATGAATTTGAATTCCGTATTCAGGGAATCAAACTTGGATGGTCTCTTGCAGGTCCCCCTCTTATGACAGTTTACTGCTTTATTTTTGATAATATCATGATTGATACGGGTCTTTCCCATATGGAAAAAGAAGTGGCCGGCATTGCACAGGAAAAGAAAATCGATCGGATTTATCTGACTCATCACCATGAAGACCATTCAGGAAATGCAGCACATATTAACAAGTCTATTGGTGCAGACGTATATGGACACAGGCTGACCGCAGAAAAACTTAAAAACCCCTATTCCATTTTACCTTATCAGAAATATGTCTGGGGCAGGACAACGCCGGTACGTGTAAAAAAATTTCCGCAGACCATTGAAACACCATCAGGCAAAATGATTCCTGTACATACGCCTGGTCATGCAAAGGATCATACGGTTTTTTTTCTGCCTGAAAAAGGAGTTCTTTTCTCAGGGGATCTCTATCTGGCAGACCACATTAAATTTTTCAGATCAGATGAAAACATGGGAATTCAGATCGAATCATTGAAAAAAGTGACAAATCTGGATTTTAACACGCTGCTTTGCGGCCACAACCCCAGGCACAAAAACGGCAGAAAACATATTCAATCCAAACTTGAATTCCTGGAAAATCTTTATGGTAATATTGTTTATCTCTGGAAAAAAGGTCTTCCTGAAAAGCAAATTTTCAATCAACTGAAACTCAAAGAAGCCTGGTTTACAAAATATTTCTGTTTTGGCAATGTGAGCATGATTAACGGGGTAAGATCAGCTATCCGCCATTATGAGAGTCAGATTTAAAAAAAGATACGGGATATCAGCCAATCCAAAGGGAACCTGTTTGAATTTCGTCCATACGCCGTAAGCCGGAAGTCGGACATCCGGCTGCTGCCGCTGAAGATTCTGCTGGTTTACCTGGAAATGGCCAACATCATTTCACCCAAATATACATAATATCTGAATTGCATGAGTAAAAACCACCTCTACGTCACCTGCGCCATCATCGAATAGGACTGCCCATCCAGATGATATGGCAGCTGAGCTGTCCCATGCCCGTGGAGATGTTTGAGGAAAAAAGACGGGGCGGGTGATGAAAATTGAAATTCTGTCTTCAGCCATGTCAGACCTGAGGGGGGGGTAGACAGTGGAGATGTTTGAGGAGAACAGGGTGATTTGCGGCGTTCGATGAAAAATATTTGATTTATCAAAAATCATGTATTATCCTTACCAGTAATACGTAATACTGGAGGGAAAAATGAGAGTGACGACAAAAGGGCAGGTTACGATACCAATTAACATACGGGAAAAATTAGGGATAACCCCAGATACAGAGATTGATTTTTTACAAGAGGGAGACCGAGTCTTTTTGGTAAAGCGAAAAAGAACAGCCCGTGCAACCCGCAAGTTTAAAAAACTTCGTGGTATTGCGACTGTTAAAATGACCACAGACGAAATCATGGCACTCACAAGATACCAAACCTATTTCCCAACTGTTAAAATTATGTCTCCGGAATAACTGAGCCCATCGAGCCAGCGGGTGAACTTGACCGGGTAAAACGAAGCGTCCGGCGAAACCCCTGAACACTGCCTCAGCCGGGAAATAGCCGAGGAACTGGCCATCAAGGCGACCGTGCACCATTCCCTGGCTGAAAAGACCCATGCATATCCGGACTTTACCATCACCCTAGCCAATAATAACGGTTGATTCTGTGATTTGAACTTAAATACCCGGACACCCTGTAAATCCCCTGTTTTGGCAACCCCCAAGGTTGCAAAACACAACTTAATTATCGATACATCCCTTGATCAAACTCCAGAAAAAAATCATCAACGGAATCAGCTTTATGAAGGCTTTTAGCTTGTTCCGAATCCTGTTTTTTATCCATTCAATTATGGTAAGAGCTATCTGGACCGCATCCGTGACACCCCCCCCTGCAATTCCAGTTTACGAACCTGAGCTGCCGCTGAGAGCCGGGGTGCTTCCCCTGCCAGAGGGGTTGACCATGCCTGGCTGTATCAGGGATGCCGCCCCTGATGCATGGGGCAGACGTGTGATTCTCAATAAAAAATTTGGACATAAAGGGGCTGGGACAGATACTGCCGAGATAGATGAACTGACCTATCTGCTGGAGTCTCCGCTGAGATCGAAATGTTCAATTTTTTACTGGCAGAACCTGACCGGGCAAAACAACGCGCCCGGCAAGTTACCCGCACCGTTAGCTTGAAAAGGAAAGAACAATGAAATTTACGTGCTGGAACATATGGTTCCTCTTGATCTTCTGTTTTATCGGAATCGTCTCCCAGCAGGCCTTTTCCGGGGGAATGCCGGTTCGGAACATGCTGGTGGATACCGAATGGTACTGGGTCCAGTCACTTTACAACAACGGCACCCAAAACAGTCCGGACACACCCGGCCTCTTCATGGTGCGGTTCAATACTGACGGTACATTTACAGGCCGTGCCGACTGCAACCGGATCCGGGGGCAATACCGGCTGGACGGGCATCAACTCATTGTATCTGAAATCATCTCCACCCGGGCCATGTGCCCTGAGGGGTCATTGGAACGGATATTTTTAAAGGACCTGCAGAATTCGGCCTCCTTCTTTTTCAAGGCTGATGATCTCTATTTTGAACTCAAATTCCATTCCGGCACCATGAAATTCTCCCAGTCAGACCATGCGGCCCAGGTATTCATTCCCTGCAAGGATCCCAGACCAGAGGTCTGCACCA
Organism: Desulfotignum sp.; assembly: GCA_011390335.1. Classification (GTDB taxonomy): domain Bacteria; phylum Desulfobacterota; class Desulfobacteria; order Desulfobacterales; family Desulfobacteraceae; genus Desulfotignum. The sequence goes on along the minus strand of JAABSO010000035.1, from coordinate 38,675 downwards.
TGGAATATGACCCGGTGTGCGGCCGTAAAAAAGACAAGAGCACTGCGACATACAGCAACGCCTGTGAAGCCTGCGCAGACCCCATAATACTGGGATATTTCCAGGGCGGATGCAGTGAGTGAAGAAACCTTAAAGCGAATATTCGGATTTGAAACATTCAAACCCGGACAGCGTCAAGTAATAGAAAAGATCACAGCCGGAAAGTCAGCTGCGTCCATTTTCCCCACAGGCGCAGGGAAATCCCTTTGCTATCAGCTGCCTGCGATCCTTGAACAGGGGATGACCCTGGTTGTTTCGCCGCTTTTATCCTTGATGAAGAATCAGATTGATTTTTTGAAATCGAAACATATCCCTGCTGCGAAACTGGACTCCGGGATGAGTGCCCGGGATTACCGGGAGACGCTTGAAGCGGCCCGGACGGGACAATTGAAGATCCTGATGATTGCGGTGGAACGGTTTAAAAATGAAAGGTTCAGAACCCAGCTAAGACAGATGAATGTATCCTTGCTTGTGGTTGACGAAGCCCATTGCATATCTGAATGGGGCCACAATTTCAGGCCGGATTATCTTAAAATTCCTTTGTATCAAAAAGAATTCGGAATTAAAAAGGCCTTATTGCTGACAGCCACAGCAACACCGGCGGTCATTGACGACATGTGTGAAAAATTTGCAGTCAGCCGGGAAAATGTCGTGAAAACGGGTTTCTACAGGGAAAATCTGTTTCTTCGCATACGCCCTGTGGCTGAAGAAAAAAAAGACGCGCTGCTTCAGGAGGTCCTGGCAGGAAAACCTGCCGGCCCGACGATTGTCTATGTGACCCTGCAAAAGACAGCGAACCGGATCACTCAGATGCTCAGGAACAATGGACTGGATGCAGCGGCATATCATGCAGGAATGAAAAATGAGGATCGGGAAGCGGTTCAAAATGATTTTATGGCCGGAAAAACCCGAACTGTCGTCGCAACAATTGCATTTGGAATGGGGATTGATAAAGAAAACATTCGAAAAGTGATCCACTATGACCTGCCAAAATCCATTGAGGGTTACAGCCAGGAAATCGGCAGGGGAGGCAGGGACGGCAATCCGTCTCTGTGTTGCCTTTTTGGAAATAAAAACGGGGTGCCGGTCCTGGAAAATTTTGCGTATGGAGATACCCCTGATATTGATGGCATCCGCAAGGTATTGGAGGATATCACCCAATCCAAAGAGAGCCTGTTTGAATTTCGTCCATACGCCGTAAGCCGGAAGTCGGACATCCGGCTGCTGCCGCTGAAGACCCTGCTGGTTTACCTGGAAATGGCCAACATCATTTCACCCAAATATACATATTTTGAAATTTATGCTTTCAAATACCTGATCCCTGCCCAGGCCATCATTGAAAAATTCAAAGGTGAACGGGCGCAGTTCGTAAAAACTATCCTGGATAATTCCAAAACCGCCAGGACATGGACCCAGATCGACATAGACAATGTGGTTGACGAATCAGGCGCTGACCGGCAGCGGGTGCTCACGGCCCTGGAATATTTTCATGAAAAAAAATGGATAGACCTTCAACCGAAATCTGCCGTGGAAGTTTTTGAAATACGCAATTCGGCATTTGATCCGGAATCGACAGCCAGGGATCTTACAGATCTTTTTCTCGAAAGGGAGAAAAAAGAAATCTCCCGCCTCCATGCCATGGTTGAATTCTTTGAAACAGATCAGTGCCTGGCCAAAAGTTTATCCGGCTATTTTGGGGAACGGTTAGACAATAACTGCCGGAGATGCTCGGTCTGCATGGAGAAAAAACCGGTTACACTGGTATCATCACAACTTCCTTCCCTGGAGAGGATGAACTATCATGCCCTTGTTCAACCTTTGCTTGACACGGCAGATTCACCCGTGTCGGTGACCCTTGCGACACGGTTTTTATGCGGTATTTCCTCCCCCCGCCTGGTCGCGTATAAAGCCAGGCAGATGCCGGGCTTTGGCAGACTCGAAGCCTGGCCGTATAAATCTGTTGAAAAATGGGTCCGGTTGAATAATATCTGAATTTTTTGTCTTGACAAGCAGCGTCATTTTTATTAGTCTCGTGAACCATATAAAGGTCATTAAACTATTTTAGGGTCTATATACAAATCAAGAGTAAGGATGCCAAAATCCATAGTACGTACCTACTCACCTTATTGCCGCGATGCGGTAATGTTACTCGGAGGGTTGATCCGTGAAGCCCGCAATGAGCTAAAGATCACGGCTCAGGAACTGGCCGACCGTGCCGGAATTTCCAGAGGAATGCTGCAGCGTATTGAAAAAGGCAATCCCAAATGTGAAATCGGCGCTGTATTTGAAGCAGCAGCCATTGTCGGCGTCAAGCTGTTTGATGCCGACGAAAACGCATTAGCCAAACACCTGCATCACACCAGGGAAAAGCTGGCGCTTCTGCCAAAATCTGTTCGCAAAAAGAACAAAACGGTACGCGATGATTTCTGAAACAGAAAAACAAGCTTTTGTCTGGATGACATGATGGCACGGTACGCCAGCTATGAAACGTTATCCGCGATTATCCGCCATCGTTTTACCAACCCGAGGCCGACACTCAAAGAGATGTTCTCCAGGCTTGTTTTCAATATTCTGTGCGGTAACACGGATGATCATGCGCGGGACCATGCAGCCTTTTGGGATGGTAAAGTACTGACACTGACACCTGCCTATGATATCTGCCCCCAGGGCCGCACAGGCAATGAAGCCTCACAGGCCATGCGCATATATGGAAGCAACAATCTGAGCAGACTCAAGACATGCCTTAAGACCGCACACAATTTCCTTCTTTCTGAAGAAGAAGCCCGTAACATATTTGATAAACTGATCACCACGATCGAGGAACATTGGGGAACGGTCTGTGAAGAAGCCGAGTTAAACAAAGTGGATAAACAGCTTCTTTGGAGACGGCAGTTCCTGAACCCCTATTCGGTTGAGCAATAAGCATCATCAATCGCCTCTGACATCGAAATGTTCAATTTTTTACTGGCAGAACCTGACCGGGCAAAACAACGGGCCCGGCAAGTTACCCGCACCGTTAGCTTGAAAAGGAAAGAACAATGAAATTTAAGTGCTGGAACACATGGTTCCTCTTGATCTTCTGTTTTAGCGGAATCGTCTCCCAGCAGGCTTTTTCCGGGGGAATGCCGGGTCGACGGGCATCAACTCATTGTATCTGAAATCATCTCCACCCGGGTCATGTGCCCTGAGGGGTCATTGGAACGGATGTTTTTAAAGGACCTGCAGAATTCGGCCTCCTTCTTTTTCAAGGCCGACGGGGTTCAGGTGCATTGTACCCCCGGCTATCTGATCAACCAGTTTTTATCGCCGTTTTTTAACCGCAGGCAGGATAAATGGGGCGGGTCCCCGGAAAACCGGTTGCCTGGTTCATGATCCACAGCTTGAAAAGCCGGTATGATCTTGAAGAAGGATATAACACGGCAGTGGCCAGATCCATCCGCCCGGTGACAGGGGATATCCCTACTGCCCTGGTGGGGGGTATGCACACACTTTTTGAATGGAATCAGGGCAATCTTACCAAGAATTGGGACCAACATGATGTTTCAAGCGGGGAATGTGAACAGATATTTTTTAATAGACCTTTAATTATAAAAGGGGACAAAGAGCACTCCAAAAATGAAAATCGATATTATGTGCTTGGCCGTACGAATGTAAATCGCCTGCTTTTTGCCGTTTTTACCGTTCGTAACGACAAAATACGAATACTTTCCGCACGTGATATGACAGATACGGAAATTAAAAGGTATCTAAAATGAAAAAGAAACACCTGCATTTCAAAGTGAGGCTGAAGAGCGTCTTTTCTGGCAAAAACATGATTCTTCAGAATATATTGACTGGTCGGATGCAGAAAATGTCGTTATGCCTAAGCTTAAGCCTTCGACCCGATCTATTTCCATCCGTCTCCCTGAGTCCATGATTGATGAGCTTAAAGTAATTGCAAATAAACGAGACGTACCCTACCAGTCGCTGCTTAAGATTTTTATATCTGAGCGAATTGACGCTGAACTGCATCAATAACTTTAGCAGCGCAGAACCAGCGGCAGATAAGTTGACAAAGACAGGGAAAATATCGTTATCTGTGCGGATGGAATCTGGAACCGACCGGGAAAAGAGGGTTATTCTTTCAGATACTTTTTCAAATTTCTATAGAAATTCTCATGAGATCCGAAAGTATAAAGATATAAAGTCGATTCAACGACTTCGCAAGCCAATAATAATTGTTGGTTCTGTGATTTGAACTTAAAAACCTGGACTCCCTGTAAATCACCAATTTTGGCAACACCAATATTTGGATTTTGATAAATCGATTTGACAGCCTTGTCTAGGTCTTTGATTTGTTTTTTGTGTAACTTTTTCTTTTGTTTAGCAAAAATCGGTGACTGGATTATTTCTGTTATTTGTATCATTCACCTTCTCCAAATACATATGGAGTCCCCTGTCCTGCTTTAATTTGCTCTTTTCCTTCTAAAATGTCTTGAATAAATGGAAGAGGGAGATCAGGGTTTTCTTCAATCATCTGGCCTATTTTTGCCCAATATTCAATTTGGCCGGCGATGGACCTTTTATACACTTTTGATTTGATTTTTGCTTTTTCAACCAATTCATCTGATACTTTTACTGCTGTTGCCATGGTAATCTCCTTGATAGTTTTTGGTTGTAAAATACCACTCAGGGTTGTAAAACGCAACTCAATAGTTGATACTCCCCTTTAAATTGAGTTGTGTAATGGATGTTCAAGCTCCAGCAAAAAAGCATCAGCGGAATCCGCTTGATAGTGGAATTGGAATTTTTTGGAGTCGTGCGGTTTTAGATATGGTATAATTCGGTATTAAATATCAGCCCCCCTTCACCATCACTCCTGAGATCGGGCAGGGGTGCTTCCCCTGCCTGAGGGTTTAACCATGCCTGGCTGTATCAGGGATGCCGCCCCTGACGCGTGGGCAGACGTGTGATTATCAATAAAAAATCAGGACGTAAAGGCGCTGGTACAGATACTGCGGAGATAGATGAGCTGACCTATCTGCTGGAGTCTGGATCAGACAGGATTGGTGCGCTGGATTTTCAGGTCTTCCATGGTAAAGGGTTTGTTGACAAATTGGACGTTCTTATCCAAAACACCATGATGGGCGATCACATCGGCCGGTCAGTTGATCAACCCGAGCACGCCGATAATAATGAGATAACCGGCAACGATATAATTCAATAATCTAGGCATAATAAAAATTAATACGCCGGCGAGAATAGAAATTATCGGTTGTAATGAGATATCAATTTGCATGACTTCATCCTTTCCTGGTTTTCCATGAACCGATATTTCATCCGTTCATGGAATCGATTATGGGGTGAACGTTTCATTTCTTCTTACAAATTCAATCTATGTCAATCAATTCTATTTCAATCTTTGTGCCAGGGTTGAAACATTCAGGGTTGTTTCTCATATCTAATTGATTTCGTTTAATCAATTGGTTATAAAAATACTGTCGGGTTGCCATGAGAAGTCATAAAAACAAGATCATATGCGACCAGTGGCCATATATGGCCGATTTTTTTTAAAGTTCTTGTCAAAAGGTTGCTTGACCGATCCCGAGATGAAGTTTATATTTTGAAATGTAAACTTAAAGAATGGAGCATTTTATGGAAGCCACGGCAAAAGATCTTCGGTTTTATTCAAAAGAACTTTTAAGCGCAGTGAGCCGGGGAGAAGAAGTCATTATTACTTATCGGGGTAAACCTTGCGCTAAATTAGTGCCTTATGATGAGCGTAAGTCGGATAAAAAAAACAATTTGTTTGGAATGTGGAAAGACAACGATCTTGTTAAAGATGTTGATATTCATGTCCGGAATTTAAGAAAAGGCAGATTTTAAATGATAGTCGATACTGATGTCTTGATTTGGTATCTAAAAGGGATGAAAAAACAGTTTCAAGTTTTTCTGACGGGGTTATTGCGAGTGGGATATTGGGATTTTGGTGTGAACATAAAACGAATTGAACAGATTCGAAACCGTTTAAAATCCATTCACAACGGCGTATCTGAATAGATTTTAATGGAAGAGTTGATTGCATATGCAGAACGGATCGAAAAAGGAATACACCTATGAATAAAAATGTAATTTCCTGTCAGATAAATGATCTGTCCGAAGCATCCGAGGGCGCTTTGTTTGATTTTGCAAATGAAAAAACAGTCCGTCATGTCTATAATTTTCATCTCAGCCTGCCTGGTTACAGGCCCAGCCCGCTGGTCAGGCTGTCGGGGTTGGCCGGTTATCTGGGTATAAACCAGCTGTCGATCAAAGATGAAAACCTTCGCTTTGATTTAAAGGCGTTCAAGGTCCTGGGGGCAAGCTATGCCATGGCAAAATGCCTGGGTGAGGTGATCGGATTAAAAGATGATGAATTAACGTACAATAATATCATTGCTCACAAATCCGCATATGATCACCTCACTTTTGTTACTGCCACTGACGGCAATCATGGAAGAGCGGTTGCCTGGGCTGCGAAACTGTTCGGCTGCAAATCTGTGGTGTATATGCCAAAAGGTTCTTCTCCGATCAGATTGGAAGCCATCAGAAATTATGGGGCCGAGGCATCAGTCACAGGGCTGAACTTTGATGACAGCGTGATGTATGCCAATCAGAAAGCACAGGAAAACGGCTGGACACTGCTCCAGGACACATCCTGGGAAGGTTACGAAAAAGTACCGCTACATATCATGCAGGGCTATTCAACACTGATAACGGAATCCATCGACCTGGTACAGGAGAACCTTCCGACCCATGTCTTTGTACAGGCGGGTGTCGGCTCGTTTGCAGCTGCCATTGTTGCATCTCTCGTCAGCCTGGCCGAAGGGGCTGCACCGAAATTTATTGTTGTGGAACCTGAAGGTGCCCCATGCCTGTTTGAATCAATCAAAAAAGGGGAACGGGTCAGGATTAAAGGCGATTTGGCCACTATCATGGCGGGACTTTCATGCGGGGAGCCGAGCCAAATGGGTTGGAAGATACTGAAATCGGCTGCCTGTGCATTTGTAATGTGCTCCGATGAGGTCGCCCGAAGAGGGATGAAGGTGTTGGGCAATCCCCTGGCAAAAGATCCATGTGTCATTTCCGGAGAATCCGGTGCTGTGACACTCGGCGCATTGTTTGAAATAATGACTGACAAAGATAACCGGAAAATAAGAAAGGATATCGGCCTGAACAGCGACTCCAGCGTATTGCTGTTTTCAACCGAGGGAGATACTGATCCGGATGTGTATCGTGACATTGTCTGGGCGTAAAACAGATATTCTGTCACTGCACCCGGCACCGCCTGGTGTATACCGGGCAGGACCTCTGTCACGCCGCCTTTTTTACCATCAACTCTCTTGTTTTTGCTACTTCCGTACTCTCCACATACTCATTAAAGGTCATCAACCGGTCTATAATACCGGCGGGTGTGAGCTCGATTACCCGGTTGACAAGCGTATTCACAAACTCATGATCATGGGAGGTGAAAAGCACCACCTCCGGAAAATCGATCAGGCTGTTATTCAATGCTGTGATGGATTCGAGATCCAGGTGATTGGTCGGCTCATCCAGGATCAGGGCATTGGATTGGGCAAGCATCATGCGCGAAAGCATGCAGCGCACCTTTTCCCCGCCTGAAAGCACATCCGTTGTTTTGAGGGCGTCCTCCCCTGAAAAGAGCATGCGCCCCAAAAACGTGCGGGCAAAGCTTTCTCCCTCTTTGGGAGGGGCAAACTGAAGCAGCCATTCAATAAGGTTCAGGTTCTGATTGAAATACCCCTGGTGCTCTTTGGGAAAATAAGAATGGCTGATGGTGGTTCCCCACCGATAGCTGCCTTTATCCGGCTCCATCTCTCCTGCAATGATCTGGAAGAGGGTGGTTTTGGCCAGGCTGTTATTTCCCATGAAAGCAATTTTGTCTTTTTTGTTTACGGTGAAGCTGACATTATCAAGAATGGTTTCCCCGTCAATGGTCTTTGAAAGCCCTTCCACTTCAAGGATAATATTGCCGCAGGGCCGTTCCGGGGTAAACCGGATAAACGGATAATTTCTGGATGATACGGGCATGTCTTCAATGGTGAGTTTCTCCAGCAGTTTTTTTCTGGAGGTGGCCTGTTTGGACTTGGATGCATTGGAAGAAAATCTCTGGATAAAGGTCTTGAGTTCATTGGCCCGGTCGGTGATCTTTTTGTTGTCGGCCTGTTTTTGCGTCAGGTTCAACTGACTGGCCTGGTACCAGAAATCATAATTTCCCGCGTACACGGCAATTTTACCGAAATCAATATCTGCAATGTGGGTGCAGACCTGATTCATGAAATGGCGGTCATGGGATACCACAATAACGGTATTCTTAAACCGGTAAAGAAAGTCTTCAAGCCAGGCGATTGAGTGAATGTCCAGATTATTGGTGGGCTCATCGAGCAAAAGCACATCCGGGTTTCCGAACAGGGCCTGGGCCAGGAGCACCCGAACTTTTTCGCCACCCTCAAGATCTTTCATTTTTCTGTCATGCAGGGTTTCTGCAATACCCAGATTTTTGAGCAGGACCGCTGCTTCGGACTCTGCGTCATATCCGTTCATTTCCTCAAATTCAATTTCCAGCTCCCCTGACCTAAGACCGTCTTCATTTGAAAAATCAGGCTTTGCATACAGGGCTTCGCGTTCGGCCATGACCGTATATAGTTTTTTGTGCCCCATGATGACCGTATCCAGCACCCGGTGTGTATCAAAGGCAAAGTGATCCTGTCTTAAAACAGCAATTCTTTCTTTTGGGCCCACACTGATGTCGCCTGCATCCGGTGCAATATCTCTGGCCAGAATTTTTAAAAAAGTGGATTTTCCCGCGCCATTGGCCCCGATAAGTCCGTAACAATTTCCGGGTTTGAACATAATGTTTACATCTTTAAACAGCACCTGTTTACCATAAGCCAGGGCTATGTTATTTGCACAGATCATATGTATATCAGCTTCCTTGTTGTCCAATAAAAAGCCACAGGAGAAGTATCCTGTGGCAAAAAAAGAATTGTATATTGCCGGTTTTTTGAATAAAAAGCAAGACTTTTAAAGGAAAAAGACAATGAAAAAAATCAGGGTTTTTCCCTATTGCATTTTATAATTTCCTTTATTATTACTATAGAAGGTTAAAGCATCAGGTTTCCATCGGTCTCACTTCCTGTAACCGAAAGTGCGGAGCTATTTTTCCCAAAAATTACCGCTGATCGAAGCGCATCATGTCAATAAAACCCAAAAAAAAAGCACTCCATTTCTTCTGCCGCGTCGCAGCGGGCCTGCTTTCGTTGGCGTTGGTCTGCGGTACCGCAGTCACTCTAATCAGTAGCAACGCTTGGTGGATACGTGTCTTCGATTTTCCACGCATACAGATCGCCGCACTGATGGCTCTGACGCTGGCAGGCTATGCGGCGTTGCATTTTTGCGGACGATTGCGGCTATGGGAATACGCGCTTGCTGCGGTGGTGGGATTTGCGCTGGTCTGGCAGCTCTTTTGCATCGCTCCCTACACGACGTTTTATCCCAAAGAAATGTCGGACAGCCGCGCCGAAGACGATGCCAACCGCATATCGCTCCTGGTCTACAACGTGCTCTCCAACAATCGTGAAGTGAAAGCGTTGCGCGACCTCATACGCGACACCGATCCCGACATTGTCCTGCTCAGCGAGCCGACCCGGCAGTGGCTTGAACAGCTCGACGGCCTGGAAGAGGACTATCCCTACACGCTCCACCAGCCGCAGGAGAATCAGTACGGAATGCTGCTTTATTCCCAACTGGAGCTGGTGAATCCAGAGATCCGGTTTTTGATTGAGCCGGAAATTCCGTCGCTTCGCTCCCAGGTGCGGCTCCGTTCGGGAACGCTCGTGACCCTCTATGGCGTGCATCCACGCCCTCCCGGTCCCAAACGCTCCGACAAAGAGGAAGTCAGTGACGTCGAGGAAGGTAACAAAGAGGAGGAAGACGGCGAACGCCAAGACTCCGATAAGCGGGATGCCGAGTTGCTGCTGGTTGCCAAAGAGGTACAAAAACTTGGGAGCATGCCGGTCATTGTTGCCGGCGACTTAAACGACGTGGCCTGGTCCCACACCACACATCTTTTTCAACGGATCGGAGGATTGCTCGACCCACGGGTAGGCCGAGGCTTATTCAACACATTTGACACCAGAAGCCGCCTCCTGCGTTATCCGCTGGATCACGCCTTCGCATCCCAGCATTTTTTTCTCGTCGAGCTGCGTCGCCTTCCCGACATCGGATCTGACCACTTTCCCTTGTTCGTGGTCTTCGACTACGATCCCGGCGCTTTTGTGGCAAACGAAGAACCCCAGCCGGACGCCGACGATGAACAAGAAGCTGACGAGGCCATCGACAAAGGGGTAAAGCATTGATCTGGTGCGTGCTGGAAACTGACCATGCGCCTGAGGAATCAGAACAGGCACAACCTTTGACCATACGAACCGATTGAAGGGAGAATGACCGATTAATGGCTGATTTAGTGGACCATACCTTTTTTACGCAACTGGCACAACAGAATCCGGCAAATGTCTGCAGCCGGGCATTGTGTGAATATGATAAAGAGGCCGGAACCTATGCTGTAACAATGTGGGAGAAGCAGTATACGGTGGATCCTGGAAAGGCAGAAATTTTCTGTATCAGCCAGGATCATGAACCACTGCATCCCTATTTTGACCTGTTTCTGGTGCATTATCTGCTGGGTGTCCAGGAGATCCAGCCGGCCGGCCAGTGGATTTCTGAAAAAGATATTGCCGGCGGTGCCACCTTTTTCAGAGGACCCCATGAGATTCCTGCGCACAGGATTGCCTCCCGGTTTGACGGGGATATCACCGGGTTCAAAATCCGGTGTGAACAATATGGAGGTACGGTGCTTAATATGGCGGATGCTGCCTTTGAATTTTTTATCACCCCCCGGATACCGGTGGCGGTGCTGTACTGGCAAGGGGACGATGAATTTCCCACTGAAGCAAAACTGCTGTTTGACAAAACCATCGCCCGCCACCTGGCATCAGATATTATTTATGCGCTGGCAGTGGGGGTTTGTGACCGGCTGGGAAGACCCTGAAACAATCCAGCTGCCGGGCATAAACCAGGCAGTCCTTGAAGCTGACTATGCCGGCAGGGGCAGTGGGATCAGGCTGGATTTGATTTTTCCTCAAACATAATTATATTGCCTGCTTAAAATACAACCAAGTAAAAATGAGATTTTTATGTTTGATTACACTGCAACATACACAGACTTTTATCAGATCACCATGTCCCAGGTCTATTTTCACAAAGGCTTGCAGGATGAGACAGCCGCATTTGATTATTTTTTCAGGAAACTGCCCTTTGAAGGAGGATATGCCGTATTTGCCGGTCTTGAAGATCTGATCGAAACCATTGAAACCTTTCATTTTGATGAAAAAGATCTGAAATTTCTGCAGGCCCAGGGAATGGATAAGGCATTTCTGGATTATCTGAAAGATTTTCACTTCCGGGGCAATATATATGCTTCCAGGGAGGGTGACCTGATTTTTCCCAACCGCCCGGTATTGATTGTGGAGGCCCCGATCATAGAAACCCAGCTGCTTGAAACCCTGATTCTCAATATACTGAACTATCAGTCCCTGATTGCCACCAAAGCAAGCCGCATGCGGCTTGCGGCCGGAGACCGCAAACTGGTGGATTTTGGATTGCGGCGGGCACCGGGAACCGGCGGATATTCCGCTGCAAGGGCAGCCTTTATCGGGGGATTTGATGCCACCAGCAATGTACGTGCAGGCCGCGATTACGGCATACCCGTCTCCGGGACCATGGCCCATTCCTTCATTCAAAGATATGATAATGAAATATCCGCATTCCGCGACTTTGCCAAAGTGCGGCCCCACGACTGTGTGCTACTTGTGGATACCTACAACACACTGAAAAGCGGTGTTCCGAATGCGGTAAAAGTGGGCAAAGAGATGGAGAAAACGGGGAACCGGCTGAAAGGCATCCGGCTGGACAGTGGAGATCTTGCCTGGCTGGCCAGAGAGTCCCGTAAAATGCTTGATACTGCGGGATTACAGTATGTAAAGATTGCTGCTTCCAATCAACTGGATGAAAACGTGATCAAAAGCCTGCTGATGCAGAATGCCCCTATTGATTTGTTCGGCGTAGGTACCAGTCTGGTAACCGGCCAGCCGGATGCAGCCCTTGACGGGGTTTACAAACTGGCATATGCAAACAAGGAACCACGCCTGAAACTGTCTGAAAGTATCGAAAAAACCAACCTTCCGGGCAGAAAACAGGTATACAGACTGCTCCATCCCGACGGATTATTCTATGGCGGCGAAGCAGTTGCCCTGACAGATGAAACAAATTTTGATATCATGTATCATCCCATTGATTTACATAAATCGTTACCCCTGGGTGGGTTTTCAAAAGAACCGCTCCTGGAAAAAATTGTCGAAAAAGGAAAGCGTCTGACCGCGTCGAAAAAACTGGAGGAGATAGCCGATTTCAGCCGAAAGCAGCTGAATAAACTGCCCCGGGAATACAAGAGATTTGATAACCCGCATATCTATAAAATCGGATTATCAGCAACATTAAAAGAAGAACGGGACCGGCTCGTAAAAGAGAACAAGGGTAAAACAGGGTGATCCATATCGCCATGTTCGATCTTATCGATATGACTCCTTACAACCGGTATGACCATTTGTTTTTTCTTCCATGATCTGAATCACTTTTTCATAGGAATGGCGTTCGATGATATGGTTGAACTGGGCCCTGTAGTTCCCCACCAGACTGATACCGAAAGCTGCCACGTCATAAACCATCCACTGTCCGCCCCGGGTCAGATGCATTTTTACCGTGGCCGGAATCACCAGCACGCCGTAGAGGACCCTGACATGCACCTGTGCCCTTTTATGATCAATTTTTTCTCTTACAAAAACAACCTGCTCTCCCTGATATCTGTCTGCTTTTGACAGATAGGCGTTTTCAAGAAATTTTCCAAACAATGCAACAAATGCATCTTTTTCCACATCTGTTCTTTTCCCCCAATGGTCCATCAGGCTCAACCGGGCTGTTTTTGCAAGACTGAACCTTTCATAGACAACGTCACAAAGCAGGGACATCTGTTCATTTTTGTCCGTCTCTTTTCCAGTCGTCAATTCTGTGAGAATACTGGTTACTTTATCTATTGTGTATTCCAGTTGTTTTCTGGCGGAAGGTGTCTCTGCCAGTGCCCATGGCAGGAAGGCATGACATATGATTACAACAGGAACAAGAAATGCAAACAGCTTCATAAACATTTTCCATTTTTAAATACCGGTATTTTTTCAAAAAATTAGACAGATCCTGGCTTTTGTCAACAAAAAGGTTCATCCAATTGTCTGAGCAGGATCCCTGAGAATGTTGGACTTTTTCTGGTACATTATCTGTGCTCACTGCAAAAGATATGCAGTCTGCTGTTTGAACCGCCTGAGGTGCTGTTGATAAAATTCATTAATTCGATTTACTTCAATTGTTTTCATGGTATACTTGTCGTTTATGATACGCCCGGAAGTGGGCTTGCACAGGAGAAATACACTAAATAAGGAGCAGCCCTTTCATGACCCGGGAAAAACAGACCGCCTACGATCTCATCTGGAATCAGGAAAACCAGTTTGCCTACCGCGTTGCCAGGCAGGTCCTGCAAAAACCGAAAATATCGGTCTGGCTTGTCCTCATTCCGATCCTGTTCCTCTATTATGCACACAAGATCCAGCAATACAAGGCAGCGGTTCACGATTTCAGCAAAGGCTTGACGCGTTCAAAATTCCTTGCCCTGGATTCGGCGAAGGAGGAGATCGATTCAGGCAGGAAAAACGAAGATTACAATGAAGCCTTCAGCTCCGATGATCTTAAGAATTCACCCAATGTGATGCGGGTGAAGGACAAACAAATTGCGGAAGTGGAACTCCTCAAATATCACTACAAAAAACTGCTGTGCCAGCAGGGTTCCAGCTACCAGGATCTGATCAGGAAAACCTATCGGACTGCCGCAGAGTACCGGCGCTTTTTAAAAGAGCTGGTCCGGGCCGAAGAGGAGGTCAATGAAGCCGTTCTCCGGGCCTACCACCCCGAAAAAGAGGCCAGGGATGTGACCAAAAGGATGCAGAAGGCCGCCCTTGCCCTGCGGGAAGAGGAACTGCCCACCTTTTTCGGGTGAAACGGGGACAGTAGCCGCAGGCGGCGTTGCAACTGGAGGTCACCCCCCCACCTGGATCCAGTCCTTGGGCTCCAGAAGCACGGTATGTTCCCTCCTGGAACGCAGTCTTCCGGCAAAAGCATGTGTATTGCTTCGCATTTGTTTCTCTTCGGGAAAATAAAGGCCCGGGCGGACCGAATACGCGGTCTGCCCGGGCCGGAATCTCAGGTTTACTCTCTCCTATTTGCTGCCGATGGCATGGCGGACATACATCTGGGCAATAGCGGTTTCCTCGGACTGGGTGTACCAGTAAGCACCGGCATCGATGTCGGAAACCGCGATGGCCTGCATGACCGGCGCAATTAAGGGGAGCTTGCTGCCCCAGGGCAAAATCACGTAGGCCAGGGTCCAGATCAGGGCCAGACCAGCGGTCAGACCAAGCCAGCCGCGCAGTTTGCCTCCTTTTTTGACCATATTCCCGGTTTGAACGTCCATTTTTTGCATGACCACACCATCCTTGCGGTGATTCAGGTTAGTTCATCAGGCTTTCGGTAACACCGGGGAAAACCACAAAGAACATAATGTAAGCTGCCAGCAGTGTCAATACCAGGTTCAGGCTCTGACCGCAGACATACAGGATGACCGGCTTACCGCCCTTGAAATGTTTGGCCATTTCCCGGAAGTTGGAGGTCAGGCCGATAGAGGCAAACGCCAGAATAAAGAACCATTCCCGGCAAATGCGGGAAAAACCGCGCAGAACACCGTGGTCCAGCATGGCGGTGCCCTTCGCACCCATGGATTCAAACATCAGGGAAAAAATGACCGAAGCCAGGATGAATCCGAGTACGAACTTTGGAAAGCGATACCAGATCTCCATCTTGCTCACCTGCTGGCCGGGTGTGCAGTCCACCCTGGCGCACCAGTAAACCGCTACACCAAAGGCAATCACGCCGATCATCACGTTCTGGATCATTTTGATGGTGGCGGCCACGAACATGCCGACCTCACCAAGAAAGGCTCCGGCCGCCACCACCGCGCCGGTGGAATCTATGGTACCGCCGATCCAGGCCCCGCCCAGAACCGGATGCATGCCCATCGCCACGATAAAGGACGGCAGGGCGATCATCATCACCGCAGTGAAGAGCATGGACATGCCCAAAGCGATGGTCAACTCCTCTTTTGTGGCCCGGCAGGCGGCTGCCGTGGCAATGGCTGCTGACACGCCGCACACACACATATCCGAGGATACAGTGATGTTCAGGGTCTTGGATTCCATCTTCAAAACGCGCTGACCGAAGATGTAGGTCAGCACCAGCACGGTGGGGGTGACTGCCCATGCCACGAAAATGCCAGCCTGGCCGATGGCAAGGATTTTGCCGAACAGGATTTCAGCCCCCAGCAGCACGAGGCCGGTCTTGATGAAATATTCTGTCTGGGCCCCTTCCTGGATGAATTTTGGTGTCCCCACGGTATTGGCGATCAGCATTCCCCCGAGAATGGCCCAGATCAACGGTCCAAAACCCCAGCTGCGCAAAGTGGCCTGCCCGCCGATGATCTCGGCCGCGATGGCCAGCAGAAAAACAAAAAGAAATCCCTGCATGAACAACGCGGGATTTTTCCCCATCAGCTTGGCACCAGGGGTGAAAAACAGCATGAAAATGATCATGATCCCGATCAGGTAGGGGATCTTGTTATAGGCCTTGGTTTCAGCCTTGGACTTTGCGCTGCTCTCCTTTTTCCGGGCATCCCGCCATTCCTTTATGGCGGTTTCCGCCGCCTTGTTCAGCTCCCTGTTCTGAAAACCAGCGGCAGCTGCAGTCGCCTGAACGGTTTCCGCATTTGCCAGGGCCGCATCCGTCTGTTCTTTGGCCCGGGCATATGCTGCTGCGGCATTCTCCCGGATTTCCGCTGCCTTTGATTCGCTCAGGTACAGGGCCTGCATCGGATTGGCAGCCCATCTGGCAGGCCGGCTCAACCATTTGGCAAGGGTTTTGCCATGGGGCTCTTTGCTGGCGCGCAACCCGGTTTTTGCATCATTGGCCTTATGCCATTCAATGGTATGAAACGAAGCCCGTTCATCCTCTGCTTCCAGAACGGCATCGGCCCTGGCCAGCTTTGCATCGAGGTCTGCCGGCGGCCGGGGTAAAAACACGGCCACCCCGACAGCCAGAATGATAAATCCCAGCCAGATCGCAAGCCAGTCCTCTTTTTTGAACAGCTCGGACCATTCCCATTTTCCGACATCCCGGACGATTTCTGCATTATCCGCCATTTTGTTTCCCTCCTTGTAAAAATGATTTCCGACACGCGTTAGTGTCTGTTCTATTTCCGATTGCTATTCCGTTGTCCTGTTATCCCGCTTCCCGCTATTCACAGCAAAATATATGCCGCCGGACATAATTTCTTGTATTAACCATAAATACAGGTAGTTATATTAACCATCCAGACCGTAACTGTAAACTCAAGTTGGCACCTGTGTATCCCTGGAGCAGCACCTGATGCAGATCATCTTGCAATTCACTGATGGATTCTTTATGGTGACATGGTTGAACGAAAATATGGAGAACCGCCTATGCAGCCCCGTAAATTTAATCTGAGGCTTAAATTCATCACCGGCCTGGTAGTGTTCATCCTGGCCCTGGGTGTCTGCATCAGCCTGATCATGTATTTTCATATCAACTCCATCATGGAATCGGAAATCCGTCAGCGGTCCAAGATGCTCCTGGCCCAGTCCGACGCGGTCCAGGACTATGTCAAAAGTGAACTGCGGCCTGAGATGTTTGCAGCACTTCCCGAAGGACGCTTCATCCTCAAGGCCATGTCCTCTTCCTATATTTCCAGGGAAGTGATGGCCCGGCTCAACCTGAAAGATGCATCCAATTACCACTACCGCCGGGTGGCAAAAAACGCCAGAAATCCGTCTTCTGAGCCGAATGAGATTGAATCGGACCTGATCGCGCATTTCCAGCGGAATCCGGATGCCCGGATCTGGGAAAACACCACTTCAGTGGGGGGCGAAGAATACCGCCTGGTTGCCCGGCCCGTGGTGTTCATGGCATCGTGCATGAACTGCCATGGAGATCCTAAAGATGCGCCGGTCGAACTCATTGATATTTACGGTGATCAAAACGGATTTCATTATCAGGTTGATGAGGTGGGAGGCGTGGTGGTGGCCGGCTTTCCCGTGGCCATGATCAAAAGCCCGGCCAAGGAACTGACCTTTCAGTACCTGATGCTCTATCTGCTGGGTATTTTCTTCTTCATCGGTCTGATCAGCCTGTTTTTTGACCGGCTGGTAATGAAAAACCTCCAGGATCTGTCCCGGATTTTCAAGACCCGGTTTTCCGGAGAAACTGAACAGGGTATCATCCAGAAACTGGAACAAAGAGATGAGATAGAAGGTTTGATCGAAGGGGTGGATGAGCTAGCGGTGTGCCTTTCCGATGCCCGCAGAAAACTGGAAGACCATACCCAGAACCTGGAAAAAATGGTGGAGGACCGGACCCGGGAACTGGACAGAAAAGCAACAAAACACCTGGGAGATGTGCGGCTGTTTGTAGATCTGCTCACCGGTTTCGGCGGGGCCCTGACCACCGGGCAGCTCTTGTCCGCCCTGCTGGAAAGCGTGGGAAAACGATACCAGGCAACTGATGTGGTATATTACTGTCTGGTATCATCGGAAAAATATTATGCCTGGAAATCGGGAGAACATGCGCCGGATCTGCCGCATGAAACCAGGGATTTGCTTTGGAAAAATGAGATCCTGTTCAAAGGCCGCAACCTGTTTGTTCCGGTGAAATCCCAGGAAAGCCATTGGGGTATTTTGTCTCTTTTCTGGGAGAACAATCCGGACCCTGGTGATCTGGATGGGGATGTGCTGCTTGCCCTGGGGCAGCAGGTGGCGGTGCTCATTGAAAATATCCATGTATTTTCAGGCATCAGATCCCAGCACGACATGCTCCAGTCCGTGTTTGAAGGCATCAGTGACCCATTGCTGCTCATTGATGAGGATTGCCATATCATCATTACCAACCGTGCCGGTCATGATTTTCTGGGCTTGGGTTCAAAAAACGAAAAGGAAACAGCCTTGCAATCATTTTTGTGTGCCAATATATCAAACCCGTCAGATTGCAGCATTCTGAACCATGTGACCCGCACCGGCCGGCCCGTGAGTGAAGAAATTTACACCCGTGATGACCGGTATTTTGATATTGATCTGTATCCGCTGCCCCGGCGGGACCAGGCCCGGCTGCAGATTGTGGTTTATGCCCGGAACATCACCCAGGAAAAGCAGATGGAGGAACGAATGCGCCAGGCCGAGCACCTGGGGGCCATCGGCAAACTGGCCGCCGGCGTGGCCCATGAAATCAACAATCCTTTAGGGGTCATTCAGTGTTACACCGACCTGGTAAGGGATGCCGTGACCGACAAGGAGATTGTGTCGGATATCGATATCATCTCCAAACATACCAAAGCGGCCCAGAAGGTGGTTCAGGATCTTTTGGCCCTGTCCCGGCCCAAAAAATCAATTACCGGTACCTGTGACCTGAATCAGGTGGTGATTCAGGTGGTGTCGATATTCAAAGCCCAGGCGGTATCCAGAAAAATCAAAATCGTCACCCATCTGTCAGAGGGACTTTCGCCGGTAACATGTGACGGGGCTGTGCTGGAACAGATCCTGACCAATCTCTGGCTCAATGCCGTGGATGCACTCCAGGAAAGCGGGGATACCATCACCATTGAAACAGACGTATCAGAAAACAGCCAGGTGGTGTTACGGTTTGCCGACAACGGCCCGGGTATCCCTGATATCATTGAACACCGGATCTTCGACCCCTTCTACACCACAAAAGAGGTGGGAAAAGGGACCGGCCTGGGACTTTCCATTGTTTACGGATTTGTTACAGAACTCAATGGCCGCATTGTGGTTGACACCAGCGATCAAACCCGGTTTGATATTTATCTGCCAACAGTTCCGTCAGCTTTGTCCGCTCAAGAATCCTCCGACAGGACATCCATATGAAAGCGTTCAGTATACTGGTGGTGGATGATGATACCGATTTTTTAAACGGCATCATCCGACATTTGAAAAAACAGTTTCACACATTCGATATTCTGGGGTTCACTTCCGGTGAGGCGGCCTTGTCTGCATGCCATGAACGGGAGATCGGGGTGCTGCTTTCGGATCTGCGCATGCCCGGCATCTCCGGCCATGAGCTGATGAAAAAGGCCCTGGACCTCAACCCGTACATGTGTGTGATCATGATCACCGGATTCGCCACCGTGGAAAATGCGGTGCAGTCCCTGAAAACAGGGGCCTGGGATTTCATCACCAAGCCGGTGGAACGTCAGACCCTGTTCCATACAGTGGAACGGGCTGTTCAGCATTATGATCTTGCCCGGGAAAACCAGCGTTTGAAAAGCCTGGTATCCGGACTGACCCCGGAAGTCCGGCAATGGGAAAGCCGGGCCATGAACCAGGTCCAGGAAAAAATCAGTGCCGTAGCAATCACCGATTACACTGTGCTGGTCACCGGAGAATCCGGCAGCGGCAAAGAGTTTGTGGCCAGAGAAATTCACCGGCTGTCCCGGCGCAGCAAAGCTGTCTGCCATGCCCTGAACTGTCCGGCCATCCCGGAACCGCTGTTGGAAAGTGAATTGTTCGGCCATGTCAAAGGTGCTTTCACCGGAGCGGATAGAAACCGGGACGGATTTTTCATGGCAGCGGACAAAGGCACCCTGATCCTGGATGAAATCGGGGAGATCAGCCTTTCCATCCAGGCCAAGCTGTTGAAATTTCTCCAGGACAAGGAAGTAAAGCCCGTAGGTTCCAGCCGTTCAAAAACAGCGGATGTGCGGATCATCGCTTTGACCAACCAGGACCTGCCAGGCAGAATTCAGGACAAAAGCTTCCGGCAAGACCTGTACTACCGCCTGAATGTACTGTCGGTCCATGTCCCTCCTCTGCGGGAGCGGCAGGAGGATATTCCGTTACTGGTACGTCGGTTCATGATCAGGACCTGCCGGGAGATGAATATGGAGCTCAAGGAAATCGATCCGGCTGCCATGGCCTGGCTGGCCCGCCAGCCCTGGCCCGGCAATGTCCGGGAACTGCTGAACATGGTGCGGCGACTGGTGGTGTTTTCCAGCGGCGGCTCAATTGACCTGGCCCTGATCCGCCTGGTGGACACCTCATCTGATAACGGTAGGGCCATTACCGCTGAAGGACCGGTCCTGTATAAGCATGCCAAAAAACAGGCTTTGGATATTTTTTCCCGAAACTATCTGACCCAGCTGTTTGAACACACCCATGGAAACATCTCGGAAACCGCCCGCATCAGCGGTCTGGAACGGGCATCCATCCAGAAGATCATCAAGCGGCTGAACCTGGATATCTCCCGCTTCAGGCACCAAAAAAATGATTGACTCATGGTATGATTTGGTTTATATTCCCTGGCTTTTGTTTTTGAACACACGTCGTTTATAAGGAGACACCGGCCATGCTTGCCAATATAAAACCGTTTATTGCACTGTATTCTGCTGTGGCCCTGCTGATGATGGGGCTGGGGCTTCTTAATACCTACCTGGGGTTCAGACTGTCCATTGAAGGGGTGTCCACCCAGGTTACGGGCATGGTGCTAAGTGCCTATTTTGTGGGACTGGTTGCCGGCACCACCTGGTGCAGAAAGATCATCCGGAGTGTGGGGCATATCCGTTCGTTTTCGGTTTTTGCCGCCGTCACCACGGCCGTGGTGATGGTTCATGGATTTAATACCTCCCCTTTGCTGTGGGCAGGATTGCGGTTTGTTGCCGGCATATCCAATATGGGACTGTTCATGGTCATTGAAAGCTGGCTCAATGAATGCGCGGAACCAGCCGTCCGGGGACGTATTTTTTCCATTTACATGATCGTGACCTATATGGGCAGCACCGTGGGGCAGCAATTGCTGAACGTCGGGGATGTCCACAGCCAGACATTGTTTCTGGTGGCAGGGATGTTTGTGGTTTTGAGCACCATTCCGGTGGCCGTGACCCATACCATCCGTCCGAAGCTGCCGAAGATAGAACAAATTGCCATGAGAACCATCTTTGAAAAAGCGCCCATCGGGATCCTGGGATGTTTTGCATCGGGCATGCTCCACAGCGCGTTTTATGCCATGGGTCCGGTGTTTGCCCACCAGATCCATTTGAGTGTGGCCCAGATTTCCTGGTTCATGACCCTGACGGTTTTTGGCGGACTGGTGCTCCAGTGGCCCGTGGGTATGATGTCGGACAGGCTTGACCGCACACTGGTACTGCCGGGCCTGGGCATTCTTTTGGTTATAATTTCCATAGTTATCCTGTTGTCAGCCCGGTCTTCTTTTGCAATACTTCTGGGGGCCACAGCCATATTCGGCGGGGTATTTTTTGCCATTTATCCGGTGGCCGTGGCCCGGGCACATGATATCTTCGATGCCCAGGATGTGGTCAAAGTCAGTTCTGTTCTGCTGTTATGCTATGGTATCGGTGCCATGTTCGGGCCCATGCTGTCCTCTTTTGTCATGGCTGTTTCCGATACCCCCTACGGGCTGTATTTTTACCTGATCAGCATCAGCAGTCTTTATGCCGTCGTAACCCTGCTGCTGCGCCGCAAAGAATCGGTCCGGATTGTTCCGGCGGCAGACCAAGTGGATTTTGTCATCATGGAAACCACTTCCGCTGTGGCCATGCACATGGACCCCCGCCTGGAAACCGAAGAAGAAGCAGCCTCCAAAATCCCCTCATCCGAACCGGCTGGATTTTAGCCCGCCCACCGCTGGAAGACGGCATGGGATGAATATTCACTTGATACAGCCACATTCCCGGGAAAGGAGTTACACATGAATACCATTGAATGGAACGATTTTCAAAAAGTTGAGCTCAGGGTGGGAACCATCATTGCGGCGGAAGACTTTCCTGAAGCCAGAAAGCCCGCGTTCAAGCTGCAGGTGGATTTTGGCAATGCCGTCGGTATCAGAAAGTCCAGCGCACAGATCACAGACCTGTATGACACAAAATCTTTGCTTGGCAAACAGGTGGTGGCAGTGGTCAATTTTCCTCCCAAACAGATCGGTCCGGTCATGTCAGAATGTCTGGTTACCGGATTTCACCGGGAAGACGGGGCCGTGGTACTGGCCGTGCCCGACAGCAAGGTGCCTGACGGTACACGGCTGACGTAGGTATTTTCCATGTCATTCTACAACACCCATATACTGCCCAGGCTGACACACTGGGTATGCGCCCAGAAAAGTTTTGCCCATCAGCGGAAAAAGGTGGTGCCCCTGGCCAGGGGAAGGATTCTGGAAATCGGCATGGGATCCGGCTTGAACCTGCCGTTTTATGACCCGTCACAAGTGGATCACCTCTTTGGCCTTGAGCCCTCGGATGCCTTACGGAAAATGGCCAACAAAAATGCAGCCGGCCTGCCTTTTCCTGTTGGATTTATCGGCCTGCCGGGTGAAGAAATCCCTTTGGAAACCAATTCCATGGACACGGTGCTGGTGACCTATACCCTGTGCACGATTCCTGATATTCACCAGGCCTTAGGCCAGATGCGCCGGGTATTAAAACCCGGTGGCAGGCTGATTTTCTGTGAGCACGGACTGGCCCCTGACACGGGTGTCCGAAAATGGCAGGACCGTATCAACCCGGTGTGGAACCGGGTCAGCGGGGGATGCAGTTTAAACAGACATATCTCTGATTTGATCACACACAATGGATTTGCCATCCAGACGATGAGCGCCCGGTACCAGAATGCCGTGAAAATCACCAGCTTCACCTACCGGGGTATTGCTGTGCCGGCGTAAAATGCCTGCCGCCTGGCACAGACGGCAGGCATTTTACGTCCAGAGGCACAGGTGTCTGTCAGGACTGGCTGGCCAGGCCTTTTGATGCATAAACCATGGCTTCATCAGGCCGTTCTTTTCCACTGGAACCACCGGCATATCCCGTGCTGCCGTGGTTGATGGTGGTAAAATCAGGATAGGCGTTGCCGCCGTGTTCCACGGCATCCAGCCCTTCCAGTTCCTCCTCCGGGGAAACCCGCAGGCCGAATGCGGCATCAATGAGTTTGAACATGGCCCAGGCAGCAGGAAAGGTCCATAAAAAACAGGCGGCAATGCCGATAATCTGGACCCCTATGATCGTCAGGCTCACACCGCCGATATTGAACAATCCGGCTGCCAGGGTGCCCCAGGCACCGCACACCCCATGCACAGATATGGCACCCACCGGATCATCGATGCGGATCCTGTCAAAAAACAGCACGGAAAACACCACGATCACCCCTGCCATGGCCCCGATAATCACTGCGCTTGCCGGGGTGACATTGGCACACCCGGCAGTGATGCCCACCAGGCCGGCCAGGGCGCCATTCAGGCTCATGCTGACTTCGGGTTTGCCGAATTTCACCCAGGAAACGACCATGGCCAGAACAGCACCGGCAGCGGCAGCCAGGTTGGTGTTCACAAAAATCATGGCAATATCCTTGCCTGCAGCAGTGGTGGATCCGGGGTTGAACCCGAACCAGCCCAGCCAGAGAATAAACACCCCCAGGGCTGCCAGAGGAATGTTGTGGCCCAGGATGGGCCGAACCTTGCCGGCAGCATCATATTTTCCCAGGCGGGGTCCCAGGACCATGGCGCCGGCCAGAGCAGCCCAGCCCCCCACGGAATGTACCACGGTGGAACCGGCAAAATCGATGAATCCCAGGCCTTCCAGCCAGCCGGAACCGTTGAACAGACTGCCCCAGGCCCATGATCCGAAAACCGGATAAATCAGCCCGGTCACCACTGCAGTATATATCAGATACCCGCTGAACTTGGTCCGTTCGGCCATGGCACCGGATACAATGGTGGCGGCGGTTGCGGCAAACACCACCTGAAACATCCAGAAGGCCAGAACCCAGGGATCGCCGCCCACCTGAAAATCACTTAAAAAGAAACCGCTGGTGCCGAAAAACCCGGTGCCGGACACACCGAACATGAGGCCGAACCCGATGGCCCAGAAGCAGAGAGAGCCCATGGAAAAATCCATGAGATTCTTCATCATGATATTCACGGCATTCTTGGCCCGGGTGAATCCTGCCTCCACCATGGCAAAGCCTGCCTGCATGAAAAAGACCAGGGCTGCCGCCACCAGGGTCCAGACATAGTCGGCATGGGTCTGCACAAGGTCAATGGCAGCCTTATTGGTCAAAGGTGTGGGGATGTCGGAACCGGCAGCTCCGGCAACTGAAACAGAACAGATCAAAAAGATGATGATACCAGTCAATAGGTTCATTTTATTTTTCTCCTTTGTATATCAGGTGTGACAAATATGTCAGGTTAAATGGCATCAGGGCCGGTCTCGCCGGTCCTGATGCGGATCACTTCTTCAATGGACTGCACAAAAATCTTGCCGTCACCGATTTTTCCGGTATTGGCCGTGGTAATGATGGTGTTGACCACCTGATCCACCATGTCGTCATTAACCGCAATAGCAATCTCCACCTTTGGGACAAAGTCGGTGACATATTCAGCCCCCCGGTACACCTCCTTGTGGCCTTTCTGCCGCCCGAATCCCTTGACTTCGGTGATGGTCATACCATTAACCTGCACTTTGGCCAGGGCCTCTTTGACCTGGTCCAGCTTGAACGGCTTTATCACTGCCATAATTTTTTTCATACTTCCTCCGGTTTTATATTTGTTTTCTAACAACCTGGCATGTGATAAGAGCAAAACCAGTGCCATGGACGGAGAAAAAACCCAATTATGAACATAACTTATTGAAAAAACAAAAAATAAAATTTTTGAACAGATATATTTATTAAAAAAATTTATAACATAAATGTAATAGTATTCAATACAAAAATGTAATAAGTTGCTGCTCATTGGGAAACGAATTACTAAAAATACCTGACACAGCCGTATAAGTGATAGAAACCTGCCGGGTATTATCTGATGCAGTGCTGTGATTGATGTGACATTTTGATTGACAAAACCCCGGTTGCTGACCTAATTTAGGCCAGCAGAAAACCCCGCCGGACCAAATTTAACAGCGGGATGAAGGGCAGACCTGGTTTTCAAAAATTTTTAACTGAAGAGGGATAAAAATGATGAAAAAAATTGTGGCATTTTTCATGGTGTTTTCACTTTTCGCAGTGTCTGCCTTTGCAGATGACTGCAAGAATCGGGGAACGCTGGATGAGATGTATTGTGATGAAAACATGGACCTTGTAGCAGATACCCCCAAAGACCCGGCCGATTGGAAAGATCCCAATACCCTGGTTTTCACCTACACACCAGTGGAAGACCCGGCTGTTTACAAAGATGCATTTGCTGATTTCCAGAAATATCTGGAAGAGGCCACCGGTAAAAAAGTTATCTACTATACCGTGCAGTCAAATGCCGCTGAAGTAGAGGCAATGCGGTCCGGGCGGCTGCATATCGCCGGATTCTCCACCGGCCCAACCGGCTTTGCCGTCAATCTGGCCGGGTATGTTCCCATGGCTGTAAAGGGATACCACGACGGCTTCCAGGGGTATAATCTGATTGTTGTCACCAAAAAAGACAGTGACATCAAGGAACTGGATGACATAAAAGGCAAACGCATTGCCCACACATCTGCATCATCCAACTCCGGCAACCTTGCCCCCAGGGCAATTTTTCCCCAGCATGGTATTGTCCCGGATAAAGATTACACGGTTGTCTATTCCGGAAAGCATGACCAGTCCATTCTGGGAGTTGCCCACGGAGATTATGATGCTGCCCCCGTTGCCTCTGATGTCTATTACAGGATGGCAGATGCCGGCAGAATCAACGCGGATGACTTCCGCATCGTTTTCACCTCCCCCAAATTTCCCACCTCTTCGTTCGGTTATGCCCACAATCTGCATCCGGACCTTGTGAAAAAGATTGTAGATGCTTTCTATTCCTATCGGTTTACCCCTGCCATGCAGGAAACCTTCGGCGGTGCGGACCGGTTCTATCCGGTAACCTATGAAAAAGACTGGAAAGTCATCCGTGACATTGCCGCATCAACCGGCACCTCCTACAACCAGGACGGCCTGCGGAAAATGGCGGAAAAAGAAGCTGCAAAAGCTGCCAAAAAACAATAACGGACAGGTTGATATTTTCAGGCGCCATTTGTCTTGGCCCTTTCGGGATAAATGGCGCCGCTCTGCCATATGATGATTTCATTTAAAAAAAAACAGACCGGGAATATATGACTGTAGAGGCACAGAGCGACAGCAGCGCTCACCCGCAACGTTCCATTTGCATCGAGAATCTAAGCAAAGAATATGTCAAGGGCAAACCAGTTTTAAACAATATCAGCTTTACGGTCCAGGGCCAGAGCAGTGTTGCCATCATAGGCCCTTCCGGTACGGGAAAAAGTACCCTGATCCGGTGTGTCAACAAGCTGATCCCCCCCAGTTCCGGCAATGTGTATATCAGCGGGGAAAACATCACGCATCTGACAGGCAGAAATCTGCGCATGGCCAGGAGAAAAATCGGCATGGTTTTCCAGGAATTCAACCTTGTGGAACGGCTGTCGGTTATGGAAAATGTGCTGTGCGGCCGGCTGGGATACGTGCCTTCCTGGCGGGCCTGGTTGAGAAAATATCCCCAAAAGGATATTGACAATGCATTTTCCCTGCTGGATTCCATCGGCCTGCTGGAGTTTGCCCGCCAGCGGGCAGACAGCCTGTCAGGAGGCCAGCGGCAGCGTGTCGGCATCGCCCGTGCCATCATGCAGGAACCCCATGTTCTGCTTGCCGATGAACCCACCTCTTCCCTTGATCCCAAAACCAGTGTCGAAATCATGGAATTGCTGGTTTCTTTATCCAGAGAGCATAACATTCCCCTGCTGATCAACATCCATGATGTTGAACTTGCCAAGCGTTTTACAGCCCGGGTCATTGGACTTTCCATGGGGGGAATCATCTATGACGGTCCCCCGTCTGAATTGACCAACGACCACCTCAAAAAGATTTACGGCGGTGAGAACTGGCTCCAATGACAGCAGATACAGCAAAAAATTTCGGGCCGGCTTTCAAGACAAACTGGTGGGCCCGGGCCGGCTGGCTGGCAGCGTTTTTGTACGCGGCCTATGCGGCCAATTATCTTGACGTCTCCTGGATACGTTTTCTTAGGGGATTGGGAAACGGGGCGGAATTTTTAGCGGAAATGGTCCCTCCGAACTTTTCCCGCTGGCAGTTGCTTTCGGCAAATCTGATGGAAACGGTGGAAATTGCCATCATCGCCTCTGCCTTTGGTATCCTTTTCTCTTTGCCTGTGGGCCTGCTTGCCGCCAGGAACCTTATGCCTCTCTGGATCACCTGGCCTTTTCGTACCTTTATTGCGCTTTGCAGATCTTTTCATCCGGTGATCTTTGCCATACTGTTTGTCAAAGCGGTGGGGTTTGGTCCCCTTGCAGGCATTCTTACCCTGATTTTTGCCTCCATCGGATTTATCGGCAAACTTTTTACAGAGGCCATTGAAGAAATATCCCTCAAGCCCCTCGAAGCCCTGCGGGCCTCTGGTGCTCCCTTTATGAGTGTGATCATCTATGCGGTGCTCCCCCAGGTACTTAACCGGTTTATCGGATTTTCATCTTACCAGCTCGATGCCAACCTGCGCAATTCAACCATGGTGGGAATCGTTGGTGCCGGCGGCATCGGGGGCACACTCTTTGCCGCATTTCAGCGGTTTGACTATGATTTTCTTGCGGCAATCCTTATTTCCATCATCGCCCTGGTCATGTTGAGTGAATTTATTTCTACCCGGATAAAAAAGGTTTTTCAATGAGCCCGGCTCCTTTGCGCAAATGGGAAAGATTCACCTTTTCTGAACGGCTGGCCAGGTTTGCCGTATTTCTCGGATTCGCCGTAGCACTGTCCATATCCCTGCGGTCCGTACAGATCATTCCCGAATTTCTCTATGATGCCCCCACCCAGGTGGCCGACCTTTTCAGTCGAATGTGGCCCATGGATTTTGCCTATTACCCGGCAGGCATTCATGATGCCATGATGGAAACCCTGCATATTGCAACCCTCGGGACCCTGCTCGCCATTGTCATGGCAATTCCCATCGGCATACTGGGCGCCAATAATATTGTGCACTTCCCTTTGCTGAACTGGCTTTCCAAATTGATCCTCGTGTCCTCACGATCGGTTAATTCACTGGTCTGGGCGTTGCTTTTCGTGGCTGTTTTCGGACCAGGCCCTCTGGCTGGAACCGTGTGTATCGGATTCAGGTCCATCGGTTTTGTAGGAAAACTCTTTGCAGAGGCATTGGAAGAGGTGGACCCCGGTCCCATAGAGGCATTGACAGCCTCCGGTGCTCCGTGGTTCAGTGTTTTTCTCAAGGGTTACTGGCCCCAGGCTGCACCGGCTTTCTGGGGGGTGTTTTTATTCCGCTGGGACATCAATGTAAGAGAATCAGCCGTTATCGGCCTTGTTGGTGCTGGCGGTATCGGTATGGTGCTTGATACGGCCCTCAATCTTTTTTTCTGGAACCGTGTGTCCGTCATTCTGTTGAGCATCTTTGTGGTGGTGATACTGGCTGAGCTGTTTGTCACCGCCATTCGCAAACGCATCATCTAACCCTGCTCCACCTGATCAGCCCAGTCTTTCAAACACCAGATCCGGCCTGACCGAAGACCGGTTCAGCATATCTGTGGTGGTAACACCGGTGAGCATCAGGGCGGAACAATATCCGAAATCCAGGGCGCCCTGGATATCGGATCGGATGAAATCCCCCACCATGAGTACCCGGTCCCGGGGAATAGGCCTGTCGTACAAGGCTTCCAACTGGGCATGGGTTTTTTGAAATATCGGCGAAAACGGCTTTCCAAGATAAATGGGAGACAAACTTATCCCATAGGTTTTGAGCACCCGGACAATAAACCGGGCCACACCGCCCGCCCCGATGCATATCTGCCCAAAGTTTTTTCCGGGATAATATTCATCCGGATTGGGGACAATCAGCTTCGCATCGGGTTTATGTATGAAAAAATTGACAACCGCGTTTATGGTGGTTTCCCAGTCATACCCCTTTTCTCCCACAATAATGCCCTGGCAGTGATCCATCTGTGACAGATCCCGTGTGGTTTTCAGGCCGGCCTTTTGGGCAAAACACGGATTGCCCAGGTTGCCCATGATAAAAAAGGGATCACCAGAAAATTTTTTCTCCCCATGCAGGGTCACCAGGCCGTCTGCACAGGAAACAATCTCCGTATAATGAATCTGCAATTTTGCGGCATTG
This sequence comes from Desulfotignum sp., assembly GCA_011390335.1. Classification (GTDB taxonomy): domain Bacteria; phylum Desulfobacterota; class Desulfobacteria; order Desulfobacterales; family Desulfobacteraceae; genus Desulfotignum. The sequence goes on along the minus strand of JAABSO010000035.1, from coordinate 9,194 downwards.
AGAATGTCTGCTTTTTCTTGGGTGGAATGGTCTCCGTCATTGGTGAGCAGAAAAAAAGGCATCCGGTTTTCGCGCAGCATGGCCAGCACTTCATGGCTTCCCTGAGCAGCTCTGCCATTTACGAGCAGCACACCGTCTATATCAAAAACCAGGGCATCCACCCTGTCCAGATTGCCCCTGAGCCATTCATGCAGAGTGGGAATCGCTTGTGTTTTCAAAACCATATTATCTCAAATGCCGTCCTGTGTATCATTTCATATCCTTTCATACCAGGCATTCTTATACACCATCGCTTCTGCGTTGACAAACGGTCTTCCAGGGCTGGAGCGGTTTCATTTTTGGCGCCAATGTTTTCATCTGTGACGGCAGGCAACCCGGCCACAAAAATCTCCTTTTATTTTGGTGGAATTTTTGAAACAATCCAACTGGGTGATAATATGTGAATACACCGGCGCCCTTTTAGAACAGCCGGTGTGACCCACCAAACTGCAGCGGAGGAGCAATGGCACGGTTTTTAAAAAACAGAGAAAAGGCTAAAGGCCAGAGTCCGGGTGCCCTCATATTTGTGGGGACCCAAAAAGTCGACACTGTAAATATGCGCCTGATTGATTATGATGACAAAAACCTTGTTGAAAAGGAACTTGTGGACATCAAAGATGGGGCCCCTTATAAACAGACCCGGTCGGTAACCTGGATCAATATCAACGGTCTGCACGATGTAGAGGCCATCGGCAATATCGGCCAGGTATTTGATCTGCATCCCCTGGTAATGGAAGATATCCTCAATACCGGCCAGCGGCCCAAAATAGATGATTACGGGTCCTATCTCTTCATCGTTCTGAAAATGATCCGGTTCGACAGAGACACGCAGAAGATTGTCAATGAGCAGTTGAGTATTGTGCTGGCAGATACCTTTGTACTGACGTTTCAGGAACGGCCCGGAGATGTATTTGATCCTGTCAGAGAAAGAATCAGGCGGCAGAAATCAAGAATAAGGGGGGCCGGAACCGACTATCTGTCCTATGCGCTCATGGACACGGTGGTGGAAAATTACATTTCTGTCATCGAGCACATCGGAGATCAGATTGAAGACCTTGAAGAAGATATCCTGTCAGGACAAGACGATGGAGTGATGGAAAAAATCCATCTGTTCAAAAGGGAAACCAGTTATCTGAGAAAATCGATCCGCCCTGCCCGAGAAGCGGTCTTCCAGCTGTCAAAACTTGAAAACGATCTGATCCATGAAAAAACCCTGCCGTTTCTCAAAGACATGGAAGACCTTATCATTCATGCCACAGAAGCCATTGATACATACAGGGATATGTTAACCGACCAGTTGAATATCTACAACTCGGTTGTGGCAAACAAGATGAATGATATTATGAAAGTGCTCACCATTTTTGCCGCCATTTTCATCCCCCTCACCTTTATTGCCGGCATATACGGTACCAATTTCGAATATCTGCCGGAACTCAAGTACAAATACAGTTATTTCATCTTCTGGGGGGTGCTGGTCACCATCGCAGGTGCATCCCTGTATTATTTCAAAAAAAAGAGATGGTTTTAACGGTCTTCAGAGGGATCAATTTCACACTGGTCATTCAGATGCAGCCGGAAAACATATACAGCCAGGGCAAGAATCGGCACCACCAGCACCAGCCCGATCACCGGCAGAAGGGTAAAGCTGACAACGGTCATAGCCAGCGCAGCTGCAACCAGAATCATTCCCAGGGCAAATTTGGACATTTTCTGGGGTATGCAGGATGAAAGTTTCATGAAAATCTCCTTATCTTTCAGTTAAAAAAGACCTTGACACACTGTATCATCAGGGCCTGTTATGTGAAATATAAGCCTGCCTGGCTACAAGTCAATGGACAATGTTGTGCAGCAAAACCGCATTTTTTTATCATATGTCTTACCTGTATGATTTCAGAGGGGCAGCCCCAATTGTTCCAGATAAAAATTGACAATCCCAAAAAAGTGTGCTTCAGGATAGGGTTACCAGAACGGCAGATGATTCCGGATCATTTTCCGCTGTGAAATGCGATCCCAGGCCGGCTGCATGCAGTCAGCGTCTGTATTTTCAACAATGAGGCAATGGGTGGGGTGACATGCATAATGGTTTTACCGTATGACAGGACTATCAAAACCCTGGAAAAGCTGGTTGCCGAATCCACGGCAGCCGGCGGTACCTATCTGGTGATGACCCCCAAGCAGATCCACTGCGGTGTGAACTATGCCTGGCCCAACGCAAAAATCACGGTTATGGGAGACATTGTAACATGAACCCTGCCCGGTACTTGACATTTCTGCTCCTGTTCTGCTGCATGTCCGCCGGTTTTTCCTGCACCGCCCCACCCCAAACCAAACTGGTGTCAGACGATTCCAGCGGCGTAACAGCAGATGAGATCCAGATAGGCTCCTCTCTGGCACTGAAAGGGCATGCCGGATACCTGGGCACCCAGATGCTCCAGGGTGCCATGTCCTATATCCTTCACATCAACAACCAGGGGGGCATCCATGGCCGGAAGATCCGTTTGACTGCCCTGGATGATGGATATGATCCCACCCGGTGCCTGTACAATACCCAGAAACTGATCCTGGAAGAGGATGTTTTTGCCCTGTTCTGCTATGTGGGCACCCCCACCACCGTCCGGATCATTCCCCTGGTAAATGAAGCAAAGATCCCGCTGGTGGGTATGTTTACCGGTGCCAACCGGTTGAGATCGCCTGTCACTCCCTACCTGATCAACATCCGGGCATCCTATTACCAGGAAACCCAGACAGCGGTGGATTACATGGTCCAGACCAAAGGGTTTGACCGGGTGGCGGTATTCTACCAGTATGATGAATACGGATTTGACGGATTGCGGGGGACGGAACTCGCTCTGAAAAAATACGGCCTGATACCCGTGGCCAAGGGGTCTTATGTCAGGGGCACCCTGGATGTGGAGGTCGGACTCGAAAAAATCATGGCATCCCGGGCCCAGGCAGTGGTCATGATCGGAACCTATGATCCCTGTGCCAAATTCATTGTTTTGGCCAGGTACCAGGGGTTTTCCCCGCTGTTTCACAATGTTTCCTTTGTTGGCTCAAAAGAGCTGGCAAGGCGGCTGGGAAATGACGGTGAGGGCGTGATTGTCTCCCAGGTGGTTCCCCCGCCGACCCTGGACACGAAAAATCCTCCGCTTCCGGGTGTTGCAGAATATGTCCGCTTGCTGGCATCCTATTATCCTGAAACCCGGCCCAGTTTTGTCGGTCTGGAAGGATATCTGAATGCCAGAATACTCTGTGAAGGGCTCAAACGGGCCGGCAGGAACCTGACGCGGAATCAGTTTCTCCAGGCCATTGCATCCATGGACGATTACGATCCGGGAATTCGGAATCCGGTGTCTTTCGGGACCAGAAAATACCAGGGGCTGAATCATGTTTATCTGACTGTGATCAAAGACGGCGATCTGGTGCTGATCAAATGACTTTTTTCAACCACCTGACACTAAAAAACAAAATCTTTTTCTCATGTCTGGGATTTGTTCTGCTGGTCAGTGTACTCATCGCCTTGTTCACAAGGGCGCTTTTGATATCGAGCCTGACCAGCGGATTGAAAGACAGAGGGGTGGGCATTGCCCAGAGTATTGCCGACAGCGCCAGGGTGTTTATTCTTACCGAAAACCGGGTCGAGCTCACTGCCATCGCCTATGATGCCCGCCTGGGAAACCGAAAGGATTTTGTCTATTACCTGGTCATTTCCGACAAAGATGGACAGATACTGGGACACACCTTTACCACGGGATTTTTCCCCGGTATCAGAGAGGTGGTCCAGCAACGGAATCCCGACCTTTTGTTCATCGATTCATTGGACCAGCACGGATATTCCGTGTTTCATGTCAGCGTACCGGTGAAAGAAGGTATTTATACCATTGGAGCAGTCCATGTCGGTCTGGACAAAAAACATATCGAAAGCCTGATTGGCAAACTGCGGCTGATTTTTTTGAGCTTTCTTTCCGTAATTACCATTATTTTCTTTTTTTTAAGCCATCGGCTGGCACTGCACATAACCAAGCCCATCTCCTCGTTGATCCGCTACACCGACCAGATCACCAAAGGGGATTTCAATATCCTGCCTGATAAAGGATCTGCCAAAATTCTGCCTCCCGGGTCCCCTGAAAAAGAAGATGATATCGCCAGATTGACCGATTCTTTCATCAAAATGACCTGTCAGCTCAAAGAGTCCACAGACCGGCTCAAAGAGTCCCAGAAAAAATACCGCTCTCTTTTCAAAAGCGGCCCCAATCCCATATTTGTGGTGGAAAAAACCTCTTTTAAGATCCTGGATGCCAACCCCAATGCCATTGAACTTTTCGGATATGAGCTTCAGGAGCTTATCGGGATGAAACTGTTCGATCTTGCCAAACGCGGTCAAGATCATTTTTCCATCGAACCGGAACAGGGTCAGGCCATGATCGGCAGCTCCAAAGCAGCGTTCTGCAAAAAAGACGGAACCAGCGTTTTTGTCAACATCCATACCAGTCCCTCAAAATACCGGGATGAAGATGTGATCATCGTTGGGACCACCGACATATCCGAACTGGTGGAAAAGGATTCCCAGCTGATTCAGGCCAGCAAAATGGCCAACCTGGAAAAGATGTCCGCCGGGATTGCCCATGAAATAAGCCAGCCCCTGAACGCAATCAAAATGGGCAGTGAATACCTGTGCATGATGCACGAGAAAAACCGGCCTGTGGACAAGGATGACCTGTACATGGTACTCACGCAGATCAGTACCCAGGTCACCCGGGCTGCGGAAATCGTGGGCCGGCTGAAAACATTTTCCAGAAAAACCGGCTTTACAAGTGAAATTATCAGCATCAACGACTGCGTTCACTCTGTCAACAAAATCATCGGCCGCCAGATAGCGCTTCAGAATATCGCACTGGTACTGAATCTGGACACCTGTCTTTCCAGGGTTCTGGCACATCACAACCGGATAGAACAGGTGATTTTCAATCTGGTAACCAATGCCAGGGATGCCATCAATGAAAAAATTGAAACCACGACAGATGATCAAAAAGGGCATATCCTGATTCATACCTTTTCAGACCACCGCAATGCAGTCCTGGAAATTACCGACAATGGCACCGGCATTGCACCGGAACGGATGGACAGTATTTTCGAATCCTTCTATACAACCAAGGAGATGGGGGAAGGACTTGGACTGGGCCTGCCCATCATCCAGGGAATCGTCAAAGACTATAACGGCACCATTTCGGTGAAAAGCACCCCGGGGAAAGGCACCTGTTTTCAGATTATTTTTCCGGCACACCACCAAGGAGCGGAGAATGAAAATAATTGTTATCGATGATGAAAAACCGACCCTGTCCATGTTCAAGCTCTTTTTGACCGCATATGGATATGATGTTCACATTGCTGAAGATGGAGAAACCGGCCTTTCCCTGTGCCGGAAAGTGCAGCCGGACTTGGTGTTCACCGACATCAAAATGCCCGGCATGGACGGGCTTGAGGTCCTGGACCGGATCCGGAAGATGGACCTGTCTCCGGAGGTAGTGGTCATCACCGGGCACGGGGACATGGAAAAAGCCCTTCGGGCACTGGATCTCGGGGCTTCGGATTTCATCAACAAACCCGTGGAAAGGGATGCCCTGAATGCCGCCCTCTGCCGTGCGGAAAAACGCCGGCAGAGGGCCGGACATCTTCCATTTGATATGAAGGTTTCCCATCCGCCCTCCGGCGGTACCCTGGAACTAACGCTGCGCGGAAGATTGTCCGCTCCGGCCGCACCCCTGTGGGGATCCTGCCTGGATACGGCAACGCTTCAGGACATTTCAAAGGTGGTATTGACGTTCGAAGACAGTTTTTCCATTGACAGTTCCGGGATATCCCTGCTGATGGAACAGCTGACGCCCATTGAAAAATCAGGTATTGCCATTGTGTTCAGCGCACTTCCCTATAACTATATAAAAATATTTCAAATGGCCGGCATGGAAAAAATCGCCGCCTTTTTCCCGGAACCGTCACCGGTGTAACAAAAAAAGGTCCCAGACATGGTTCACCGCTGCACACCCCCCCATATTCCGGATCCCGTCATCCGAAAACGGCTTTTCAATCTGCTGGAAGCCCACGAACCGGTACAGAACATCCTGATCACCGGTCAGGCGGCCCAGGGCAAAACCACGCTGGCGGCATCGTTTTTGCGCCAGACCCCCTGTCCGGTGCTGTGGTTTTCCCTGTCTGAACAGGACAATGCCCCGGCAAAACTGTTTGACCGACTCTTCCGGTCCATGGGCCAATGGGTGGAAGAAACACAATCAGAGGCCGGCATCGCTTTTTCACCCGGTATTCTGGGGGTTGAAAAGGGGATTGCCCGGCATCTTGACTCCCTGTCCATGCTGATCCAGGAATTGCCCGGCAAGGTGTGCATCGTGCTGGATGATTTTGAAAATCTCAAAGAAAACCGGCACGGATTCAAACTCATACATGGTCTGACCCTGCAGCACTTCAGGAACCTGAAGCTGTTCATTCTGTCCCGGACCCGGCCGCCTTTCGACTATGTGCGGCTTAAGATGACCAAAGATCTGTTCACCATCCACAATGACGATCTGTCCTTTACCCTGGAGGAAACCCGGTCATTTTTGTCAAACACCAATCCCCTCATCGCGGGTCACGCACAAAAAATCCAGGAAATCACCGGCGGATGGGCCGGCGGTGTGACACTGGCAGCCCAGTCCATCCGACAGTTCAACGATTCCATGAAAATACCGGTCCATCTGTCCACCGACCTGTTCAATTATTTCTCCCGGGAAATATTCCACACGCTTCCTGCATTCATTCAAGGATTTCTGCTCCATACCTCAGTGATGGACCGCATCGATCCGGATGTGGTCAGCCGCACCTTTGACGACGGCCGGCACCCCGGCCAGGGACCGGACCGGATGCTGGCCATCCTGACCGAACTTGAAAAAAGGCATCTGTTCATCCAGCGCATCGAAACCGGCAGCCAGCCCCCCCGGTTCACATACCACCAGCTGTTCAGGGAATTTCTGGTTGACCAGCTTGTCAAATCCAAAGGCAAAGACCACCTTGAACAGCTCAACCAGGTGATCGGCAGGGTGTTCTGGGAAAAACGTGACCCTGTAGCAGCCATCCCCTGTTTTGTCAGAGCCCGGGCCTTTGATGACATCATCCGGATCATCAAGGCCAGGGGGACGGAATGTATTATCACAGGCAGGATACCGGCACTGGAAGAATGGATACACCAGCTGCCTTTTGACCGGATTGAACAGGACCCCTGGCTGCTCTTTTTTTCCGCCCTTGTCCGGCGGATTAAAGGTGGAAAGAAAAACATCCAGCGGTTCCGGGCTGCCCTGGAGATGTTTGAAAACACCCGGGACACCAAAGGGATGCTGCTGACCATCGGTTACCTCATCGAAGCGACCGTCTTTATCCGGGAGCCTGCCGCAGTGGTGACAAACTGGATTCACAAAGGCGAGCAGCTTCTTGTATCCATCCATGCAACCCAGCGGTATCCCTGGGCCAGGGCTTTGCTGCTCCAGCAGATCGGCCTTGGGTATATCGCGGGCTATGCCAACTTCAAAAACGGGTTGTCTGCCTGCCGGAATGCCGTGCTGATGGCACAGCAGATCGATGATCAGACAATTGCCCTCAATGCCCTGATCATCATAACCTATGCATATGTCCAAACCGGAGATTTGTCCCTGGCCAGCCAGACCCTCAACCGGATCAGCCGGATGACCCGTGAAGGATTGAACCCGGAATACCGGGCATTGAAACGCATTGTTGATATCAACTTTGCACTGCAGACCCGACAATTCGAAGAGGCCCGCCACCTGCTGGAACTGTCTGAAAACGATATTGATACCTTCGGCCTGATTTTTCTCTATCCGGGCTTTGTGGAGGTCAAGGCCCTGTATTTTGTCTACACCGGGCAATTTGCGGATGCCCGTGCCCTGGCGGATCACCTGAACGATTTTGCGGTTCTGGAGGGAAACAATTTCTACACGGGTCTTTCCCATCGGATCAATGCCTTTTCCTGTTTTCATGAACACAGATATGACAGGGCCAAAACTTTTATCCAACTGGCACTCAAAGAGTTTGATCCGGAAAAAAAAGGCCGTATCCAGCATTTTCTCACCCGGCATCTGGCCGGCATGATTCATTTTGAAACCAATGATCTGGACCAGGCAGAAACCGATTTTGTGGAGGTTCTCGATTTTTTTAAAATCACCGCCTTTGACCTCATTCATACCGAAGCCTGCCTTGGCCTTGGGCTGACACTCTGGAGGCGCGATCAAAAAACTGAGGGGCTGACAATGATGGAAAAAGGCCTGGAAAAAGCGATGGCCGGCCGGTACCTGTTTTTTCCCACGGCAGCCCCCCTGATGATCGCATCCTGCCTGGTAATCCATGCCGCATCAGGTGGGAAAATATCCGATGCCGCCTACCATAAATCACTGATGGACGCCTGCCCGCCCCGAATCATTCAAACAGCAATGGATGACGTACTGGCCGTATTGAACCCCCGGGACAAGAATACCGCAGTGCGCCGGTTGCGCCCGATTTACAACGCCCTGCTGCCCCTGCTGAAAATCAACGCCCTGGGACATTTTGAACTCTATCTGGGGTCTGACCCCCTGGACCAGGACCGGTTTGGTGGGCAGAAACCATTGATGCTGCTCAAATCTCTGGTGCTCAGAGGATTGCAGGATATTCCCAAAGAGATCCTGGTGAACGACCTGTGGCCGGATACCGCAGCAGCGGCCGGGGAGAAAAACTTCAAGACCAATCTGCACCGGGTTCGCAAAGCTTTGGAGCCTGTCCCCCACCCCATCTTCGGTTATTCCTACATCCGCCAGAAAGCCGGGCTTGTTTCTCTGGATCCGGACCTGGTCTGCCTGGATACCGGCATGTTCACCGCTTATGCAGAGACCGCCGGCCGCCATGAAGCCTCCATGCGTTATGAACAGGCCCTTGCATATTATGACAGGGCTTTGTTGTTATACCGGGGTGATTTTTTTGCAGACGATCTTTACCTGGAACAGGTGGAGCAGAAAAGGGAATATTTCAGGCTGAAATATCTGGAACTGCTGCCCAAAAAAGCCCGGCTGCTCGAAGAGTTGGACCGGGTGGAAACCGCTGTTGACGTCTGGCACCGGCTC